>JBJXGN010000001.1:0-20279 GCA_046160585.1 Kofleriaceae bacterium
GCCTCGACGTCCGCGTGCGAGCGCGGCCGGGCATCGTCGATCCCAAGCCCGACATCCGTCGGGCTTGCGATCCCGACCAGCTGACCGAGCACGCGGATCGAGGTCACGCGACCGCTCGCGATGTGCAGGTCCGTCGCACCGCGCTCGATCGCGACCGCGAGCAGCTGTGCGAACGCTCCGGTCGGTGGCGTCGCGCGGGTCATCTCCGCGGCCACGCTCGCCGGACGCTGCGGCAGCTCGTGATCGAGCGGCGGATCGTACGCCGGCGGCGCCGGCGGTTCGTTCAGATCGATCACGTTGTCAGCGGCCGTCGTCTTCGGGACCTTCGTCCGGCTGCGCGTGCGCGACTCGCCGACGTCCGGCGGTTTGCTCTTCGTACGCGATTCGACGAGCGATCGCACCGGGGTCCTCGTGCGCGACTCCGCCGGCACGCTGTCCTTCGAGAAGCCGCGCGCGCGGTTGATGATCGCCTTGCTCTGCGTGCGCGCGCGGCGCGGAAGGTCGTCGGGGTCGAGCGTCAGATCGATCGGCTGTGTGACCTGTGACGACGGGATCACCGGCACGACGCTCGTGGGCGCACTCGTCGCGCCACCGAACTTCACCTGCAGCGGCACCGGCGGAGGTGTCACGGTCGCGCCGGGTGGCGACTTCTCGAGGCGCAGGATGATGTCCTCGCCGCGCCGCGAGACGATCACGCGGACCATGCGCGCACCGACCATCACATCGGAGCGCGGCGTGACGCCGTCCTTGTCCGGGATGAACGCCGCGAGCTGCGTGCCGTGCAGCAGGATGTCCAGCTGCTTTCGCGTGACGGGCGTGTTCGTGAGCTTGATCAGCTGACCGCGCCGCCGTAGCGAAGCGGGCTGGCCCATGCCGATCATGATCTCGGTGACGCCTTCCTTGTCGAGGTACGACAGGATCTGATCGAGCTGCGCGCTCACGCAGAGAGCATCGTACGCCATTTGCGAGGCCCTTCGCTGGCGATGGGAGCTCGAGAAGGTCGGCGCGGCGATGCTGTAGCTGTCTACCTAGCGACCGTTCTGGACGACCGGTGCGAGCGGCTCGCCCTCGTCGTAGTCGATCACGATCGCGGTCATCTTCGACGGGAACATCCTACGATCCGCGATCGACAGGTCGTCAAACGTGACTCCCTTCGCCTGTAGATCGGCCACCGAGGCGACGGAGATCCACGACCCCGTATTCGCGTAGAAACCGCCGCGGAGCTTCTTCGCGAAGCCTCCAACGGAGTGCGTGTGACCGAGGACGACGATGTCGAGCGAGTGTTTGTCCATGAGATCCGCGACGCCGTTCTCGATCGAGTCGCCGAACAAGAGGCCGCGGAGCTTCTCGATCTTCGAGAGATCCGTGCGCGCCGCCGGATTGGTGACGAGCTCCATCGCGATGTCGACGAGGCGTTCGATCGCGATGTCCCCCGTCGCGAGTCGCTGCACGAGGTGGTCGACGACGACACCCGGCGCCTCGGGGCCGCGCTCGCCCGTAACGCCGAACGCACCTTGCAGCACGTGGCCGAGCGCATCCCGGTTGAGACCGCGGCCCTGCGCAGCGCGGAGCATGTCGATCGCGCGAACGGCGGCGCCGAGATCGCGCGCGAGGTCGGCGTTGTCACGCACGACCCACAGGACGGCTGCCTTCTCCGGGTAGAGGTTGTCGATGAACGGGATCTGGCGCTCCGTCTCCGTGTAGAAGAGATCGACGAACACCTCGCCCCAGTTCGACTGCAGGCGGCACGTGCGGTTCGTGTCGCGGCCGAACGGTGCGTGTTGCGTCTCGAACCGGTTCGCCGCGTCGAGCTCGTGCCCGTGGGCGACATAGACGCCGCCGTGGACGTACGCGACCGCGTCGAGGAACACGAGGCGCGAGAGGTCGCGCGGGCCGACTGCACGCGCGATCGCGAGCTGGACGTCGGGCCACAACAGATCCGCATCGTGGTTACCCGCGATGACGATCACGCGATGATCGCCGCTATCGAGGAAGCGCCCGATCGCGCGAAACACCTCGGGGTGCGCGCGCAGCACGAGGCTGATCGCAGTCCTGCCGAACGCGCGATCCGCGCCGAGCACCGGACCGGTCGGCGGTTGCGCGGATGCATCGGGCCGCGGCAGCGCTCGCAGCGCCGTCGCGATCTGCCAGAACTCGATGAAGTCGCCCGCGATGATGATGTCCGTCGGGCCCTTCGCGCCTTCGCGCGCGAGGAACTGGCTCCACTCGGCGTCCGCGTAGAAGTCCTCGATCCCCTCGAAACGGTCATCCTCGGTACCCGGGCCGAGGTGCAGGTCGCTGACGATCACCTTGCGGCGCGTCGCGGGCTCCGGATCGCGCCATACCTCGTAGTTTTGGGCCTTGCGCGCGAGGAGGTAGTCGCACAGCTTCCGATCGTCGAGCTCTGCGAGCGGGAAGCGCTTCGCCAGCCGATCGTCGACGACGGGATCACGAACGGTCGAGGAGCCGCTACATGCGGCGATCGCCACGAGAATCAGCGCGCGCATCGGTCAGAGCATAGGCTGATACGTTTCTTCATGATCGCGACAAGTAACTCTACAGCCACGGTCTGCCGGCGGCCTTACAACGAGGGCATGCAGCAACTTGCCGAGCATCGGGACCGCGTGGTCGACCTCCTCTCGTCGGGGTTTGCCGCAGATCGCCTGGAGGTGGAGGAATACGAGCGCCGCGTCACGCTCGCGCACGAAGCGCAGTCGCCGGCGGCGCTCGACGCTCTCGTGATGGACCTCGTATCTGTAAGGCCCCCGGGCGCGCTCGTCGCGACCGCAACCGCGCTCGTACCCGCAACACATCTGCGCGTGCTGTTCGGATCGATCGAGCGCGTCGGTCCGTGGACGGTCCCCTCGCAGCTCACGGCGCGTGTCGTGTGCGGCAATGTGCTGCTCGATCTACGCGACGCCCGGCTCTCACCGGTCACGACGATCGACGTGAACGTGACGATGGGCAACATCGAGATCCTCGTACCGCCGGGTGTCGCGATCGAGATGGACGCGAGCCCGCTCCTCGGCAACGTCGAGGATCGGACCGAGCCCGGCGTCGGTGCGGCGAACCTGGTGCGCGTCACGGGCCGTGTGAAGCTCGGCAACGCCCGGGCGATGACACTCCTCCGCGGCGAGACGAGGCGCGAGGCGCGGTGGCGCCGCCGAGCCGAACGCCGCCATGTGCGCTGGCGACGCCGGCCGGAACGGCTCGAGGAGCGCATGCAGTGGCAGCGACGGTACCTGCCTCCGGCGCGCGACTGACGCGCCCGAACCTACCGGCACGGGGGACACCCCGCGTACCCGTCCTGCGTACCCGTCCCGCGTCGCTATTCACGACGAATGATCGCCGCGGGTACCTCGGCGGCCGGCCCACCGAGCGATGTTCGCTATTGACTCTTTTTCAATAGCGGCTACGTTCAGGTCATGGCGCGCGAGCTGAC
This sequence comes from Kofleriaceae bacterium, assembly GCA_046160585.1. Taxonomy (GTDB): domain Bacteria; phylum Myxococcota_A; class Polyangia; order Haliangiales; family Haliangiaceae; genus JABFXX01. The sequence goes on from JBJXGN010000001.1 coordinate 3,443, forward strand.
CGCGATCATCGTCGGAGCCGGATTCTCGGGGATCGCCGCCGGAATCGGGCTCAAGAAGGCGGGCATCGACGACTTCGTCATCCTCGAGAAGGACGGCGGTGTCGGCGGCACCTGGCGCGCGAACACGTATCCCGGTGCGGCGTGCGATATCCCGTCGCACCTCTATTCGTACTCGTTCGCACCAAACGCGGGCTGGTCGCGCGCGTACGGAGGGCAACCCGAGATCCTCGCGTACCTCGAGCGCTGCGCGGATGACTTCGAGCTGCGTCCTCACCTTCGCTTCGGCACGCTCGTCACCGGGGCGCGCTTCGACGACGCGACCGGGACATGGACCGTGACGATCGCGAATGGCGAGACACTCGTCGCGCGCGCGCTGATCCTCGGCAACGGCGCGCTACACCTCCCGTCGATCCCCGATCTGCCGGGGCTGTCGTCGTTCGAAGGCACCACGTTTCACTCGGCGCGCTGGAACCACGCGCACGACCTCGCGGGCAAGCGCGTCGCCGTGATCGGCACCGGTGCGAGCGCGATCCAGTTCGTCCCCGAGATCGCGAAGCAGGTCGGCCAGCTCGATGTCTATCAACGAACGCCGCCATGGATCGTGCCGAAGGCCGATCGCCCTATGAGCGAGCGCGAGAAGTGGGTGCTCGAGCACGTGCCGGGTGCACACTGGCTGCGCCGCACCGGGCTGTACTGGATGTTCGAGAGTCGCGTGCTCGGCTTCGCGTTCGCACCGAAGGTCGCCGCCCTCGCGGAGCGCCTCGTGATGAAGCACCTCGCGTCCCAGGTCTCGGATCGCGAGCTACGCGCCAAGCTCACGCCCGCGTACCGCATGGGCTGCAAGCGCATCCTGATCTCGAACGATTACTACCCTGCTCTGCAGCGCGACAACGTCGAGCTCGTCGGCGATGGCATCGCAGCGATCGAACCGGGCGGCGTGCGCACCGTCGACGGACGCTTCCGGCCCGTCGACACGTTGATCTTCGGTACAGGCTTCAAGGTCGTCGACTACGTGTCGGCCATGCGGATCACGGGGCGCCACGGTGCGGACCTGAACGACGCGTGGAAGCAATCGGTCCGGAACTACCTCGGCATCACGGTGAGCGGGTTCCCGAACATGTTCCTTCTCATGGGGCCGAACACGGGACTCGGCCACAACTCGATGATCTTCATGATCGAGGCGCAGGCCCACTACATCGTCGACGCGATCTCGCGCATGCGCCGGCAAAAGCTCGCGTCGATCGAGGTGCGGCCCGAGATCGAGCAGGCGTTCCGTGCGGAGATGACACACCGGATGAAGGACACCGTGTGGACCTCCGGCTGCAACAGCTGGTACATGGCGCCCGACGGCGATGTCCTGTTGTGGCCAGGCTTCACCTTCGACTACTGGTGGCGTACGCGAACCGCGAAGCTGTCCGAATTCCGCACGGTGGCACACGCCGATGCGAACGGCGGGCGCGCGTGGATCGACGAGCCGGCGCCAAAGACCGGCGCCACGGTGCACTCCACGTGGCCGACGCGGCCTTCGATCGCGCGCTGATCCCGCGCTGATCGCGCGCTGATCAGAACTGCGCGATCGCCGCGAGAGTTTCCTTCACGCCGGGATAGCCGAGTTGGTAGCAGCGCCACCACGCGATCATCATCGTGAGGTGACCGATGAAGATGCCGACGTGGCTCCACATCTCCACGGTGTCGGCCTTGTCGCTGACGTAGCGGCGCCAGTGGAACGCCTCGTCGACGAGCGAATACACGAACGAGAGCACCGTGAACACCATCGCGGGAACGGCGAGCGATGGATGGTCGTAGGCGAGCACGAGCAGCACGCAGCTCGCGACGCCGCACACGATCGTGATGTGGTGCACGAGCTGCTCGCCGCCCTTTAGGACCTCCTTGTAGATCGTGCGATGTCCGATCGTGTCGATCGCGATCGAGATCGTGAACACGATCGCGCCGAGCGGGACCATGATCGCCTCGGCCGGCCACGGTGCATCGTTCAGATAGCCGACGAGCCAGAAGCCGCCCGTCGAAGCGACGAGTCCGAGCATCATGCCGATCCAGCTGATGTAGACGAGCCAGTCCGTGCGATCGAACTCCCGGATGCGGCCCAGGTACACCGCGAGCTTGTTCGGATCAGGGTTCCGGGACATCGGTCAGCTCCAGCGTTCGAGTGGGGACCCGCGCGGCGCGCGCGTTGCGCATGAACGTGATGCGTGCAGCGGCCGCCATCACGCGTGCGAGCTTACCGCTCGTCGAGACGGTGGCCCGGCCCGCGGTCACGTCGCAGTCGCGTGCGCGGATGCGAGTGCCGATGGCGCGGTAGACGTTGCTCGCGGCCTTCACGGCGAGCGCGGCGCGCCACGGCAGCGCACGCAGGCCGCGATCGCCGGATGCGTAGTAGCGATCGGCGAGCGCGAGGAGCTCGCGCACGGTGCCGCCGACCGGGCGCAGCGCCGAGGCGGGCAACGCAGGCGGCGTATCGGCGTCGCGGCGCTCGTCGAGATCCCCGGCGAGCCCCCCCGCGCCGTGCCGCGCGAGCAGCTCGTCGGGAAGATAGAGGCGACCGCGCTGCCAGTCCTCGACGACATCGCGGCAGATGTTCGTGAGCTGCATGCCGATGCCGAGGTGCGCGGCGTTGACGAGCGCACGATCGTCATCGATGCCGAAGACGTGCGTCATCATGAGGCCCACGACGCCGGCCACGCGCCAGCAGTAGAGGCGCAGCTCGGCCATGCTCGCGTAGCGCGTGTCCGCGACGTCCATCGCCATGCCGGCGAGTAGCTCCGCGGGATACGCGAGCGGAATGGCGCGCTCGCGAGCGACGGCGCCAAACGCCGCAAGCACGGGATCGAGCCGCGCGCGGTCGGCGCCGACCTCCGGCGCTAGCGCATCCGCCGCGTCGTAGGCCGCGGCGAGCTCCAAGCGGAGTCGGGCGAGCTCGTGCATCGCGGCGTGCGTCCCGTCATGACGTCGAGCGAGCTCGTGCATCGCAACGCCGGCCGCGGGAGCCAGGTCGTGCTCGCGCGTTTCGCACTCGTCGATCGCGTCGTCGGCGCGGCGGCACCACGTGTACACGACCGCGGTCTGATCGCGCGTGCGCGTGTCGAGCAAGCGGCTCGCGAGCGCGAAGCTCTTCGAGTGCGCGGCGATCGTCGCGCGCGCGATCTGCGCGGAGGGCGCCGGAACCAGCGCGGTGGACGGGGACGCCAGCGCAGCGGAAAGCGGGGACGTGCCCCTATCTCCGGCGAGTGCGGTCATAACGTGCCCGCTGCGAGCGAGAGCTTCGCGGGATCCTCGAGTAGCTGTCGATCGAGCGAGTAGTCCTTCGCGATCGACGAATACGTCGCCTTCGCGCCGTTGATCACACCGGGCACACCCGCGCCCGGGTGCGTGCCCGCGCCCACGATGTACAGGCCGGGGATCCGATCGTCCTTGTTGTGCGGGCGGAAATACGCGCTCTGCGTGAGCTTGGGCGCGACGGAGAACGCCGAGCCGATGTGCGAGCCGAGCTCCGTCTTGAAGTCCTCGGGGGTGAAGTGTCGGCGCGTGACGACGTGCGAGCGCAGGCCGGGCAGCAAGCGCTCGAGAGACTCGAGGATGCGATCGCCGTAGGCGGTGGCGATCGAAGACCAGTCGAGCGGCGCGTTGCCGAGATGTGGGACGGGCGAGAGCACGTAGAACGCACCGCCCCCTGGAGGTGCGAGAGACGGATCGGTGACGTGCGGTGCGTGGAGGTAGAGCGAGAAGTCGTCGGGGAGCTCGTGGCCGTGGAAGATCTCGGCGAGGAGCTCGCGATAGCGCGGCCCGAACACGACGGTGTGGTGCGCGATCTGATCGCGATACGAGATGTCGGTGCCGAAGTAGAGGACGAACAGCGACATCGACCAGTCCATCTTGTTCAGGCGCTTGACCATCGGCTTCGCGCGCGGCTCGTCGGCGTAAAGGCGCGCGTAGGTCGCGTGGAGATCCGCGTTGGACACGACGATGTCGAACGCCTCGACCGTCTTCCCTCCTGCGTGTTCGGAGGTCACGTGGTGTTGCGTCGCGCCCTGCTCGGTCGTGACGCGGATCGCCGACACCGGCGACGACAGGCGAACCTCGCCGCCGAGCTCGCCGAGGAGCTTCACGAGCGCCTGCACGAGCGCACCCGTGCCGCCGCGTGGGAAGAACACGCCCCACTTGCGCTCGAGGTAGTGGATCAGTGTGTAGATCGCGCTCGTCTCGAACGGGTTACCACCGACGAGGAGCGAGTGAAACGACAGCGCCTCGCGCACGTGCTCGTCACGCACGTAGTTCGACACCGTGGAGTACACGGAGCGATCGGCGCGCAGCCACGCGAGCTTCGGCGCGCACTTGACCATGTCCGAGAACCGCGGGAACGGCGTGGCGGCGAGCTTCGTGTAGCCCGTGTCGAACACTTGCTTCGAATACGCGACGAAGCGCTGATAGCCGTCCGCGTCGCGGGGGTTCAGCGCGCGGATCTGCGCGAGCATGTTCTCGCCGTTGCCGTCGTAGTCGAACGTGGTGCCGTCCGCGGTCCAGAACAGCCGATAAAACGGCGTCACCGGCATCAGCTCGCAGTAGTCGGCGAGGTTGCGCCCGCACAGCGTGAACAGCTCCTCGATGCAGTGTGGCGCCGTGATCACGGTCGGCCCCGCGTCGAACGTGAAGCCGTCCTGCTTGTAGACATACGCGCGACCACCGGGGAGATCGCGCGCCTCGAACACGGTGACCTGCGCGCCGGCGGCCGCCAAACGAATCGCCGCGGCGAGGCCACCAAAGCCCGAGCCGATGACAGCGGCACGAAGAGGACGTGAGTTACCCATAGCTGGCCTCCATGCGCCGTAGCTCGGCAGCGATCGTCTCGAGAGCGGGACTCGCGCCGACGGCGTCGTGAAGCTCGACGAGCGCGGACTGTAGCAGCGTGCGAACGCGCGCGCGGCCGATCTCGCCCGTCGCCGACGCGAGCGCATCCGCGAGCTCGTCGACGCGCGCGTCGTACGCGGCGCGATCGTCGGGCTCGCGCTGTTCGCAGCTTTCGCTGGCGATCGCGCGCTCCAGGCTCGCGAGCCGAGACCACGCGAACGGCCCTTGCTCGGCGAGCCAGACCCACGGCCACGTCGGCCGTCCGGCGCGCAGATCCTCGCGGCCCTTGTCGCGGCGCGCGGGTGATGCGAGCGAGCCAAGATCGTCGAGCATCTGGAGCCCAGTCCCCATCGCCAGCGCGAAGCGACCGATCGCAGCGCGGGTCTCCGGCGACGCACCCGCCACCATCGCGCCGAGCTCTGCGGCGAACGTGCACAGCGCACCGGTCTTGAGCCGCGTCGTCGCGGCGACCACCGCAGGAACGTCCGCAACGTCGAGGTCCGCGATCCGCACCGCGAGATCGAGCGCCTGCCCTTGGTGGCAGCGCACCATCGTGTGCGCTGCGAGCGGCATCGCGGCAGGTGCGATCTCGGCGAGCTCGGCGAGCGCCCAGAAGTACATCCACGATCCGGTGTTGATTGCGAGCGGCACGCCGACGAGGCGATGCAGGGCCGGTGCACCACGGCGCTCGTCGGAGTCGTCCTCGACGTCATCGACGATCAGCGAGCCCGCGTGGAGGAGCTCGATCACGAGCGGTAGTTGCTCGGGCATCGCATTCGGGGCGCCGCCACCGAGGATCCAGCCGGCGCGAACGATCGTCGCGCGCAGCTGCTTGCCCGGGCGCGCGAGAAAATCGGCGGCGGGTCCCGCGAGCGCTCGCCGCCACATGGCGGCGGGCACGCTCGGATCGAGCGAGCTGACGCCGCCACTAGACAGCGCGCGATCGAGCGCGCCGACGAGAGAGGGCAAGGCTGCCGGTATCGCGAGCTGCTTCACGGGGCCTCCTGCGGGATGAACTGCTTCGCTGTGTGGCCGTTGGAATCCAGGGCGCTCGCGCGCGCATCGTGTGGATCGCCATTGCGTGCGTCGCTCGGGAGGCCGAAGCCGAGCGCGGCGCGGAGCGACATGCCGCGTGGCGGTCGACCGACGAGGATGCGCGCCTTGTCGAGCGCGGTCAGCTCGAGCGCGTAGAACCTCCGCACGAGCGCCTCGGGCAGGCGATAGAAGCGCTCCAGCACGCGAAAGCGTTGCGCTGGTGGAAACCAGCCGAACAGCATGCGGTTCAATCGCAGCGCGAACGACATCTGCGTTGCCTGCGCGGAGGCCATCGCGGCGAGCTCCGGTCCCACGAGCTCGTCGGCCGGAAGGCTCGCGACGAGCGCGGCGAGGCGCGCGGCGATCGGGAACGAGTAGCCGGTCACTGGATGGAACCAGCCTCCCGCGTACCCCGCGACGAGCGGCGCGGTCGGCGACGGAGGATCGCACCGGAGGGGAAGCGGCAGCAGGCCGACTTCCTCGCGCACGACCTCGACCACGCGCCATCCACGGCGCGCGACGTACGCCGCCACGCGCGTGCGGAGCTCGGTCGCGTCGATGCGCGTTCCATCGGTGAAGTAGGTGTCCTCGACGAGCACGCGGTGCGAATCGAGCGGAAGGACGTAGAGGAAGCGAAAGCCAGCGCTCGAGGCGGTCGCGGGTACTGTTGCGGTGACGGCATCGGTCACGGCGCCACCATCGCGCGCGGCAACGGCATCGGTCTCGGCAGCGGTGACGGTAGCGGTCACGGCGCCAGCATCGATCGCGGTTGCGGCAACGGCATGGGACGTGACGGCGCGCGCATCGATCGCGGTTGCGGCAACGGCGTCGGTCGCCGCGACGGCATCGGTCGCGGTGATGGCGCAGGCATCCCTCGCGGCGGCGCCATCGGTCGCGGTCGCGTCGATCTGCGCGACCGTGGCGTCCATCAACATCGGGCGCACGAGCCCGTGCGGCGCTTCGAGGCGAAGCTCTTGTCCGAGGAACTTCTGCCAGCCCGACGGGGGAGCGGTGCGATCGGAGGTCGCGTGCGTCGGGCGGGGATCGGTGGACGAGTTGCGATCGGTCGACGAGTGCTGGGGATCGGTCGTGGAGTTGCGCTCGGTGGTCGAGTGCCTCGAGCGGATGCGAGAGCTCTCCGGACCGCGCGCATCGATCACGGCGTGTGCGCGGATCTCCTCGACGGAACCGTCCGACTTTCGGACCACCACGCGGTGCGCGTCGACCTCGATCGCCGTCGCGCGTGTCAGCAAGCGACACCCCGCGCGAGCGAGGGAGAGCGTGACCTCCTGTGCGAACCGCTCGGACGAGACACACGCGTAGGGCGACGCGAGCGTGCGCGTGTACGCGGGGAACGCCACGTCGTAGCCGTCCCAGCGAGCGACGACGAGACGCTCGATCCACGCAGGGATTGCGCCACGATCGGTACGCGCGTCACCCGCACCACGACCGGCACGCGCGAGCGCCGAGAGGTCACCCGCGTGGAAGCACCACGTGTGGTTGCCGCCCGGAGCATCGCTCCGTTCGATCATCACGATGCGCGCGGCGGGCCGAGCGGCTTCGACCGCGAGTGCGATCAAACCGTTCTGGAGCCCGCCGCCCACGAGGGCGTAGTCGGCGTCCATGGAAAGCTTCGATGTCCGTGCGTGCACGGGGTTACGCGACATACCACGAAAACGTTCATCGAACCTACGCGCGAAACCCGAGTGGATTCGGAGTGCTGCAGCGACGCCCAGCTCCTCGACGCACATAGCCCGGACACTTAACGTTCAAAGCGGAACAACGCGAGGCCAAGGCCGGCGAAGGCCGCGCCGAATGCGAGGAGCGCGAAGACCGAGGGGGCGACGTCGACCAGGCTGGTGCCCTCGCGAACCAGTACCGCGTAGTAACCGTCCAGGGCCCAACCGTGCGGGACGCCCAGGCCGAGCGTCTTCATGAACGGCGGCATCACCAACCGCGGCACCATGCAGCCGCCGAGCATGCCCATGACCAAGAGGAGGACCGACCCGATGCCACCGAGCTGCTTCTCGGTGGTCGCCACGGACGCGAACAACAGACCGAGCGAGACCGCGCAGAAGACCACGCAGAGCGAGAGAACGACCAGGGCGGCGAACGAGCCGGCGACCTGCATGCCGAAGAAGATCGCGCCGACCGCGAACAGGAACGTCAGCTGACAGCAGCCGACGAGGAAATACGGCACGAGCGTCGCGAGGAGCGCGGTCGAGCGACGCACCGGCGCGGCGAGCAGGCGGCGCCACGTGCCGTTCTTGCGCTCGCCGAGGAACGCCATCGCGGTCGTGAGCGCGATGAAGAAGCCAAACAGCACCGCGTTGCCGGGCACGGTGACCTGAAAGCTCGAGATGCCGGCGAGCGGCTTTGCGATGCCCGGCGGTGTTCGCGCTTCGACGACCGGGGGCAGGTCGGAGCCGATCGGGTAGATCGCGCGCGTGACGAGGCCGGTCAGGCCCTGCTCGAGCGGCGCGCGCGCCTGCATCGGCGCAGCGAGATCGATCACGAGCTCGACGGGGCCGGTCGCGGGGATCACCAGCCCCGCAGAAACGCGCTCGGTCGCGACGCGCGCGCGCACCTCGTCGGGTGTCGCGAGGCGCACGGGCGCGAACCCCGGCGCGTCGTCGAGCGCCTTCACGATGCCCTCGGCGCGCGCGTCGCCGTCCGCGTAGTGGACAGGAATGTCCCGCTCGCGCGCGTTGTCGCCGCCGAATTTGAACATCGAGCCGAACGCGACCATGAAGATGATCGGCAACGCGAACAGCGAGATCAGCGCTGCGCGGTCGCGAAGGAGAAGCCAGGCGTCCTTCTTGATCGCCGCGACGATCACGAAACCCTCCCGATCACGATTCGTCCCTCAATGCGCGACCGGTCAGGGCGAGGAACGCCGTCTCGAGATTTGCCTCGCGCGATTCGATACGCGTGATCGTCGCGCCGGCGCCTTCGATCGCGGCGATGACGGGTGCGAGGCCATCGCGTGGCACGACGCGAAGCACTGTCCCGTCGCGTGTCACCTCGCCATGCGTGCACGCCGCGGCGAACGCCAGGTCGATCACCGACGACGAGGACGCCCCCGACGACGACGACGACCCCGACCCCGACGACGACCCCGACCCCGACGACGACGACGACGATGCTGCGAGCTCGATGCGGATGCCTTTGCCCGCGTGCGCCGCGACGAGGTCCGCGATCGTTCCGTCCGCGACGATGGCGCCGTGATCGATGATCGCGACGCGATCGCAGAGGGCTTCCACCTCTTCCATGTAATGCGACGTGTAGATCACGGCCGTGCCGCCGGCATGCAGGCGCTTGACCGTCTCGAAGATGTGGTTGCGCGACTGCGGATCGACGCCGACGGTCGGCTCGTCGAGGATCAACAGCGCGGGCTCGTGAAGTAATCCTGCGGCGAGATTGAGGCGCCGCTTCATGCCGCCCGAGAAGCGCTTGGCCGGCTCGCGCGCACGATCCGTGAGGCCGACGACCTCGAGCGCCCACTCGATCCGCTTGGCGAGCGCGGCGCCCGCGAGCTTGTAGAGGGCGCCGACGTAGCGGAGGTTCTGCACCGCCGTGAGCTCCTCGTAGATCGCGAGGTCTTGCGGCACGAGGCCGAGCTTGGCCTTGGCCGCGAACGGAGATGTCGCGAGATCGTGACCGCCGATCGTGACCGAGCCGCGCGTGCGCGTGAGGACGCCCGACATCATCGAGATCGTCGTGGTCTTGCCGGCGCCGTTGGGACCGAGGAGGCCGACGCACTCGCCCTTCGCCACCGAGAGGTCGATGGCGCGGACGGCGGTATGCTCGCCGTAGTCCTTGCCGAGGCCGCGCACCGAGAGCATGGGCGGCACGTTAGCGCGGAGCGATGGTCGCGAGGTAGCGCGCCGTCGCGCTAGCCGACACGTAAATCGTTCGTGCCGCGAGGAGCACCATCGCGAGGTTGCGACCCGAACGGGTCAACACGATCCTTCGATGCACGCGTTGTGTCATGGTGAAGCGATCGATGCAGATCCGCGGGCTACATCACAACGCGTATCGCTGTCGCGACGCCGAGGAGACGCGCGCGTTCTACGAGGACTTCCTCGGACTGCCGCTCGTGAACGCGTTCCCGATCGAGGAGACGAAGTCGGGTCGCGACACGCACGCGTTCCACCTGTTCTTCCAGATGAGAGACGGTTCGTGTCTCGCGTTCTTCGAGGTCCCTGGTGAGGACGGCAAGAACTTCGAGTTCAAGGAGCAGCACGACTACGACCTGCACATCGCGCTAGACGTTCCGCGCGCCGACCTCGAGCTCTGGATCGAAAAGGCGAAGGCCGCGGGTCAGCCGGTGCGCGGCATCGCGGACCACCGCTTCATCGACTCGATCTATTTCCGCGATCCCAACGGCTACGTCGTCGAGCTGACAGCGAAGCGTCCGGATCACGACGAGCACGTCGCGCGCGCGACCCGCGAGGCACACGAGGTCCTCGCGAAGTGGCAGTCCGACAAGCAGGCCTGGAAGAAGTAGCGCCGGTCAGAGTGCCGCGCGCGCGATGTCGCCCGGAAGCTCAAGCCGTGTCGCGAGCACTTCGTCGAGCGCCTCGCGCGTGATGCCGAGCGCGCCGAGCGTCGTCGGTGCGCCCACGCGATGGAGCAGATCGACGAGATACGTGTCGATCGGCACGGTCCACCGCGTGTGCCCCGTTCCGTCGCGCTCCAGCGCGTCACGCACGCGATCGTTGGCCGCGAGAAAGCGCGGCAACAGGATCGAATGCAACGGCGCGTGATCGACCCCGAACGCTCCGCCGAGCAGGTGCGCGAACGCGTGCTGCACGCCGGCCTTGCCTGCATCGAGACAGCGTGCGCAGGTGCTCGAGGCGATCAATGCATCGATGCGAGCTCCGCGATCCCGAGGGTCATGCGCGAGCGCTTCGATCGCGGAGACCGCGGTAGCGACCGCCTCGAGGTCGGCACCGTGATGCGCGTGCAGCTCGATCCCCGCGTACGTCGTCGTCGACAGCGCGCTCGCGACATGTGCGATCGCGTTGCACAGGCTCTGCGCCGTCATCGCGATCGGCAGCTCCAGCGTGAGCTCCACGTCCGAGATGATCACGTCGGGCCGCACCCGTTCGTCGCGTCCGGTCTGCTTGTCGCGGCCTCGCGTGATCCCATAGATCGAGGTGTTCTCGGAGCCCGCATACGTCGTCGGGATCGCCACGAAGCGAAGCGCGTGCCCCGCCTCCGCCGCGCGCAGCTTCAGCGCCTTCCCAAGACCGATCGACGAGCCGCCACCGACCGCGACGATGACGTTCGCCTGCGTCGTTGCGAGCGTCGCCTCGGCCGCTTCGACGACCTCGATCGGGACATGGACCCTTGCTCCCGTGAACACGTGTGTCTCCCAGGCCGCGAGGGCTCGGGTCACTTCCGGGATGTGCCGCACGCTCGAGGCCACCACGACGATCGCGTTTGGCGCGAGGGCCGGGAGGGTGTTCCCGAGGATCGCCACCGGGCCGAAGACATGTTGCGGGGCCAACACCGGGGTCAACGTACGCGATCTTGCTATCTGAAATCCGGGCGTGCTCGACGTGATCGTCGCGACTACGAACCTCTTGCGCGAAGATATGCTCCGCGAGCGAGATGTCGGCACAGGTCCTCGACGAGAACCACGCGTAGACGTCGGCGCGACGCGGGTATAGGTTCCGGCCATGGAACCAGCCTCGCTCGAAGCCCATTGGATGCCGTTCACGGGCAACCGCCAGTTCAAGGCGTCCTCCGACTCGGCCTCGCGCATCTTCGTCGCCGCCGACGGCGCATACTACACGAACGCGAACGGCAAGAAGGTCTTCGACGGCCTCTCGGGTCTGTGGTGCTGCGGCCTGGGCCACAATCGCCGCGAGATCGTCGAGGCGGTGCAGAAGCAGGTCGCGTCTCTCGACTACGCACCGGCGTTCCAGTTCGGCCACCCGCAGTCGTTCGCGCTCGCGAATCGCATCAAAGAGCTCACGCCCGCCGGACTCGACTACGTCTTCTTCTGCGGCTCGGGCTCCGAGGCCGCCGACACGTCACTCAAGATGGCGCGCGCGTACTGGCGCGCGAAGGGCCAGGGCACGAAGACGCGCCTCATCGGTCGCGAAAAGGGCTACCACGGCGTCAACTTCGGCGGCATCTCCGTCGGTGGCATCGTCGGCAATCGCAAGACGTTCGGCCAGGGCGTCGAGGCGGATCACCTGCCGCACACGCAGCTGGCGCTGACCAACAAGGCTGCCGCGTTCACGCGCGGTCAACCGCAGACGGGCGCCGAGCTCGCCGATGACCTCCTGCGCCTCATCGCGCTGCACGACGCGTCGAACATCGCGGCCGTCGTCGTCGAGCCGATGGGCGGCTCCGCGGGCGTCATCCCGCCGCCGATCGGCTACCTCCAGCGCCTCCGCGAGATCTGCACGAAGAACGACATCCTCCTCATCTTCGACGAGGTCATCACCGGCTTCGGTCGCGTGGGCGCGAGCACGGGCTCCGAGGCGTTCGGCGTCGTGCCCGACATCCTCAACTTCGCGAAGCAGGTCACGAACGGCGTGCAGCCGCTCGGTGGCGTCGTCGCGCAGAAGACGATCTACGACACGTTCATGGCCGCGGGCGGCCCCGAGTACATGCTCGAGTTCCCGCACGGCTACACGTACTCCGCACACCCGGTCGCATGCGCCGCGGGTATCGCCGCGCTCGATCTCCTGGTCAAGGAGAACGCGATCGCACGCGTGCGCGAGCTCGCTCCGTACTGGGAGAACGCCGTGCACCAGCTGCGCGGTGCGAAGCACGTCACCGACATCCGCAATTTTGGTCTCGCGGCCGGCCTCACGATCGACCCCGTCCCCGGCGAGCCCGCGAAGCGACCGTACGAGATCGCGATGAAATGCCTCGCGAACGGCTTCTACGTCCGCTACGGCGGCGACACGATCCAACTCGCGCCGCCGTTCATCGTCGAGAAAGCGGAGATCGATCGCCTCGTTTCGGTCCTCGGCGACGCGCTGGACGCGACCGCGTAGCTACGGGCACCGCCGCGGCTGGACGCGACCGCGACGTGCCGCCGCGGCTGATACCGCGCCGACGATTTTGCGGCGACCGCGACACCGCGCGCATGTTCGATGACACCCGGGGCATGCACCTCCTCCGCCTCCGCGTGATCTTCGTCGCGGCCATGCTCGCGACATCGGTCGCGCCCTCGCCTGCCGATGCCTGCACCACGTCGTGCAACCTCCGCCCCGCCGCCGCAAGCGCCGCGCGCGCGGCCTCCGTTGCCTTCGTCGGCACGATCACGAAGACCAACGTCGCCGAGAAGTGCGTCCCGAAGCACCCGACCTGGTGTACGCGCACGTACACCTACGAGGTCACGGTCGAGGGCGTCTGGAAGGGGTCGCTCGGCCCCACGATCGTCGTCGACGCGGGCCACAACCGAGGCGACTGCTCGATCGGCTCGCTCGGCAAGGACGTCACGAACCAGCGCTGGCTGTTCTTTTCACGCGACCGCTCGCGCGAGAAGTCCACGCCGGTCAAGCTCCGCATGTGCGGCGGCTCGCGGCGCGCGACGGACAAAGACATCGCCGCGATCACCGCCGGCCTCGGCGCGCCCGTAGCGCCCTGAAGCCTCGGGTACCGCCGGCCCCACTGGGTGCGGCGGTCGCACGAGGGGCGGTGCCGGCGTCGCGGGACAGCGACGCGATGACTCCGGCCTCGGCTCCGCTTTTGCGCGAGCGACGATCGCGTCGATGGTCTACCCTTTCTGCTTGTCAGGGGCCATCGCGAGCACGAGGTCCGCGAGCCAGGCCGTGGATTCGACGGAAAGGTCGCCACGCGTCGAGCTCGGAGCCCGCGGGGCCATCGGCAGCGAGGACGCGCGCTCGGCGGCAGTCGGAGGCCGCGAGGGCGCTGCAGGCGGCGCCTTCGTGGCGGTAGGCGGCACGTACGCCACCGTGGCCGTGGGCGCCTTGGTGATCGTGGGCGCCTTCGTGATCGGTGGCGCCTTGATGATCGGTGGCGCCTTGGTGATCGGTGGCGTTGTCGCGCTCGTCACGGACGTCCGTGGATTTCGAGGCTTGCGAGGCTTGCGAGGTTTGCTCGCCGAGCCTGCGCTCGACGCGCTCGACGTGGGCGTGGCTGCGCCCGATGCGGATGCGCGCTTCTTTCGCGGTGCGCGCTTGCCGCGTGATTGCCACGCGGGCGGCGGCGACGATCCAGCCGGTGGCGCTGGCGGCGCGGGCGCGGTGCGCGCTGCGTCGACGATCTGCTGCACGTAGCGCGCGATGTCCGCCATGAACGCGGCGCGCGTGTCCGTGCCTCGCGCGATGGCGGCGAGCCGCGCCTCCCACGTACCCGTCAGCTCTGCCGACGCGAGCGAGGCGAGCGGGATCTGCGCGATCAGGCTCTCGCCGAGCGGCGTCGCGACGAGGTGGTTCCTCTCGCGCGCGATGTACTCGCGCCGCAACAGGGTCTCGATGATCGACGCGCGCGTCGCCGGCGTGCCGAGCCCGGTGTCTTTCATCGCGGCGCGCAGGGACTCGTCATCGATGCGCTTGCCCGCAGTCTCCATCGCGCCGAGCAGCGTTGCCTCGGTGTACCGCGGCGGCGGTGTTGTCTGCTTTGCCTGCGACACGAACGTCGCGTCGAGCACCTGACCCTCGACGAGCACCGGCAGCGCCGTCGTGGGCTCGCGCTCGCGCCCCTCGGGCTCACGGTCATCGCTCTCGCCGTCACGCCCGCGCACATCGCCGTCACGCCCGCGCACGTCGCCGTCACGCCCGACGCCATCGCGCCCGCGCAGATCGCCGTCGCGCGAGCGCATCGGGTCGATGCCTGCGACCTCCTGCCAGCCCGCGCTGGTACGCACGCGACCGCGCGCGAGATATCGGTCCGGCATTGGAGGAAGCACGGTCACGAACGCGTCGCTCGCACTCGGCGATCCGCTCGGCGATCCGCTCGGCGCGCCCACGCGAAGCCATACTTCGGTCGATGCGAACTCCGCGTCGGGGTAAAACGCGCCGAGGAAACGGCGCGCGACGAGATCGAACAAGCGCGCCTCGTCTCGATCGAGCGCCCCGAGGTGGACCTGCGCACCGGTGGGGATGATCGCGTGGTGATCGCTGACCTTGGTGTCGTCGACAACGCGGCGATTGGCACGCTGCCACATCGATGGGTTCGCGATCAGGTGCTGTGCGAACGGCGCCAGGTCCGGCACGGCGGCGAGCGCGGCGAGCGGACCCGCGAGCTCGGCGGCGACATCCTTCGAGAGGTACCTCGAGTCCGTGCGCGGATACGTCAGCAGCTTGTGCCGCTCGTACAGCGCCTGCGCCAGCTCGAGCGTACGCTGCGCCGAGAAGCCGAAGCGACGGTTCGCCGTGCGCTGGAGCGACGTCAGATCGAACAGCTGCGGCGGCGGCTCGCGCACCGCCTTGGCGCGCACGCTCTCCACGACCGCAGAGCCGACGACCGTGTCGCGCGCCACGACCGCGCTCGCGAGGTCGGTCGACGCGAGCCGCGACCGCGTGCCGTCGCGCCACGCCGCGGAGAACGACCCGCCCGACGAGCCCGACGCCCTCGCCCCCAGCGACGCGGACGTCCCCGATGCCCCCGCGAGCGTCGCGCGCACCTCCCAGTACGGTACCGGCACGAACGCGCGGAGCTCGCGTTCGCGCTCGACGAGCATGGCGAGCGTGGGCGTCTGGACGCGACCGATGGACCACAACGTGTCGTGCCCGGCGAGGCGACCGCGCGCGGTGATGGCCCGCGTCGCGTTCATGCCGACGAGCCAGTCCGCCTCGGACCGCGAGCGCGCCGCGTCCGCGAGCGGGACGAGCTCCGCACCCGCGCGCAACGAGCTCATGCCGCGGCGGATGGCCTCGTCGGTGAGCGACGAGATCCACAGGCGGCGGATCGGCAGCTTGCTGTTCGCGTGCTGGTAGACGTAGCGAAAGATCAGCTCGCCTTCACGACCCGCGTCGCACGCGTTGACGACACCTGCGAAGCGCCGATCGCGGAGCAGCTTCTCGACGGCGCGCAGCTGCGCGATGGCGTGCGATGCCGCGCGCAAGCGGAACGCTTCCGGCAGCATCGGGAGCAGATCGAGTCGCCACGCCTTCCACGCCGGGTTGTACGCGGCGGGCTCGTCGAGCTCGACGAGATGGCCGATGCACCAGGTGATGACCACGCGATCGCTCTCGAACGACGTGGCGCCACCCGACGGCCGCACGCCGAGCACGCGTGCGAGGTCGCGTGCGACCGACGGCTTTTCGGCGATGACCAGCTCCACGGGCCGAGCCTAGCGGGTGCGTCTGACGCTCGGCCCTCGCCAAGGCACACCGACGAACAGGCGCGAAGCAGCACGAAGATCGGCCGGCGCGCGGGCTCTACAGCGAGAACGTATTGCGCTTGAGGAAGTGCCCGCGTCCCTGGACGCGCTTTGCCACCCACGCATCGTGCTGCACGACCAGCTCGCCGCGCGACAGCACGTGCGACGGGCTCCCCGGCACCACGTGCCCTTCGTACGGCGAGTAGTCGACGTTCATGTGCAGGTTCTTGTGGTCGAGCGTGAACTGCTTGTTCGGATCCCACACCACGACATCCGCATCCGCGCCGACGGCCAGCGTCCCCTTCTTGCCGTACATGCCGAAGATCTTCGCGGGCGCGGTCGACGTGATCTCGACGAAGCGGTTCATCGAGATCTTCTTCTGCGTCACGCCCTCGTAGAGCAGGTGCAGGCGCGTCTCGACGCCGGGCATCCCGTTGGGGATCTTCGCGAAGTTGCCGCGGCCGAGCTCTTTTTGATCCTTCATGCAAAACGGGCAGTGGTCGGTCGCAACCACGGACAAGTCGTGGTTTCGCAGGCCCCGCCAGAGGTGCTCGTGATGATGCTTGGGCCGCAGCGGCGGGGTGCAGACGAACTTGGCGCCGGCGAACTCGTCTTCGGGCG
>JBJXGN010000002.1:0-27838 GCA_046160585.1 Kofleriaceae bacterium
CAGCGCGATGCCGACCACCGCGCCGAGGCAAAGTACCGTCGCGATCAGGGAGCCCATCACCGCCTTGCGTCCCTTGAGCAAGAACGCGGCGAGCACGCCGCCGACCGCGGCGAGCATCGCGAGGATCGCGAGCGGCTCGATCTTCACCTTCTCGAGCTTCATGTCGTCACCCATCATCCCGCCGCCGCCACCGCCGCCGAGCTCTTCACTGTTGTTCGCTTCGGAGATCATGCCGCCCGGCTCACAGCCGAACGTCATGTCCGCCGTCGAGATCGTGATGATGTCGATGCTCTCGCCGGGCATGTCCTTGTCGCTGCACGAGATGCCGAAGAACGGCAAGAAGAACGCCGCGACCACGGCGATGTGGAGCGCCTTTCCGAACTTCGCCCAGAGACTCTTCTTGACCTTCGGTTCCGACATGGCACGCGACCATACACGAGAGCCGGGCCTGGAGTCCGTTGATCGCTCTCTCGGAGAACACCGCTAGTCGCCGCAGTCAACGCGTGATTCGAGGTCAACTGTTGGCAAACTACGTGCGCCCCGTCGCAGGCGAGGCGAGTCGTGCGAAAAGGAAGAGATGTGGAATAAGGTCGCGATCGCGATCCTCCTGGCCATCCTGTCGACGGGGTGCCCCCAGCGACTGGAACGGAAGGTAGGACCGACGCTGCAGACGGTCGACATGGAGGCGCCGTACCTGAAGTGCCACATGAAGAACGGCGAGCTCTACGTGCTCAGCGGGTGGAGGATCGACGAGGCGACGAAGTCCATCGCCGGCACGGGTGAGCTCCACGGAACCGACCGGCGCATCGAATCGCGCGGCTCGTATCGCGTGGCGTTCGCGGACGTCGCGCTGTACGAGACGAACACGATCGTGACGTCGCCGGCGGTCGCGGGCCTCGCGGTCATCGCGGGCCTGAGCGCGATCGTCACGACCGCGTGTATCGTCGAGCCGAAGAACTGCTTCGGTTCGTGCCCCACGTTCTACGCGCCCGACGATCTTGGCGGCCGTCCGGTGCTCCAGGCTGAGGGTTTCTCCGACGCGATCGCGCCGGCGCTCGAGTCCAACGACATCGACGCGCTGTGGCGCACCACGGGCCGCCCCGGCCCCTTCACGCTGACGATGACGAACGAGGCGTACGAAACGCACGTGGTCAAGGCCGCCGACCTGCTCGCGGTGCCTCGCCCGCGCGGCGGTCGCGTGCTCGCAGATGGAACGACGTTGTGGAGCGCGTCGCGCGTCACGCCGCCCACGTCGTGCTCTGCCGCCGAGGGCGACTGCCTCGCATCCGTGCGCCTCGTCGACACCGACGAGCGCTCGAGCCTCACCGACGAGAACGATCTCGCTGCGCGCGAGACGATCGACCTCGCGTTCCCCGCGGGCGCAGGCTCGCAGCAGGCGCTCGTCGTCGGTGCGCGCCAGTCGCTCGTTACGACGTTCTTGCTGTA
The DNA here is from genome assembly GCA_046160585.1 of Kofleriaceae bacterium. Lineage (GTDB taxonomy): Bacteria > Myxococcota_A > Polyangia > Haliangiales > Haliangiaceae > JABFXX01. The sequence goes on from JBJXGN010000002.1 coordinate 1,447, forward strand.
TCAGGGCCTCGCGTACCTCGGCACCACCGCGACGTCGTGGCTCGCGCTCCTCGAGGGAGGCGACACGGCTTCGCGCAAGGGTGGGCGCGAGCTGCAGAAGCTCGGCACCATCGAGGTGCAGATCGAACGCGACGGCGCTTGGCAGACCGTCGGTACGATCTACGAGACGGGCCCGATCGCGACGGACGTCCACCTCGTCATGCTGCCGCCCGGCATCTCCGGTGAACACGTACGACTGACACTTCCGCGCGGCGGCTGGCGCATCGACTCGATCGCGCTCGCGACGATCACCGGCAAGGCCGCGCCGATCCGCCTCGCGCCGAAGTCGATGCGCGGCACGATCTCGTCGCACTACAATGCGGGTCGCACGCCGGCGACAACGTTCCCGATCGTGACGATGCCCGGTGACCGGTACGAGCTCGGCTACACGCTGCCGAAGCTGCCCGCGTCCGCCGACGAATACGAGCTGTTCCTCGACAGCCGCGGCTACTACCTCGAGTGGATGCGCAAAGAGTGGCTCGAGGAAGAGAACCCCATCGCGGCGCTGCGCATGTTCATCACGCCCGAGCAGATGCTCAAGGAGCTCGCGCCCGCGTACAAGAAGCTCGAGCCGAAGGCCGAAGAGCTGTTCTGGAGGAGCCGCTATGCGCACCCGTGAGCTTGTCGCCATCTTCGCGCTCGCCGCGATCACGACCGCGTGCACGGAAAACCCCGACCCGCGCAAGCCGACCCTCGTCAAGATGCAGCAGGAGGGTGTGGGCGGCTGGATCGTCGCGACCTCGCGCGCCGGATGGCAGGTGCAAGGCGAGCTGATCTCCGTCACCCGCGAATACGTCCACATCCTGCGCGTCAAGCAGCCCGGGGCCGCGCTCGTCTACCTGCGCACCGCCGACGTCGCACGCGCGCAGGTCTACACGTACGAGAGCGAGAGCGGGCTCGGCGCGATGGGTGTTCTCGGCACGCTCTCGACGATCAGCCACGGTTTCGTCCTGATCCTCTCGGCCCCCGTGTGGATCCTCGCAACGGCAGCCGCGATCTCCGTCGAGATGGGGCACGTCGAGCTCGACTATCCCAAGTCACACACACTGAAACAGCTTTCGCAGTGGGCGCGCTTCCCCCAGGGCATCCCGGCTGCGATCGACGAGGAAGCACTGTTAGTGCCGCGCGTGCGGCGCCGCCCGGCCCTTCCTGCACCACCGAGTCCGCCGCCCGACGCTTCTGCACCACCGAGTCCGTCGCCCGACGTGAAGCCGAGTGACGTTCCGGTGACGCCACCCACGCTCACGCCGCCGAGCGAGACGCCGTCGGTGCCACCGGCGACGAACCCGTCGCAGATGTTCCAGCAGGCGAAGGCCGCGGCTGCGCGCAACGACTGCGCGACGGTGCTCCAGCTCTCCGGCGCAGTACAGCTCGCAGATCAGCCGTTCTGGGACATCGTGTTCTCCAAGGACGCGCAGATCCGCAAGTGTCTCGGGCTCGCGCCCTAGTCGTTCGCGCTCGCGAGATCGAGCTTGTAGAAGGCGCGCATCACCGCATACAGCGCCGGCAGCTCCTTGGCGAAGCGCTTCGGACGCTCGAAGAACATCTCGCTCGCGACAGCGAAGAACTCGGCCTCGTTCGTCGTCGCGTAGTCGCGCAGGAGGCTCTCGTCGCCGTCCTTGTGCGCGAGATATGCCTCGCTGCATGCGCGAGCCCACCTGCGGCGCTGCTCCGCGGTGTCGAGCGGCGGCGTGCCGTCGGCGTCTCCGTCGAGGAAGTCGATCTTGTGGGCGACCTCGTGGATCACGAGGTTGCGGCCGTCCGTCGTGTTGCGGCTGCCCTCGAGCACGGAGTCCCACGCGAGCACCATCGGTCCACCCATGTGCGCGAGGCCGAGCACGTCGGTCCCCTCCCCCACGATGCGCGGGCTGCCGTCGAAGAACCCCGGTTTCGGGTCGGGGAGCACGACGGCGCTCGGGTACACGAGGATCGACTCGATCTCCTTCAGCAAATCGTGATCGCGCGCGAGGATCATGATGCACGCACTGCCCGCGATCGTGACGCGCATCTCGTCGGTGAGCTCGAGTCCGCCGCAGCCTTCCCAGTGCTTCTCGGCGACGAACACTTGGACCAGGTCGCGCAGGTTCTTCTGTTCTGTTTCGTCGAGGAGCGAATATGCTTTCACGTTCGCGGTGAGGTACTCGATCCACGCGCTCGGGAACTCGGCCTCCAGGAGCCGCGTGCGACGACGCTCGGTGAGCCAGCGAAACAGCATGCGATCGAATACCATGTGAGGCATGCAGATCGTCAGCACCGTGGTGAGCCGCCCGCTCGACGACTGCTGGCGCGTGTTCACGGATCCGGCGCAGATGACCGCGTGGGTCCCCGGCCTTCGCGCAGCACTCGTGATCGAGAGCGGGGACGACGGCTTGCCGCGCGAGATCCAGTTCGAGTTCGCGACAGACCTCGTCTACTCGCTCGAGTACACCTACGACGTCGTCGCGCACGTAGTGCGCTGGGAGCCGCGCGCCGGCGAGACGGGTGCGGTGCGTGGCTACGCGCGTTTCGACGCCGTCGAGGATGGCACCGAGGTGACCTACGCGCTCGAGCACGAAGCCGGGCGCAAGGCGGCCGAGCGCGCGATCGACAACCCGCGCGTGCTCGTCGACGCGTTCGCGCGGTTGATGCACGAGCGCTGACGCCGGGAATTAGCGATCACCGGGTCGATGTGGCTCGTGCGTCGAGCCGCGTGATCGCGCGCGCCGCTTCGCGACGGACCTCGGGCGAGGCATCCGCCGCGAGCGCGTCGAGGTCGCTCTTCGCGATCCCGATCTTCAGGATGCCGATCGTGCGCGCCGCTTCCATGCGGACGGTCGCATCGCTCGACGACAGCGCACTGCGCATCGGGCCGGCGAGCTTTGCCCCATCGACGAGCGACGCCGTCGCGCGGATCGTCTCGGCGATCACCTCGGGCGAGCTGTCCGCTAGGCCGCGCTGGGCGATCGCGACCGCCTGCGCCGCGGGAGCGCGCCGCGCCGTGTGGACGTAGGCCGCGCGCACGAGCGGCGAGCGCTCCTTCGCCATCAGCTCGAGCACCTCGTCGGCGTAGTCACCACCGGTGCGCGGCAGCGCTTCCACGAGCGCGGCGCGAACGGCCTCGCTCTCGGTGGCGACGTGGAGTCGATCGAGGAACACACGCGCCGCGCGCGGATCGTGGATCGCCTTCGTCGTGAATCGCAGGTGGCCCGCGCGCGTCACGGACGGCTGCAAGCTCTCGAGCTCGACCTGTTGCGCCTCGGTGGGCTCGTCGGTCTGCGCCTCGGGCGCCTCGGGCGTGCACGCGGCGAGCGCGAGCGTGAAGATGAGCTTCTTCATCTCAGTTGCTCCCCATCAGGTGAGTCGCGGTTTGCCACCACATCCCCGTCGGGGTGCGGCGCACGTTCGTACCGCAGTGAACCTCGCCGAGGCCCAGGTGGTACGTGTCCCAGTCATCGAGGAAGTGCAGCTGCATGCCCTGCGGCATCGCCGCGGTGAACGCAGCGATCACCGGATCCGTCGCCTGCGACTGCACCGCGCGGAAGAAAGGATCCGGCGTGAACAGGTGCGTCGTCGCCCCGTCGACGTTCGCGACGATGAGGTTGACCATGCCGGGGATCAGCGCCGCGACGCGTCCGTTGCAGCCGCTCGGCTGCTCGAACAAGCTCGGCACGCGGACGATCTCGGCGTCGGTCAACCCGAGCTCGGTCTTGAGCTTCGCGATCGCGGGCTCGATGTAGTCCGCCTGGACGTCGTCATTGAGCGCGCGCAGCGCCGTATCGTTCACGAACTCGCCGACCGTCGAGTAGCCGTGATCCTGGCCGTACAACGGCAGCTGCGCCGACGGTGACAGGGTCGCGAGGAGGTTCCACGCGGCGGTGGTGTCGGCGACGAGGAGCTTCCATCCCTTGGGGGTGCCCGGTGCAGGGACGAAGCTGATGAACTCGTCGACGTGACCGACGCATAACCAGTTCGTCGGGATCTGGAACGGCGCCTGGACCTTCTGCGACGCGAGGAAGTTGCCGAGCGTCGAGTTGAGACCGCTGCTGTTGACCTTGCCGTAGTAGATCTTGCCGAATGGATAGTTCACACCGCCCAGCGTGAACGGCGGCGTCGCCTCGAGGTTTCCGAACGAGTCGTAGGAGGTCGCCTGCTGAGGGTTGCCCCACTGCTGCGCGATCGAGTCCGCGCGCACGAAGTTCGGCGAGTAGTTCTGCAGACCGCGGTTGCGGATCGAGTCGATGACCACGTCGAGGCGCTGGTCCTGTTCGCCGACCATAGTGCCGAACTCGAATTCGTCCTGGATCCACACGTCGCCCGCGACGCTCGCCGACGACACCGCCGTGAACTTCGCACCGAGCGCGGCCTGGTAGCCCTGGATCATGCCCTGGTTTCCGCCCGTCGATACGGCCCACACCTGCTCGGCGGGCTGCAGGTGATGGTTGATGATCAGCGGCGCTGCCTGCAGCACGATCTTCGTCGTCGCGCTGGTCCCGCCGCTACCGTCCTTCGCCGTGAGCGTCAGCTCGGCCTTCGCGAGGTACGCGCCGAACTCGACGGTAAACGACTTGTCGCTGCCACTCGGCGTGAACGAGAACGCCGCCGTGCCGCGCTCCGCACCGAGCACGTGCATCGAGCCGTCGAACACGCGCACGTTCGCGGTGTCGCCGACAAGTGAGAGCTCGACGGAGCCGCCCGACGGTACGAGCGCGAGCTGCGCCGCAGGGAGCGTCATCGTCGTGAAGTCGTCGTCGATCGCGAACGGCGGCTGGTTCCAGTCGTTCTGCGAACCGTCGTCGTCGTCGATGTTCGCGACGCCGTTCACGCTCTTGAACGTCCAGGTGAGCGGCTCGGGCGCGTCGGGAGGCATCGTGCACTGGTCGCCCGTGCACGACCCGTCGCCCGGCATGCCGCCGTCCGGATCTCCGTTGTTCGGCCCCGTGCCCGCATCGGGACCACACGCGGCCACCAAGGTACAAAGCAGCGTCGAGTACAGCCTGCTCATGCGCTCGGAAGCATCCACCGAGGAGCATCTCCCCCCAAGCGTTTCGCACCGACGATCGCTGACATGCGCGAACCGCGCAAACCCTTACAAACCTCAGGAGTTGGACGCGTGTCTCGCCGCGTCTCGCTGTCGGCGCACCTCACTCTCGCAGCAGGGCGTGACGCCCGGATTACACCGTTGCCACGGGGTGCCGCTCCTGACCGCGACGCTGATGGCGAGCTGTCGATAAACAAAAAGGGCCGATCGGAACGAACCGTCCGATCGGCCTGTGACTAGTCCGCGCGTGCGATGCCCGCGTGGGCCCACGCACCCGCGCGGTGCAGGTTGTAGTGACGCTGCGAGATGCGCGCGAGAATCGCAGCGCCGATCTCCGACTGACCGTCGTAGTGCGCGAGCGCACCAACGAGGCCCTCGTCGTTGACGCGCCGCTCCTTCACGGCGGTCTTCTCGGCCCGCAGGTGCTCGCCGAGTCCGAGCGCCAACGCGATATTCACGAAGGCCGTCTGACCCGAGAACACGTGACCGGTCTGCGCCGCGTCACCTGCGATCACCACCGGTGCACGTCCGTCGCCCGCGGCGAAGCGCTTCGTCATTGTCGTCACCGAGGTGTCGAACACCATCGGCGGCGCGACGGGGCGCTGGCCCGCGAGGCCGTACGTGTGCGCGGCCGCGTCGTAGCACTCCTGCAGCTGCTCGTCGGTCGGCGTGCCGATCACCTGCGGTGCGACGAGCACCGCGGTTCCAGCCTTCGCCTCCGTCGGCGTCTGCAAGATCGTGCAACGCGCTGCCTGCGCGTAGCCGCGCACCGGCAGCTCGACGCGGATCCACCGACCGCGCGTCCGTTGCTCCGCGGTGTCGAACATGCCCGCGATGAGGCGCTGCACGCGACCCTCCGCACCGCCGTTGGAAGGCAGCACGGAGTTGATCAGCGGGCGCGCCGCACCGGTGGCGATGACGATCATCGCGGCGCGAGCGGACGTTCCGTCGGCGCACGTCAGCGAGGCAAACCGCGCGTGGCGGCGCACACGGGTCACGTCGCAGCCGTAGTGAACGACCGCGCCATGCGCGAGTGCGCGCTCGAGCAGTGTCTGCTGGAGGCGACCGATCGGAACCAGCGCGAACGGTGGCTGCGCCGCGAGCGACCACAGGTCGCGTGCCCGCTGAGGCTCACCGCGAAGCGTGACGACATCGCCACGGACGATCCGTCCAGAAGCGTGGTCACCCTCGCAGCGCGTCTCGAGTAGGGACACGGTGTGTGGGTCGCGAACGTCGACACCGAGGTGCACGAGGTGCGCGAGGTCACCGCGCCGCGCGACGAGGAGCTGCGGGCGAACCCGTGTGTCCTCGGCGAGCGGCGGGCGGCGGTCGACGACGAGCGTCGACAGACCTGCGCGCGCGGTCTCGATCGCGAGCGCGAGACCGACCGGTCCCGCGCCGATGATCGCTACATCGAACTCCTGACCTCCGAACACGATCGGAGGAGGCGGCTGTGCGGATCCCATCCGGCACCCCCCTCCTCCACCGACGTATTCGGGGACGTAGATTTCTCCTGTGTGGACATGTACCAATGCCTCCTTTTTTCCGCCCGTACCCAGCTTCCCGACGAGGAAAGCGGATCACACGGCGAACTCGCAGTCTGGCGATCTCCGAACCAAAGTCAACGAGAGACTTCGATGCTCTCGATTTTCCTCACACAACGAGATCCGACTTCGCGTACGTTCCGCTTCATGAGGGCATGCATCGGGGGCCTCGTCGCGTTCCTCGTGGCAGCGTGCGGTCCACCCGTGCGTGGTGGCGATGACGACGGCGCCGACGCGAACTGCGCACTGTCCTGTTCGTCGGATCTCCACTCGATCATCGATTGCAACGGCAACACGACGATGGAGTGCGCCGGCGCGTCCGCGTGCGATCCGTTGACGTTCACGTGCACTGACGCGTGTGTTTCCGCCGAGCTCAACAAGCGCTCGATCGGTTGCGACTACTACGCGACCGATATGGAGCTGCAATCGTCGTCGAACGACTACTGCTTCGCCGCGTTCGTCGCGAACACGTGGACCACGCCCGCGAAGATCACCGTTCGCCACAACGGCGTACCGCTGAACGCCGCGTCGTTCACGCGCATCCCGACGGGCGCTGGCCCTGCGCTGACCTACGCACCGTACGATCCGAACGTCGGCGTTCCACCGGGTGAGGTCGCGATCCTCTTCCTCAGCGGCGCGAGCGGCGGCCCCGCGCCGAACTGCCCCGTCGTGCCCGCCGTTCCCACCTCGGGGCGCAACGGCACGTACGTCGGCAGCTCGTTCAACATCCAGACGGATGTCCCTGTCGTCGCGTATCAGATCAACCCGTACGGAGGTGGCGCGGTCGCCGTGACCGCCGCGTCGCTGCTCCTGCCGACGAGCGCGTGGGATGTGAACTACGTCGCGGTGAACGTCTCCGCCGCGGCAGCGGGCCGCCCGTCGATGAACATCGTCGCGAAGAGCGACGGCACCATCGTCACGATGACGCCGATCGCCGCCGTCGTCGCCGGAACCGGCATCCCCGCAGGCACCGCCGGCCAGCCGCTCAACATCACGCTGAACGCTGGCCAGCACGCGCAGATCTCGCAGACCGCCGAGCTCACCGGTAGCGCGATCACCGCGACCGCGCCGATCGGCTTCATGGCCGGACACGAGTGCATGAACATCCCTGTCGGCACCTCGTTCTGCGATCACGGCGAGCAGATGGTTCCGCCCGTGAAGGCGCTCGGCTCGCGCTACGTCGGTGTGATGTACCGGCCGCGCGTTCCCGCGGAGACCACCACGTTCTGGCGCATCATCGGTGCCGTCGACGGCACGACGCTCTCGTACAACACGCCGATCGCCGGCGCACCTACCACGATCAACAAGGGGCAGGTCGCGTTGTTCGAGACGGGCACACCGTTCGTCGTGACGAGCCAGGACACGGATCATCCGTTCATGTTGTTCACGTACATGAGCGGCTCGACGCGCTTCCGGAGCGGGTTCGGCGATCCCGACTTCGTCGTCAGCGTTCCGCCGGAGCAGTACCTCTCGAGCTACGTGTTCTTCGCCGACCCGACGTACCCAGAGACCAACCTCGTGTTCATCCGCACGCGCGGAACCAACGGTCAGTTCCACGACGTGACGCTCGACTGCCTCGGTACCATCCCGACGTGGACGCCGATCGACAACGACTTCCAGTGGGCGCGCGTCGATCTCGTCACCGGCAACTTCATGGGCGTCGGCAGCTGCTCGACCGGCCGGCGCGAAGCATCGAGCACCGCGCCGTTCGGTCTGTGGGTCTGGGGCTGGGGCACGGAGACGACGACGACGCCGACGCGCAACGTCTCGTATGGCTATCCCGGCGGTATGAACGTCCAGCAGATCAACGACGTGATCTTCTAGCGCGCGCGTTTGGCTGCGAGGACCGAAGCGAGTCAGGAGCGCGGACGCAGCCAGACCTCGACGCGTCGGTTGCGCTCGCGATCGGCCTCGCTGGCATTCGAGGCGACCGGCATCGCCGCGCCAAAACCTTCGATGTTGCCAGGTCGCACGCCGCGAAGCGCCAGCTCTTCCGCCACGGCGTTCGCGCGCTGTCTCGAGAGCTGCACGTTGAACGACGGATCACCCGCGCTATCCGAGAACCCGAGCAACAAGATCTCGTGGTCCTGATGCGCCGCGAGGAAGTGGACGAGGCGATCGAGATCCCGCGTCGCGCGGCTGTCCATCGCGTCGCGCCCGGTGCGGAACCGGAAGTCGAGCGAGAGACGCCGCGCATTCGCGATCGCCTTCGCGTAGCGCGCCGGACACTTCTTTCCGCACGTCGAGCCCGTGCCGATCGCGACCTCGAGATCGATGAACCCGCTCTCGCGGACCACAGTCTGCCCCTCGGCCGAGAGCGCATAGGCGACGAGATCCGCGACGTGCCGAGGCATGTCGTTCGCGCGGTGATAGAGGAACAGCCGGCGCGCCAGGAGGTATCCCTCCGTCGTGATGGTGAACGACGTCGGAACCATCGGCAGCGCGCCGGCGTCCGATACCGCCACCGCTTTCGCCGACCGTATGTAAGGCAGGCCGATGAATCCGATCGCATCCGGGTCCGCGGCGACAGCGTCCGCGAGCTCGTTGCTGTCGGCGATGCGTTTGGCATGCTGGGCGATCGGCGTCGAGCCCAGCACGATCGCCTTGAACGTGTCGAAGGTACCGGAGTGAGAGTCACGTGCGAAGACGTGAATCGGTCGCGGGGTTCCGCCGAGTTGTGACCAGTCCGCGATCGCGCCGGTGAACACGTCGCGCAGTCGTTCACGCTCGATGGTTCGCAGCGGGTTGTTCGGATGCACGATCACCGCGATCCCGTCGAGAGCGATCACGTGTTCGGTCGCAGGCGCGCGTAGATCGCCGAGCGAGCCGGCGACTTCCTTGCTCGACATCGGCCGCGACGCCATACCGAGGTCGCACGTCTCCGCCGCGAGTCGCTCGAACGCGGTGCCCGTACCATGGGCGCTGATCTCGACGATGAACGCTCCCTGATCGAGTTGCGCGATCAGGCGATGCGTCTCCGCGTCACCTCCTGCGTGACGCGTGACCGACGAGGCGCCGCGCTTCGTTCGCAGATACCGCTCGACGAGTGCGGGCGCGAGCGCTGCCCCGACCGTGTTGGACCCGCACAGACGCACGTCAGGCACAGGGGCATTCGCAGGCGACGACGCCGGTGACGGTGGAAGCGTCACGCTCGCGGCAACCGTCGCCGGCGCGTTCGGTGCGGAGGTCACACGGCTGTATCCGACGATCCCGATCGCGGTGAACGTCGCGGCGAGCGCCACCGCGAGGATCGGAACTGCACGCGATCGCCGGCGCGGCAAGGCCTGCAGTGACGAAGCAACCGCATCCGAGATCTGGTCCTCCGTCTCGTGCATGCGGCGGTTCGACAGTACGGTGGTCGCTGGCTCGTTCCGGGTCTCGTCGACCTGCGGAGTCTCGAGCGTGATCAACGATTTGCCGGTGATCGCGGCGCGAATGCGCTCTGCGACCTGCTTCTGCTCCGCATCGAACATCGGCGCGATGAACGACGCGACCTCCTCGCGCCGCGGTCGGGCACCTCCGAGCACGAGATCGATATCAGCGCGCATGCTCGCCGCGTCGGGATAGCGCGCCTCGACATCGCGCTCGAGAGCTTGCGAGCAGATCGCGGAGATCGCCGGCTCGATGTCCGGCACGATCCCGTCGAGCGAGGGCATCGGCTCGAACAGGAGGCGCTGCAGCGTCTCGGCCTGCGATCCCTTCCGCACCAGGCGACGCCCCGCCATCAGCTCCCACAGAACGACACCGACCGAGAAGACATCGGCGCGCCCGTCGATCGTACTACCGCGCGCTTGCTCGGGCGCCATGTAGCCGAGCTTCCCCTTGATGACGCCGGCCTCGGTTTCTTCTGCACGCGCGAACTTCGCGACGCCGAAATCGACGAGCTTGACCTCGCCCTCGTACGTGACGAACACGTTCTGCGGCGATACGTCGCGATGGACCACCCGCAGTGGAGTGCCATCGTAGTCGACGAGCCCGTGCGCGTATGTGAGCGCGCTCAGCAGATCCGATGCGATCGCGAGCGCGATGGCCCTCGGTATCGGCGTGCGCGCGCGCCGGGCCTTGGTCATCACGTTCGCGAGCGTCTGCCCCTCGAGATACTCGAGCGCGAGATACGGCATGTGCGTGTCATCGCGAACCTCGAACGCCTGCACGATGTTCGGATGGCGCAACCTGGCGGCGATGCGTGCCTCGTCGAGCAGCAGCGAGCGATAGCGGCGCCCCTCGGGCAACGTGGCGAGGTCGTCGCGCAGCCGCTTGATCACGACAAGCCGCGTGAACCCCGCAATGTCGTTGCGCACCGCGAGAAACACGTCGGCCATGCCGCCCCGTCCCAGTCGCGCAATCGCGCGATAGTCGCCGAACGCTACCGGCTCCATCGTGGGTGCACGGTACGCGGCTCTTGTGACGGCGGGAGCGCGACGCGCTGACATGCGCGTGACACGCGGTGAGGAAAGACCCGACGTTTCGGTATCCTCTATTTGTGCGCCTGAACCTCGATGCCGGCGAGCTCCCTGACGAGTCGCCCGATCTGTGGGCGCTCTTCGACATCCTGAACATCGCGTGCGGTGGTCACGCCGGCGACCACAGCTCGATGTCTCGTGTCGTAGGGTTCTGCGTCGCGAGCTCGATCGCGATCGGCGCGCACCCATCGTATCCCGATCGCGACCACTTCGGCCGGCGGACACCGGACATCGATGCCGAAGACCTCCACGCGGCTTTGATCTCGCAGATGCGATCGCTCGCGCGCATCGCGCTGTCACACGGTGCTCACGTGTCGTTCGCTAAGCCCCACGGCGCGCTCTATCACGACGCGTCGCGCGACCCCGCGCTCGCCGTCCTGGTCGTCGACGCGATCGACGTCACGCTAGGGGCCAGAAGCGATGGCAGCGATGCAAGCGTGACAGTCATCGGCCCGCGCGGAAACCTCGGGTCCGCCGCTCGCGCCGCAGGGCTCGCGTATGCGGTCGAGGGCTTCGCGGATCGTGCGATGCGCCCCGATGGCTCGCTCGTGCCGCGCACCGAGCCGAACGCGCTGATCACGTCGCCCGCAGCGGCGGCCGCGCAGGCCGTCGCGCTCGCACGCGGCACCTCGACGGATGTCGCGTCGCGTATCGACACGATCTGCGTACACGCCGACACGCCGGGTGCGATCGACATCGCGCGGGCGGTTCGCGCCGCCCTGGGGCGCTCGTGAACTTCGTCGCACTCGGAGATCGTGCGATTCGCTTCGCGCGGCCGCGACCATCGCCGGCCCGCGCGCTCGTGGACGCGATCAAGCGCTGGCCCGGCGTGGTCGATGTCGTGATCGCGCGGAGCGACATCGCCGCGTACTTCGCGTCGCCGCCGATCGCCGCGGACCTCGAGCACCGGATCGCGGAGCTCGCGCGCGTCGTAGACACGGACGAACCTCGCCGCGAGATCGCGCTCCACGCGATCTACGACGGCGTCGATCTCGACGACGTCGCGCGCGCGACCGGCCTTTCGACCGCCGAGGTGATCGACGCGCACGCGGGTGCGACGTACGAGGTCGACACGCTCGGATTCGCGCCAGGGTTCGCGTACCTCGTCGGTCTCGATGCGCGGCTGCACGTACGGCGTCGGGCAACGCCGCGCTCGCGCGTGCCCGCAGGTACGCTGGCGATCGCCGGTGACTACACAGCGGTGTACCCGTTCGCCTCTCCGGGTGGCTGGAACTTGATCGGCCGCGTCGACGAGAGGATGTTCGACCCCACGCGCGGCGCGCGCCTCCAGCTCGGCGATCGAGTCTCCTTCGCGCGCTGACCGGTGATCGCTTGATCACGCTGTACGTCCAACGCGCCGCGTTCGCCGCGCGGGTCGCGGGCACTGCTCGTCGAGGCCACGCTGGCGCGGCGCCCGACACGGGCGTCTTCGAGCGCCTTCGCCGGCTCCGGCTGCGCTCGCGACGGCAGCGGTAGCCGATGCGGGCAACACGGGACCTCCGTTCGTCGAGAGTGACCTCGCGATCGTGCGATGCTCGATCGTGCAGCATGAGCCTCCTCGTCGTGAGAGCGCTGGGACTCGTCACCGTGCAAGACCTCGGACGCACCGGCCGCATGCACGAGGCGCTGCCGGCGGGTGGCGCGCTGGTGCCATCGATGCTCGTGCGCGCGAACCGCGCCGTGCGCAACCTCGACGGCGTCGCCGCGATCGAGGTGTGCGGTCAGCTCGTGGTCCGTGCCGAGCGAGCGACCGACCTCGGCCTCGTTGACGGCACCGTGGTCGCGCTGTTCACGGGTGACGAGCTCGTGGTCGAGAGCGCGCCGCATCGAGTCGCCTACCTCGCGGTACGCGGCGGAGTCGACGCACCGGTGATCGTCGGGGGCCGCGGTGCGCACCTGTCTGCCGGGATCGGCGCGCTGCTTCGCTCCGGTGATCGCGTCCCGATCGCCGATGAACGCGACGTCCCCGCGAACCTCACCGCGCCGGCCGTTCACAGGCGCGAGATTTGCGTCCTCGCGGGCCCCGACCTCGATGCCTTCCCGCAGAGCGCGCTCGATTCACTCGTGCACGGCGAGTGGACCATCAGCTCGACGAGCAATCGCGTCGGCACGCGTCTCGACGGCGGTCGCATCGAACGCCGTGCCGATCACGTCGAACAGAGCCGGCCGATGGTCATCGGCGCGATCGAGGTCCCGCGCGACGGCGCGCCGATCGTCCTGGGTCCCGAACACCCAACGACAGGCGGCTATCCGATCGTCGCGGTCGTAGCGTCGGACTCGCTCGACGCATTTCACTCGATCCCCCTCGGCGGCCGCGTCCGCTTTCGCGTGTAGATCGACCGTGGGACACCGTTCGAGCCTCTGCGCTTCGAGACGTCGGCCAGCGACTGCGCTTGCACCCCGCGCAGTTCATCGAGCTCGACGAGGCATCACACTTCGCGCACGTCGATGCGGCGGAGCGCTTCGTCGCCGCGGTCGAGCCGTTCTTGGCGTAGCATCGAGCCGTGCCACGGAACGACGACGACGATCCGGTAAACGTCTCGCAGACGCGCATCGGCGTCGGGGACGCGAAAGCGAAGAAGACGTCACCGCTGCTCGGCAAGATCGTGCTCGATCGCTATCGCATCGAGTCGGCGCTGGGCGCAGGCGCGATGGGCAGCGTGTATCGCGGGCGGCACCTGAAGCTCGAGAGAGATGTCGCGATCAAGGTGCTGCACGAGAGCCTCGCGCACGATCGAAAGATGCTCGCTCGCTTCCAGCGCGAGGCGCAGGCCGCGGGCCGACTTCAGCACCCGAACTTGATCTCGATCCTCGATGTCGGCGAGGCCGACGGGCATCCGATCATGGTTCTCGAATACGCGAAGGGTCCGCGCCTATCGGACATCATCAACGGCAAGCCGCTCGCTGCGGACCGCATCATCAAGCTCGTGCGCCAGCTGCTCGCGGGACTCGCGCACGCACACGCCGCCAACCTGATCCATCGCGATCTCAAGCCGGCCAACATCATGGTCGAGATGAACGACGGCCAGGAGATCCCGCGCATCGTCGACTTCGGGATCGCGATCCTTCGCGACGGTGATGGGGAGCAAACCGGCGGCAAGCTGACCGACACGGGCCAGATCCTCGGGACGCCTCTGTACATGGCTCCGGAGCAAGCGAAGGGCGACCCGATCGACCACCGCATCGACCTATTTGCTCTGGGCATCATCCTCTACGAGATGCTGGCGGGGGTGCCTCCCTTCACCGGGTCCGCCATCGAGATCGCCCTGGCCAACATCAACAGAGACGCCCCACCCATCACAAAGCGGGTGAAGGGCGTCACGGCGGATCCGCTGTTGGAGCGCTATGCCCGCAAGCTCATGGCGCGCAACCTCGCGAATCGCTTCTCCGATGCGACGGAAGCGATGCGTGTCCTCGACCTGCTCGTGGACGATCCCTCCAGCGCACGCCTCGAGCTCGGGATGACCGATGCAAACCGCGCGGCGAGTCTCGTTTCACTCCCGGTGCCCCAGAAGTAGGGGCAGCTCGCACCCCACCAGATCCCGATTCTCTTCTGGCACTTCGACGGCCGGCGAGTAAGATCTAACGATGGACGCCCTAGCGACTCCGCTGTTCAAGTCGATCCTGTTCGCGACGGTTCTCTCCACCGCAGGTCTCGGCAAGCTGCTCACGAGCGAGTGTGATCGAGGCATGACACGTCGCTTGGCGTTGCATGCGGAAGTCTTGCCCAACGCGATCTACCTGACCGCATGGCGCAACGGCGACGTGATGTTCACGTTCCCCGATTCGAACCTCCATCCGATCACGTTCTACAACCGTGCGTCGATCCACGATGGCTGCCGCTGGCTCGGTACCGAGACGCTCACGCCGATCGATTCGAAGACCTTCCACTACGACTACACGGAGACGGTCCTCGAGTGCGAGCCTGGCTCGACCCCGTTCTTCAAGACCCCGCGCACCGGCCTCGTCACCGTCGAGGAGTGATCACGCCGGTGCGGTCTGCGTGAGCGGACCGAGATAGTCCTTCTTCCCCAGCGGAACGCCGTTGTGGCGGAGGATCGCGTACGCGGTCGTCAGGTGAAAATGGAAGTTCGGGTTGACGTGCTCCGTGAAGTAGTCCGCGCCCGTCATCGTCCGGCCTTCCCAGCGCGGTGTGGTGAACGTCCGAGAAGCGGACGCTTCGAAGTCCTTTGCGGAGTATTCGCCGAGGTACTCGATGACGCTGCGCAGGCGCGCGCGTAGGTCGTCGATCGTCTTCTCGTTGTCCTCGTGTTTCGGCGCGTCTTTGCCGGTGAGGCGCGAGGCACCGAGCTTCGCGGTGTCGCAGACCGTGCGGATCTGGAACGCGAACGGAAGTTGATCCGGCGCGAGCCGAAGGCCGAGGTAGAGGTTTGGATCGAACCTCTTCGCCTCGGCGTGTGCAACCGCGGCGTCGAGCCAGTTCAGGATCTGGCCCATCTGCTTCGTGAAGTGGTGGATGGTCTGGTACATGCCACGCATCCTACGCCTCACGCTCTTCGTCGGGGATGGACACGGGCTGCCCGATGGGTGAGGCTTGAGTGGAATGCAGACCCGTTACACGGTCCTCGAACGCCTCGGCGGCGGTGGACAGGCCGAGGTGTTCAAGGGCACGGCGGAGTCGATCGCCGGCTTCAAGAAGGCGGTCGCGATCAAGCGCGTCCTCCCACACCTGACCGCGAACCCGCAGTTCGTGCAGATGTTCCTCGACGAGGCACGCCTGTCGCTGTTCCTCCAGCACGCCAACGTCGTGCAGGTCTTCGACATCTCCAAGGCCGCCGACGGCACGTACTTCCTCGTCATGGAGTACGTCGACGGCATCGATCTGAAGGGGCTGATCGCGCACCACGCGACGAGCCAGACCAAGGACCTCGCGCTCACGCTCCACATCATCAACGAGAGCTGCAAGGGCCTGCACTACGCGCACAACCTCGATCACCCGCAAACGAACAAACCGCTCGGCATCGTCCACCGCGACATCTCGCCGCCCAACATCATGTTGAGCAAGAACGGCGAAGTGAAGGTGGTCGACTTCGGACTCGCCAAGGCTGACAGCCAGGTCGAGATCACCGACGAAGGCGTCATCAAGGGCAAGTTCAGCTACCTCGCCCCCGAGGCCATCATGGGGCTCGAGCTCGATGCACGCGCGGATGTCTTCGCACTCGGAATCATCACGTGGGAAATGCTGACCGGATGGCGCCTGTTCTCGGGCGAGACGCCGCACAAGACGGTGGAGCTCGTGAGGGCCGCGCGCATTCCATCGATCACGGCGTTGAACCCGAATGTGGATCAGGAGCTCGAAGGGATCGTCCGCAAGGCCCTCGCGCGCGATCGCGAGGAGCGCTATCAGAGCGCGGCGGCGTACGCGGACGACATCATGCACTACCTGTTCTCGCGCGAGATCAAGGTGACATCGCGCAACGTCGCGGCGGGGGTGCGCGAAGCGAAAGCGGCCAAAGAGCTCGCTGCGTCGCCGCGGCAGTCGTTGATCCAGGCGCTGGTCTCCGACGAGGTCGCGAAGATGACGTCGCTGGTCGCCGAGGAGATCTTGGCGAGCAAGCTCCCGCACGACGACAACACCGGCGAGACCGTCGACACCAAGAACTGGGCCTCGAACCTGTTGGACGAGGAGTGATGCGCGCGCTGGTGCTACTCGTGTGGCTCGCCGTGCCCACCTGGGCGATCGCGAAGCCGACGCTCGCGCTCGCGCCGATCGAAGGCGACAAGGACGGCAAGGTCGCCGAGCTGATCGAAGGCGCCGTCGAGGAGGACTTCAAGGTCATCGGCCCGAAGAAGGTCGAGGCCGCGATGGGCAAGCTCGACATCGGCGAGGTCGATCCGAAGACGATCAAGAAGCTTCGCAAGAAGCTCGACGCGGAGATCGTCGTCTATGGGCAGGTCGACAAGGAAGGCAAGAAGAAGAACCTGACGCTGTCGATCAGCGCGCGCGGCAAGCGCACGCAGAAGTTCGAGATCGACTACAAGAGTGCCGACGCGAAGAGCTTCAAGAAGGAGCTGCGCGGCGAGCTGAACAAGCGACTCGCCGGTGCCGAGCGCGACGACTCGAACAACGACGACGACGAGGACGACAAGCCGAAGCGCGAAGACAAGCGCGAGGCGAGCCGCGACGACGACGACAAGAAGCTTCGCAAGAAGCGCAACCGCGACGACGACGACGACGATCGCCCGCGCAAGAAGAAGCGCCACCCGATCAACCAGGCGGCGCTGCGCCTCGCGGCCGGTGGCGTGGCCGCGCGCCGCACGCTGACCTACGACGGAGGCGGCGCGACGCCTCCACCGCGCGTCGGCACGTTCGGTGGTGCGGGTCGCATCGACGCGGAGGTGTACCCGGCCGCATTCGACACGCTGAAGGGCGCCGCCGCCGGCATCGGGTTCGCGGGCGAGTTCGAGAAGGCACTCGGCGTGAGCATCGACGTGCCGGGGACCGACAAGTCGACTCCGATCAACCAGATGCGCTTCTCGATCGGCGCTCGCTATCGCGTGACGTTTGGCACCGGGTCGTTCGCTTTCGGGGCGAGCTACTGGTACCGGCAGTTCGTCGCGGATCGCTCCAGCCTGGGCGCGCTCGAGACTCTCGACATGCCCGACGTGAAGTACAAGGCCGTCGCGCCGACGCTCGTGGCCCGATTCGCAGCGGCCCCGAACGTCGGCGTCTACTTCAGCGCCGAGGTCCCGCTCCTCCTCGATGCGGGTCCGATCCAGAGCGGCATGAACTACGGCCCCGCGAACGTGATCGCGTTCGATGTCGAGGGCGGCGCACAGCTCCTCGTCAGTAAGAACTATGCCGTTCGCATCGCCGCGCAGTTCGAGCAGGTCGGGCTGTCGTTCAAGAAGGCGAACCGCGAGGTCACCGCCGCGAAGGATCGCCTGATGGGCGTGACCGCGACGCTCGAGGTTCTGTACTGACTAGCTAGTTCTCGTCCGGGCAGATCGTCACGTCGAACGTCCCGTTGACCTCGTTGTCGGAGTCGTAGCTCGCGACGAGGCCGCCCGTCACGT
The DNA here is from genome assembly GCA_046160585.1 of Kofleriaceae bacterium. Taxonomy (GTDB): domain Bacteria; phylum Myxococcota_A; class Polyangia; order Haliangiales; family Haliangiaceae; genus JABFXX01. Next base: position 19,548 of record JBJXGN010000002.1, read on the forward strand.
TCGTGGCGCTGACCGCGTCGACGCGGATGCGACCGTCGAGGCTGACGAGGTTGTTGCTGCCGTCGACGAACGTCATGTTGCGACCGAAGCCCATCTCGAAGTCACCGGTGGTCTTGGGAATCGCGACGATGATGTGCGGGCCCGACGGCTCGTTGAAGCCGCACGGCGTGAACGTGCTCGGGTACAGCGACGCGAAGAAGTCGTCCTCTCCCTCGGACAAAAACGCGCTGGTATGGCCGGCGACGAAGTTCCAGCTCTGGCCGGCAACGACGCCGGCGAGCGTCGCGTCGACGATGTCCTCGTTCGACGTGGAGATGGTGCAGGCGGTCGCCCCGACGGAGAGGAGCACGGTAGTGAGAAGTGCGAGCTTGTTCATCATGCCCCCAGGACGCGACGCGCCCGGAAAGTGGGAAGTTTATGGCGAACGTTTCTCGAGCACGACTTCGGCGTGCGAGACGCCCTGCGGAAACGCACCCTTGCCCTGCACGCCAGCGGCGACGGACTCGACGGAGAATGGATGCTCGCTGAACACGGCGTAGTACTTTTCGGCACCGGGAGTCGCGTCGACGGCGATCGCGCCGGGCAACAGGCCACCCGTCTTCGGATCGTAGACGGCTGCCTCGGCGCCGCCGTACGGATAGTAGACCGTGGTCGCGCCCCCCGCGTCGAAGCCGATCACGGTGACGTACCCTCGTTTCGCGGAGCCGACCTCGAACCGGATGCGCGTGCCGGGTGCGATCGTGTCGCCGCTCGCGAGCGTGCGGCTACCCGTATCGTTGGCCGCGTGCACGACGAGCGTGACGTCGCCGCCCTTGAAACCGATGTCGTCACCATCGGTGCCCGAATCGCGACGCCCGACGAAGAAGATCACCGCGGCGGCGGCCGCAGCGAGCGCGCCACCCGTGAAGACCCAACGCCACCAGCTCGCGGCCGGCTTCGCGTCGGGCTCCATCTTTGCCATGCGCTTCCCGATGGCACGGACCTCCGCGTCGACATCGACGGTCCCGAGGAACGCGGCGTGCTCCGTCTTCAGCTCCTCGCGGCGTGCGCGATCTGCGTCGGTGGCCTTCGCCTCGAGCTCCGCCGCGCGTGCGGCGGGGTAGTCACCTGCGAGGAGGCGCTCGAGCTCTACGTCGGTCAGTCGGCGATCAGCCATTGGCGGCCTCGCTGAACCCGGATCGTGCGGCGCGCTTCTTCACATGCTCCTCGAAGCGTTGAAGGATCTTACCGACCGTGCGGCGTGACAGGTCGAGGGACTCGGCGATGCCGTCCTGTGTGTAGCCATCGAGGTGGTGCAGCACCGCGACAGTGAGCTCCTCGTCGGAGAGTCCCTTCGTGAGGAACGCGAGGTCGCGCAGGTTGTTGACGCGGCGCGGCTCGTTGCCGAGATCGCCGACGTGAGCCTCCGCGTGGAGCTCGTCCTCCGAGGCTGTCTTGCGACGGCGGATGCGATCGATCGATGCGTTGGTGGCGATGCGATAGAGCACCGCAAACGCACTCTGCTCGTCGCCGGCACTCTTGCTCGACAGGTACCGGGCAAACGTCTCCTGAACGAGATCGCGGGCTTCCTCGGGGTTGCCCACGATGCCGTTGCACCGACGGTGCAACGCCGGCGCGTGGCGTCTGTACAGCTCGGCGACTCGATCGCCTTCTCCCGTACGGGCCATCGGCTCATGCAACCTAGACGTGAAAAACGATCAACGTGGGAATTGTTTCTTACCAGATCCAACCGAAGTGAAAGACAGGCCACAAGGAGGAGGCTCTCTTACCTTCGGCGTCGTTGAACAAGATCATCGTCAATCCGAGCTCCGTCGTGAAGCCCGACGACCCGACAAACTGCGCACCGCCCTCGATTCGCGCGTGATAGCCCCAGACCTCGTCGGTCGAATACGGACTCTCGCCCATCATCGCCAGCGCCCCCTTGCCCGGCTCGAACGGGCGGGTGTCGATGCCGAGCTTCTTCGCCGACGCGTGGAAGCCGAGGCCGAGGTACGGACTCCACTTCGACGGCATCGGCGCGATCGAGATGCCGGCATCGAAGCCGGGGCCATACACGTCGACCGCGACGCGCGGAAACAGGATGCGCTTGATGACCTTCGTTGCCGTGATCGCGAAGATGCCGCGCCCGCTCACGAGGTCGAAGCCGACGCCGAAGCTCTTCGTCGTACGCGGGTTATCCGAGATCTTCTTCTTCATGTCGAACTCGCGCTGGCGGACGGTCGTCTCGCGCGCGGAGAGCTCGTTGAGGCGCTGGTACCAGATCTGGAACATCGGATCCTCGCTGAGCAGCGGATCCGAACGCAGCGCTTCTCCAAGCGCTCGCTTCTCGCGCGAAAGATCGCTCACGCGCTGATACGCCTCGGCGAGCCGTACCATCGCGCGACCGCGCCCGCGCCACGCGCCGAGGTCCGACGCGTCCTGGCGCAGCAGCTGATCGAACATCACGAGCGATGCTTGGACCTGCCCGATCGAGAGCAAGCGGTTCGCCTCGGCGCGCGTCCAATCGCGCTTCTCCTCGGGGGCGAGCATGCTCGGGTCGCCCTTCGCGATCCCGACCGACAGCGCCTGGGCCACAAAAGCGACCTTGCCGAGGTCCGCCCGCTCGCCCGCGTTGACGGCGAGGGATCCGACCTCGAGGCGATCGGGGAACACCTTCTTCACCTTGTACTTGCCGGGCGAGAGGGCGATCGCGATCTCGCGCGCCTTGTCTGCGGTTGCCTCGGCGATCACGCGCCACTCGTTGTTGTCGAGCACCACGTACTTCGTTCCATCGCCCTTTGGCACCACGGCGGCGACTGCGCTCTTGGACGTTAGCGTCGTGAGCACGAGCTCGCCCTGACCGACGAGCTCGTAGCGGAACGCCGGGCGCTGCTTGATGGCGCCGCTCGCCGTGGTCGCGCGCGTGCGCGTGTACGCGTAGTGATAGGCCTCGGTGATCGTGACCTGCTTGTCATCGTCTTCATCGGCGGCGCCGCGCAGACCGCTTACTAGATGATGCGTGAACACGGAGCCCGCGAGTGCGCGAGACTCCTGCGAGAGCTCGTCCGCGCCGCTCGACGACAGCAGCACCATGCCGGACAGCCTCGGCGCGGCGACATCCACGACGAACTCGTCCGCGACGCCGCCGCCCTTGTGTGTGACCGCGCCGGACTTGCACGCGTCGACGACGCCGAGCTTGATCGTCGCGGGCATCGCGCGAAGCGTGTCCTGCAGCTCTTTGTGCGTGATCGGTTGCCCGCGCAAGTGGAGGTGCTTGTCGTCCGCGTGACCGGAGTAATAGACGAAGACGAGCGTCTCGTCGGAGCCGTCGGTCGCGACCGTCGCGAGCTTGCGCAACGCGCTGCGAAGATCGGCCGTGCTCGGATCTCGCATCAGCGTCACGCGCTCCGATGTGAATCCACCGTACGAGACGAGGACATCACGCACACGCTCCGCGTCGTTCTCCGCGTAGCGCAGCGGGCGATCCTGCGACCAGCCCGGGTTGCTTCCGATGACCAGCGCATAGCGCGCCTCCGCCCGCGCCAACGAGGGAGCCCAAAACGAGACGGACACCACCGCGGCGAGGACAGCGAATCGCATCATTCGAGCCACCAACGCCTGACCCATTAAAAAGTTCCCAGTTGCCGGTCGCCTCCCGTCTAGCACGCAGAAGAAAGGCTCAACAAATGAAAACGGGCGGCGCAGCGAATCTATCGGTTCTAGGAATTCTGACTCTAGGTGCATTTGCGACGGGATGCGTGAACATGTCCACGCTTCAGACGGCCAAGGCCCTGGATCCTGGCAAACAACGGATCCTCATCGGCGGTGGCTACTACGCTAGCCCCTCGGTCGACGCGGACGCGAGCGCGGCGACCGGCTCGGACGTCAGCCTTGCGCTTCCGTACATGGAGGTCGGCTACCGCCGAGGTCTCATGAAGAACTTCGAGCTGGGCGCGAAGGCAACGCTCCCCGGGACAGTGGGACTCGACGGCAAGTATCAGCTCGTCAGCGCCGGCAAGTTCGCGGTCGCGGCGGGTCTCGGCACGAGCTACCTCAAGATCGAGTCGGGCACCGATCAAGACAAGGTCTCGACGATGCTCGTCGATGTCATCGTGCCCGCGTACGTCAGCTACGACGTCGCGGCACCGCTGTCGATCTACGCGTCGCCGAAGTACGTCCTTCGCTACGCGTCGAGCACGGACATGATGGACACGACGAGCGGCACCGCGCATCTCGTCGGTGCCACCGTCGGCACGCGCATCGGAAGCAAGCTCGGTCTGTTCCTCGAGAGCTCCTACCTCAAGGACATGACCTCCGACTTCGATTCGTTCCAGGTCAACGGCTCGATCTTCTTCTAGAGGACACCATGTACAAGCACGCACTCACCATCACTGTCCTCGCACTCGCGGCCTGTTCCACCGACGGAACGGGCGGCGATGACCAGCCCGATCCGCCGTGTGACACGAAGTTCTATCCGGACTTCGATCGCGACGGCTACGGCGATGAATCGCAAGACAGCTGCGAACAGCAGCAGGGCTTCATCACGCAGGGTGGTGATTGCGTCGACAACGATCCACACATTCACCCCGAGGCGGTCGAGCTCTGCGACTCGACCGACAACAACTGCAGCGGTGAGGCCGACGAGGCCACCGCCGAGCTGCCGGGCTCGCAGGGTCACCTCTTTTATCGCGATGCCGACGGAGATGGCTTCGGCGGAGCGACGTCGATGCGCGCGTGTATCGCGCCGGCGGGCTTCGTGATGAACAACACCGACTGCAACGACACGGCGTCGTCGATCCATCCAAACGCGACCGAGGTCTGCGACTCGATCGACAACGACTGCGACCTGCAGATCGACACCGCCGACGCGTCGCTCGACACGTCGAGCGCCACCGTCTACTACCGCGACGCCGACAGCGACACGTACGGCGGCACGCAGACCATGACGGCGTGCACGCGGCCGAGCGGCTACGTCGCGCTGGCTGGTGACTGCAACGACAGCGACAACACGTCGCGACCCGGACTCGCCGAGCTGTGCGATGGACGCGACAACGATTGCGACGGCGGCGTCGACGGCACTGTCGCGCTGCCGAACCAGTGCGCTGGCCTCACGGGCGCGTATGCGGGCACCTATTCGCACCTCACGCAGGAGAAGCTCGGGCAGACGGTGATCAACAGCATGAGCTGCTCGGGCACCGGCACGGCGACGCTCGCGCTGAATCGCGCGATCGGGCAGGCGGCGCTCCAGGGCACGTACACGTGCATCTACTCGGGTGGCCTCGGCGGGTTCCTACAGAACCAGTCGGTCACGCTGAAGGCAAACGTCACGCTCGCCGGCGTCGTGACGGGCACGATCGAGCACACGTACGACAGCTTCGGGCAGAAGCGGACGTACACCATCGCGGGGACGCAGACCGGCTCGACGCTCACGCTCATGGGCATGGGCTCGTGGCTCCCGCACCCGATGTCCGCGGTTCCGTGGACGGTCTCGTTCTCGATGGGCGGTACGAACTAAACGGGAACGCGCGACGGCGGCCGGTGTCGTGAGGACATGGCCGACGTTGTCGAGGTCACCGCGCGGATCGGCCACTCGATCATCGCAGTCGCGCACGGTGCGTCGATCACCGTCGGCCAGACCGGCGACATCTACGCACCCACGCCGGACGTGATGTTCACCGCGGACGTGATCGATCACTCACGCATGGTGGGCATCGTGTCCTTCGACATCCGGCGCGTCTCGGCGGCAACCGAACGCGTGCCGCGCGCGTGGCTCGAGGGTCGACCGGCCGCGTACATCGGGCTTTCGCTGCTGGTTCACGTCGCGCTGTGGGGCACCGCGCACCACACGACACGCGGCTACGACGGTGTCGCGCACCCGCAGTCCGCACGCACGCTACCGACGCGCGTCGTGAAGGTCACGGGAATGCCGATCGTCGAGGACGAGCTCCAGCTCGGGGTGGTTTCGATGTCGCTCGCCGACGCGCGCAACGGCTACGGCCGAATCGCGGACATCGCTGGTCACGCGGCGATCGACGTGCTCGAAGATCGCGGCTCGCGGCACACACGCGCCATTTCTTCCGCGCGCACCGCCGGCATCCTCGGCGCCGACGCGCTCCGCGGCGAACACCCACTCGGCGACATTCCCGGCGCCGGCTCTCCCGCGAGTGGCTTCGACGGTCGCGCGATCGAAGGCACCGCCCGGGGGGAGGCAACGCGCTCTGCCTTCGCGAGCGAGCGCCGCTTGCGCGGTGGCTGCACCGGCGACGACTGCGGTCCGATCAGCGCCGGCCGCTACGCGACGCTGTGCCAGGGCGAACCGTACGCCGCGCCATGCCGCGACGGCACCGGTGGCTACGGCCTCGACCGATCGCGCGAGGCCCGCATTCCCACCGTGAGCGTCTGCGGCCACCGGGGCACCCCGGTACGATGCTTCCACACCGTCGGTGACCTCGACCGGTCCATCATCCGCCGCTACGTCCGGCGCAAGCTCGGGTCGTTTCAGGCCTGCTACGAGCGCGCCATTCTCTCCGACGCGTCATTCGCAGGCACCGTCGACGTCTCGTTCGTCATCGACGCCACGGGCCACACGCGCGACGTCACCACGACGGGCGTGCGGCCGGACGTCGCGTCGTGCGTCGCCACCGTCGTCGAGTCGATCCAGTTCCCGAGCCCGAAAGGCGGTGGACTCGTCGCGGTCCGCTACCCCCTCGAGTTCCGCATCACTGGCAGTTAGTCACCGTCAGGCCGCGCCCGCCCGCGATCGTGTAGGGTCCACTCATGCGCTGGCTGCTCGTCCCTCTCGTCCTCGTCGCGTGCGGCGACTCGAGCTCCACGCCCCGCGACGCCACCCCCGACGAGGCCATCGCCGATGCCTTCGTCCCGTGCAGCGCGCTCGGCGAGTGCGCGTGGCTCACGGGCTACCAGCACCGCATCGTGTCCACGCTCGGAGGCACCGAAGAGATCGCGCCCGGCGTGCTGCTGTTGCACCGCGCCTCCATCGCCGAGCGCGACTTCGCGCGCACCTTTTTGGTCGACGAATTCGAGGCGCTGTCCATCCCCGTCAGCTCGGTCCCCTACTCGTTCGACGGGCGCAACGGCTCCAACATCATCGCCACCCTACCGCCCACCGACGCTGCCAACGCGTCCGCACCCGCGATCCTCGTCGGCGCGCACTTCGACGGGGTGCCCGCCGGCCCTGGCGCCGCCGACAATGCCACGGGCGTCGCGATCGTCCTCGCGTCCGCACGCTTCCTCTCTACGCTGCCCCGCGCGCGCCCGATCATCTTCGCGCTCTTCGATCAGGAGGAGCTCGGGCTCATCGGCAGCCGCGCCTACGCGCTCTCGCTCGCGACCGCGGGCACGCCCCTCCGCGGCGTGCATATCTTCGACATGCTCGCGTGGGACAGCGACGGCGATCGCACGGTCGAGCTGTGGTCACCCTCCGCCGCACTCGAGACGCTCTATCGCACGCACGGCCCGGCCGCCGGCACGCCGATCACCTCCGTCATCTTCTCGTCGAGCGACCACAAGGCGTTCCTCGACCAGAACTTCCCCGCCGTCGGGATCGGCGAGGAGTTCCTCGGTGGCGATCGCACGCCCCACTACCACCGGGTCACCGACACCGTCGAGAATGTCAACTTCGAGCACCTGACCACCGTCACGCGGCTCGTGTTCGCTGTCCTCGAAGCCGACTCCGCGGCGCCCTGACTCTCGCGCATCGCACGATACGCGTTCACTTCGCCGACATCGACGGAGCGAAATCAACATCACGCCATGTCGATGCCCTGCAGCTTCCACCGCAGGCCCGTCCCTGTCTGCTGCACGCGCGACGTCACCGGCGCGATCAGCTCGAGGATGACGCGCACGCGCTTCGGCGACTGCGGATCTCGATAGGTCCGCACGCTACGGATCGGACTCCCGAACCTCATCACGTCGACAACGCCCTCGAGTCGCATCGCCACGTCGACACCGTCGAGGATCAGCTCCGCGCGGGTGCGCGTCATCGCGCCCATCGTCACCTTCACGTCACCGGCGACCGCGATGTCGAGGTGCGCGTAGCCTTCCTCGCCGTGAAACACGACGCCGCCGAGCGTCGTCGCGCCCATCGGTCGCACGGGACTCGCGTCCACCGTCGCGACACGAGGAGCTGCACGCTCGGACGCTGCCGGCTCGCGGGTCGGGCGTGCCGCACGCTCCGATCTCGCCGTGGCGCGTGCAGACTCGATCGCCGCTGCTTCCCGTTTCGACTTCGCGAGTGCCTGCTCGGCGGCCGCCTTCTCGTTGGCGAGTCGCGCGAGCTCTGCTTTCACGCG
>JBJXGN010000003.1:0-22756 GCA_046160585.1 Kofleriaceae bacterium
CGGCCGAGGAGAAGGTGGCGTTGGTGCTCGAGGCTGCCGCCGTGCCCGAGGCCGAGCTCGGCGCGTTCCTCCGGCGCAAGGGCGTGCACGAGGCGCAGCTCGCCGAGTGGCGGCAGCAGGTCACGCAGGGCGCGGTCGCGGCGCTGCGCGGGCCGAGCAAGCGCGACCGCAAGGCGGCGAGCATCGAAGCGCGCCGGTTCGCGATCTCGAGCGCGAGCTCGCCCGCAAGGAGAAGGCGCTCGCCGAGGCGGCCGCACTGCTCGTGCTGAAAAAAAAAGCCCAGGCGATCTGGGGGGACGACGAGGACGACGACACGACCCGGGAGAACGACGAATGATTCGTGCACTCATCGCCGAAGCCGTTGCTGCCGGTGCGCGCCGCTGGCGTGCGTGCGAGGTACTCGGCCTGACCGTGCGCACGGTCGAGCGCTGGGGCGACATCGACGACGACGGTCGCCACGGGCCGAACACGGTCCCTGCGAACAAGCTCTCCGATACCGAGCGCAATAAGCTCATCACGATCGCGACGAGCCCGGAGTTCCGCGACCACTCGCCAAGCCAGATCGTTCCACGCCTGGCGGACCGCGGCGAGTACGTCGCGTCGGAGTCGACGTTCTACCGCGTGCTCCGCGACGAGGACATGCAGCATCACCGTGAGCGGTCGCGGCCGTCGGTGTCGCGTCCGCACGAGCACGTCGCCGACGGGCCGTGGCAGGTCGCGTCGTGGGACATCACGTACCTTCGCAGCCTCGTGCGAGGACAGTTCTTCTACCTGTACCTCGTCGAGGATGTGTGGAGCCGCATGATCATCGGATGGGAGGTTCACGACGCCGAATGCAACGAACTCGCGGCTGCGCTCGTCGAGCGTATTCGTCGCGAGAACCCAGGCGTCGACCTGCGCGGCTGGGTGCTCCACTCCGACAACGGCGGCCCGATGAAGGGCGCCACGATGCTCGCGACGCTCCAGCGCCTCGGTGTCGTGCCGTCGTTCAGCCGACCGAGCGTTTCCGACGACAACCCGTACGTCGAGTCGCTGTTCCGAACGCTGAAGTACTGCCCGGAGTATCCGTCGAGCGGTTTCGATTCCGTCGAGCAAGCGCGACTGTGGGTCGCGCGGTTCGTCGCCTGGTACAACACGGAGCATCAGCACAGCGGAATTGGCTTCGTCACGCCTGCTGCTCGCCACGCCAACGACGACATCGCGATCCTCGCCGCGCGGCGCGAGACCTATGCGCGAGCACGAGAGCGTCACCCTGAGCGTTGGTCGCAGCAGACGCGAGCGTGGAAGCGACCGCCAACCGTCACCCTCAACCCGGAGAATCACGCCGAAGCTGACCGAATCGCATCCTGAAATCTCATGCGACAGCTATCTTGATTTTCGCCGTTGTCGCGATGGCGACGTTCGTCGCAGGACGAAGATCCGTTTGCAGGTGGCGGAACCATTCCCCTCGAAGCGCAGCGACTTGGTCTGCGATCGATTGCGAGCGACTTGAACCCCGTCGCAGTCCTGATCGAACAACTCGAACATGCCCTCGGCGAAAATGCCCCGGGGCATCGACAGCGGTCTCCTGCTTGATCGCGATGACGCGGATGCCCTGGCTCCGCAGTTCCGCCTTGCGGAGTCGGCCATGTCCACGTTCCGCATGAACCGACTAGTGGTGAGGACGAGGATCGCGTCCACCTTGCTCGACGGTTCGAGCGCGTCCTTGATCATTCGACGAAATTCGCGTCGATTGTCGTCGGTTCCGCTGACGCCGGGCTCGATGTACTCGCGGAAGATCGCGATGCCCCGCTCACGGCAGTACCGTCGAAGCTCCTCGATCTGCGCCGGCAACGAGAGCCCTTTCTCGGCTTGCTCCTCCGTGCTCACCCGAGCGTACAACTGCGCGACCGTGGGCTTGTCGTTCTTCCGTCGGATGCGCATCAGTCCTCGGCGACCTCGGGATCGTGTCTCTGGGTGACGAGACGAACATCATCTGCGCCGCGCTCGTTCGTGATGGACTTGCCCTGCCCATCGTTCCCGACGCTCGTAAGATCGTCCAGCAGTTCTTTGACGATCGGCAACAGCAACTCGCGCTCCCACGGCGCGATGCCCGTGGCGACCGGGAGATCGCTGTCGATCAGCAGGTCGCGTTGGCGTACCCGCTTCTTCTTCTCACCGGCGTCTTCGTGACCCTTGGGGTCGCGTCTTGTCACGGGGCCATCGGCACCTGGACGATGCGCCAGTTCAGGCGAACCTCGCCCGCCTGGTTGCGGCTGCCCCACCTCCGATGCTTCCGGGAAGCAGATCGCCCCGGCGTTCTCAGGGCGCGGATCCGCGAGATCAACGCGGGCTATCCGAAGGCTTCAGGGCAGCATCGGGAGTTCTACGACAACGGGTTCCTCAAGTTCGCAGGCAACGTCAAGGACGGCGAACAGCACGGCGACTGGAAGTGGTTCCGCCGCGGAACGATCATGAGGTCCGGGTCGTTCCGCGCCGGCACGCAGACTGGAGTGTGGGTCACGTATGACCGAAACGGTCACCCGCACAAGGTCACCTCCCGCCGCTGAACGTGTGTAAGACCATCGACCGCTACGGGCGGGTCGAGTTCGATGATCGCTGCACCACCAGGAAGGCAACGACATCGTGGAGGCGAAGCCGGCGACACGCTTTCCTGGCAAGCGTTTTCTGTGCCCTCCCCGGTGAGCGACTCTCGACTGTGCTCAGCCGTACTCACTCTACGCCTACGTGATCGCCTCCGCGCGCGGGTTCGCGCACGCTCGGAGTTCTCCACGCTCGGACAGGCTCATCCGACTGCGCGCTTCCGTGAGGTTCGATGGGCGGCGAACCCGGGCACCTGCTTCTCCGCCTCGGATAGCTGTGGTTCCGGGGCCAGCTTCACGATCCGCCGCAGCTTCTTCTCTGTGACCAGCCGGTCGGGAGTCCCTGGTGGCAGGTTGCGCACGTAGTCGAGGATGTCGGGGTGGAGCAGCAAGAGGTCCATGAGCTGCGTGACCCGCCGGGGCTTCGTTAACCCATACCGACGTGCGAGGCAGGTCCGCGTCGGGGCCTCACCGCTGTCCAGGAGCCTCTGGAACTCGTCGGCGAGCTGGAGGTGGCCGACCACTGGCGGCAGCTTCAACTCGCCAGGACGACGACGCTTTCGGTACGCATCGAGGTCGAGCACGAACTCGGACGTGAAGTTCTTGCTTCCGGCGAGCCCGGGGAGCCCATTTCACGTCGGTAGCGAGAACTTCGCCACTGGCCACAAGTCGCCGCGCCGCGCCGCGGTCGATCACTCGTCTAGCTGTCCCTTCATCAGCTCGACGAACGCCCGCACCTTGGGTGGTACGAACTTGGCGTCTGGATACACGGCGTGGAGGGGCACGGGCGGGCCGGCGAACTTGTCGAGCACTTCGACGAGCGATCCCGCGGCCACCGCGTCCGCTGCGAGCATAGATGGCAGCTGTGCGAGCCCCAGGCCCGCGATCGCGGCCTCCCGCAGCATCGTCATGCTGTTGGCCGCCAACCTTCCTCGAACCTTGACGGCGGCAGTGCGCCGCCCATCGGCGAATCGCCACAACGCGGAGATCGTCGATGAGAACACCAGGCACTCGTGATCGGAGAGCGCCGACAACGAGCGTGGGCGCTTCCGTCGCTTGAAGTATTCGGGACTGCCGTACACGCGGTGTGCTGCGTCGCCGAGTCGGATCGCGATCAGGCTGGAATCCTGGAGCGGGCCAGCGCGCACGGCGAGATCGAAGCGATCGCGCACGATGTCCGTGAGGTGCGCGGACAGGTCGAGCGTCATGCTGACTCGCGGATACTTGGTCAGGTACTTCTGGATGAACGAAGGCATGAGCATGGTCCCCACGTCGGGCGAGGTCGTGACTCGCAGCGTGCCGGTGGGCTCCGCTTGCAAGGCGCCCACGAGCCGGGTGGCGTCCTCGATCCCCGACAAGGCGAGCGCAGCGGCCTCGTGGAACGCGCGGCCGGCCTCGGTCGTGACTACCTGGCGCGTGGTCCGGTGAAGTAGCCTGACACCGAGCTGGGTCTCTAGATCGGCGACCTTCCGGCTGATGTTCGACTTGGGCACGCCCAGCCGGCGCGCAGCCCCGCGGAACGTGCCGTCGTTCACCACGGCAACGAACATTTCGACGGCGTTGAGGTCATGTCCCATGGAAGGGACAATGTATCCGACATTTGGACTCTTGTCCCACGAGCCTCGGAGCCACAGGATGGGACCATGACAAGTCCGGCGCACCTCGACACCGCACTCGATGCAGGCAAGACCACGACCAAGGCGAAGAAGCCAGGCTTCTCCGGCATCCCGCGAAAGGACTTGTCGTGGCGGCGGGTCGAGATCGACGCGCTGGATCTCGCGGGGCTGCGCGCTGCGATCATCGGAGGGACGGGCGGGCTCGGCCGTTCCCTCGCGCTCCAGCTCAGCTCGCGCGGCGCGGACGTGATCGTGGTCGGACAGACGTTTCGCGACCCCGACGTGCGTGGCCTCCGGTTCGTGCAGGCGGACCTCAGCCTGATGAGCGACGCACGGCGGGTTGGACGAGAGCTACCCGCCGAGCAGCTCGATCTCGTCGTCTTCACCACCGGGATCTTCGCCGCACCAAGACGCGAGGAGACGGTGGAGGGGCTGGAGCGTGATCTTGCGGTCAGCTACTTGAGTCGCTTGGTCCTGGTTCGCGAGCTGGCTGCGAGGCTCGGCCGCAATCGCGCATCATCGCCCTGGTCAAAGACACTGCCTCGGCCTCGGGTGTTCATCATGGGGTTCCCCGGGACGAACCAGACCGGGACCCTCGATGACCTGAACGCGGAGCGCGGCTACGACGCGATGCCCGTCCACATGAACACGGTCGCGGGCAACGAAGCGCTCGTCCTCGATGCGGCGCGCCGTGCGCCCGACGTCGACTTCTTCGGGCTCAACCCGGGGCTGGTCAAGACGAACATTCGCGCAAACTTCCTCGGACAAGGGAGCCTCAAGCATCGACTGGCAGAGTTCTTCATCGGGCTGCTCATGATCAGCGCGACGAAATACGGCAAGCGCACGGTACCCCTGCTGGTTGCGCCCGAGCTTTCTGGACGGGCGCCCGCGATGTTCAACCAGAAGGGGGTGGCCATCGAGGCCAGCGCGGTGATGACGCCGAGCCACGTCGGCGAGTACATGCGTGCCTCGGAGGATTTGCTGGCGCGTAAAATCGGGTGAACGCTCATCGGATCAGCGTCCTTGAGTTGACTGGCGAACGACAGCCTGACCAGGCGACGGAGCTTCTTCTCGGTGACCAGGCGCTCCGGCGTCCCGGCCGGTAGGTTGCGGATCTCGGTCTCCGGAAGCAGTTCGGCCGAGTCTGCGCGGAGACCATCGATCCATAGGCCGTTCTTGCTTCCCGAGTCGACGAGCATCCAGCGCTGGTTCTGATACCGAAGCAGCGCGTGGATTTGTTGGCGCGGGCGCGTGCCACGGTGCGAGACTCGACGGAATGAGCGATTGAATTGCCCGACGATCGCGGTCGGCGCGATCGGATCGTCGCGGTTCGCGATGATCGTCTCCATCGAGACTGGCCATTGTCGTGTCTCACCGGCAAAGTTGGCGCGCTTCCCCTGTAGGCAAACGCATAGCGTGCCGGCATGCGCTTCTCGCTTCTTCTCCTTCTTCTCTCCGCGTGTGAGGTCTCCGATGGCACCTTCTCGGCACGCCATGCGGCGTCCCCGCGAGTCGACGATCAAACGTGGTGCACGACGATCGAGCTCGACAATCCTTCACCGATCGTAGCCACCGAGATCCTCGCCCACTTCGACGCGGTCGACCGCGTGGTGATCTACCGCGCCGCTGAGGGCGACGTAGTTGGAGCTCGTGACGAGTGCAGCGAGCTCGCCCAGGGCGCCCCGCTCGCGATCGCCAAATACTCCGGGGATGGGCTGCGCCTCGATGCACACGGGTTCTCGCTCGCACCGCGCCAGCGCCTCCGGATCGAGGCGCAGTCGTCCGAGCGGGCAACCGGCGAGATCCGGATCGATGTGGAGGCGACGCACGATCCGATGGCGACTCCAGTCGAGATCCTCGAGATCGATCGCGATGACGTCGTGCTCGCCCCCAATCAGGCTGGAACCGCGAGTACGTTCCTCACACTTCCGTCCGAGCTCGCCGGCGCTCGGTTCGTCGCCTTCGCGGCGCACACCGGGAAGGATGGCGTCGCCGCACAGGTCGCGACGGCGGCGAGCCCGACGGGGGATCGCATCCTCGTCCACTTCACCACCGCGCACCGCTGGACGGCTCCCGAGGTCACGACCACGCCCCCGACGCGAATTCCCGACGGTGGCGGCATCTACGTGCAATGCCACTACTACAACACGTCGAACGACCTATCGAATGAGGTGTGCGGCGCGTGGGCGTACTTCGCGCCCTGAGCCGCGAGCCACGCGTGACGCGCTCACCTGGATAAGTTGACGCGCGCGCCGGTCCACGTTGCGACTAGGGTGCGGCGCATGATGCTTCGCAGATCGTTCGCCCTCGTCCTATCGCTGCTGGCGGCTTGCGGCACCGACGCCGCTCCCGGCCCCGTTCTCACCGGCGAGTCATTTTCGCTCATGTGGGGCCCGGTCACCGTCGGGCCGGGCGAGGAGGGGACCCAGTGCGTGATCCTGGACGTCGGCAACGACGAGACCGTCAAGATTCACGAGATCGAGAACACGCTGACCTCGTTTTCGCACCACCTGGTCATCTACCGCGACGACACCGCACCCGAGCCCCTGACGACGCCGTTTCCGTGTGTCCCGTTCGCGGGCACCCTCGCGGCAAACGCCGCGGTGTCTCCGCTCATGATCACGCAGAAGGAGCACGACCTCCTGACGCTCCCCGACGGTGTCGCGTACACGTTCGCGCCGCGACAGCGAATCCGGGTCGAGATGCACTACCTGAACGCGAGCGAGCAGACCGAGGACGTATCCGCGCGGATGGAGTTTCGCGTCGCAACGCCCGAACGGATCCGCGACGAGGCGTCGTTCATGTTCATCGGTACGCCCGACATCGAGCTCGCACCGAAGCGCACGACCTCCATCACCAGCTACTTCACCCCTCCCGAGGAGCTCGCCGGTGCGAAGTTCTTCGCGATCACGGGACACACGCATCAGTACGGGACGAACGTCACGGTCGCGAAGGCCGCGGCGCGGACCGCCGATCGGGCGATGGTGTACGCGCCCGATGACTTCGCATGGAACGAGCCGCCGATGGTGCGCCACACCCCGGCCTTCGTGCTGCCGGAAGGAGGTGGTTTCGAGTTCACGTGCGACTACTACAACTCCACCGATCAGATCGTCGAGTTCGGCGAGTCGGCCAACGCGGAGATGTGCTTCTTCTGGGCCTACTACTATCCGTCCAAGGGCGCACACGTCTGTGTTCACAGCACGCTCGTCAACGCGCCGGATGGGTTGGACGTGTGTTGTCCTGCACCGCCCGGTGACCAGCTCTCGAAGTTCATCTGCGACAAGCTGAGCGACGAATTCGATTCGAGTGGGGTACGATGATCGTCATGGGGCCCACCGCGCTTGCCTCCCTGGCTCGCACGGCGCTCGATTGCGTGGCGCACTTCGGCGTCGTCGGTGACGCCGTCCTCGAGCGAGTCGGTATCTCGAGAGATGTCATCGAGCTCGCCGAGGGCAGAATTCCGGTCGCCGACCTGATGAAGATCTGGGAGGCCGCCGAAGAGCTGTCAGGAGATCCGAAGTTCGGACTGTATGCCGGCGAGAACGTCGTCTCGGCGCGCACGATCTCGGTCGTGGGCTTCGCCGCGCGCAACAGCGCGACGCTCGGGGAGTGCTACGGCCACACCGTTCGTTTCGCGATGGTGACCAACGAGGCATCGCAGATCTCGCTGACCCGTGAACACGGACGGGGCGTGATGATCGTGGGCGCCAAGCCGGGCCTGCCTCCCTACCCGCGCGTCTACAACGAGATGGCGATGGCGGCGTACCTCAGCATCGGCCGCAAATGGACGGGGCAGTCGTGGGTCCCTCACTATGTCGCGTTCCAGAATCCACCACCCGCGGATCTCACCGAGCACCATCGGGTCTTCGGGTGCGAGCTCAAGTTCAATGCACCCGACAACCGCTTGGTCGTGCCGGCGCACGTCTTGGCTCTCCCGTTCGGGAGCAGCGATCCAGAGATCCTGGAGTACTTCCGCGAGAAGGCGACGAGCCTACTCGCGGAGATCGGCGAGGCGTCTCTCGATCAGCGAGTGCGCCAACAGATCGCGGCCATTCTCCCCCACAAGACGCCCACCCTCGCGCTCGTTGCAGCACAGCTCGCGATGAGCGCACGCACGCTTCAACGACGCCTCGCCGAAGACAACGTCACCTTCGCGAGCTTGGTCGACGACGTTCGACGCCTCACGACCTTGCGAATGCTCGCGGCCAAGGATGCCGAGATCTCCGCGATCGCACATCACATCGGATATCGCGATCTCGATTCGTTTCGCGCCGCGTTCCAGCGTTGGACCGGCAAGAGTCCACGGGACTATCGTCGAGGGAACGCGGGCTAACGGATTGACCCGGACCTGTCGCACCCACTTGACCGACCCGACTCGATCTGTCATCCGTTAGCGGCGCAGGCGGGGTCGTGGATTCGTCCGCCGCGATTATTGTTGGAGTGGCAGATGGAGCGCAGGCTGGTTTCGATCCAGACGATCGATGCGATCGCACCGATCCCCGGGGCCGACAAGATCGACCAGGCCCGGGTAATGGGCTGGAGTGTAGTGATCAAGAAGGGCGAGTTCGCCGTCGGCGATCCGTGCGTGTTCTTCGAGATCGATAGCGTCTTGCCGCCGGAACCAGCGTGGTCGCAGTTCATGCGCCCGCGCGGGTTTCGCGTGCGCACGCTGAAGCTGCGCGGCGTGCTCTCTCAGGGCCTCGCGCTGCCCATCGAGATCCTGGGCGGTGGCGAGGCGCCGCGCGATGTCGATCTGCGAGACCGGCTCGGCGTCACGAAGTACGAGCCTGTGGTGCCCGACTCGCGCGAGATCGCGGGCCCGTTTCCGTCGCGCGTACCGAAGACCGACGAGATCCGGCTCCAGTCGGCGCTCGGCGTTCTCGAGGAGATGCGCGGCAAGCCGTTCTACGTGACGACGAAGTGCGACGGTGCATCGGCGACGTACGTGCGCGACGCGGACGGCTTTGTTGCGTGCTCGCGCAACTGGGCGCTGGCGCGCGGCGAGAACCACGTCTGGCGGCTTGCGGAGCACCACCAGCTCGCCGAGCGGTTACCGATGGACATCGCGATCCAGGGCGAGCTCTGTGGCCCCGGCGTACAGGGCAACCGGCTCGGCCTCACCACGCACGAACTGTTCGTGTTCAGCGTGTACGACCTTCGAGCCGGTGAGTTCCTGCCGTTCGAGCGATTCGTCGAGTTCTGCGCCGAGCACGGACTCACCACCGTGCCCATCGAGCGCGTCGTCGCTGGTGCCGAGGCCACCAGTTACGAGCACACGCTCGATGGCTGGCTCGCGGCCGCGTGTGGCACGTATCCGGGCACGCAGCGCCACAAGGAGGGCATCGTGATACGCCCGCTCGCCGAGCTTCGTTCGGAGACGCTCGGCGGTAGCCGGATGTCGTTCAAAGTGATCAACAACGACTTCCTGCTCGAGGAGACCTAGATCGTCCTCAAGATCGAACAGACCACTGATCCGGATCGTCGATTGCCACCGCGATCACGTCACGGCTGTTCTTCCGTGCGCCGCATGTTGCGATCACCACCACGATTCCGGTCGGATCCTCGGCCTTGCTGTCGCGACTGATTCTGGCTGCGCGCACGCTGACCGCGGAGGCGGCACGCCCACCGCGTCGGTGGGTCGACAACTGCGCCTACTCGTTGAAAGACGCTACGGCACGTGCCAAACGTGGTGACATGAGTGGTTCACGAATCGCCGTCCTTCTCCTGATCGCTCTTGCTTCCACGAGCGTCGCCGAGCCTGTCAAGGCGAAGCCGACCCAGAAGGTGTTCGAGGACATCTATCGCAACGCGACGTGGGGCTCCAACACCAACGGCCGAGGCAACTCGGGCACTGGCTCGACGGCACACGCGACGTTGCTTTACCGCACGTTCCTCCAGCAGTTCATGACAGACAACAGCGTCAAGTCGGTCGTCGACGCCGGCTGCGGTGACTGGGAGTTTTCACAGCTTCTGGACTGGAAAGGGATCGACTACAAGGGCTTCGACATCGTCGAGTCCATCGTCGCGCAAAACACGAAGAAGTACGGGAAGCCAAACATTCTGTTCTTTGCGGCGAGCATCGTCGAGAAGGATCTTCCTCCAGCCGACCTGCTGATCTCCAAGCACGTGCTCCAGCACCTCTCCAACGCTGACGTCGCAACCTTCCTCAAGCAGCTGCCGAAGTACAAACACGTGCTGCTGATCAACGGCGTCGACCGTACGACGATGAGCGCTGCCAACACCGACATCGCGGCCGGCGGTTATCGCGAGCTGGATGTGACCAAGCCTCCGTTCAATATTCCCGGCGTCAAAGTGCTGAGCTACTGGGATGGACTTCACATGCACCAGGCGATCTACGTCGCGGGCAAGCGGTAGCTACATGTCGACGCGAGCTGCCGCAGCTCTAGTTGGGTACACGACCGAGTAGGTTCCGCGTGTAGCTCGACGGATAGTCGCCGCGGTGTTCTTGCCGTGGGGAGGCCAACGCGCCCGACAACGGTCCGCCGCCGGAGAACTGCGTCGAGGCGGTCAGCGCCACGTCGGAGATCAACGACGAGCGGTGCAACACACAGATGCCCGCTGTCTGCGAGTGCGAGCCCCAAGCTGACCGTGCCTCTCGATCAGCAGCACCGCGCAGCGGCGCAGCAACAGATCGTGGCGGCGCTTTCGCACTGAGCTGCACGCATGCGCGCTGCCGTCACGAGCTCGCGTGATCGACTGCGGCGTTTGCCTTGTCGCCGTGCCCCGAGTGCAAGAAGACATGCGGCCTGCACTGGAGAGATCTCCCTCCCAACGGACTCGGAATCGGAGACAGGGGCCACTCGGTCGGGAGGTCGCAGAACGCTCACCGTCTTGTCATCGACTCGCGGTGAAATGCACGACGCAACGCTCCCGACCTGTCACGTTCGTGTCGTCGTTTCGGATCCGCGGGCGAGGACAGTTGCCGCAGTGAGGGGACGCAGCGCGATCATACGGGCGGGCTTTCTGCTCGGTGGGGCGGTGGCGTTCGCGTTGGCGTTGGCATCCGCCGATCTCGACGATGCCCTCCCGATCGTCGCGGGGATCGGACCGCTCGTGATCGTGGCGATACTGCCGTTCGCGGCCCAGATCGCCCTCGATGCACTCGCGTGGCGCGGGCTCCTCGTGGCGGCCGGACAACGCGTGACGTGGCAGCGGCTGTTCGCGGTGAGGTTTGCCACCGAGGCAGTTCTCATGACGGTGCCCGGTGGCTCGCTCGTCGGCGAATCGCTCAAGCCAATCCTGTTGGCGCGGACGGCGGGCGTGCCCGCGTCGGCGACGGTCGCGACGATCGGCGTCAAGCGATGCTTGCTCGGGATCGCGCAGGCCGCCTATCTGGCTATCGCGATCGTGCTCGGCTACTCGGTCCTCGTCGCGGCGTCGCCGAACGTGGTGGGCAGCAATGCACTTCCGTGGATCGCGACCGTGGTCGCGGTGGGACTCGCGGTGGTGTGCGGCGCGGTACTGGTCATGTTCGGCCATGTTCAGCTGGTCGCGCGCATCCACGGAGTGATGGTGCGCATGCCGTCCCGACGTGTACGCGAGGCGGTCGAGCGGTGGCGCGCCGGGTTCGAGGCGACCGACGCGTCCTCGTCCGCGCTGGTTCGCGATCGCAAGGCGCTGGTCGTGGCGTGGACCTTATTGCTCGTCGCATGGATCGCGGAGACCGCGGAGACGTATGTGCTGCTGCGGCTCGTCGGGGTGGACCTCGATCCGCTCGCGGTGCTCGCGATCGAAGCGACGATGGTCTTCGCACGAAACGCGGCGTTCTTCGTGCCCGCAGGCCTCGGCGTTCAGGACGCGGGCTACCTCGCGTTCCTCGGCGCGGTCGGTGTCGCGAGCCCCGCCGCGACCGCGTTCGTGGTCGTGAAGCGCGCGAAGGAGCTGGTGTGGGTCTGCATCGGCTACGCCGTCCTTTTCCTGCTCGATTCGCGCCGCGTTCCGCGCGCGACCACGCACGTCAGTCTCGTCCCCGTCGAGGTAAAGACCCCATGAGCATCATTCCCCTCCCCGACCGTGCGCCGAAGGTGCTGTTCATCTGCGGTAATCACAACCACACGACGACGATGTACGCGATCGCGAACGCGCTGCCGGAGCTCGAGTGCTGGTTCACGCCGTACTACTGTGACGATGGCTCGCTTCTCGACTACCTGCGTCGGGCTCACGTTCTCGAGTTCGTCGCGCTCGGTCATGACTTCCGTGCGAAGTGCCTCGCGTATCTCGAGGTACGCGGGCTGCGCGTCGATCTGTGCGGGCGCCGCGGCGGTTACGACCTCGTCGTCACGTGCTCCGATCTGATCGTCCCCAGCAACGTCGCGGGCCTCCCGCTCGTCGGCGTGCAGGAGGGCATGATCGATCCGAAGCTGTTCTGGTGGAAGGTCATGCAGCTCGTGCCGTGGCTGAAGCTGCCGCGGTGGGCGGCGGGTACCGCCAAGACCGGGCTCTCCGATGCCTACGTCCGGTACTGCGTCGCGAGCGAAGGCTATCGCCGCGACTTCATCGAGCGCGGCGCGCGCGCCGAAAAGCTCGTCGTCACGGGGCTACCGAACTTCGACAACTTCCGGAAGTACATACAACCGGGCCATTGGATCGAAGGCCACGTCCTCGCAGCGACCAGCGATGGCCGCGAAACCTTTCGTCGCGACAACCGCAAGCGCTTTATCCAGTGGGCGCTCGAGATCGCCGGTGATCGCCCGCTCGTGTTCAAGTTTCACCCGAACGAGCGCATGACCCGCTCGGTTGCGGAGGTCGCACGCTGGGCCCCCCGCGCAGTGTGCGTGACATCGGGCTCCGGCGAAGTGCTCGCGGCCAACTGTCACACACTGGTGACCGAGTGGTCGACGCTGGCGTACGTCGGACTCGCGCTCGACAAGCCGACGTTCAGTTACCGCGATCTCGATCACCACAAGACGATGATCCCCGACCAACACGGTCGCGGCGCCACGAACATCGCAAACGTTTGCCGCGACATTCTCGCGAATGCCGCCCGCGCGAAGGAAGCCGCATGACCACGACCGTCGTGATCCAGGCGCGCACCGGGTCCTCGCGCTTGCCGGGCAAGGTGCTGCTCGAGGTCGCGGGCGCACCCGTGCTGCAGCGCATGCTCGAGCGCGTCACCCAGGCGACGCGACCCGATCGCGTGGTGGTCGCGACGACGGAAGCGCCTGCCGACGATTCCATCGTCGATCTCGCGCGCCGCGCTGGCGTGGACTGCATCCGTGGTCACGCGACGGATTTACTCGATCGTCACCTCGTCGCGGCGCGAGCGACAAACGCCAGTGCGATCGTCAAGATCCCTTCGGATTGCCCGCTGATCGATCCGGCGACGATCGATCTTGTCATCGGTCACTTTCTCGCGCGCGCGAGCGAGCTCGACTTCGTTTCGAACCTCAACCCACCGACCTGGCCGGACGGCTTCGACGTCGAAGTGATGACGCGCGATGCGCTCGAGATCGCTGCACGGGACGCCCGCCGGTCGATCGAGCGCGAGCACACCACGCCGTTTCTGTGGGACAACCCCGACCGCTTTCGCTGCGCGAACGTGTTGCTCGGGGGCACGCTCGACTACTCGCTGACCTACCGCCTGACGCTCGACTTCGTCGAGGACTACCAGGTCATCTCGGCGATCTACGACGCGCTGTGGTCGCCGCGGTACACGTTCACGCTCGCCGACATCATCGCGCTCCTCGCCGCGGATTCCACCATCTGCGCACCCAACGCTCACCGCATCGGCGCGACGTGGATCTCCAACCACCATGGCGAGCTCCGCTCGCTCGCACACCACGGAGGACTTCGATGATGATGCCGATTCCTGCACGCACGAAGCTGGCACTCGCCGTTCGAGAACACGTGATCCAGATGACTCGTGGAGGCGGATGCTTCCTCGGCGCGTCGCTGTCGTGCACTGACCTGCTCGTGCACCTGTACACGAGCGTCTTGCGCGTCGCGCCTGGTGCCGAGAGCGACCCGGATCGCGACTACCTGTTGCTGTCCAAGGGCCACGACGTACCTGCGCTGTACGGCACGCTCGCCGAGCTCGGCTACATCGCGCGCAATCGCCTCGCGCGCCACCTCGACCCCGACGACAACCTGTACTGGCACCCGAACCGCGCGGTGACGGGTGTGGAGTTTCACTCCGGCTCGCTCGGGCACCTGTTGTCCGTGGGCGCGGGCGTCGCACTCGACGCACGACTGCGGCACGGACCGTCGCGTGTCTTCGTGATCCTCGGCGACGGCGAGCTCGACGAAGGCTCGGTGTGGGAGGCCGCGCTCGTCGCGAGTGCGCACCGCCTCGACAACCTCGTCGCGATCATCGACCGCAACGGGTTCCAGGCAAATCTAGCGACCGAAGAGCTCATCCCGCTCGAGCCGATCGCAGACAAGCTCGAAGCGTTCGGGTGGTCCACGCTGCGCGTCGACGGTCACGACTTCGCGCAGCTCGATCGCGCGTTCGCGGAGCTGCCGCGGCGCAGCGGTCGTCCGACCGCGATCATCGCCGACACCGTTCGCAACAAGGGGTTGCCTTCGCTCGAGGGGAAGGCCGATCGCTGGTTCGTCAAGCTGACGTCACCCGAGGTGGAACAGCTGCTCGCCGAGCTGCGTGGCGCCGCGCCCGCACAACTGACCTCGAGCCCACTGGTGGTGCGCTGATGACGACGCTCTACGAACAGACCTTGCTCCGTCTCGCCACCGACGATCCCGAGATCGTCGTGATGACCGCGGAGAATCGCGCGGCGTTGCGCTCGCTGCCGGGCGCGCTCGGGTCGCGCTTCATCGACGTCGGGATCGCCGAGCAAACGATGATCGGCATGGCCGCCGGACTCGCGCTACGCGGGCGCAAGCCGATCGTCCACGCGCTCGCCGCGTTCCTCACGATGCGCGCGTTCGAGTTCATCCGCACGGACATCGGGATCGGACGCTTGCCGGTGAAGCTCGTCGGCGGCGTCCCTGGCTTTCTGTCCGATGCGAACGGCCCGACGCACCAGGCAGTCGAGGACATCGCACTCATGCGCGGCATCCCTGGAATGCAAGTGTTCTGCCCCGCCGACGAACAAGAGCTCGCGGACGCACTTCCCGAGCTCCTCGCAGATCCGGCGCCTTGCTACATCCGATACACGGGCGCTCCGGCGACGGTTCCGCATGTGGTGCGCGGACAACCGCGGCGCATCGAGACCGTCGGGCACGGCGACGACGTGACGATCCTAGCGTTCGGACTGCTGCTCGCTGAAGCGATGGACGCACGTGCGCGGCTCGCCGCCGAAGGCATCTCCGCACGTGTGCTCGACGTGCGGATGATCAAGCCGCTCGACGAGCCGGCGATCCTCGCCGCCGCGCACGACACGCGGCTGCTCGTGACCGTCGAGGATCACCTTCAGGTCGGCGGGCTCTACAGCACCGTCTGCGAGCTCCTGGTGCGCGCGGCACTGAGGGCGGATGTCATGTCGATGGCGCTCCCCGAGCGCTGGTTCAAGCCGGCCCTCCTCCCCGACGTCTTAGCGCGCGAAGGCTTCACCGGCGCGATGATCGCGAGCCGCGTCCTCGAGAGATTCGGCGAGCCTCGCGGCCGCAACCGCGTCGCGCGCAACGCGGAGGATCCGCGCATCGATCGCTCGCAGGCGCTCTGGGATCGCGCCCGCTCCCTGATCCCCGCGGGAACACAGACGCTCGCGAAAGGTCCGTCGCAGCATGTCGACGGCGTCGCGCCGAAGTACCTCGCGCGGGGACGCGGCGCGCACGTGTGGGACGTCGACGGCAACGAGTACCTCGATATGTCGATGGCGATCGGGCCGCTCTCGCTCGGCTATGCGGACCCCGTCATCGACGGCGCGATTCGCGATCAGCTCGAGGACGGCATCACCTTCTCGTTGATGCATCCGCTGGAGGTCGAGGTCGCCGAGCTGATCCGAGAGACCGTCCCCAACGTCGAGGCAGTGCGGTTCAGCAAGACCGGCTGCGACGTGACGAGCGCGGCCGTGCGTATCGCCCGGACGTACACGAGACGCGAGCGCGTTGTGTGTTGCGGTTACCATGGATGGCACGACTGGTACATCGGCACCACGTCGCGGGCGGCTGGCATACCGCCCCGGGTCGCGGAGCTCACCACGGCGTTCGCGTACAACGATATCGACGCGGTGCACGCGGCCGTCACCGACGAGACGGCGTGCGTGATCCTCGAGCCGACGGTCCTCGACGCGCCGGCCCCTGGCTTTCTCGAAGACGTGCGCCAGATCTGCGACGAGCGCGGCGCGCTGCTCGTGTTCGACGAGATGTGGACGGGGTTTCGCCTCGCACTCGGAGGTGCGCAGGAAGCGTTCGGCATTCGCGCGGATCTCGCTTGCTTCTCCAAGGCGATCGCGAACGGCATGCCGCTCTCCGCGCTGACCGGGCGCGCCGACGTGATGGCAGTCCTCGAGCGAGACGCGTTCTTCTTCACGACGTTCGGCGGCGAGGCCCTCTCGCTCGCGGCGGCGGCGGCGACCATCCCCGAGCTGCGACGGCGAGAGGTCCCGCAGGTGATGGCCGCGCGAGGCGCCCAGCTCCGTGCGGGTGTCGACGCGATCCGGCGCGAGCACGATCTCTCGTGGATCTCGCTCGCGGGCTACGACGCGCGCACGATGCTCGTTGTCGACAGCGCCGTCACAGATCCGCTCCTGGCGCGCACGTTCGTGCAACAAGAGCTGATCCGCCGCGGGGTGCTGTGGGCCGGATTCCACAACCTGTCGTGGGCACACCGCGATAGCGACATCGCCTATCTCGTCGGCTGCTACGCGGAGATCCTGCCGCAGCTCGCGAGGCACGCACGCGACAAGTCGCTCGCGGGCGCATTGCGCGGCAAGCCGGTCGAGCCGGTGTTCCGCAAGACTGTCGAACCCAGGAGGTCTGCATGATCGCGCTAGACGAGGAAGGCTGCGTCATCATCGTTTGCGACTCGAGCTACGACGTGCAGCGCGCTGCGGCGCTCCGCGTGGCCGCCAGCTACGAGCATATGCTCTCGCCGCAAGACCTCCCGCGGGTGATCGCGCTCGACGAGCAGGTGCGGGCGGTCGCTCGGGTCCCCGACCGTCACATCGCGAGGCCCGCGTGATCGCTCTCGACGACAAGGTCTGCATCGTCACTGGAGCGCTCGGCCTGATCGGCCGCGAGCTCGTACGCGGCGTCATCGACCATGGCGGGCGCGCAGTCCTCGCAGATCTCGATCACGGTGTGTGCGTCGATCTCGCGCATCCCTTCGGCGAGCGCGCGATGGGATTCGGCGTCGACATCACGGAGGCCGACTCGCTCGAAGCGTTGCTCGACGCAGTGCGTACGCGCTTCGGCCAGGTCGACGTGCTCGTCAACAACGCGGCGGTCGATGACAAGTTCGCGATGTCGGCGCCCGACGAGTCTCGCTTCGAGCACTACGCGCTCGACCGCTGGCAGCGCATGCTCGACACGAACCTGACCGGCACGTTCCTCGCCTGCCAGGTGATCGGTAGCGCGCTCGCCGAACAGAAGCGCGGCTCGATCATCAACGTCGCGTCGACGTACGGCATCGTCGCGCCCGATCAGTCGCTGTATCGCCGCGCCGACGGAACGCAGATGTTCTGGAAGGCAGCTGCCTATCCGGTCACCAAGGCGGGTGTCCTCGGTCTCACTCGCTACCTCGCGAGCTATTGGGGCGCCGCCAACGTGCGCGTCAACGCGCTCTCCCCCGGGGGCGTCGAGAACGGCCAGCATGACGAGTTCGTCGCGCGCTACTGCGCACGCACGCCGCTTGGCCGCATGGCCACCGCGAACGACTACACAGGCGCTCTCGCGTTTCTCGCGAGCGATGCGTCCGCCTACATGACGGGTGCGAATCTCGTCGTCGATGGAGGGTTCACCGTATGGTGACGCTGGGCCGAGAAGAGCTCGTCGCGCGCGCGTGTCGCATCGCGCTCGTCATCACCGACAACGATGGCGTGCTCACCGACGGAACGGTATTCGTCTCCGAGCGCGGCGAAGAGATGAAACAGTACTCGGTGCGCGATGGGATGGGCGTCGAGCGCCTTCGCCGCCGCGGCATCCACACAGCCGTGCTCACGCGCGAATCACCCGCGTTGATCGCGCGTCGCGCCGAGAAGCTCGAGCTGCGCCATGTGTGGACGAACGTGCGCGACAAGCACGCGCACGTCTCTCGCATCCTCGAAGAGACGGGCCTCGACGTCGACCAACTCGCGTACATCGGCGACGACGTCAACGACCTCGAGATCATCGAAACGATCGGTCACGTCGGGCTCGTCGCCGCGCCGGGAGACGCGATGCACGATGTTCTCTCCACCGTTCACTACGTCTGCCATTCGCATGGCGGACGCGGTGCCTTCCGCGAAGTCGCGGAGTGGATCCTCAACTTGCGTGCCATGTGAAGGAGTCAACGATGCGCCAAGAAGTCCGGATCGCGAACAAGCTCGTCGGCGACCGCCGGCCGATCTACGTCATTGCCGAGATCGGAATCAACCACAACGGCTCGCTCGATCTTGCCAAGCGCATGATCGACGGCGCGGTTCTCGCCGGCGCCGACGCCGTCAAGTTCCAGAAGCGTACGCCCGAGCTGTGCGTCCCCAAGGAGCAGTGGCACCTCGAGCGCGAAACGCCGTGGGGCCGGATGACGTACATCGAGTACCGCCGCCGCGTGGAGCTCTCGGTCGCCGACTACGCGAAGATCGATGCGTACTGCCGCGATCGCAATATCGCGTGGTTCGCCTCGTGCTGGGACGAAACCTCCATCGACGTGATGGAGGAGTTCGATCCACCCTGCTACAAGGCAGCCTCTGCATCGCTGACCGATCACGCCCTCCTGCGCGCGATGGCTGCCACCGGCCGGCCGCTGATCATCTCGACGGGAATGTCGACGATGGCCGAGATCGAGTCCGCGATCGCGCTCCTCGATCCACTCACCCACGGCAAGCTCCTCGTGGCCCACTCGACATCGAGCTACCCCTGCCCGATCGAGGCGGTCAACCTGACGATGATCAACACGCTCCGCGCTCGTTTCCCGCACCTGCCGATCGGCTACTCGGGTCACGAAGTCGGACTCTCGCCGACCTGGGCAGCAGTCGCGCTCGGCGCATCGTTCGTCGAGCGTCATCTCACGCTCGATCGTGCGATGTGGGGCACGGATCAGGCGGCGTCCGTCGAGGTCGGCGGCTTCATGCGCCTGGTGTCCAACATCCGCGACATCGAGAAGGCGCTCGGCGACGGGGTCAAGCGCGTTCACGAGAGCGAACTCGCGAGCCGCGCAAAGCTCCGCCGCGTGCACGCCCCCGCCTCTTGACGGTGGCCGCGTGAGCACCACTGCCGGCTTCTACGCGGCGCTCGTCGTCGTCGCCTGCGCGCTCGTCATCATCTTCCTCGAGCGGCGCTATCCCTACGATCGCCAGCGTCTGTTCCGCGATGGCCTCGGCGTCGACCTCATCGGCTACGCGCTCGCCCAATCCTGGATCCTGGCCTGGCTCATCGGCGGTTTCGTGGCCTACGTCGATTCGGTGACGGGCGCGTCGAGGGCGGGACTCGTCTCCGCGTGGCCGTTCGCCGCGCAACTCGCGTTCTTCATCGTCACGCACGACTTCTACATCTACTGGTTCCACCGTCTCCAGCACCGCTCGCCGCTGCTCTGGCGCATCCACGAGGCGCACCACTCCGCGCGCGAGGTCGACTGGATCGCCGGCGCGCGTTCGCATGCGCTCGAGATCGTGATCAACCAAACCATCGAAGTGGGCGCGATGGTCCTCCTCGGCGCGTCTCCGGAGGTCGTTCTGTGGAAAGGCGTGATCAGCATCGTGTGGGGGATGTGGATCCACGCGAACATCGACGTGCACTCCGGCTGGCTCCAGTACGTGATCAACGGACCCGAGATGCACCGGCACCATCACGCGATCGACTTCATCGGCGCGGGCCAGAACTTCGCGACCAAGTTCGCGGTCTGGGACTACCTCTTCAAGACCGTGAGCCGCCCCGGCGAAAAGCCGCGCGGATACGGTCTGCCGGAGCCGTTTCCGTCGAGCTTTCTCGCTCAACAAGCGTACGCATTCCGGGCGCCGCCGCCGCACACCAACTAACCCCTACCGAACAAGCGGAATCGCGCTCCGTCTCGGACGTCGATTTCGTGCTTCGAAGTCTGGGTCTCGACCTCCGCACGAATCGACAGTCGCCTCGTTCCTACCTCCCGAGAAGGACCTTGCGTGTGGAGGGTGTCAGAGAGTCCGAGGTTGTGTAGCTCGAGCTTTATTCTTAGCTGTCGCGAGTGGTGCTCGGTGTCGATAGTTTCGGAACACGAGGTTCGTGCAGAATACGGGAATGATGATCGATCTACATGTACAGCGAACGAGCTCGTCGAGAACCTGTGGATCGAACGCGTCTCGATGTGTAGTGTCCGCGCGTGCCCAAGCGTCCGCATTCGACCGAACCACCACCGAGCGAGCCTCGCTTTCTCACCGGACCGGGCTCCGCGCCACCTCCCGGCCCTGCCGGAATCGTGACTCCTCCATCGCGGTGTGCGCTGTTCGGTGTTGCGGTTAGCGACCAAGATCGCTTCATCGCGGTGGCCCACGACAACGGTGTCGTCGGGCTCTACCAACCGGTGTTCGCCGAGAAGATGCGTATTACCGGTCCGATGATCGCGGGCCGCGGTCATGAGCGCGCGCGGTCGGTGACGTTCGAGCCTGGTAGCGGACGCGGCTACGCGTGTTTCGTCACCGGCGGCGTCGACGGCACGATCCGAACGTGGCACCTCGAAGAGAATACGCGGGACAAGGATCTCTATTTCCACACGGCGAGCGTGAATTCTCTCGCGTTCGATGCCGCGAGCACCCGGCTCTTCTCGGGTTCCGAGGACGGCACGATCGCGATCACGCGGTGGCCCGATGCAACGCTCGAGCGGTCATTGACCGCGCACGATGGAGCCGTGCTGTCGGTCGCCGTATCGCAGAGCGCCAGCCAACTCGCGAGCGGTGGCGCCGATGGCTGCGTGTATCTGTGGTCGCCAACCGGGACGCGGATCGCTCGGATCGACGATGGCAGCCGCGGCATGGTCTGGGGAGTTCATTTCCTCGACGACGAACGTGTACTGTTCAGCAAAGGCGGCGGCATCTTCGAATGGAGCGAACGAGTGGGGTGCCGGTTGGTGTTCAAGAATAACGAGCGCTTTCGTTCGCTGCGCGGGCTTGCGGTGCGATCGGATGGAATCGAGTGCGCGTTCGGGAACGGGAATGCCCTCGTCACGTTGCGACTTGCCACCGGGGACACGCGCCAGCGAATCGGTCACGACGGAGAGGTGAACGGCGTCGCCTATCTGGCCGACGGTCGCATCGCGAGCACCGCCGACGATGGCGCGCTCCTGGTGTGGGGCTCCGATGACAAGCCCGTGTTGCGACTCCACGCAGGATCGGCGTAGGTCGGCGGCTGCCCGAGTCCACGCACGCGTCCCACTCGGTGTCGGCGACCAGCTCGCATCGGCACGATGTCAGGCGGCATTCGATCCAGCGACACGACGACATCGCCCTCGCCGAGCCCGTCGCTATCTGTATGCTGGGATCGTGCGTTGGTCGATCCTACTCGTCCTGGCCGCTGCATGCGGCCGGCTCGACTTCGACGTACTGCAAACGGGACCTGGACCCGACGGACCAGGATCTGACGGAGCTGGAGTCGATGGCCCAGGACCTGACTCGCGCCCCATGCAGATCATTGCCAGCGGCGTGTGGACAGCTACCTCGGATTTGCGGAGGACGTTGGCGACATCGACGAGCACCACGACGTTCACGTTCGCGACTTGGTACAAGTCGTCGTGGATGGGCGCGATGGTGCTCAATGCGGGGGTGACCGCGCAGCGCCACACGTTCGCTTGGAACAGCCAGAACGATGGCCGGATCGGGTTCCAGCATCAGGTCGATGCGGCGCAGTACGCCGCATTTCCGCCGCTGACCACGGCGTGGCCGTACCTCGGCATGTGGGTGCACGTCCAGATCGCAGTCGATACGACACAGCCAGCGCTTGGGGATCGCGTGCGCATCTGGTTCGACGGCGTCGCGCAGATTCTCGACAACACGGGAGCACTCGACCTGTTGCAGGACCAGGCGCTCTACCTCGGTGACACGGTCATGCACGCATTCGGCAGGAAGTGGGATGGCGCCTTCAGTTGGACCGGCGCACTCGCCGAGACGTATGTCATCTGGGGCCACGCGCTCGCACCCGACTCGTTCATCGAGCTCACGACGGTGGGGCTGCGCAGCATGGTCTACGCTGGCCCGGTCACGTCAGAGTCTGTCTACTTCGACTACCAGACACCCGGCGAGAACCGGTTTTTCGGCCAGCCCGACTGGACGGCGGCGGGGATCACGTCGAACACGACCGACCTCCCGTATTAGGGAATCGTCGCCGACTACTTGAGCCCGAACGCTGAAAGCAGACCGTCCTGGATCTGATTGCAGGTCTGGTTGATCGCTGTCACGGCCTCGCCGACGTCTCGACCGACCGGGCGGCGCAACGGGCGATCGCCCGCCGGACGCTCGACCTCTTCCACCATCG
>JBJXGN010000004.1:0-57656 GCA_046160585.1 Kofleriaceae bacterium
GCTCGCGCTCGAGATCTACCCGGTGCTGACGTTCATCAGCCGCTCGCCCGATCGCTCTTGGACCGTGCTCTCTCCGAGCCACGACGGCGACGAGCGCTCGGCGCTGACCACGCGCACCGACGAACGCGGGGCGCTGATGGTCGAGTCGATCACCGAGGTCACTCGCGATGTGTTCACGCATCTAAACTCGTACACGTCGATCGCGATCGTCGGACATCGGCGCTTGTTCCTGGCGTTCTCCCCAGCGCCCGACGCACGCATCGAGGTCCTCCCGAGCGACTACCCGGCGGGCCGACCCGCACGGTTCGCCTACGTCGACGCGTCCCGCGGGTTTCACGTCGTCCAGGCGAGCGACGCCGAGAAGGGTCCATTCACGTCGCTCGCGACAGGCCGCCTCGCTGCGGCAGACGAGCTCGCGATCACCGTCTACGACGAGCAAACACCGATCGCGCGCATCACGTTCGTTGACTTCGCGGCGCAGGCGAGCACCGAGCTGTCGCCGACCGCCGGGTGGAACGTCCCGCAGAACGCCGTCCAGTTCTCCCTCGGCGGCGACGAGCCTGCGTCCGTCGCGCACATCTTCATCACGCTCGCGGGGACCGGCGTCGGCCGAGGCTTCGACAGCGTCGGGCACGCGCCAGGTGTTTATCGCAACCGCATGCGTGTCAACCCCAGGGTTCGGTTGTGTCGATCCGACCAACCGAATCCGCAGGGTGGCGAGTCTTCGAGCCGGGGACCCCAACGAAATAGACGGGTGAGGGCGAATGCCCGAACCCCGAGAAGCCCAGCGAGGTTGAACAGACGAATGTCTGGTCAACTGAGGTGGTCCCTGGGGTTAGCGTCGCTTCCGGGCCGCCGGTCGAGGCGGCCGCGCGATCACGCGGAGCTGCGACGCGTCCGCGATCGTCAGGTTCATGAACTTCCCCTTCACGAGCTGTGGCGATGCGGACACCTCGAGCGTCGCGCCTTTCCACGACGCCGGTTCCGCCGTGCCCGCGATCTCCGTCCACACCGCGCGCGGGATCAGGACCGACAGCATCTCGTAGACGCCACGAGTGCTCTCGCCGACCTTGAGGAACACCGTCTGTGTGTTCATCTCGCCGCCGTAGGCCACGGTCCCGCGCACGAGACTCGGCACGCCGATCGCGCCCGCCATCGCGACATCGTCGCTCGCGTCGATGCGGCGTAGCGACAGCGTCGTGAAGCTCCACGACCACGTCTTCCTCGCGCCCTTCCACGTCGCTTCGATCGTCACCGCGTACGTGCGATCCGGCGCCAGCACCTTCTTCGGGATCACGCTGATCACGCCGTATTGCCCGAACGACGTCGCCGGGCGCTCGGGATCGGAGAGATGGATCGGGATCTTTGTCGATTTCTTCGTCGCTTCGACGAGCGACGCGCGCACACCGGTGACCTTGTCGAACGGTGGGAACTGCAGCGTGATCGGATACCCACCGGTGCCGTTGTTCGGGATCGGGTTCGGCACCTCGTTCGCGTATTCGAGCGGCACGTCCTTCTGATCCTTCGCGGGATACGCGACCGGCCACTCCGTGCTGTCCTTCGATTCGCCGAACATGAGCGCAGCCATCAGCGAGCCGTCCGGCAGCGCGGCGTAGCCGATGCCGATCGTCTTGAGCCCCGGATCCATCATCGGTCGCCTGTGATAGATGCCCGCCATCCAGCCGTCGATCGCCGTCGCGAGATCGGACACGCCGGGGAACAGGTCCGCGGCCTTGCCGCACTTCGCGCCCGCCGGTGTCGCGCCCGGCAGGTCCGGACGTTGCTTGTGCGCCTCGAGGCCGACCATCGCGTCGGTGCCCTTGTTCAGCAGCATGTACCGCGCGTGCTCCATACAGCCCTTGCTGAGGACCGGGTCGACGCGCACGACCGTCAGCCCCGCCGCGACGCGGTGCTGGTTCACGCGCTCGAGCGCCTGGGTCTCCGGCGGCGAAGCGACCACCACGCGACTCGTGACGAGAACGACGAGGAGTGCGCGCATCCACATCCGTCGATCGTAGGACGAGCCATCGTCGCGCGCTCGTGTCTTCACGTTCAGCAAGATGTGGCCGATGCCGCATCTGCCGCGTGGTGCCGCGCAACCTCGCGCGCATCGGTGTGTCGCGATGCTCTCGACGACCCGCGGGGTTCAGCCCAGCAGGTGCTCGAAGCCGTGGATGAGAGCGTCGATGCCCAGCTCGAGCTCGCGGTCCGGGTTCCACTTCTCGAACGCGCGCATGACCTGCTTCGGGGCGCGGGACTCGACCTCGATGTCGACGTTCGTCGTCCACATCGCGTGACCGACCACGAGCTGCGCGACGAGCTGCACGATCGACAAGCGCTCGGTCGGCCGGAAACCCGCGGCCTCGAGCACCTCGAGATAGCGGATCAGCCGATCCATCGCCGCTGCGGTCGACGCCGGTCGCGTCGCGAACAGTGGGATCGCGTTCGGGTGTGCCTGCAACGCGCGATGCAGTGCGAGCGCCTGATGGCGCACGAACGACTGCCACGTGCGCGTGTGGGCGGGGGATTCCAGCGACAACAAGATCCGCTCGTGGATCCCGTCGAGGAGCGCCTCCTTGTTCGGCACGTGGTTGTACAAGGACATCGCCTCCACGCCGACGGCGGCGCCGAGCTTGCGCATCGACAGTCCATCCATTCCATCGCGGTCGAGCAGCTCGATCGCGGCGTCGAGGATCGCCTCGCGCGTCAGGGGTTTGCGCATGAGATTTCGTCGCCGGGTCCTGGGTGTTGACAACTTACAGCATAAGCTTACGGTGTAAGTCCATGAGGCCCGAATCGATCATCGAGCAGCTGTGTGGTCCCGAATGTCTCGGGCGTCGTCCGGGCACACCTGGCGGACGCGCGGCGCGGCGCATCGTTCGCGACGCCTTCCGGGCCGCGGGGCTCGACCCGTACGAGGAGCCCGTCGACAAGTGCAGCGGTGCAAACATCCTTGCGATCGTCCCCGGCAGCATCGAACGGTACGTGCTCGTCGGCGCACACTTCGATCATCTCGGGATGATCGGCAACCGGGTGTTCTGGGGCGCCGACGACAACGCGGCCGCGGTCGCGATCCTCGTCGGGGTCGCGCGCGCCATCGCTCACGAGCGCGACGGCCGCGGCGTCATCTTCGCGGCGTTCGATGGCGAGGAGCCGCCGTTCTTCATGAGTGGCGCGATGGGCTCGCGCGAGTTCGTGCGCACGAATCGCCTTCCGATCGACTTCATGGTCTGTATGGATCTCGTCGGCCATCGGTTCGGTCCGACGCTGGTTCCCGATGAGGTCGGTGCGTCGCTGTTCGCGCTCGGCTCCGAGCGCAGCACCGGCACGTACGATCTCGTGATGTCGATGAAGCGCAGCGAACCCGGCGTGATCGTGCGTCCCGCCGACGCCGAGATCGTCCCGCCGTTGTCCGACTACGAGGCGTTCTGGGACCAGCGCATCCCGTTCCTGTTCTTGAGCGCGGGACGCTCGCGCGTCTATCACACGCCCGAGGACACGCCCGACAAGCTCGACCACGGCAAGATCGCGGCGACCGCGCGCTGGCTCGTTCGTTTCGTACGCGCGACGCGCCTCCGTGATCGCCCCGTGTTTCGCGACGCGAGCCTCGATCGCGGCACGCTCGACGAGCTCGTCGAGGTCATCACCCCGCTGCGACCGTTCGCCCCCGAGGCCGAGCTCGCACTCCAGCGCGTCCAGTCGCTCCGCGCCGCGTGCGATCGAAACGGCGACCTGCCGCGTCATCTGCGGAACGAGATCGGCACGTTGATCGCCCAGCTCGAGGCACAACTTCAGTGAGCTGGCCGTTTGGGCAAACCGTGCAGCTCGAATCGCCGGCCACCTCGGTTGCCACGTCCACCTGACCACGCAACGGAACCCTCGTGATCTCTGGGACTTACGGAGCCATTTCGTAGGCCCGCCCGTTGCTCGATACATCCCTCATGCGCCATCTCACCGCCCTCACCTCTGTCTCGATATCCCTGCTGGCGGTCGGCTGTGCCGACGTAGCGGCGCCTGAAGAGGACATGGTGGAGGTCGACGACAGCAAGGCCGACGACTTCTACTCGAACGTCGCGGCGGAGTGGGAAGTGCGTGGCTCGGTGCTCGTAAAGATGACAGACGCCGAACACGCCGACGAAGCGATGCGCAAGCAGATCGTCGAGCGCCGCCTCACCGCGGTCGGCCTCTACCTCACGGCGTACGTGACCGACAAGTTCGAGGGCATCGACATCAACAACGACGGTCGCATCGGCGAGGACGAGATCTTCTTCCGCAACAACGGCTACGGCGGGTTCCACGCGATGGTCCGCACGCAGAGCGGCGAGGCCGGCAACCTGACCAAGAAGTCCGCGGACACGTACGAGCTCAAGTTCGAGATCGACGTCGCGGGTCCCAAGAACCTGACGCAGCTCCTGCCACGCGTCGGCACCGGCACGCCGTTCAAGTTCGAGCTGCAGATGCCCGAGGGCGCGACGGTGGATCCGAACGCCGTCACGCGCGGGACCATCCGCAACTGGAAGCCGGAAGGACACACCGGGCCGATCGAGAAGCACGCGCTCTCGCTGATCCGCCTGGCGACGCCGAAAAACGCGTACCTCCAGTACGGCGAGTTCGTGAAGGACGGCACCTACGACATCACGATGGTGTTCGGCCACGACTACAACACGCCGCGCATCGACCTTGTCGAAGCCGAGGAGACGTTCAACCACCTCGTCGCGCGCGGGTTCCAGGCGCCGGTTGCGCGCTTCGCCGAACTGAAGGCGGACTCGGGTCCGTTGGTCGGCACCATGTACGCGAACGGCGCGGCAGTGACCATCGACGTGCGCCTGTTCCACGCGGACATGTACACGGACCGCGCGAAGCAGAAGCAGCAGGTGCTCGACGAGCTCGTCCAGCGCGATGTGTTCTTCTACAACGGCCACGCAGGCCCGTACTACGGCTTCTACCTCGACGGCGCGCATGCCGCGGACATCGGCTACCTCGAGGTCGCGAACGCCCCGTTCACCGACAAGCAGCAGCTCGTCGTGGCCCAGGGCTGCCAGACCTATTCGCAGTACGCCGACATGTTGTATGCGAGCCCGGTCAAGAGCGAGGACAACCTCGACGTGATCACGACGGTGAACTACTCGTACGGCGCGGGCACGCTCGGTCTGTTCGACGCGCTGACCGCCACCGCCAACGAGGGGAAGCACACGCCGACCGATGCGTACGCGATGGTCGAGCAGCTCAACAGCGAGTGGATCAACGAGGATCGGGAAGTGTTCTACGGGATCATGGGCATCACCGCGAACCCGGCGGTCCACCCGTACGCCGCGCTCGACAAGATCGGCACGACGTGCACGCAGCCCTCGGACTGCGGCGATGCTGACGCGAACCTGTGCATCAAGAAGGCCGTCAACGCGACCAAGAAAGTGTGCGCGGCGAAGGCCGTCTCCAAGAAGTGCCCGACCGGCACGTACTACAAGCAGATCGCGCAGGGCTCGACGATCGTCGCCGCCGGTTGCGTGAAGTAGTCGCTACGTGTCGTGAAGTAGTCGCCTCGTCGAGGCTGGGTCAACCGAGATGACCGTTCGGGGTTAGAGACCGTTGACCTCGCGGTTCTTCGCAGCCTCGGCCTCCAGCGCGTCGGCGCCCGCGTCGTCGCCATCGGCGCGGAGCTCCGCCGCGCGTGCATCGATCGCGTCGAGGAACGCCTCCAGCTCGCTCGGCGCGGCGATGTTGAACACGTCGTAGTCGCGCCAGGCAAAGAAGTCCGTCGGCTCGTGGAACGGGATTCCGAGGTTCTCCGCGAACAGACGATCGGAGTTCGAGAAGTCGTCGGCGGGACGACCATCGGGGTGCGGGCCGTCGACGCCCTTCTTGTAGCCGGAGTCTCCGACCATGAACGAGGCGTCCCAATCGATCGACGAGTCGCACTTGGACTCGAGCTTCTCCTCGAGGAGCGTCGCCATCCCGGTCTTCGGCTTGCGGAAGTTGTCGTTCTTGTCGGCGAAGTCGAAGTAGTGGACCCGCGCCCCCATCCGCTTGAGGCCCGACACCGCGAGGGCGAGTGCCTTCTCGGCGGTCGCGAGCGTCTGATGGCCCGCGGCGACACCGCCCTGGTTAGACACGACCGCGATGACATAGCCCTCGGTCGTCAAGCGCTTGATCTCGCGTGCGGCGAACGGCAGCACGTTGACGTCGGTCGCGCTGTCCGCGGTGACGTTGCCGCTCTTCGACACGCGGATCGTCGAGTCGGCGTCGAAGAACGCGACCTTCGCGGGCGCGTTCGCGAGCGGACACTTCACGGCGGTCATCGACCGGCGTTTCTTCGGGACGGTGAACCCGTCCGCCTTGCCGTCTCCGTCGAGATCTTCGACCTCGTCGGTGGGGGCGGCGGTACAGCCGACGAGCGCGAGAAACAGGGCGGTGCGGATCATGGGTGGGATCTCCTCGAGCGGGTACGACTGCCGGGCACGTCGATCATCCGGCGCTCGTCGAGGAGCACGCTCGGTGCCAGCCCAACCTCGCGCGATCGCTAGAGCGTCCGAGTTGCCGTGGCTAGATCGCTTGCCAGCGAGCGGCGACCGAACACCGCGATTTCCAGCGCTTACACTTACCAAGTCAGTCGACGTCGATCAGTCCGAGGAGCGGGCGCGGTACGATGGGGTGTGCGTTGGGTCGTCTCCCTCCTCTTGATCGCCGGGTGCCGGCAGATCCTGGGGATCGATCCGGCGGTGGTCGTACCCGACGACGGTTCGATCGCGCCAATCGATGCGGATGCGACGGTCGATGCAGACCTCTCTCCGCGCAAGAAGGAGATCCGCGTCGACCCGTCGCTTGTCGCAGCGAGCTTGAACGAATTCCCGCTGTGGATCTCGATCACAGATCCAGAGATCGCGGCGCGTGCTCGCACCGACGGTACCGACATCCACTTTCGCACCACGGCCGGAACGCCGCTCTCGTTCGAGCGCGTCTACTGGGATCCGCAGACCGGACACTACGAAGCCTGGGTCGCGGTCGATCTCTCGACTGCACTCGTGTTCGACATCCACTACGGCCACACCGACGATCCCGCCGTGGCGCCCGACTCGACCGAGGTGTTCCAGAACTACGACGCCGTGTGGCACCTCGACGACAACCTCGCGACGACGACGATCTCCGACGCGAGTGGAAGCCACGACGGGACCGCGACGATGCTCGGCGCGGCGAACCGCGTGGCCGGCAAGCTTCGTGGCGGGATCCAGATGAATTCCGTCGAGCAGCGCATCACGTTCACGAACCCGATCATCGGCAGCGGTTCACACACGATCTCTGCGTGGATCAAGCTCGGCGCTGTCGTGGACTACGACCCGGTCGTGATCCTCGGGCAAGCGCTGGTCAACCGCTCGCGCTGGTTTCACGCGCGATTCACACAGCAAGTCATCGGCGTCGGCATGTACGGAAACGACTTCGTGACGCCGTTCGAGCTGATGGAGGCCGAGTGGGCCCTCGTCCACTGGGTCTACAACAGAGACAACCGGATGAGCACGGTCTACGTGAACGGCACCACGATGGCGACGTACCAACACGCGAACGGTATCAACACGACAGGCTCGGCGGGTTACCTCGGCTACGCGCCGGCGCTGTGGGGCCCGAACCTCAATACAGAGTCCGGAATGGACGGCGTGCTTGACGAGGTGCGCATCCAGACACAGGTGCGCGGCGCGGCATGGATCGCGGCCGAATATCGGACACAGAGCGATCCGAGCCAGACGTTCGAGCTCGGCCCCGAGACGATGCCCTGACCCCGGCTCGCGGACTCGCCACCCGAACACCTGAGCTCGGGGCTCGGATCGACACGACCGAGTGCTGCGTGTTCAGGCCGCCCAGTCGACTTCGTAGAAGAAGCGCGTGCCCCATCAGCGAGCCGCGTGCACCAGACCGCGCCCGACGCGCGCACGGCGCAGATCGGAGTCGCGGCGGAGACCTGGACGAACGGATCTTTGGTGTCCGCGCTCGACCGGGATACACCGAGAACGACAAAAACCGCGACGAGAACCTTCACGCAGCTGACGCTACCAGAAGGGCGGTTGTAGTATCCGCGCATGAGGAATAGCCGCGTGGGAATTGCCGCGCTGCTCGTCGCGCTCGCGGCGTGTGGCAAGAAGGTCGAAGAGAAGAAGGATCCGGCGCCGACCGGATCTGCACCCGCCGGATCGGCCGGATCCGCGCCTGCCCCTGCGGCGAGCGCACCCGGCGTCGACCCCGCGAAGAAGGTCGTGCGCATCGGCGCGCTCAACGACGAGAGCGGTCCCGCGAAGACGATCGGCGTGAAGATCGCCGCCGGCAAGCGGCTCCTCGTGAAGGCGGTCGGGGCCGGAGACGTGAAGCTCCCCGACGACTGGAAGATCGAGCTCGTCGAGAAGGACCACGGCTACAACCCGCAGCAGTCCGTGCAGCTCTACAAGGAGATCAAGGACAACGTGCTGTGGGTCGCGACAAGCTTCGGCACGCCGCCGACGCTGCCGTTGCTCGAGGACCTGAAGCGCGACAACGTCGTCGCGTTCCCCGCGTCGCTGTCGTCGGTGATGGCGGCCAACGAGAACACGCCACCGCTCGGACCGAGCTACGTGGTGGAAGCCGCGCGCGCGATGGACTGGGCCGTCGAGTCCGCCGGAGGCGCCGACAAGGTGAAGGCCGCCATCGTGTACCAGCGCGATGACTACGGCGAGGACGGACTCGCAGGCTGGAAGAAGGCGGCGGAGCACCACAAGGTGAAGATCGTCAGCGAGCAGACGATCAAGCCGACCGATCAGGACTTCACGGCGGTCGTGAAGGCGCTCAAGGATTCAGGCGCGACGCACGTGCTTCTCACGACGCTGCCGAGCGCCACGCCCGGCATCCTCGGCACCGCGGCGAAGATGCAGTTCGGACCGACGTGGATCGGCCAGACGCCGTCGTGGGTCGACGTGTTCTTCGAGAAGCTCCCCGCGCCGCTCGTCGCGAACTTCGTGTGGGTCACCGGCCTCACGTACTGGAACGAGGACGTCCCGGGGATGAAGGAGTTCATCGCCGTGTGGGACAAGCACGGCAAGGACATGGGCACGCCGGACTTCTACATCCTCGCGTCGTACGTCCAAGGCCTGATCCAGCTCGAGGCGCTCAAGGGCGCCATCGAAGCGAAGGACATCACGCGCGCCGGCTACATGAAGGCGCTGAAGTCGATCAAGGAATGGAACGGCGGCGGTATCGTCCAGCCCGTCGATCTGTCCGCGACGCCGTACGTGACCAGCACGCGTACGCGCATCCTGAAGCCGAAGCTCGCCGAGAAGACCTGGGAAAAGGTGGCCGACTACGCGGAGCCCGCGGCCAAGTGACGAAGTAGCGCGCTTGCTCGAGATCGCGAATCTAGAGGTCGTCTACCACTCGGTCGTTCTCGTCCTGAAAGGCGTGAGTGTCCGCGTGCCGGATCGCGGCATCGTCGCGCTGCTCGGGCCCAACGGCGCCGGCAAGACGACCACGCTGCGCGCGATCACCGGTTTGCTCGACGTCCATCACGGCAAGGTGACCAAGGGCAAGGTCGCGTTCGACGGCGCCGACCTGCTCGCGAAGCGCGCCGATGCGATCGTGCGTGGCGGCATCGCGCAGGTGATGGAAGGCCGGCGCATCCTCGCGGACCTCACGGTCGAGGAGAACCTGCGCGCGGGCGCGTACGGCCGCGTGCAGAGCGAGGTGAAGCCGGAGCTCGAGAAGGTGTACACGCGCTTCCCGATCCTCGGCGACCGCCGCCACAAACAGGCGGGCTACCTCTCGGGCGGCGAGCAGCAGATGCTCGCGATCTCGCGCGCGTTGCTCGCGAAGCCGAAGCTGCTCCTCCTCGACGAGCCGTCGCTCGGCCTCGCGCCGAAGCTGCAGCAGGAGGTCGCGGCGCTGATCTCGGAGATCAACCGTGAAGGCGTCGCGATTCTGCTGGTCGAGCAGAACGCCGCGATGGCGCTCGATCTCGCGCAGCACGGCTACATCTTGGAGAACGGCAAGGTCGTGCTCGACGGAACTGCGAGCGACCTCAAGTCCGACAAAGACATCCGCGAGTTCTATCTGGGCCTCGGCGTCGAGGGTGCGCGCAGCTATCGCCAGGTGAAGCTGTACCGCCGTCGCAAGAGGTGGCTGTCGTAGTGGCGTACCTCGACATCAAGGGCATCACGCTGTCGTTCGCGGGTGTGCGCGCGCTCGACGCGCTGACGCTGTCGGTCGCGAAGGGAACGTTGTTCGCGGTGATCGGCCCCAACGGAGCGGGGAAGACGTCGCTGTTCAACTGCATCTCCGGCGTGTACAAGGCGCAGCAAGGCGGCATCTCGCTCGACGGGATCGCGCTCGACGAGAAGCGGCCGCACGCGATCGCATCGCTCGGCGTCGCGCGCATGTTCCAGAACACGGCGCTGTTCGAGAACATGACCGTGCTCGACAACATGCTCGTCGGGCGGCACTACCTGTATCGCCCGTCGTTCTGGAGCAACCTCTTGTGGTTGCCGTCGACGCGGCGCGCGGAGATCGCACATCGCAAGCGAGCGGAAGAGATCATCGACTTCCTCGATCTCGAGAAGTACC
Organism: Kofleriaceae bacterium; assembly: GCA_046160585.1. Taxonomy (GTDB): domain Bacteria; phylum Myxococcota_A; class Polyangia; order Haliangiales; family Haliangiaceae; genus JABFXX01. The sequence goes on from JBJXGN010000004.1 coordinate 10,570, forward strand.
GGAAGACGCCCGTACAGATCCTGCCGTACGGCGTGCGCAAACGCGTCGAGCTCGGACGCGCGCTGTGCATGGAGCCGCGGCTGCTCTTGCTCGACGAGCCGACGGCCGGATTGAACCAGGAAGAGACCGAGGAGATGGCGCGCTACCTGCTCGACATCAAGGCCGAGCTCGGCGTGACGCAGGTGTTGATCGAACACGAGCTGCGGTTCGTGTTCGATCTCGCGGAGCGCGTCGCGGTGCTCGACTTCGGGAAGAAGATCGCCGAAGGCACGCCCGAGGAGGTCCGCGTGGATCCGGCGGTTATCACCGCGTACATCGGGACGTCGCACGCGGAGGCGGCGTCGTGAAGCTCACCGCGCGGACGCTGCCGGGCCTGCTCGCGGAGCACGCGAAGCTGCACCCCGACCGCGTCGCCTTGCGCGAGAAGCGCCTCGGCGTGTGGCGCGAAATCACGTGGCGCGAATACTACGAGCACGTGCGCGCGGTCGCATGTCGTCTGCACGAGCTCGGCGTCGGCGCGGGTGACCACGTGGCGATCCTCAGCGACAACCGCGCCGAATGGCTGTACGCGGATCTCGGCGCGCAGTCGCTCGGCGCACGTTCGGTGGGCATCTATCAAACGAACCCGGCGGCGGACGTCGCGTACATCCTGCAGGACAGCCGGTCCGTCGTTCTGTTCTGCGAGGACCAGGAACAGGTCGACAAGGCGGTCGCGATCGCGGGCGAGACCCCGACGGTGAAACACGTCATCGTGTTGGAGCCGCGCGGCACCGCCGACGCGGGCGACTCGCGGCTCGTGACGTGGCAGGACTTCCTCGCGCGCGGCAAGGGCCTCGCCGGCAACGACCGCACGTTCGAGGAGCGCCTCGCGGCACTCGACCCGACCGCGCCGTCGATGGTGGTCTACACGTCGGGGACGACGGGGCACCCGAAGGGCGCGATGATCTCGAGCCACAACGTCCTCGAGGTCGCGAACGCGCTGCACGACATGATGGGCTACACGGAGAACGACACGGTGCTGTCGTATCTGCCGTTGTGTCACGTCGCAGAGAAGATCCTCTCGCTGTTCCTGCCGCTCACCACCGGCGCGATCGTTCACTTCGGCGAGGCGATGGAGACCGTGCAGGCCGACCTTCGTGAGGTATCGCCGACGGTGTTCCTCGGCGTGCCGCGCATCTGGGAGAAGATGCACGCACAGGTCACCGTGCGCATGCAGGACAGCTCGTGGCTCAAGCGCACGCTGTTCGAACGGTTCACGCGCCGCCCGCCGAAGAACAAGCTCGCGCGTGCCATCGCCGACTTTCTCGTCTACCGCCCGCTCCAGGAGCGGCTCGGATTGCGAAACGTTCGCGTCGCGCTCACGGGCGCCGCGCCGATCAGCGCCGATCTGATCCGCTGGTACCACGGCATCGGCGTGCCGGTGTACGAAGGCTACGGGCAGACGGAGTCGGCCGGCATCAGCCACATCAACCCGCTCGACAACAATCGCGTGGGCACCGTCGGCAAGACCGTACCGCTCGTCGAGACGAAGATCGCCGAGGACGGCGAGATCCTATTGCGCGGGCCGAACGTGTTCTGCGGGTACCTCAACAACGACGCGGCGACTGCCGAGACCATCGACGCGGACGGCTGGCTGCACACCGGTGACATCGGTGCGGTCGACGCAGACGGCTACCTGACGATCACCGGGCGCAAGAAGGAGATCATCATCACGGCGGGCGGGAAGAACCTGTCGCCCGAGAAGATCGAGAACGCGCTCAAGACCTCGCCGTACATCAAGGAGGCGATCAGCATCGGCGATCGCCGCAAGTTCATCGGCGCGCTCGTGCAGATCGAATACGACAACGTCGGCAACTGGGCGACCCGCAGGAACCTGCCGTACACGTCGTATCAGGACCTCGCGAGCAAGCCCGAGGTGATCGACCTCGTCGAGAAAGCGATCGAGACGGCGAACGACCTGCTCGTGCCCGTCGAGCAGGTCAAGGCGTTCCGTATCCTTCCCAAGGAGTTGTCACAAGACGAAGGCGAGCTGACCGCAACGCAGAAGGTCCGCCGGCGCGAGGTCGTCGCGAAGTTCACCGAGCTGATCGAGAACATGTTCGGAGGCAAGGCGTGACCGACATCGTCATGCTCACGGCCGCCGGGCTGTCACTCGGAGCGATGTACGCGCTCGTCGCGCTCGGATTCTCTGTCATCTATCGAGCGTCGCGCGTGTTCAACTTCGCGCACGGCGAGCTGCTCGCGATCGGCGCGTTCTCGATGGCGAGCCTTACCGACATGCGCGTTCCGTGGGTGCTCGCGCTCGTCGTGTCGATGCTGATCACGGGCGTCGTCGCGATGGGCATCGAGCGCGCGGTGGTGCGCCCGATGATCGGCCGGCCGGTGTTCGTGACGATCATCCTGACGCTGTTCGTCGCGCTGCTCCTGCGTGCGCTGTCGATCGTGATCTGGGGGGTGCAGCCCAAGTCGATCGCGAGCCCGCTCGGCGAGTCGGCACTATCGCTCGGGGGCGGCGGGTCGATCCCCTATCAGACGCTCGCGCAGATCGTCGTCGCGCTGCTCGCCCTCGGCCTGTTCTTCTTCATGCTCGGCAAGACGCGGCTCGGCGTCGGCATGCGCGCGACCAGCGCCGATCAGGAAGTGGCGATGGGGCTCGGCATTCCCGTCGGGCGCGTGCTCGGCGCGACCTGGCTGTTCGCGGGCATGCTCGCCGGACTCGCGGGCGTGTTCGCCGCGATGAAGCACGCGATGTTCAGCCACGAGGCCACGCTGATCATCGCGTTTCGTGCGTTCCCGGCGGTCATCGTCGGGGGGCTCACGTCGCCGACGGGCACCGTGATCGCCGGCTTCCTGCTCGGCCTCCTCGAGATCTTCGCGCCCGTGTATCTGGGGCCGCACCTCGGCGGCTTCGGCAGGAACCTCCAGGACGTGTTCCCGTACGTGATCATGATCGTGTTCCTGATGGTGCGGCCGTACGGCCTCCTCGGAACGCGCGACGTGGAGCGTCTCTAGTGCCGACCCGCTCGCTCGTCACGCGCTACGAGGACGACCTCGCGCTGTTCCCGGACCGCTATCACAAGATCGGCATCGTCCTCGGTCTCGTGTTCGTGTTCGCGTTCCCGTTCGTCGCGAGCGCGTCGTGGCTCACCGTTGGAAACCAGGCGCTGATCGCGATCGTCGGTGCGGTCGGCCTGATGATCCTCACCGGCTTCACGGGGCAGATCAGCCTCGGCCACGCAGCGTTCCTCGCGATCGGAGCGTTCACCACGGCGGTCCTGGGCGAGCGCTGGCAAGTGCCGTTCTGGCTCTGTCTCCCGATCGGCGGCGCGCTCGCGGCACTGATCGGCATCGCGGCCGGCGTGTTCGCGCTGCGCCTGCGCGGCCTCTACCTCGCGATCGTCACGCTCGGCCTGCTCTACCTCGTCGCCCATACTCTCGACGCGTACCCCGCGCTTTCGGGCACCGGCGGTGCGAAGCAGGTCGGCATGTACACGACGTTCGGCCAGTCGACCCAGGACATGCGCGACGTGTACGAGAAGATGGCCTACGGGCCGGTGATCCTGTCGTGGGATCAGAAGCTCTACTTCATCTTCCTCGTCGTCGCCGTCGTCGTGGCGTGGTTCGCGAAGAACCTCCTGCGCTCCAACGCGGGCCGCGCGATGATGGCAGTGCGCGATCACGATCTCGCCGCGGCAACCCTCGGCGTCAACCCGGTGCGCGCGAAGCTGTACGCGTTCGGTGCCTCGTCGTTCCTTGCGGGCGTCGCGGGTGGAATGTTCGCGCTGCAGCAGCGCACGATCACCGTCGAGTACTTCGGGCTTCAAGTCAGCATCGAATACGTCGCGATGATCGTTCTCGGCGGCGTGGGCACCGTGTGGGGCGGCGTCGCGGGCGCGATCGCGTTCGTCACCCTCGGCAAGCTGATGCAGACGCTCGCGCCGAAGCTGCCCTACATCGCGGACCTGCCGACGGGCCTACAGACCTCGGTGCTGTTCTCGTTGCTCGTGATCACCGTGCTGGTCATCGAGCCACTCGGCCTCCTCGGCATCTGGCTGCGCATCAAGCGCTACTTCATGGCCTGGCCGTTCCGGTACTGACCCTGCGCCGACTGCGTCTCGGCTACGTGCCACGATCGAAGCGAGTCTCGATTGGCAACTCGCGCGCGGAACGACAGGCCATCCATCGCGAACGGCGCGACGAAGTGGTCGCCCGTCGATCCCTTTAGACCGTCGAAGCGGGACCGCATTCGACGGAGTGTCTCGTCAGAGGAGCCGGTACTCGCGCGCGAGATCGCGCAGGCGACGTTGCGCTTCCTCGGCGCCGATAAAGCCGGGATACACGCCGACGTGCTCGTCTAGCGTGAGCTTCGTCAGCACCTCGTCCCAGATCTTCCGGTGGAGCTCGATGCGGTCGACGTGCCTGTCGAGGACGGCCTTCCCTTCGCCATCGGTCTCGTGACCGTCGAGTGCGTAGTGCGGATAGAACGACGCATACGTGCGCTCGAAGTGATCCCACGGCAACTCGCCGCGTGCACAGGCCGCGACTATCGCGTCGTGCTGGTCCAGCGCTTCGAGTACTTCCTCCTCCGACATTCTCTGCAACCTGGCACGAAACGCCGCCAACGGGTCCTCGACCGACATCGCGATCACGACATTTCCGCGGAAACGAGGAGCCGTGTGGATCACGGGGTTCGACACGCATCGCGATCACAACGATTCCGCGGAAACGAGCCCGTACGCATCACGGCTTCGCGGAACGGATCGCATCGAGGAAGCGGGCGCGCCGCGAGCGGATGTCGTCGTGCATCGGGCCTGCGGCGCCGCGGTCGAGCTCGCGCACCAGCGATGCCGAAGAACGCACCGCCGCGGAAGCGTGCGAATCGGCCGTCGCGAGAAGTGGCGCGAGACTCCCGACGGTGGCACCCGTGAAGTAGCCGCCCCACAGTGCGCCGAGTGTGTCTGCGCAGCCGTGCTCGGGGTCCCAGCTCTCGAGGATGTCGTCGCGCGTCGGCGAGCCGTCCTTGGTCCAGCGCTGGACCACATCCTTCGTGTCGATCCACGTCGCGCTGTTGGGGAACAGGTAGAAGATCCAGCTCGCGCGCGACCGCCGTCGGCGAAACGGATCGTCGGGCAGCTCCGCGGGGTAGAGGCGCGGCTTGTCGACGAACAGATCGTTTGCGGCAAGGCTCCAGCGTTCGGCGAAGTACCAGAGGCGATGCGGAGCGCGGATCTCGACGAGGAACGCTTCGTGGCGGAACGGGACCGCCGCAAGGATCGCGTCGACGAACAGGTGGAACAGGTTGGCGACGACGGGTGTGCTATGGCGCTGCGCGATGGCGAGCTCGAGCACGTCCTCGCGCCCGAGGTACGTGACCCAGGTCGCGCAGGAGCTCGAGTCGCCGTTCCAGGTCGACGGGTTGTGCTCGAGCGCCTTCGCTTGGATCGTGGAGGCGTGGTCGAGCTTTCCGGCGGACAGCCCGAAGACGTGCTCGAGGGCGCTGGCCAGTGACACGACGAGAGGCTACCAACGACGGCAGCTTCGATGGACGAAACGATGGTCCGACCGTCGTGCGGAGACGCCAGACCTGGCAGCTGCAGTTGCCTGGCTATGCGGACCACCCGTGGCGAGGCCCGCCGCGGCGGGAGACGCGGGCACGCCGATTGCGACTCGCGCGCGCATGCGCGTCCAGCCCGCCGCTTCTGTGGTTCTGTCCCTGGTCGTCGCCGCTTGCGGGCTGACGGCCGACGACGAGGTGTCCTCCGATGGCGACGAGGATGACGACGACAGCTACGAGCCGTGGGCGCCCAAGGCAGACGACCAGAACGGGCTCGGCGGTACTCTGACGTTCACCGGTGCCTGTGCGACGGGCGCACGGACCACGATCGGCGCAGTCGGCGACGTCTTGCTGCACGGGGCGTTGCAGCAGCAGGGCATGGCGCGCGGCTTCGAGTCGCTGTGGGCGCCGATCGCGGACCTCGTCGCGAAGCCCGATGTGATGTACGCGAACTTCGAGGGGCCGAGCGCGAGCGGCGTGGATGCGCGCGGGCGGGCAGTGCGCGACCCCGGGCTCGTGTTCGACAACGTCGTGTATTCGAGCTACCCGCAGTTCAACTATCACAACGATCTCGTCGTCGACATGATCGCGTCGGGGTTCGATGTCGTGTCGACCGCGAACAACCACACGATGGATCGCCGCGAGCTCGGCGCAGACAAGACGATCGAGGCGATGCGCGCGGCGAGCATGCCGTACACGGGTTCGCGCCGGCGCGACGAGCCGACGGCGCCGTGGCACGTCACGACCGACGAGAACGGGTTCCGGCTCGCATGGCTCGCGTGCACGTACGGCACGAACGGACTGCCGGATCCGATGCAGCAGGTGCTCGGCTGCTGGGAAGACGAGACGGAGATGAAGGCGCTGATCGGGACGCTGCGCGCGACGCCCGGGATCGACGCGGTGGTCGTGACGCCGCACTGGGGCGACGAATACGTCGCGAACCCGAACCGCAAGCAGCGCGATCTCGCGAAGCGCTTCGTCGACGCGGGCGCGATGCTCGTGATCGGCAGCCACCCGCACGTGCTGCAGCCGTGGGAGACGATCACGGCGGCCGATGGTCGCCAGGCGTTCGTCATCTACTCGCTCGGCAACTTCGTCTCGGGGCAGACGCACCTCGCGCGGCGCTCGTCGATGTTGCTGTACGTCGGGCTCACGCGGTCGGCGCAAGGCGTCGTGGTGAACGGCGTGAGCTACGTGCCGCTCGCGATGACCACACGCGCGGGTGTGCGCGGCATCGAGGCAATCGACCGCTCGGGTGGAAACGCCGACAGCCGCCGAATGACGGTGAACATGTTCGGTGAGAAGTCGGTGCAACCGGTCGACGGGCCCATCGTCACGGCACGTTGTCCTTCGTAGTCCGGACTGTTGCGAAGCATATGAAGGCGGTGGTGGTACGAGCGTGCGGCCGCGAAGAAGCCGGCATCGGGAGATCCGGAACACGGTTGATCGTCAGCTCTGGAGAGTCGTAGCGCGAAGTCGAGCGCGAGCGCCGAGATCGATCCTGGCACTTTCGAGAGCCGAGTGCCGACCGCCGCTGCGGCGAACTTCCTCGCGAGCACGTCGGCCGTCACGGGCTGGTCGTGGTCGCCGCTCATCGACGTGCACCTGAATCGCTTCCGCGGACGGACGACACGTCATTGTTCTTCTAACGGCAGCCGGTCGAGCACCACTCGCCGTCGGCACGCGTGCTGCAGCCCGGTCGATGGATCCCGAACAAGGCGCCGTGTGATGATGAGTCGTGTTGCGGATCGCGGCGAGCGTGGCACTGGCAACCCTCGGATGCGGGCGCGTGGCACTGGCAACCCTCGGATGCGGGCGCGTGCATTTTGACAACCAGAATCGCGACGGCGGCGCAGATGCCATCGATATCGCCGCTGGCCCGTTTGGTCCGCCGTCGGTCATCGAGGCGTTGTCCTCGCCGGCCGACGAACAGGAGCCGACGCTTACTGCCGATCGGCTCGAGCTGGTCTTCCGCCGTGGCTATGCCGATCTATTCGTGTCGCGTCGCGACTCCGTTGCAGATCCATGGGGGCCACCGTCGCTGATTGTAGAGCTATCGACCACCGCGGAGGAGATAACACCCGCGATCTCCGCGGACGGTCTCACGTTGTGGTTCTGCACTCCGTCACCGGTTGGAGACTACGACGTCTATGTCACCACACGCCCGACCCGGTCATCGCCTTGGTCCCCGCCCGCCCAGGTCTCGTCCATCAACACCGGCGCCAACGAATTTTCGCCTTCGGTCCCCCCGGGCGAGCAGCAATTGCTGCTGGGCCGGAGCGGGGACCTATACACCGCACGACGCGACGCCGCCGATTGGACGATTCCAACTGTGATCGAGGAACTGTCGACTGTCGACGACGAAGGCGCGCCCCGGCTGTGGGCGGGCGGGACTCAGATCATGTTTCAGTTCAACGGCTCCGGTAGTACATCGTTCGATCTTCGAAGCTCGGAGCGGGCCACGAGCGACGGCGTGTTCGGACCGACGCGCGACCTCGCGGAGTTGAACTCGCCCGCGATCGATTGGGATGCGTGGATCACCGAAGACGGGCACTACATCGTGTTCGGCAGCGACCGGTCCGGCAACCAGGAGATCTACGAAGCCTTGCGGTAGCGCGTCCTATATCGAGGAACCGGCACCAACGCGACGTGGATCGTGAGTTCGCGGCGACACCAGGCGGCGTGACCCGAGCAGATCAGGACGAAGGATCCGGCTTCATCTTCAAAATTAGAACGGCAGCAGGTCGAGCAGGTCCCACTCGCCGTCGGCAGGGAGATCGTCGAACTCGGCACCAGGGTTCGGGTGATCCTCCACGGGACCGAACTCGCACGCGTCCTCCGATCCATCGAGCTCGCCGTAGAACGCATCCTCGTCGATGATCGCCCACGCGTCGAACACCTCGGCGCCTCCGTCGGACCAACAGTTCGTCGCGATGGCGTCGACTTGGCCCAGCTCCGCGTCGACGAACGCGGTGTGGTGATCGTAGCGACCACCCTCGTCATCCCACCGCGCATAGACCGTCGCGACCTCGTCTTGCCAGTCCGCGACGAACTCGAGGGCGTGCGAGCTCTCCTCGAACTCCCAGTAGGTGGTGCGGCTGTCTTGCACGTCGCCGTCGCCGAAGTCGACCGCGTGGTAGTCGTACCAGACCTCGCGGTCGCCGGCCTCGAACGGCATCTCGGCGATCACGATCTCGCCGGCCATGTCCTCACCCGAGACGTCGGCGAGTGCGTCGAGATCGATCGCGAGCGCGAACGTTCCGTCGTCCTCGTCGACGACCATGGTTCCGCTGACCACCGGAGTCGCCGTCGCAACGTCGAAGCCGACATCGCCGATCAAGAACTCGATATCGAACTGATTCCCATCCGCAGAGGTGATCCGGAGGACGTCCTCCTGGCCCGCGAGATCCAGACTCGCGTTGCGCCATTGATGCTCGGTGTCGGACTCGATCTCGGGCGTCGTGCCGGCGGCGCCTTCGATGTCGCTGAAGACAGCATCCAGGACCTCGTCGATCTCCATCACGTGGTCATCGATCACGAGGAGTGCATCGGATTGTGCGTCGAGCGGCTTCGCGCGCGCGTTGGTGTTGCGTGGACTCGGGATGCGCACGCCGTCCTTTCGCGGGACCGCGCGTCGATACTGCTCCTTTCCGCAGTTGCCCGAGGGGCACGCGGGAAGCGGATTGCTATCACCGGACTCACCGCCACACGCCGCAACAGCCAGTAGAACCAAGGGAAGACATGTCTTGAATCGCTGCATTTCCATAACCTCCGCTCCACTGGTGAGGTGACTCGCGGAAAGTCGCAGGAAATCGACATCGCTCGTTCGAGGTCCCGCACGGTCCTCGTATGTTCGCGGTGATAGGCTCACGGAGTGGAGACGGGCGAGATGTATCGGCATGGCGCGAGCGCATGGCCCGACATCGCGCTGGCGGTCGACGTCTTCGAGGCGTACGTCGCCGAACGCGACTCGGTGGAGCTCGACCGCGCCGCCGACCTCTACATCGCGTGCGCCTGCAGCCGCGGCGATAGCACCGCGATCACGCAATTCGAAGAGTCGTTCTTCACGGAGGTGCGCGCCGCGATCGCCCGGATTTCGGGGGCCGCGACCGTCCTCGACGAGGCGATGCAACAGCTGCGCAAGATGATGTTCGTCGCCGACGGGAAGCCGGCCGGAATCACGGGTTATGCGGGGCGAGGGGACCTGCGAGCGTGGCTGCGAGTCGCCGGCACCCGCGTCGCGCTCGGCCTCATGCGCGCTCGTCGTGCGAGCGAGAACAACGAACCCGAGCTCGACCGAATCGTCGCGAGCGACCCCGACCCCGCGAACGCGCTCATGCGCAAGGAGTACAGCGCGAGCGCGCGGGATGCACTCCGCGACGCTTTTGGCGAGCTCGAGACTCGCGATCGCAACATCCTGCGCCAGTACTACCTCGACGGACTCACCATCGACGAGCTCGGCAGTCTCTACGGAATTCATCGCGCGACCGCCGCGCGCTGGGTGGAGAAGGCGCGAGCCGCGCTCGAGAAGCGGACGCAGGCGCTCTTGCGCGAGCGTCTCGGCGTCGGCAAGGAGACGCTCGACAGCATTGTCAGGATGGTGCACAGCAACCTAGAAGTGAGCTTGTCGGGACTCTGAGCGGCGGCGTGTTAGGTTTCCTCCGCGATGGAGGCGGGTTGCCCGAGCGTGCAAACGGTCGCCGACTTCATGGCGCGCCGGACCGATGCCGCAGGTGCCGCCTCGATCGAGCTCCATCTCGATGGATGCGCGTCGTGTCGCGAGCTCGTGTCGATCCTCGCCGTGGGAACGAACTCGCTCGAGGAGAATCGTGACCTCGCGCTCGCGGACGTGCGCGGCGAGCGACTCGGACGTTACGAGCTGACCGAGCGAATCGGTGCCGGCGCCATGAGCGTCGTGTACGCCGCGCACGATCCTAAGCTCGAGCGCAACGTCGCGCTCAAGCTCCTGAACGATGCGAGCGCGAGTGCCCGACTCGTTCGCGAAGGACAGGCGCTGGCGCGCCTCGCTCATCCGAACGTCGTCGCCGTGTACGACGTCGGCGAACACGACGGCACCGTGTTCATCGCGATGGAGCTGGTCGACGGCGTGACGCTGTCGCGCTGGCTTCGCGACGAGAAACACACGCGGTCGCAGATCCTCGACGTGTTCGTGCAAGCCGGTCGCGGACTCGCGGCAGCACACGCCGCTGGCTTCGTGCATCGCGACTTCAAGCCCGACAACGTTCTCGTCGGTCGCGACGGACGCGCACGTGTCACCGACTTCGGTCTCGCGCGGCTCGACGCCGATGTTCGTCCAACCTCGTCGCCGACTGCGCTCGTCACGAACATCACGCGCGTGGGCTCGCTTGTCGGAACGCCGGCGTACATGGCACCCGAGCAGCTCGATGGACGTACGCCGGATGCGCGCGCCGATCAGTTCGCGTTCTGCGTCGCTCTGTTCGAGGCTCTCACCGGCAACCGCCCCTTCGATGGAGGCACCGTGTCGGCGCTGCGGGCGTCGATCGCGGCAGGTGCGACTCGTGGAGGCGACGATCTTCCGGCGTGGCTGCGACGTACCCTCGTACGTGGGCTGGCCGAAGCTCCCGCGGGTCGTTTCCCCGCGATCGACGATCTCCTGGAGGTGCTCCATCGTGATCCCACCCGGCGGCGGAGACAAATTGCCGTCCTCGGGGCGGTCGTGATCGCGAGTGCGAGCACGATCGCCGTCGCGTCGCTGCGGAGCTCCGACGTCGTGGATCCATGTCCCGATCCATCGCCGAAGCTCGGCGGAGTATGGGACGACACGATCAAGGCGCGCGCACGCGCCGCGTTCACGCAGACAGCGGTCCCCTTCGCAGAGGGCTCGTGGCGAGGGACCGAGCGGCGCCTGGACATCTATGCGAGCGACTGGAAGGCCATGCACCGCGAGACTTGCGAGGCGACCGCCGTGCGCCACGAGCAGTCGAGCGAGCTCCTCGATCTCCGCATGGCATGTCTGAGCCGCGCGCTGGTCGAGCTACGCGCACTATCGACGTCGCTCGTATCCGCGAACGCGACGGTCGTCTCCACGGCGCCCTCTGCCGCGAACCAGCTGACGCCTCTCGACGATTGCGCGAACCGCGACGTGCTCCTGGCGAGCGCTGTCAGTCCGGCCATGCGCCCGCGCGTCGACGAGATCACACAGTCACTTGCCCGGGGGAAGGCACTCTGGTCGTCCGGTCGGCCCGCCGAGGCCGTCGCGCTCGACCTCGCGGTCGTCGTGTCTGCACGCGAGGTCGGTCATCTCCCGACGCTCGCGAGAGCGCTTCTGGATCTCGGCCTCGCGCAGTTCGGCGTCGATCCGGCATCTGCGAGGGTCACGCTCCGCGAAGCGATGCGCGTCGCGGACTCCGCTCACCTGGACACGGTGAAGGCAGATGCCTTGATCTGGCTCGTCGGTGCAAGCGAATCGGCGATCGCGGCGCCGGGCGAGGAGTTGGACGACGCCGTCGCGCTCGCGGAGGACGCAGCCGCCGTCATCAAACGGATCGGCGGTGATCCCGAGCGCGAAGCTCGACGCCTGCACAACCTGGTGTCCGTGTATTTCAGCGCAGGCGTCGTCGACAAAGCGCTCGCTCATGCCGAGCGCGCGATGGCGACGCTCGAGAAACTTCCCCACGCGTCTGACTTCGACCGAGCCACCGCCGCGAGCGATCTCGGCTCCATCTATCGCATCCTCGGGCGACTCGACGAAGCGATCACTCAGCACGCACGAGCGGCGGCGTGGGTCGAGGCCATGTACGGACCTGCGCATCCGAACTACGCGGTCGAGGTCTACAACGGCGCACTCGCGCTGCAGGAACAAGGATCGCTCGACGAGGCGCGTGCTGCGTTCGAGCGAGCGCTGGCGATCCTCGAGGCCGCGTACGGACGCGATGCGCTGCCCGTCGCGCAGGCACTGGAGGGACTCGGCAACACGCTCGCCTACCTGGAACGACCCGCCGACGCGTTACCGCATCTCGTTCGCGCGCGCGAGATCATGAAGGCCGCGCGGGGCGAAGAGCCGGCGACGATCCTCAACGCGCTCGGACGCGTGTACGTCACGCTCGGCCGCTTCGACGCCGCGTTGCCGCTTCATCAGCAAGCGCTCGAGTACAGCACGAAGGCAGCGGGCCCAGACGATACAGAGGTCGGGCTCGCACACGCGAACCTCGGGCAGTTGTTCACGGCGCAGCGCGACCACGATCGCGCTCTCCGTCACTACCGCGAGTACCTCCGGATCGAGGAGCGACAGTTTGGAGAGCGCAGTATCAGCTTGGTGATGCCGCTCGTATTGGTCGGCTCGACGCTCGTCGAGCTTCGCCGCCCGCGTGAAGCGGTGCCGCTCCTCGAGCGCGCTGTGGCGATCGGGGAGACCGCACCGGAGATCAAGCCCGATGCACTTGCCGATGCACGCCGGATACTCGACCGGGCGCGTGCTCCGTGATCCGAGGACTCTCCGGACTCGCTACGGCGATCTGAGTGATCCGTAGCGCGATCGCGTAAGCCGTGCCCCGCCTACGCACGCCACGCCGCTACGAGATCCGCGACGGTCGCGAAGCGACGCTCCGGGGTAGGCTCGCACCCGCGCGCTGCCGCCGCGAGCCGTGTTGGCGAGCCACGAGACGCGCCGGGTTCGCCGAGGAACACGAACGCGGCGCGGCCTAGGTTGAACACCGTAGTCCGTTCGTCGACGGTGGCACCGAGCGTGAATTCCTCCGGTGCCATGAAGCGCGTAGACCCGAACATCCGGCCCATCGTGTTCGCGTGTGGGCCGCGGTGATACGTGTCGAGGTCGATGATACGTAGCTCACTCGACGTGAAGTCGTAGAGCAGGCAGCCGTCGTAGAAATCGCCCGCGATCCAGCCCGCGCGCGCGAGCACGACGTGAAGGTCGAAGATAGTGTCGAGGCACGTGACGATGCGCTCGACGGGCAGCGCGCGAAAGCGCTGGAACGCCGACGCCGGGTCGTCGCGATCCGCGCGTCGCGCGTTGAGCAGCTCGCCGTCGAACCAGTCGTAGACGAGCATCGGCCCGGCGGTAGATTCGATCACGCGATGCAGCCTAGGCACCGACGGGTGCAATACGCGCGCGACCTCGGCGGCATTGCGCAGCAGCTCGACGCGCGCCTGATGTGAGAGCACCGGCACCGGATCGTCCACGCGACCCGCGGTCTTTACGAAGAACCGGCGCTCGCCGGCGCGCACGCCGTAGGAGACATTGCCGGAGTCCTGCGTGCGCTCGTTGAATACCGCGAACACCTCACCGACCGAGCGCAGGAACAGCTCGGCGGGCTCGTTGATCGAAGCGCGGGCGAGCAGCGCGTTCACGCGAGCAAGACGCTACCGCAACTCTCGACATGGAGGCGCGAGCTGTAGCACCACCCGCTCGGTGAGACTGCCAACGCCGTCGTTCGCTACGAGTTGCACGAGGAGATCGGTGCAGGTCTTTGACGAGTCACGCTGCGGTCTAGTTCTCGAGCATCTTCGTTCGCTTGGCGTGAGCCAGTCCACCGCCTGAAGGGTTCGAGGTGCTCTCGGGGTTGTTTGCAATCGCATCCGCGACCCCGTGCTACCGTGCTCCGCCGGATGCCCGACCCGCAGACCGAAGCCGAGAGTCCACTCGAAGCCGAGTGGCTCGACGCCGCACGAGCGGGCGATCGAAGCGCGCTCGAGCACCTGATCGAACGGTACCAGTCCCGGATCTACCGCTTCGGCCTGCGGATGTGCCGCGATCCGGAGGTGGCCAAGGACGTCATGCAGGACACGTTGATCGCGATGGCGCGCGGCGTACGTAGCTTCCGCGGTGGTTCGTCGCTGTCGACCTGGCTCTACACGATCGCGCGCAGCTACTGCATCAAGACTCACCGCCGCAGCAGGTTCGCGCCCCGCGAAGTGCAATCGATCGACGCCTCGCCGGAGGCAGCCAACATCGTGGACCCGGCCCGGCGCTCGGACGACGAGCTCGGTGCCCGTAGGTTGGAGCATATCCTCGAGAGCGCGATCGACGAGCTCGATCCGAAATATCGTGACGTGATGGTCCTCCGGGACATCGAGGGGTTGTCCGCGCCGGAGGTCGCCGACGTGCTCGAGATCAGCGTCGACGCCGTCAAGAGCCGACTCCACCGAGCGCGCCTCGACGTTCGCGCACGGGTGGCACCGGCGCTGGGTGGCGATCAGCCACTTCAGGTCGCAAAACAACCAGATTGCCCCGACGTGCTCGGTCAGTTCTCTCGCCACCTGGAGGGTGACATCACCGCGGACGTGTGTGCCGAGATGGAGCGGCACCTCTCGGCGTGCAGTCGCTGCCGGACCGCATGCGACTCGCTCCGCCTGGTCCTCGGGATGTGTCGCGCGGCGCCGGCCGAGGTTCCGGATGAAGTGCAGCGCTCGGTTCAGCGCGCGATCCGCGACGTACTCGAGAACGCTTCCTGATCCTTGGGGTCGCGTGTGGCTCTACCCGGACAGAGAGCGAGAAGACCAAGGCTCCGGTTCTCGTCGAGATCACATTCTCGGCACGGATCCCGAATCCTCCGGGAACCTACCGGCTCCAACGACGTGGAGGCTACATGCGTCGATTCATCCTCCTTGCCACGGTCTCGCTAGGGTTCGGCTGCGGATCCGCGTCGCCCTCTGAAACCACACGCGAGTCCGACGTTGGGCGCTCGGCACCCGAGCCGACCGTGACGGTGGCACTGTCCGACGCAGAGATCGACTCGCTGCAATTCATGCGCGAAGAGGAGAAGCTCGCCCGCGATGTGTACGCGAAGCTCGAACAGCACGGATATGTGTTCCAGCGGATCGGCGGCGCCGAGCAGCGGCACTTCGACGCGGTGGCGCGCCTGCTCGACCGATTCCGGCTTCCGGACCCCGCGGTAGGGGCGAAGTCGGGCGTGTTCCGCAATCCTTCACGCCAGGCTCTCTACGCGGAGCTCGTGGCGCGAGGCACGCGATCAGAGCTCGACGCCCTCGCGGTCGGGCTCGAGATCGAGGAGCTAGATATCCACGATCTGGAACGCGCGCGCGCGATCGTCCGACATCCGGAGATCGCATTCGTCTACGACCAGCTCCAGCGGGCATCGCGGAACCACGTGCGCGCCTTTCATCGACGCCTGACGGTGCTCGGCGGCAGCTACGCTCCACGACACCTCGAACCTGCGAAGTTCGAGGAGATCGCGGGCTCCGAAACCGAGCGCGGCCCGGGCCGCGGGCATCACGCGAACTAGTGCGAACCCTTTTCGCGCGGCTTGGCTCATACCCAGCATGGACGGCTGGCTTGTTGCCTTCGTGGTGGCCTGGATCGTGCTTCAGACCTTGGTGCTTCCGAAACTCGGGGTGCGAACGTGAATGGTGCCATCGACGCGCCGGTCGGCGCGCCAGGACGATGAGTCGAACCCAGGCGGATCGTGACGATGTCGATTCCCACACCCCGATTTGGCCGCAGGACCTTCCTCAAAGCATGTGGCGCTCTAGGCGCCGGGTTGCTCCCCCTCGGGGTCGGGAGCTGCGGTGACGATCCGGTCATACCCGATGGTGGAGGGACGTTCCCGGTCCCTCCGCTCCTCGACGGCGACCTCGAGGGCAACGTGCGGGTGTTTCGTCTCGGGATCGAGCCAGGCGAGGTCGAGTGGGTGCCCGGCGCGCCGACGGCGACGTACGGCGTCAACGGAGCATACCTCGGGCCGACACTTCGGTTTCGCCGCGGCGAACGCGTGCGACTCGAGGTGACGAACTCGCTCGGAGAGACCACCACACTCCACTGGCACGGCGTCGAGCTTCCGGCCCGAGCCGACGGCGGCCCGTACCAACCGATCGCGCCGGACACGACGTGGGTGAGCGAGTACGACGTCATCCAGCGGCCGATGACGGCCTGGTACCACGCGCACCCGATGCACTCGACCGGACGTCACGTGTACATGGGCCTCGCCGGGATGATCGTCGTCGAAGATCCCGCGGCCATGCTCGTGCTGCCGTCGACCTACGGCTTCGACGACCTTGCCGTCGTGATCCAGGATCGCCGGCTGTTCGCCGACGGGACCCATCCCTACTCGCCGGGGAAGAGTCCGTCGATGCACGATCACATGGCCGGCCTCCGCGGCGAGACCCTGCTCGTCAACGGCCAGATCCGCCCGACCGGCGTGGTGCCTCGAGGTGTGATCCGACTTCGGCTGCTCAACGGGTCGAACGCTCGCATCTACAACCTCGGATTCTCCGACGAGCGAACGTTTCTCCACATCGCGAGCGACGGCGGGCTACTCGAAGCTCCGATCGCCACGACACGCGTGGTCGTCGCCCCCGGGGAACGCGCAGAGATCCTCGTCGACTTCGGCGCGGATCCGTCGGGGGCGACCGTTCAGCTGCAAAGCTTCTCGGCGGAGATCTTCGCCGCGCTATTCACCGGGATGATGGGTGCGAACCTATCCGACGACCTCGATCGCTCGACATTCGAGATCATGACGTTCGAGGTCGGCGCCCAGTCCACCAACGCGATGATGCCGCCAGAACGGTTCGAGCCGATCGTGCGGATGTTGGAGTCGGAGGCGGTGCGCACCCGGCCGATCGCGCTCTCGATGGGGCAAGGTAGGGTCGCGATCAACGGCGTGAGAATGACCCAGCTCGGGTCCGTGCCGGCCGAGATCAACTTTCAGATCCGCTCGGGTGAGACGGAGCTCTGGCAGGTCACGAACACCTCTGGGATGGCCCATCCATTTCACGTTCACAATCGCCACTTCCAGGTCCTGGATATCGACGGTCAACCGCCTCCACTCGGACTCGCCGGATGGAAGGACACCGTGCTCGTCCGTCCTGGGCAGGCCGTGCGCCTACTCCTGAAGTTCGAGGGCACAGCAGATCTCGAGTTCCCTTACCTGTTCCATTGCCACATCCTCGAGCACGAGGACATGGGCATGATGGGCCAGTTCTTCATCATCGCCGCGTGAATGGATTTGCGGCGCGTCGCGAAGGCGCGGCTTCCGTCACTGACCGAGGATGCCGTCGAGCCACGGGTTGCGGAACTTGCGCTCGGGGTCGTGGCGTGCGGCGAGCGACGCGAAGTCGTCGAGTCGAGAGTATTGCCCGCGCAAGTACTCGCGGTCGAACGTCGCCTCTTTGCCCCAGTGCGGTCGGCCGCCGTGCGCACGCGCGAACGCCTCGAACTTCGCGATCTGCGCGGGCCAGTGGTGGCGATCGATGTTGTACAGCGAGAGCCAGATCGAATCGCGTTGGTATGCGGGACTGAGCCACAGGTCGTCGGCTTTGCTGAACCGGAGCTCCTGGATGAAGTTGTAGGTGTGGCCGCCGTCGGGCAGCAGGCGGCGGTACTCGCGCAATAGCGGTTTCGCGTCGGCGAGGTCAAACGCCCACTCGGCCTCGGAGTGTGTGGGCGGGATCGGGGTCAGGAAGCCGACGTGACTGGGGGTGATCCGATCCAGTGGTCGGCCCGCTTGCCGTCCGAGGAATCGGTTGATCCTCGGGATCCATCGCCGTCGGCTGAGCTTCCCCGCAACGAGCAACGTGCGATAGACCGCGACCGCGAACACGCGCTCCTTGAACCAGCGGCGTAACGCACTGTCGTTCGCCGGTAGGTCCGTTCGGTCGAATCGGAACACGATCGCGTCGTCATTCGGGCACAGCCACCACACCTTGAAGTGATCGGCGCTCGCCACGTTCTCGTCGATCTGCTCGATGACGTCGTCGAAGCGCGCCAGGTTGGTGACGTCGTGGAGCTGGAACGCTTCGACCACGTCGAACGTCACCGAGTGCACGATGCCGAGCGCACCGAGCCCGACGACGGCGCCCGCATGGTCGGGCTGGCCACGCTCGAACGTGATCGCGCGCCCGGTTCCATCGATCATCTCGAGACGCGCGACCTGCGAGCTCAGGCAGCGAAAATCGCGCCCGGTCCCATGGGTCCCCGTCGCGATCACACCCGCCACGGACTGGCTGTCGATCGATCCGAGATTTGCGAGCGCGAGTCCCTCGCGATCGAGGTATCGATTCAGCTCGCGCAGCCGTATGCCGGCCTGGACCGTGATCTGCGAGGCCGCGCGGTCGACCGCGATGACGGCGCGCATCCGATCGAGCGACACGAGCGTATCGTCGGTGACGATCGCCGGCGACCACGAGTGCGCCGCACCGACGGGGCGGACGTGCCTCGACTCGAGAATGATCTTCGAAAGCTCGTCGACGGTGCGCGGCTCGACCCGGCGACGTGGCGTGAAGCGGACGTTGCGACCCCAGTTGCGGACTGCCACCGAGCCCGAGCCTACCGCGATCCGACCACGTCCTACGGCGATCCGAGGCGCCACACGAACGGCGCGTCGTCGGCGAGTGCGCGCGACGAAAGCAGTGCCTTCACCGTGCCGCGCGCTTCGCCAACCGCGGTGAACGCGGCGCCATCCCAGATCACGCGACGGAACATGATGCGGCTGTGCTCTCCGGATGCCTCTAGCTTGCGAGCGTCGCGCGTCGCGCCGTTGGCCGTCGCGAGCTCGAGGTACATGCCGACGTTGAAGAAATCGCTGAACCACGGGCCGCGTCCGAGGTCGAGCTCGCCGTGTTGCGACGTGATCAGCACCGCGAGGCGATCCCGCGTGACCGCGATTCCATCGATCGACGTGTGCGTCGAACCGGCGAACACGCGCCGCCACGCCGGCTTCTGCGCGAGCGGCTCGACGAGAAATGCGGAGAACGCAGCTTTGTCGATCGGCGGGAGGCAGTCTTTGGACGTCGTCGTCCCGCAGATCGGCCACGGGTTGCCGACGCGCTGCGAGACGCCGTACGCGACGTATGGTGTCCCGTCGACAACGGCGACATGGACGTCGTCCATGTTCGCGCCCGCGTAGGAACGCGACCACGTCGACGCGATCGCGCCGGTCTTCGCGCGCAGCGTGGTCACGAAGCCGACGCCCTCGCGGCCGCGACCGACGCCATTCACGACCTCGATCGTGCTTTCGACATCGCCGCCGACGTACACGTTGTCGCCATGCGCCGCGAGGCTCTCGACGAAAGACGGATGGGCGTGCGGCAGCGTGGTGCGCCACACGTCCGTGCCATCGGCGTCGATCGCCGCCACAAACGCCGTCGACTTCGTGTAGTCCACAGCCGACTGCCCCGCGATCGCGATCCGCCCTGCGCCGAGGGCGGTCATCGCGCGAACGCGCTCGCCGATCTCGCGCTGTGTGCCGAGGCCGCCGTTCTCGTCGAACGCGAGCAGGATCGTCGGCAACGTGCGCGCCTCGCTCTGCTCGACGAACGCGCCGAGGCCCCAGCCGAACGCTGCGACCCAGATCGTCCCCGTCGACGATACGGTGACGCGCGGCACCGTCCAATTGTCAGCGGCTCCGCATGGTGACGACGAGCGGCGCGTCCACACCGCTTTGCGCGTGGTGCGATCGAGCCGCGCGACGAACGTCGCTTGCCGGCCGTTGAAGTACGACGACGGCGCGGACGCGTCCGGATCGAACAAGAGCCCGCCGGACTCGCATCCGACGACAACGATGTCACCGTTCGCGAGCACCGCGACGTCGTCGGCCTGCCCTCCGCCGGCGTACAGGTCGAGCATCTCCTTCACCGGACGCGGCGCCGGTGGATCCGGCTGGAAGTCGGAGAATCCGCCGCACCCGGCGAGAGCGACGAGCAACGAGGCGATGGTCTTCATGGGAGCTCCCTGCGCAAGATGTGTCCGCTGCCGGCGACGAAGACGGCATCCTTGGTTCCAACGATCGCGCGCAGCGCGATGTCGGCGTGGATCGGCTCCTCGCTCCACGTCTTTCCGCGATCGCGCGAGTGCAGCACGACCGGGCCGCGATCGTAGTCCCGGCTGCCGATCGCGAAGACGAGGTTGTCGTGCCCCCATACCGCGTAGAGCGCCGTCGTGGTCCCGCTCGAGCGCGCCTTCCACGTCGTGCCGCGGTCGCTCGAATGCATGATCTTGCCGTCGCGCCCGACGAGGATCCGGTCGGAGCCGCTCCCCCACATCGCCAAGAACGTCCACGCGTCTGCGACCTCCACGTCGCGCCACGTCCGGCCGCGATCGGTGGAGTGCTTCACGCCGCTGCCCACGAGCCAGAGGTCGGTGGGGGACGTGCCCCACAACAGTCCCATACGGTAGCCCTTCGCACCGACCGACTCCCACGTCGCACCGCGATCGAGAGATTGCATCAGTCCTTCCCGACCCGCGGCGAACACCTCGTCGCCGGCGCCCCACACGGACACGAGATCCTGCGTGCTGTCGCTCGCCCGATGCACGAACGTGCGTCCTCCATCGGTGGACTTGAGCAGGAGTCCACCCTCACCGATGGCGATCACGTGATTCGCGTCCAGCGCGAAGATGTCGGTCAGGCGCTGCTGCTTGCGGATCGGGAGCGCGACCTTCGTCCAGCCCTTGTCGCGCGCGACGATCGCGCCGTCGCTCGCGATCGCGAGGACCCGACCGTCGGGCGTCGCGGTCATGCGACCCGCGATCACGTCGAGGCCGCGTGCGGAGCTCTGGAACGTCGCGCCGTGGTCGCGCGACCACGCGAGGTCTCCATGAGCACCGCCGGCGAGCAGCAACTTGGATGTCGCCCACAGCACCGCGTCGAGCCTCGGACGCTTCGCGAACGTCGTGCCGTCAACCGACACGTGCAGTGCGCCGCTCGTCGCGTAGATCTCGCCCGCCGGGCCGATCGCGAGCGCCGTGCGGCCCAGCCATGCGGGTCGCACACCCGGCGCGCCGACGCCGCGATGCCCGTGCACCGCCGAGGCCGGTGGTGTCGCGCGTGGCACGTGTGCGGTCGGTGGGCCCCACGCGTGCTGCGCCGTCGTCGGATCTTCGAGCGTGCGACGCTCCCACGTCTTTCCGTCGCGACTGCGATAGATCGCGATGACGTCGTAGCTCGCATTCATGCACGAGCCGCATACCTGAAGTGACGGGTACACGATCGTGGCCCCGGCCAGCGCGTGAATCGACTCGCCCCGCGCGACGATCCGTTGGACGGGCTCGCCGAACACGCGCGTGAACGTCGCGCCGCCATCCGTCGAGCGGAACAGCCCGTCCGACGTGCCGACGAACACGCCGCTCGGTGCGATGGCGATCGAGGTTGCCCGTCCGAGCTGTCGTTTCGGCATCGCGGTGAACGACGCGCCGCTGTCCTTCGAGCGCCACACGGCACCATCGCTCGCGACGGTGAGTACGGTCGTCCCCACCATGGCGACGCCGACGAAGCTCGCAGCCGGATCCACCTGTTGCGCCTCGAACGCCAGGCCGTCACGAGCGCGCAGCACGGTCCCGCCATTGCCCACGGCGATCACGAGCGACCCGGCGCCCGTGATCGCGGTCAAATCGTGGAGCACTCCGCTCTCGAGCGCCGCCCACGTCACACCGCCGTCGGTCGACCGCACGATCGCGCCGCGTGGACCCACCCCCCACACCATCGAGCCTTCGCCGTGGAGCGCGGCCACCGTGGCGCCGTGAGGCGTCGGGTTCTCCCATGTCCAGACCGGTGTCGCCGTCGCCGACACCACGAGGATCGCGAGCATGTTCATGTGGGAACACTACGCACGGCGGAGCCCTCTCCATGTAAGGGGTCTGTCAAGGCAGCTCGGCAAGCCCAAGCACCGACGACGATGCGCGAACGCTCGTCAGTAACGCGTGCTCCCGTGAGAGGATGGAGCGGATGGTCGTGAAGTCGCTCGTCCCAGCGATCGTTCTCGCCGGATGCGGGTTCCGCGTCTCGGTCACCGGGACGTCCGACGGATCCTCCACCGAGGACGCCGCCGTGGTCGACGCGGATCCCGATGCACCTCCCGACGCGCGGCCCATCGATGCGCCGCCGCCGATGCTCGTCGATCGCGGACTGGTCGTGCGCTACTTCATCGACGAAGCCGCGAGCGGTCAACCACAGACGCTGCTCGTCGATTCGGCGCCGACGCCGATCTCGCTGCCGATCACGTATGGCGAAGCTCAGTACGTGGAGACGACCGAAGGCCATCGCGGACTGCAGTGGGCCGCGGTGAGCGGTGACGGCAAGATCGAGCAGGCGCTCAGCGGCAAGCTATTCACGCGGCTCACCAACTCACTCGACATCACCATCGAAGTCGTCGTGCAGATCACTGCGAGTGGCAGCAGCGGCAGTGAGTCGCAGATCACCGGGCTACGCGGGTCGAACCCCGACTTCATGCTGACGGCGCTGAACACTACCGACCTCCGGTTCTTCCGACCGTTCGGCACCGAAGGCGCCACGTGGACGAACGCGAACATGCAGCAGCGGATGGTCCTGCACCTCGTCTACGACACCTCGCTTCAGAACGCGAACAGCCGGATCGAGCTGTTCCGCGACGGCAGCATGCTCGTCAAGACCACCGGCTCGGTGCCGATGCAGAACACGGAGGTCAACCTCGGATCGAGCGACGCCTTGATGATCGGCAATCGCCAGAACCAGGACCGCTCCATCAACGGCACGATCTTCTACGTCGCGTATTACGACGTGGCGCTCACGGCGACCGAGATCATGACGAACACCGAGCGCCTCCTCGCCAACGACGACCAGTGACTGTCCGGTGGCCAACGACGTGAAGCGAGCGACGTACGGGTGGTCGCGTGGTGAAGTCTGATCGTGCGTTGCCTGGACCGTGCTCGCGCGCATGCCCGCCGACGCCGTCCCGTTCGTCGCCCCCGCGTCCGACGGCGGGGTGCACGCAGGCATTGCCGGCCATTTCTGACCTCGACGCGCGCAGCAGCGCGCCGATGTACCCGGCGCCCACATCGGCGATCGCTCCGATGTAGTCGCCAATCAGATTCGACGGCAGCGATTAGGGGGGCGGCTCGGCGACGATCTCGCCGTGGATGTCGCAGGCGGCCTTCAGGGTGTTGGTGATGGTGCCGAACTTGAGGATGTTGGTGTGTAGCAACTCGACGCGGTGGGGCGACTCGTCGGTCACCACGCGCAGGACGTAGCGCATCCGCACGATCCGGGGTGGCGGCTCCTCGCGCTCGGCCTCGACGCGGATCGACGCGGCGATGTAGTGGAACGGCAGGAGCTTCGAGAACCGTTCGACGTTTTTGAGGATGCATTCGGACAGCGCGGCGCACAGCAGATCGGCCGGGCCGGGGAGGATGTCGCCAGACTGCGCCGAGCCGTCGAACACGATCCGGCTCGTGCGGGCGGAGAGTGCGGCTTCGCCACCTGGGCTCGTCTCGCCGGTGACGGTGTACACGAGCGGGGGCTTCGCAGAGGTCATCGCACGACCTTCACGCCCGCGATGTCATCGAGCTCCGATTGCTGGACCTCATCCATGGTAGGGATTCCGCCTGCGTGGATCGCGTCGATGCTCATGGCCTGGAATGTACGGAATAAACTGTCACTTCGTCCATGCGCACTTCGACCTTGAGAGAGCGAGGGCGAGGCACTAAGGTGCAGGTTCGATGCATGGTTGTGAGTGGTTGATCGACGCGCACGGGTGCTCCCCGGCGAGGCTGCGTGATAGCGAGAGTGTGTTTGCTGTCCTCGATCGCATCGTCGCCACGATGAACCTCCAGGTCGTCGGGACCACATTCCACGTGTTTCCCGGTCCCGGCGGCATCACCGCGATGTACCTGCTGTCGGAGTCTCACCTGACGATTCACACGTTCCCCGAGACGGGAACCGCAACGCTGAACGCGTACTGCTGTACGCCACGCAAGCCGGCGCCCTGGGAGGAGCTCCTCGGTGAGATCCTCGGCGCGAAGAGCGTCCGCGTATCCGAACACGCGCGTGGCGCGAGCCCCGACCGGTGACCGAGAAAGAACCGGAGACCGAAGCGGTGACCGACTCGGCACCGGCGGCCCCACTTCGCGCGGGCGCGCTCTACCTGAACGTCTTCGTCGTCGCGACGTGTGGCCTCGTCTACGAGCTCCTCGCCGGCACGCTCGGTAGCTACCTGCTCGGCGACTCGGTGACGCAGTTCTCGCTGGTGATCGGCCTCTATCTCTCGGCCATGGGTGTCGGCGCGTGGCTCTCGCGCCACCTCGAGAAGGACCTCGCGAAGCGCTTCCTCGAGATCGAGCTCGCCGTTGCCGTGGTCGGCGGGCTCTCGGCGCCGGTGCTGTTCCTCGCGTTCGGATCGACGCACCACTTCCAGTTCGTGTTGCTCGCGTTCGTCTTCGCCATCGGCACGCTGGTCGGCCTCGAGATCCCGCTGCTCATGCGGCTGCTCGAGGGGCAGCTCTCGTTCAAGGACGTCGTGTCGCGCGTACTCACGTTCGACTACGTCGGGGCGCTCGCCGCCGCGATCATGTTCCCGCTCGTGTTCGTCCCGCAGCTCGGGCTCGTGCGCACGTCCTTGCTCATGGGACTTCTCAACGCGGGCATCGCGCTGTGGGGAACGTGGCTGCTCGCCGATCGCCTCGGTCGATCCACGCTCGGCATCCGGGTCCGCGCGGTCCTCGTGATCGCCGGCATGATCACGGGCCTCTTGTTCGCGGATCGCCTGACAAGGCGCGCGGAGGACGCGTTGTATCCGGACCCGATCGTCTACACGGAGACCTCGTCCTATCAGCGCATCCTCGTCACGAAGGGGCGCACCGGCTTCACGCTGTTCCTAAACGGCAGCATCCAGCTCGCATCCGTCGACGAGTATCGCTACCACGAGTCGCTCGTTCACCCCGCGATGATCTCCACCGACCGCCCGCCGAAGCGCGTGCTCATCCTCGGTGGCGGTGACGGCCTCGCGCTTCGCGAAGTGCTCCGGCACCCGTCTGTCGAGCACGTCACGCTCGTCGATCTCGATCCGGCGATGACCTCGCTCGGCAAGAACTTCCCGCCGCTCGCCGAGCTGTCTGGACACTCGCTCGACGATCCGCGCGTCACCGTGGTCAATGACGACGCGATGAGCTGGATCGATCGCACGTCCGACCTCTGGGACGTGATGCTCATCGACTTCCCGGATCCGAACACGTACGGACTCGCGAAGCTCTACAGCACTACGTTCTACGCGCGCGTGGCCGAGCGGCTCGCGCCGGGCGCCGCGATCGGACTCCAGGGGACGTCACCGCTGGTCGCCCGAACGGCGTACTGGTGCGTGATCGAGACGATGAAGGCGTCGGGCTTCTACGTGCACGGCTATCAGGTCGCGCTGCCGACGTTTGGCGTGTGGGGATTCGCGCTCGCGAAGAAGACGCCGTTCGAAGCGCCGACGAGGGCCCCCAACGTGCCCCTGCGCTTCCTCAACGACGGAGCGCTCTCGGCGATGTTCGTCATGCCGGCGGACATGGCGCCGGTTCCGGTCGAGATCAATCGGCTCGATAACCCGGTGATCGTCGGGTACTACGAGGCGGACTGGAAGCGCTGGCAGCGCTTGTAGGCTACTCGCACGTGTAGCGCGCGATCGTCCCGTCGCTAGCTTCGCAGGGCCCCTCGTAGGCCTCGCACGTCTCCGAGGGTGCGAGCCGCTGGCGGGGTCCATCGCCGCATCGGCAGAAGCAGTGCACCGACTCGGCATGATCAGGCCCGAGATAGAACGGATCGTCGGAGCCAAATGGATCTCGGTCGAAGGTCTCCCCGCAGGGGCACGGGGCACCGGACAGGGTGCAGGACACGATGAACGCGCCCAGCGCCGTCAGGACGAACCTCCGAAGCATGGAGTTTAGTAGCGCACGTGCGCGATGTGCGATCAACCGCAATGATGGTCGGCGCGCACTCGACCGACGTTACAGAAATCCAGACAATCATCGTCGACACGGTGGACCCGTATCGAACACTCGCAGTGGACGAAGTGCCCGAGGCCCCTCGGGACCCAGGCATCGTCGGCGATGTGATCCGACAGTTCGCGGATCCGAAGGCGTTCCTTCGCGAGCTGGTCCAGAACTCGATCGATGCGGGGTCACCCTCCATCGACATCCGGATCGAGCACGACCCGTCCGCGCAGAAGCTACGCGTCGCGGTGCGCGATCGCGGCGTGGGCATGACTCGCGACACGCTCGAGAACCAGCTGCTCGTGCTGTTCCGGTCGACGAAGGAATCCGATCCGACGAAGATCGGAAAGTTCGGAATCGGGTTCGCGTCGGTGCTCGCGCCGGCGCCGGACGTCGTGATCGTCCAGTCGGTGCGCGACGGTCGACGGCTGACGCTCCACCTGTATCGCGACCTGACCTTCGAGCTGTTTGATGGCGGGGCAGCCACCCAGAGCGGCACCACGGTCGAGCTCCTGCTCGCGATGGAGGACGCGGGTGTCGAGCAATTCGTGCGCGCGAGCGTCGAGGCGCTCGTTCGCTGGTGCCGTCATGCGAGTGTTCCGATCGAGCTCACGTGGGTTCCACCCGTGGGGCCGGCGCAGACGACGCGGATCGATCGGCCGCTCGGGCTCGACAACGCGATCGTGCAGGTCATCGAGCGCTCCGACGACGGCCACCTGATCGCGGTGGTCGGAATCCGCCCGGACCTCGCGCCGTACACCGCCTTCTTCAACCACGGGCTCACGCTGCACGAATCCGCCGAGCCGGTCATCGGTCGCGTCGCCGCGAAGATCCAGGATTCGCGACTCGGCCACACACTGAGCCGTGACAACGTTCGCCGCGACGAAGCGTACGACCGCGCCGTGAGCTTCGCGCGGGCGCTCGCGACCAGGCAGCTACCGCGTGCGCTCTCGGCCGAGCTCCGCGCTGCCGCCGATGCCGGTGATCACGCGCGCTACCGCCTCCTCGCGAATGCGGCGATCCGGTGCAAGACACCGATCGAGACGATCGAGTGGCGGTTTCCGCTCGCCGCTCCGATCGGAGACACACGCTCGATCGCCGGTGCCGACCTTCCCCGGCGCGCGTGGACGAGCGATGGCGAAACACGACTCTCTGCGCTGGTGACCGCTTCGAAGCGACCCGTGCTGAACGCCGTCGTTGACGAGATCGACGGTCTCCCGGCGCTAATCCACGAGCGTTATGGATGCCGGCTCACCCACCTCGAAGGCGAGCTCACGGCGGTCGCGCCGGTCGCGGCAGCACCGGCCGACACCGCGTTGCTCGAGCTACTTCGCGAGATGCTCGCCGCGGCAGGCAAGGCTCCGTCGTCGATCGTGCTGGCGACGCTGGAGGGCGCTCGAAGCGACGCGCTCGCGATCGCCGGCGATCGGAAGGCGGACGGCGAGCCGTACGTCCTCGACCGCACCGGCACGGAGCACAGTCCGTTCGCGCGGCTGCGCCGCCCACCGCTCGTGATCTCCGTCGATCACCCGTTCTACCAGCGCGCGCTTGCCGGGGACCCGCGACTCGCGGCCTCGCACATCGCG
Source organism: Kofleriaceae bacterium (assembly GCA_046160585.1). Lineage (GTDB taxonomy): Bacteria > Myxococcota_A > Polyangia > Haliangiales > Haliangiaceae > JABFXX01. Next base: position 38,381 of record JBJXGN010000004.1, read on the forward strand.
CGCGCGATCCTGCTCGAGTATCGGCAGCTCGACGTCGCGACCTCCCAGCGCCTCCTCGATCACACACTGAGCGTGCTCGGATGATGCGGCCCGCCGCGCCCGGACCGCGGATCGGTGTCGGACGCATTCGCGTCGACGCGGCGCGCGCGATCGCGAAGCTGCGCGAGTACCAGCTCGTGGAGCGCGCGGCGTGGGTGCTCGAAGGAATCCGCGCCGCAGTCGCGGCGCAGGCGAGCGAGATCGCGCTCGCGGGTGACGCGAACGACATCTGGCTGTCGTGGCGCGGCGAGCCGTGGCCGGCCGAGGATCTCACGCGACTCTTCGACGAGCTTGTCAGCCCAGAGGCCGCAAACGAGCGGCATCACCTGCGCCTCCTCGCCGCAGCGGTCAACAGCGGGCTCGGACTCGCGCCGGCCTACATCGACGTGATCGCGGTGCACGACGACACGGCGATCCGGGCGCGCTACACGCCCGACGTCCTCGACGATCCGGGGGCAGACGTCACCGATTCCCCGCTGCGCCACCTGACCACCGAGACCATCCCGGTGCCCGACGGAGCGCAGCGCGGCATGCGTGTGCATCTGCGGCGCCGCGCGTCACTCCAGGTGCTGTCGTACCTGTTCGGCGAGCCACCCGAGCTCGAGATCGCGCGCCGTGCCTGCGTGGACATTCCGGTGCTGCTCGAGATCGGCACGAACCGCTATCATCGCGTCGATCATGCGCGCGACGTCGTGCGCGTGCCGCTCGGCGACGGGCTCGACGGGTTCCTCGCGGTCGCGGATCCTGACGCAGTGACCGACGGCGTCATGAACGTCGCCGAGCGCGGCGTGGTGCTCGCGCGCTATCCGCTCTCGCGCTCGCCGGACACGCTGCCGATCCGCCTGCTGATCGACGCGCCGCGGATGCCCACAAACGCATCGCGCTCGCAGGTGCAACGCGACAGCCATCCGATCGCCGCCGCCGAGCGCCGCGTGGCGGAGCTGTTACCCGCATTGGTCGCGCAGCTAATCGCGCGGCTCGAGGTGGATTCGGGCGCGCCACGCACGGCCGCACTCGCACTCCTTGCCGGGATTGCCGGGATCGTCGACCGCACGCATTGGTGGAAAACGCCCGTACCCGAGTCCTCGCCGCTGGCGCCGCTCGCCGACCTTCCGCTGCTGCGCGACGCGACCGGCACGCCGCGCCCGCTGCGGTGGCACTGGTCGGGACTGGTGTACCGCGCGAGCAAACCGCTTCACCGCGAGCTCGAGCCGTGGGTCGACAACATCGTTTGGGTGCCGCCGGGAGATCCGTCCGAGCGGTTGGTCAGCGGCGCATTTCACGACCAGCGCGAGCTGCGGCGACGACTGCGTGCAGCGCGACAACAGCGGCGCGACCACGATCGATTCTTCGCGCACGCGGCGCGTCCACCAACCGTGATCTCCAAGACGCCGCCGATTCATCGGCTCCAGCTCGGAGCCGAACCGACAGCGACCTGCGTTCCGCAGCGCGTATTCGAGGGCCTCGCCGGTGAGGTCTGCATTTATGCGGACGACGGACCGTCGGCGCTCGTCGTGCTGCATCACGGTCGCGAGATCGAGCGCCTCGAGTTCGACAGCCCCGTCCGGTTCGAGGCTGTCGTCGACGCGCCCGCGATCACTCCGGCGGCGCGGTTTCGCGGCGTGGTGCGCGACCTCAATTACACGCGCGTCGACCGTGCGATGCGCGCGGGCGTGTTGCGGGCCATCGAGGCGATCGCGACCACTTGCGATACGCGAGCATCCGCGAGCGACGATCGGGCTCCGCCGCTGCGCGTGATCCAAGGCGGCCTCGCACTCGCACGATCGCTGGGAGCCACGGTCGTGCCGCCACTGGCCTCGGCACCGGCCTGGCGGTCTGTCGATGGCGACTACCTCTCACACGCGGCGCTCGTCAATCATCGTGCGATCGGCATCGTCGATTTGGGCATCGAGGTCACGCCGCCCGCCGGCCGCGTCCTGCTTCGCTGTGATCACGAGGAGCGCTCGCGACTCTCGGCGTGTGCGCCCGAGCTCGTGCAGATCGTCTACACGCCCGCGACGGCCCGTCCCGTAGCGGCCGAGGTGCTCGCCTCGAGGCTCTCGCAGTCGAACACGTTCGCGCTCGCGATCACCGACGAGACGCGCGCGGTCGCGATCGCGCCTGCCGGATGGACGGACGCGAGCATCACGCTGCAGCACCGCGGCGTCGCGCTGTCGACCAAGCTCCTCGGCCCGATCGTGGCACCGTGCAAGATCGTCGTCGATTGCGAAACGATCACGCCGACCGCGGGATGGAACGGTGTCCTCGACGAGGGCGCAGCCGCCAACGACTATCACGAGTGGGTGATCGCGCTCGTGCGGGCGACGGCGCGCGCGCTCGTCGGCGAACGTCCGCTCGAGCTCCTCGGTCCGCGTGACATCGACGTGCACGGGACGCTCGGCCAGCTGTTATGCATCGCACTCGCGAACAACAGCGCGACGGAGCTGTTGGGCGCGGAGCTTCTCACTCGTCTGCGCGCGCACCGGATGTTGCCGGTTCTCGGAGATCCCGATCCGCACAGCATCGATCAGCTGTGCGCGCGCTTCTCGGCAATGATCCCGTACGTCGGTCGCGGCGCTCGGGCGATCGCCGGCTTCTCTCCGCTGCTCGCCGACGAGCTCCTGGCCTCCGCGGTCGCGACGCTCGCTGGCCTCCCGGTCCGCGAAGCATCGCTCGAGCTCGAGATGCGCCGGCACGCCGAGGTGCGCACGAAGCAGCTCGCGCGTCATCGCGAGCAACCCGTACAACCACTCGAGCTGCCAAACGAGAGCGTGGAGATCGCAGGCCCCGTCGTCCGCGGTGTCGTCGGCGTCGGAACGATGGCGCTGGAGATCCAGGTCCTCGTCGAGGGCCGTCCGTTCTACGTGATCCGTCGCGACCAAGAGCTCCCACTCCGCGCCATGGTCGAGATCGATTCCGCGCTCACCATGCCGGCGTTCGACGGGATCCCCGTTGATGTCACCGCGGAAATCGTCACGCGCGTGACCGAGGCGGCGCCCCCGCTGCTTCTGGCAATCGCGATCGCACGCCCGCACATCCTCGGGGATCGCGGCCCGGCCCGTCGACTACTCGCGAGCTGCGTGGACTCCGCCCGGATCGCGCTCGCGCCCTTGCGCGCGGCACCGATCTTTCCCACCGTGCAGGGCGGGCGCACGTCGATCACGGCCGCGCAACGCCCGTACATCGCGACCACGGTCTGGCCCGGCACATGGCTCGCTCGCGAGCAGGAGCCGGTCCACCCGTGCGACCTTCCGATCGTCCACATCACCGACATCACCGGCGAGATCCCGTCGATCCTGCAGTGCCTTCACGACGAGATCGTCGACGTCACTCACGAGGTCGCGAAGCTACAGCGAACGCGGCGCGTGGCCCGTGGCCTCATCCCGGCGCCGGCGATCCCGGGCGTCGCACCGGCGCTGAAGCGACCGCTCGCAGCGTTCGGTGATGTCGCGGCAACTCTCGGGCACGGCGAGATCGCGCTCGTCGACGACGAGAGCTCCAGCGCGCTACTCCACGTCAACGGCGAGTTGCGAAAGGTCATCTCGATCGACGTGTCGCCCTCGATCCAGCTCGCGATCGAGGCACCCGATCTCGTCGACCAGCTCGAGAGCGAGGCGGCTCCCGAGAACATCGCCCAGCAGCTGCGCGCGTTGAAGCTCGACCGCGTCGTCGAAGGACCTGTGATTCCACACGCGCAGGAGCTCGCGATCCACCTGACGCGCACGATCCTGTCGGAGCTCCCGACCGCGGCGCTTGGACCTTTGATCCGCAGGAACCTCGCCCGCGCGATGTTCCGCGGTTCCCTCGCCGCCACTGACCTTGCCACCGTGCCCGTCTTCGAGACGACGACCTCGAGCTGGATCGATCCGAGCGCCGTGGATCGCCAGATCACACTGTTTGGCAACGCGTGGGCGGTCCCGCATCACGGGGCCACCTCACTCCCCCTCGACGATCGGCGCATCGTTCTCCGAATCGACCCGGTGACGATCGCGCTCGCGCGCGAGCGCGGTGTCGTGATCATCGACGCGACCGAGGAGCTCGCGCTCGACGCGCGCGCGCGGCGTAACCGCGACAAGCCACTCGCGACGACGCTCGCCTTTCCCGACGCGCAACAGCTCGCGCACTGCGCGCTCGACGGAGACGGCATCACCGGACCGCGAGGCGTGGTCGGCATCCTCCATCCCGCGGCCGCACACCGGCGCGGCCTTTACGCGCACCGAGGGATGCATCCGTTCGACGTCATCCCCGAAACGGGAACGTGGCCGATCATCGCCGTGTTCGACGACGCGCGATTCGTCCCCGACCGCACGTGGGACCGGCCCGTAGACGACGCGACCTGGAGGTACGCCCACAACGCGGTGCGCGAGGCCGGCAAGCGCGCGTTCAAGGAGCTGATCCAGCCGCCCGCGGATGCGCTCGCCGTCCAGCGCCTGGTCGGGCACGGCTACGGTGACCATCGGTTCACGTACATCCGCGGGGCGCTCTGGATCGCAGGCCCGCCTCTCGAATCGCCACCGGTCCACGTCGTGAGTGCGAGCGGCGCGCGTGACTGGACGCCGCGTGGCGCGACCGGAGTCACCGGCGTCATCTACTCGCACTCGACCGACGATCGCGCGCTCGCGACCACACTCGAGGACCTCTGCGCGCTGGTGCACGGCCTCCTCGTACGCGGGATGGTGCACAGGCGCTTCCGTGACCGCCCGCTCGTCACGGCACACGTCGCGCACGCCCTCGCGCTCGATCGAATTCCCGCCCGCGAGGCAGGCGACTTCTCGTTCCCGTGCGTTCGCCCGGGCCCGCTCCCCGCAGCCGACCTCGTGCGGCTGTTTGCCGACACGAAGCCCATCTACGTCGTCGCTCCGACGGGCGACGATCCGGGTGTCGTCGACGACGGCTCGCTCCTGTCCCGCGTCGTACTCCGTCGCCTCCATGACCGCATCCAGCGCCGATCGTCGCGAGTCGCGCCCCCCGTGGCGCCGCCTGTCGAGGCACGACATCCACTCCAGCCACTGCTCGAAGCGCTTCGCGCGCGGTTCGCGCAGCTCGATCTCGACATCTCGAGCGCGCGGCTCGTCGACAGGGCCGACCCGATGTTCGAGTTCGACGACTACCTGCGCGTCGCCGGCCGTCATCCGCGGCTGATCGCGCTCGGCGCCGCGCTCGAAGCCCGAAGCCCGTGGGCCGGCGCCTCGCTCGACGCGATCGTCGCTCACGGCGCGACGGTCCTCAACGTAGCGCTCGCGTCGGTCACCGACGCTGCGGAGCTCCACGCCATCGGCGCGCTACTCGAGCATCGACGCGTGTGAGGATCCGTGCGCCTCGCCAGGCGCCGCATTTCGCGGCACGCGGGTTCGCCCAGATGGCGCCACACACGGGCCATACTCGGAGTCGATGGCGATCAACCTCAACGTCGTCGCTGTCGCGACCAATCGCTGGGCGAGCCTGAGCACGCGCGATGCAGAGATCGACGCTCTACGGGGCACGATGCGCCCGGGCTTCCAGCTCGTGACCTACCAGACCTTCATCGACTGCATCGCGCAGATCCAGGCGCTGTTGGACACCGATCCGGACAACCCCTGTCTGCACGTCGTCGAGATCTATCACCACGGCTCGCCGACCTCGCTCGACAACATGATGCGTGGCACTGCCGTCGCGCCCAGAGGTGGCGCTCCCCCGCCACCACACCCGAGCAGCAACGATGTCCGGAACTGGGGAACGGCGCTTGGGGGACTGAGGCTGTGGTGCGACGAGGGGAAGATCTTCCTCTCCGGCTGCAACACCGGGCTGCCTCGATCCGGTCCGTCACTCGCCGAGCTGCTCGCAGCATCACTGCCGGCGTTCCCCGCGTTTCAGCACAAGATCCGCGTGTACGGTGCCGCCGGCTACTTGAGCGGAAGTCACGCAGGCGCCGACGAGGAAATCGACGAGACGTATTCGACAGGCGCCCTGTGGTGGAGCGTCGATTACCCTCCGCTACAAGGCGCGCGTCGTGGAAGAGGCGGCAACGCATGGAACGAGTTCAAGAACCCGGGTTGGTGATTCATGGCGACCACAGTCACGCTGCATGACGATTCTGGGAGGACCAAGGTGTTGACCTCGGTCCAGACCCGCCTGTTCCTGAACGAGCTTGCTCGTGTTCGAGGACGGTGGCCGTGGACGTTTTTGAAGGAGCGCCTCGCCGAGATCCTCGCGAGCTCGCGGTCTGGTGGACCGCGCCTCGCTCCTGATTGCCGCATTGTCGTTGCGGATAGCGGAACTACCGACGAGTTCGAGCTCCTTGCCGAGTCCGTCCTCCGTCGCGTCGGAAATCGTTCGAGCCTCCAGTTCTACTTCGGTCTCCTGCTCCTGCGCTGGCTCGACGAACCGTAACGCTGCGCACGAGAACGCCGGTCCATTGCCAATCGATGTTTGCACGATGACCGCTCGCCACGCCCGAAGAATGCCGTACGCTTCCCCGATGACATTGAAGGAGCCGACGGTTCGATCTGTCGTGGTGAACCCCGGACCGTTCAACGGTGTGAAGGTGTTCAGCGCGACGATGCACGCACAGCGCGGTACGATCGGTGACGTCATCACGTCGTGGATCGAACGTCACCCGCAGTGCACTCTCCGCGAGATGATCGTTTCGCAGTCGAGCGATGCAAGCTTCCACTGCTACAGCCTCGCGCTCTTCTACTGGGAGGAGGCGGCCAACCGCGTCCCCAGGGAGATGACCGCGAGATGATCGGTCGCCTCTAACTTCTGGTTGTTGGCGCGACACGGTGGCCGGGACATCGTTTCCCCCGCGTTGATGGCCGCGAAGCTCCGTTTGCTCCACGACTTGTGGATTACAGTGCCGCGATGAGGGCACTCGGGATTCTGCTCGCCGTCACTGCGTGCACCGGATCGGAAGATAGTGGCGGGCCACCGACGCTCGGCACTACGCCCAAACAGTGGGTCTACGTGCCGGTCGAGGGCACCAAGTGCATGAACGGTTCGCCAACCGGCATCGGCGTGAACCTCGGCACGAGCGGCGACCTCGTGATCTACATGGAAGGCGGTGGCGCGTGCTTCAACAGCTCGACATGCCGCTCGGTCGCGCACCCGACCGGCTGGAACGCGAGCAACTTCGATTCGGAGATCGGGCTCTACAACATCGGCATCTTCGATCGTACCGACGACGAGAACCCGTTCCGCAACGCGTCGTTCGTGTTCGTTCCGTATTGCACCGGTGACGTGCACGCGGGCTCGAACCCGACGGGCATGGGCGATCGTCAGTTCGTTGGCTACGCGAACGTCGGCCTCGATCTGGACTTCATCATCCCGAAGTCCACCAACGTGCGACGCGTCATCCTCAGCGGCTCGTCGGCCGGTGGGTTCGGCGCGCTCCTCAACTATCACCGCACGCAAATCGCGTTCGGCGACACCCCCGTCTACCTCCTCGACGATTCGGGGCCACCGCTTGGCGACACCTACCTCGCCCCGTGTTTGCAGCAACTCTTTCGGCAGACATGGAACCTCGACGCTGCGCTGCCCCCCGATTGCGAAGCATGCAAACAATCCGACGGCGGCGGCCTCACCAACGCGCTCGGCTACCTCGCCGAGACGTACCCCGATCGGCGCTTCGGTCTCGTCACGAGCAACCGCGACGGCGTGGTCCGCAGCTTCTTCGGCTACGGCTATCCCGACTGCGTCGCCGGCGCCGCCGGCAATCCGATGCCCGAGGATGCATATGCAGCAGGCGTCACCGAGCTTCGCGATCAAACGCTCGCGAGCCATTCGAACTTTCGCGTGTACACGAAGGACAGCGGCCAACACGTGTGGCTGATCCTCGAGCCGGGCAAGGTCTCGCCGCGCCCTGACGGAACGGGCAAACATCTCTCCGACTGGCTCGAGGAGATGCTCGACCCCGACGCGGAGTGGGAGAGCGTCAAGCCCTGACATTCGCCGCTCGAATAGGGACGTGACCAAGTACTGACCTGATTCTGCCGCTCGCGTGTAGCTCGCCATCGGATGCTAGGGCGTGGCGAACATGCACGGCGTTCCGCGGCCCCTCTTGCGAGGCGTCTCGCATCTCGTCGCGGCATACGTCGCGGCGATCGCCTGCACGATCCTCGTGGCCGTCGTGGAAGGCGGACGCGCGCGCGCGATGACGGCGCTCTATGCAATCACGCTCGTCGGCATGTTTCGCACGAGCGCGATGCTTCATCGTCGTGATTGGGGCCCCCGCGCGTTCGCGTGGTGGCGGCGCGCGGATCACGCGATGATCTTCTTGTTCATCGCCGGCACCTACACGCCACTGTGCTTGCTCGGCATGGCGAACCACGATGGCGAGAGGTTGCTCGCGCTCGTGTGGATCGCGTCGGGACTCGGGGTCCTGCGCGCGGCGCTGTGGCCGCACGCTCCCCGCGTGGTGACATCGGGATTGTTCGTCGTCGTCGGGTGGCTCGTGGTGGCGTATTTGCCCGCGGCGCGGGCGGCGTTCGATCCGACGACGTTCGCGTTCCTCGTCGGCGGCGGCGTGTTCTTTACCATCGGCGCGGCAATCTATGCCGCGCGTTGGCCAGATCCGTGGCCGCGCGTGTTCGGCTTCCACGAGGTGTTTCACGTGCTGATCATCATCGGCTGTGCGTGTCACTTCGTGGCGGTCGCTCGTTGCGCGCTCCCTCGGTGAGCACGGCGATCGGATGAGGACCGACGCATCGCGTGGGTCGCCCTCGTGGAGATCGCGACTTCGATGCTCTGACGGTGCGCGAGTCGGGCGATAAGTAGCCCATGGCCAAGACCAAACGCGCGAAGCCCAGACCCGCGAAGCGCGGACCTGCGAAGAAGGCAGCCCCGAAGAAGCGCTCTCGCTCTTCGCCGATCAAGATCACGCTGCGAATAGCCGCGATGCGCGGGGGCGTCGCGCTCGCGAAGGAGCTCCTCGCCCAAGGAGCGGACCCCACGGCACGGGAAAGCGGGTTCACGCCGCTGCACGTCGCGGCGATGGAAGCCCAGATGCCGGGCAATCATCTCGGCGTGGCGCGCGTGCTCCTCGACGCGGGAGCCGACGTCGATGCGCGTAGCCACGGCGTCGGCTTCACGCCGCTGTTCTTTGCGGTTGGCGTCGATGCGGTCGATATGGTCGACTTGCTCCTCGAGCGGGGCGCCGATCCGCGCGCGACGACCGCCACCGGCGAGACGCCGCTTCACGAGGCCGCGCGAGAGGCGGAAGGCACCGGCACGATCGCGCGGCTCCTCGCGGCCGGCGTCGATCCGAACGCGCGAGCCGACGACGGATCGATACCGATCCTGCGTCCGGCGGAACAGGGGCACGACGCGAAGACGCGCGCGCTGCTCGACGCGGGCTCCGATCCGGCGCTGGTGGACGAGCACGGATACGGGCTCCTTCACGCCGCCTGCAACGGCAGTCTCGTCGAGATCGTGCGCGAAATGCTCTCGCGTGGCGTCGACATCCAGCAGCGGACACTCGACGGCATGACGCCGCTGCACTTCGCGGTGAGCTCCATCGGCATCCGCGATGACGCGCCGGCGACGGTGAGGCTCTTGATCGAGCACGGCGCCGATCGGTCGGCGAAAGCGAACGACGGCCGAACGCCGGCCGAGTTGGCGTTCAACCCGGCCGAGCTTGCCAGCGTCCTCCCCTAGTGCTGACCGCGTCGGGTGCAGATCTCGAGGCGTGGAGGACTTCGGGAACTCGCCAGCGAAGCCCGGATCTGCATCGGTGATCGCAGCGACTAGCGCAGACCTTCGCGGGCTCGCTTGCCATCGCGGCGACGGTACCAGCTCCGGTGCCGGACTGTTCGCGAGCCTCAACGACTCGAACGTCTGCCACCTCGGACGTGGCTAGCCGTGCGAGCGGTTCGAATGACCGCTACTCGTACGCTGCGAACGTCAGCGTGACTTGAATGTCCGCGTCCGCCCCCTTCGTCGTGAAGCCCGATGCCGCGGGACCGCGCGTGATGACCTTGAAGCTGCCGTTCAACAGCTTCGTGAAGTCAGCGTCGGGAATCTGGGCTGCAGGGAAGGTGACTGACAACCCGAACGGGCCTGGGCCCGTGGTCGCAGGGAGCGTGGCGTTCGCGACTGGATAGCTGTTATTCGTGTCGTTCATTTCGAACAAGACCTCCACGTTTCCGTCGAACACCTCGCCGAGCGTAACTACGCCGGTAGAGTTGGCGCCGAGGAACAGCGCGACACTGTCCACGTCGATCAGCCCCGGATCGCGTCCGAGCTCTGCGCGTGCGTCGGCGACAAACGCACCGTATGGATTGCCGCTCTCCGAGTTGATGGACTTCTCGTCGGTCACGACACCGTTCTGTGTGTCGGCGGACTTTGCCTTCAAGTTGATACCGACGGGGGCCGAATACGAAATCGGATCATCGCCACAAGCAGCGACGAGGCACGTGACGAACGAGACGTAGATGAGTCGAGCCATGGAAACCCTCCAATTGTTCTAGTGGCGCGACGGCCGGATATGGATGCAGCAATTTTATGTAGGTGCGTTATCGCGCACGCCGTGTGGCAGGTTTGGTGCTGTACGAACCGTGCGCAGGTGGGGGCGCGTACCCGATCAGTCGATGTCCGCTTGGCTTGCCGTGGCAGTGGTCGGAGAATCGTCGAGCGCAGGGCTCATCAAGGACGTGGACGTGATGGTCGTGGTTCCCGAGCGGGTCTTGATGCGAATTCGGCCGACGCTGCCTCCTCCGCCGCCATACGTTCCACTCGCAGCGGCGACGCCCGACAGCGCTGCGCCGGTTCCACCTGCGCCGCCGATACCGTCGACCGAGCTACCGCCGGGGGCCGCGATGCGATCGAGCGTGGCGGGAGATCCGATCGCGCCGTGCGTTCCTCCTCCGCCGCCGTTGACCGCGAGCCGACCCGCGATCGTCACCACGGGTGCCTCGAGCACGATCATGCCGCCGGCTCCACCACCACCGCCGCCGTCGCTTCCGCCGCCGCCCTCGTCGCCGCCGCAACCGCCCGCGTTGATGCCGCCGCTGCTGCCGATCGTGATCGACGTGTTCGACACGAATTGGATCGCTGCACCGCCACCGCCGCCGGTTCCAGCGTTCGCGTTTCCACCGCCACCGCCGCCTCCACCGCCACCGACGAGCTTCTCCGCGTCTACCGCATCGAACGGCGCACCTCCGGGCGTGTTCAGTCCGCCGTTGCCTCCCACCGCGCCGCCGCCGCCACCACCGCCGCCATGGTCGTCGAGCATCGTCCCACCACCACCGCCTGGACCGATCGCGGTCGACTCCTTCTCGCCGCCGTCGAGACCGCCGGGTCCAGCGACGCGCCCCATCATTTCGCACAGTGGATCCCCACGGCCGTCGATCACGGCGTCGATCGTGATCGGACCGTCTGCGATGAAGACCACTGCGTGGTCGCCGCTCAACTTCATTAACTTCGAGACGCGAAGGCTCGCCATGCGAAACACCGAACCGGACGTGCGCATCTCGAAAGCGACGCCATCCTCCACGCCGATTCCGCTCGCGCGGATTCCTTTGATCTCGCCTGTGTTCGCGTCGAGGGTCGTGTCCCTCGCAATCTCGAGATCGGCGAGCCCCACGGTGCCGAGGTCCTGTGACGCGATCACTCCGCCGGAGGGCTGGAGCACACCGCAGCGCGCCGTGCCCGACGACACGCAGCCCCACGGACATGCGGTGTCGACGGCGATCGCGTCTTCGCCGCTACAGGTGCGAAGGACATCGGGCGATGCGCACGACACCGACGCAGCGACGCACGGGCCCGCATCAGGAACAAGGGAACCGTCGTCAAGTCCCAGCTCGACCTGAAAGCCGCAACCCGCCCACATGAAGGCGAGCACGATCGACGGCGTTGCGAGTGGCGCCATCATAGCGGCGAGGTCACGCAATCGGCTTCGAACAATGCGTTCAGGAACAAGCGCGTCCCCTGGCTCTGCGATCCCGACGAGAGTGGAACATCGGTGGAATACTGATGACCGCCGAGATAGCTGATCTTGCCGCCACACGCTGCCGCCGCAGTCGTGCCGGTTTGCTTGAGGATGATGTCGTCGCAGCCGTCGAGGTAGCCGCTCATCCACACGTCCTGATCGCCCGGACCATTGGGGCCCGTCAGCAGGGTGACCTGGCGGTTGTTCTTGTAGGTCGTGTTTAGATACGCGCTCAGGTTGTACGCGGGCTCGCTCCCGCCGGTGGTTCCGAACGCGCCATCGATCTGGTTGTATGGAACATCGGGACGCAACACGCGCACGGTGTCCGAGTCTGGTCGGGGTGCGACCTCGAAGCCCGGAAGGTTCTGCCACGTTCCTGGCTTCGGAAGACAGCACGGCGCGCCATTGCATCCCGTGGCCACGCACTCGTAGTCCGAGTTCGTGCACGGGCATGCGGGCGGTGTTCCGATGGTCGTCAAGAAGTGGCCATCGCGACCCGCGTCGTCGAGATACGGCCAGTTTGGATTGGGAACCGTGTTCTCGTAGGCGTTGACGGCCTGGCACTCAGCAAAGAAGTGGGTCCCGAATTCGAGGAACGCCCGGACCTCCGCGACTACCTCGTGCCCGTTGTACGTGAACTGCTGTCCGGTGCATCCCGCTTGCGTCGCCGGACAATTGCCACCGTCGCACTCGACGCGCTCGCGGTCGTTGACTCCCCAGTGCATCGACATGAGCTGGCAGAACCGCGGCTTGCCCGACGCGTCGAAGAGAGCTCCGTTGCGGTGATCGAGGTTCGGCGCGTTGCACGTCCCGAGGTCACCCATGATCGCCTCCGCGGTGAGCATGTCTGGGTTCGGCGACGAGGGGCCGCAGTTGGGCCCGTTGCATTTCTGCGTCGGAAACTCGGCTCCGTTCGACTGCGGGATGCCCGCGGCGCGGAGATAGCCGGTCGCGATCGGCTCGTTGCCATCGGCGAACACCGCGATCGAGGGGGCACGCACCATCGTCTTGGCCGCGACGCCCGTGTACGCGTCGGTTGCTTCGTGAACGGTCGTGACGTGGAAGACGGTTCTCCTCGCCCACGGATTCGCGTTCCATAGCGCGCGGTCGTTCCACGCGTCGATGATCGCGAGTGCGCGATCGTGGTCCGCCGCGTCGATGACGAAGGGACCGCCACGGTAGCCGTGACGACCGAGCACCGAGTCTCGTGCGGCGACGCCGGTGTCGTCCCAGATGACCTTCGTCGTCGCGTAGAAATCGGGGCGTGCCGTCGGATACTCGCATTTCACACCCGAGCCTTCGATCTGGCAGTCCCACGGGCACTCGTCGCCGGGCGTGTTGCATGGCGCCGCGTGCCAGGTCTTGCTCGTCTCGATCATCCAGTGAACGCGGATGTCGTGTGCGAGCAGTTGATAGATGAGGCCGTACGCCTGGAACACGCCGATCGTCTGATACGAGAGGTCCATCGGGATGATCAGGCTCCCGGGCCGCAGATCCGGTGGCGCGTCCACACCGGTCGTACACGTGCCGGTACAGATGCCGGAGCAACACTCGGATCCATCGCCACACGTCTCGCCGTTCTGCTTCACGGTGCACGCAGCTTGGCCATCACCGCCGATCCCGTCGGGCACGAGCTCGGTCTTCTTGCCACAACCTGCGAGTAGGACGACGACCAGAATGAAACGCGACACGAGGACCTCCTAGGTCAGTGGATCGCCGCGAGCTGCCGACGGACATCGCTAGCGAAGCGACCTTCGGGATAGCGAGCGAGATAGCGAGACAACAACGCCGTCGCCTCGACGGTGCGAGAGCGGCGCAACTCGATGCGCGCAGCGGCATAGAGAGCGGACTCTCCCGCCGGAGCGTCCGCGAACTTTGTCGCGACCTCCGTGTAGCGAGTGGTCGCGAGATCCAGGTTCCCTGCACCCTGCGCGATATCCGCGAGTAGTACGCGCGCAGCGATCTCGTCGCGGCGGGCGAGCGAGCGAGACAGCGCGGCCGCGATCGTTCGCTCTGCATCGGGGTATTGCTTCGCCGCGAATTGACCACGTGCGCGACGCAACAGCTCGGCACTCGACGTGGTGTGCGTTACCACCGTGTCGATGGAGGGGGCCCAGGTCGTGGTGACCTGCGCGACCTTGCCATCGTGGTCCGTGATGAGAGCGGTGCCACGCAGGACGCGAACGCGGGTCGGTTCGATCGTGGCCTCGGCGTCATCGATGGCGACAACAAACGACGCCGCGCGCACGTGGAGCGGACTGCTCGGTGCGGCAGCGATCTCGAGAGAGCCGCGATCGAGGAGGAGCGTACGCGTGGCTGGCTGCCATCGAATCTGACTGCTCGCTGCGATGACAACACGCGATCCTGCGATGCGAAGGCGAGTCGCGCTCGCGGCCGTAAGCGGGATTTCCACGGGAAGTGCTGCACCCACGGTGACGTCGCCATCCGAGGTCCGAAGGAAACCCTCATCGACCACGAGATCGTTGTCATTCGGTTCGACCGACCGGGACGGAGGAGGTATAGGCGCCGGCGCCGGCGCGGGCGCAGGCACGACATTGTCGGCGCGTTGTTCGACTACTGGATCGCGCATCACGCGAACGGCTACGAGGACGGCGATCACGATCGCTGCTGCTCCGGCGACCGCGACCATCCACATCCGCGGCGCGCGGGGCGTCGCTTCGCGACGAGATGCGCCTTCCATCAGCGCACGTGCGATCGCGCGCGTGTACTCGCGTGCGTCTGCCGGCGGTACGGGCAGTGACGTGCCCACGTCGTGTAGGACACGCATGCGCATGCGATCACCGCGGCACGTCTCGCAGGTCGCGAGATGATCGTCGAACCGCAAGCGCTGCGCTTCGTCGAGCGATTCGACATCGCGGTGCAGCCAATCGCGCACGCTTCGGCAGCTCATGGCGTCCCCTTGTCGGCGAACATCGGATCGCGCCGCATCGACCGCATCAAGCCGCGGCGCGCCCAGAAGATCCGCGACCGCGTTGCAGCACGACCGGCGCCCATCAACGCGGCAATCTCGTCGACGGTGTGGCCTTCGATCGCGTAGAGCACGAGCGCGATGCGCTTGGTCGCATCGAGCGTGCCGAGATGTGCATACAGGCGCCGCGCGACTTCACGGGTCTCGGGTGTCTCTGTGGTCTCGCGTGAGATGGCATCGGCGTCGTCCAGCGCGACCTCGCGGCGATGCCGGGGGCGACGTAGATGCTGATGCGCGACATAGACGCCGATACGATGTAGCCAGGTCTTGATCGATGCTTCGCCGCGGAACGTCGGGAACGCCGTGATCGCGTTCGCGAACGTTTCCTGAAGGAGATCCTCGACGTCGGCAGATGGTCCGACGATGCGCTTCAACAGTCGTGCGAGTCCTTGCGCGTGCGCGCGAAACACCGCATCGAGCGCAGAACGCTCACCGCGCCTGCATGCTTCCAGCTGCTCGACCGGCACCCGCGCGGGCGCCGGAGCCGGATCACTGTCGCGCGACGTCGACATGACGATCAGCTCGAGCGCAAATGGCGGCGAGAAGCCCACGTATCTTGGTGGCGCAACCCGACCGAACTGATGACGGAAATCGACATGGCGTCAGAGCCCGACCATGAGGACCAGGCCTACATGCAGGCGAACCCGTCCGAGATCGACGACCGTCTGTCCATCTACCTGCAATTCGTGACGGATCGTCGCGACGTCGACACCACCCACGAGACCAAGCCACGCGGAGGAGGAGATCAGTCGACGCGCGCCGACCTCGATGCTCGCGTAGGGCGCCACCAGGGTGGCCTCCCCCTGCCGCCCATCGGTGCTCGCACCGCGCGCGAGCATCGTCGCCATGACGAACTGCGGCCGGACGAAGGCTCCAAACGTTCCGACGTCATGGGCTAACTCGACACCCGCGCTCGCACCCAACTCGACCACGGATACACGTCCGGCCATCGCGTCGATCACGCCGCTCGGTTGCCAGTACCCCCCGAGCTGCGGGCTCACGCTCCATCGATCGCGTCGCCACACGTGACCGATCGCGAGCGATGTCCGCCCGTCGACGCCCCGTTCGAATGATTCGCGCGCGAGCACGCCCGCGACTTCGATCGTCCACCATCGATCACGCACAGGCGGCGCGAGGCCGAGTGCGAGTTTGGACGTGCTCGGCTCCGGTGTCGCGAGGAGCGCGTCGACGAGACCCGCGATCTTCAGAGCGATGGTGCGCTCGATCTCGGTGGAATCGAGCGCGCCGTCGATGTGGACGAGCTCGATGAGGGCGCGACCTGGCCACGATCCCGCTGCGAACACTACGTAGCCACGATCGACGGGCGCGAGCCAGACGACCACGCTCGCATCGCGCGCGGCCACGCGTCGGGAGGCGCGATCGGCGAACGTGAGTGGATCGATACCGGGCTCGCGCTCGACGACGATCGATGCTCTCGCCGCAACGTGTAGCTCGAGTTGTGACGCGAGCGTCGGCAGGTCGGGCGAGCCGCGAGTCTCGACGACAAGAACGCGTGGGTCCGCCGCCGCAATGTGCACCAGCAGGCACAGGATGCACAGGACACGCATGCGGTGAGGTTCGAGTGTGAGTCGCCGCTTGTCAATGCGATCGCACACGTCGCGACAGCATCGATCCCGACCGCCCCAAGCCGTCGACGCACCGCAAGTGGACGTGATGGATCAATGCGCGGACGGATCGGGCTCGATGATACCGAACGGCAGTCCTCCGGGTTCGGTGCACGTGGAGAAGTAGCCGATGCCCGGAATCGTGGTTCTGCGTTCGCGTGCGTCACGGGCAGCTTTCGCACACGGAGTTGTGCGGCTGGATACGCGGGACCTCGACGGGAAGAACCGACCGACAACGATCAGCGCGGCTCGAGCTCGACGAGGGCGTGCCCGGTCAGGTCTCGCCACATCATCGCGATCGGAGCCGGAAGAGTCGCAACGATGTCGCGAATCTCGCCCGTGGAGACATGCTCGACGAGCAGATGGATAACGCCCCTGAGTACGTCCACCGCTTCGACGCGGTGTTCGTTGCCGAGCTCGTCGCTCACGCGCTGGAGCATCTGCGAGGGCGTGCGAATCGAGGTGGGGTCGTGATTGGAGGCAAGTCCCTCGTAGTAGATGCCGCGGATCAACACGGGCAGCTGGGCGCCTAGATCGATCACTTCGTGGAGCGTGAGCCGGGCGCGAATCGCGTGCAGTCCCGCGCGGAGCGAACGCATCGTGCGCGGATCCTCGGCGGACGGTAGGTCGAGGTTCTCCGCGAGCTCGACGAGCCACTTTCGCGCACTCTCGACCGCCGGGTCGAAGAGCTGTGATCTCGTCACGGCAGCCTCTTCTTGACGTCGTCTCGCAGCTCTCGAAGCAGCGCACCCATCGCGGCAAGCTCTTGCGCGACCTTATCCTCTGCGCGATCGCTGGCCGCGATGATCGTTTGCTCGAGCTTCGCCAGGCGAGGCTTCAACGTCTGCCAGCGCTCGCGAGCCTCCATCCCCGCCAGATGGATCTTCAGCTCCAGCTCGTCGGTGATTCGGCGAACCTCGTCCCATGCACTGGTGTCGCTCATGTCGTCTCCTTCTTGATGCGTTGTCTCAGCAAGCCGTACGCCAGCGATCGCCCCTGTGTGTCGCGCAAACGCTGCGCGACCAGATCGCCCAACTCGAGCGCCAGCGTGCGACTGCGCGGCGAGTAGCGCATGTAGAGGGGACCGAAGGTCGCGCCGAGCACCCCGCCCACCGCGTCGAGCACGAGGTCGACCATCGTGTCGTCGAGCGGGCTCATCGCGGGCGCGCCCTGTGTTCGACGCCCGAAGACGTGGTCGACGGAGAACTCTCCGATCTCCCACAGCGCACCGAAGCCGAGTGTAACGAGCACGATCGCGATGCCGTCGAGCCATGCGCGAAACGCGATCTTGCGCGAACTGTGGAGGACGTAGATGGTAAGGAACGCGACGAGCGCGATGAGGAACGAGCTCGTCAAGTGAAGCGCCTTGTCGAACCACGCGAGCTCGTACAGGCCCAGCGAGTTGCCGAGGGTCATGTCTGTGAACATGAGCCAGAGGAGGCCGAGCTCGAGCTCGATCGGGATCCCCGCGTTGATGTCCCGCGCACTGACCGCGGGGATGAGCGTTACGACCAGCGCGAGCACGCAGTACAGCCCGTACAGGGTCTCTCCGCGTACGACCGCGACGATCGCCGTGCCGAGAATTACGACGCGAAGCGCGTGGCGAACGATCGAAGCAGCCGATAGGTGCATCACCATCCGGACCGGCCGTGCGTGAGGGTTACACCGCGCACGTCACGACACCGGTGATGAACTGCGGCGTCATGCTCGTGTTCCTTGCATCGGCGGCGCCATGCGCGGGGTCGCGTCCGCATCGCCCAACGAGAACGGCGGATACTCGTCGACGAGCGAGGCTTGATACGCGAGCAAGCGGATGCTCCATCGTTGCAGGCCCGCGAGGTACCAGAATGCGTTTGGACCGACCCGGCGGTTGACGAGAATGGTCAGCGCCGCCCACAGCCAGACAATCGTTCCGAAGAATCCGAGAACAGCGAGAACCAACGCGCTCGGGAGGCCGGTGAGCAAGCGCCACATCGCCGACGAGGGCGTCGGGTGTGTCGTGACATCGAGCTCGAGCGTCAGCGTCTCGCTCGGTTCCCGGGTCGGCAAGCGATCCGCGACGAGCGCAGACCATGCCGACACCGCAGCGAACCAGCGCAAGACGTTCGCGATTCGTGGGCCATCTTCGCCGGTGTAGTGCGCGGCATCCCGTCCCGCGATCCGGGTCGAGGCGAGGATGGGGAGTGCGAGATACGCGAACGAGAAGACGCCACCGAACGAGATGCCGAGGATTCCAATCGCGCAGAACGCGACGAGGCGAACCAGCAGTTGAAGGCGCGAGAACTCCGACGGTGGATCGAGATGGTAGCGGACGGGGTACGGTTTCATGGCGTCACTTGGTTGCATCGCTCGCGCCAACGCGCCACGTGGCATGGCCACTGCAATACGAGCAAACATGACGCCCACCCCACACACGCCAAAGCCAGAGAAGACCGTGGAGCCCCGTGTCGAACGCTGCGCGCAATGTGGTGAGCGACTCGAGCCCACGCAGATTCGGCGCGCGGGTCGTCTGTTGTGCAGGGACTGCGCGTTTGACAACGTTCCTCACACCGACTGAGAACTGCCCTCGCACGCTCAGTCCGAGAGTCCGAGGAACCCGTCGGGAGCCAGGCAGGTCGCGAGCATCACGTCGTTGATGTCCGCATGATCGATCCAGCTCGCGGTGTGGCGATGAGCATCCTCGAGCCAGAAGCTCTCGATCGTTCCCCGCAGCGACACATC
>JBJXGN010000005.1:0-121942 GCA_046160585.1 Kofleriaceae bacterium
GCACGACGTCGCCGGCGCGGACTGCGAGGAGGCAACGTCGTCGCTCGGGAAATGGTTCGACACGGACCAGATCCCCGACGGTGCGGCAGCGGCGCTGTTACCCGCGCGCCCGCCGATCGCGGCGCCCCTCGACGCAGACTTCGGCGCGAGCGTGCGCCTGCTCTCGGTCGAGCTCCCCGTGACCGCGCGGCGCGGCGAGACCATCGACATCACGTGGACGTTCGAGGCGCGCGGCAAGGTCGGCGCGGGCTGGAAGATGTTCGCGCACGCGCAGGCGGCGAACCGCGCGATGACGATCAACGGCGACCATCGCCCGACGCGGCCGTTCGAGTGGTGGAAGCGCGGGCAGTTCATCCGCTACGCGACGCAGATCGCGATCCCGCGGACCGCGCCGTACGGGAAGTTCACGATCTTCGTTGGCATGTTCAAGGGGACGACACGCGCGCGTGTGACCGCACCGAAGACACCCTTCGGGCTACCAGAGAAGGACGCGCTGCCCGTCGGCCAGTTCGAGGTCGTTCCGTGAGCGACCTGCCGACCGCGGCCCTCGTCGGCAACGAACACGACACGAGGAGGCTGTGGCGCGATCGCGTGCTGTACGCGCTGCCGTGGGTGATCGTCGCCCTGCCCGCGCTGTACCAGCTGTATCTGCTGTCGACAGCGATCACCGGACGCCTGACCTATCCGTACGACCTCGAGTGGATGGAGGGCGGGATGCTGCATCACGCGCTGCGCATCCACGACGGGCGCGGCATCTACACGCCGCCGTCGATCGACTTCATCCCGTTCTTGTACACGCCGCTCTATCCGTCGCTGCTCGCGATGTTCTCGGGCGTGTTCGGCATCTCGTACACCGTCGGGCGCGTCGTCTCGTTGCTCTCACTGCTCGGCACGGCGGCGAGCGCGTTTTTTCACCTTGGAAGCCACCGTCACGCGCACGCGCGGATGGGGCCCGCGATCGCGGGCGCGGTGTTCGGACTCGGCCTCTTCGCAGCGGCATACCCGTATATGGAGGGCTGGTACGACCTCGTCCGCGCGGACATGTTTTTCCTCTACATCGTGACCGCCGCCCTCGCCGGGCTGCCGCGCTGGTCGACGGTGGGTACCGGCCTGCGGGGACACGGGCGCGTTGCCGCCGGCGCTGCGATGCTCGCGCTCGCGTTCTTCACGAAGCAGACCGGCATCATCTATGTCGCGCTCGGCGGGATGATCGTCCTGGTCCTCGCGTGGCGCCGCGTGGTGACCTACGTGGCCGTCGCCGGCGCCATCGGGCTCGGCGGCACGACGTTGCTACAGAAGACCACCGACGGCTGGTTCTGGATCTACATCCGCGAGATCCACGCCGCCCACGACTTCAACATGGATCGGTTCTGGAAGTCGTTCGAGTACATCCTGTGGCACTTCCCCGCGATGTCGATCGTCGTCGCGGTGACCATCGTCGCGCTCGTCGTCACGCGGATCGCGAAGGGGACGCTGCCGCGCGGCACGCACGCGTTCCTCTTGTGGGCGCCGGTGTTCGCCGTGTCCACGCTCGTCGGTGCGATCGGCTGGGGCACCGAGTTCGCCCACTTCAACGCGTACATGCCGGCGTTCCTGCACGGTGGGCTCGCCGCCGGCGCCGCGATCCCCGCGTGGTTCGCGATCGCGCGCGTCTGGTGGTCGCCGCGTGCGCGTGGTGATGTCGTCGCGACATTCGTGGCGCTCGCCGCCGCGATCCCACTTGCCATCACCTGCTACACCAACGTCTGGAAGCCGCAGAAGTTCATCCCGACAGCGAAGGACCGCGCCGCCGGTGACAAGTTGATCGCGCGCATCGCCGCGATCGACGGTGAGGTGTGGATGCCGTCGCACCCGTGGTACCTGCACCTCGCGAACAAGACGCCGCACGTGCATCGGATGGGCATCAAGGACGTCACGGCGCGCAAGCCGCGTCCCGTGTTGCAGCTCGACGAGGCGATCGACACGCAGTGGTTCGCGGCGATCGTCCTCGACGATCGCGACGTGCAGCTCGAGCTCCCACGGCTTTCGTCGCGCTATCGCCCCGCGGTGGAGATCCCGCGCGACGAGAGGCCGCGGCTCTACACCGGCGCGAAGGTCACCCCCGCCACGATCTGGGTCCCCGCGATCCCCGCAGTGGTCCCGCCGCAGATGCGCGTGCTGTTCGACTTCGAGAACGTCACGTGGGACGGCTGGCAGATGCAGGGCGCCGCGTTCGGTCCGCGAACCGCGTCCGAGCCGCAGCCCGGCCAGCCGCTCGTCCTCGGCACGTCGGGTCGTCGTTACGCGAGCAGCGCGTACAACGGTGACTCGTCGATCGGCCGCGCGACGTCACCGTCATTCGAGGTCACCGGAAGCATCACGCTCAAGCTCGGCGGCGCGGCCGACGCGAGTACGCTGCGCGTCGAGCTGTGGAGCGATCAGAAGATTGTGGCGACCGCGTCTGTCGCGCCTCCGGGCGGCGACACGTTGAAGACCGTCGAGATCGATCCCGGCACGGCGCTCGTCGCCGCGAAGGCGAAGGCGACCCTCGTGATTGTTGACGATTCGCCGACGGGCCACATCGTCGTGGACGACGTCTGGATCGCGCGGTAGCGGCGGCCCGATGTCGGCTACTGCGTGTAGTCAGTCCCAGCCAAACGCGTCGGCGTTCGAGCGGATGAACTCGCCGACGAGCGACGCTTGGAAGATCCAGAACAACGTCCACGCGAACGCGACTGCCGTCTCGATGATCCACGACGGATCCTCGAAGCTCGACGTGATCAGCGTGATGCCGAGCGCGATCGCGACCGACACGATCCACATCCCCACAAAGCGCACGTACGGCCCCGGCGCACGCGCGATCACACGGACCCACGCGAGGGGCCAGATCGCCGACCACGCGCTGTTCGTCACGGCGATCGCCAGCACGATCGCCGGCATGTAGAGCTGCCCGACGAGCAGGAGCGCGAGCATGGTCCTCGGCGGCAGCGACTCCTCCGCCATGTACGCGACTACGACCAGCGGCGCGAGCCCGAGCGCCGCGCAGAACAGACCACCGAACGCGAACGCGCGAAGCTCGCCCCAGTTCTGGATCGCCTCGCCACCCGACGGGAGCCCCTCGCCACCAGCGCCCACGTGGTGAACGGTGACGAAGTAATACGCGACGAGCGTGCCGAGGTAGATGATCGGGATGATGTACAGCCAGCTCAGCGCACCGTAGAACACGCCGAGCGCGAGCGCCGTGAGGAGCCCTTCCACGGTGAACGCGCGGCGCGCCGAGCGAGCGAGCGCTTCCTCGACAGAGCGCTGCGGCGAATACGCCGCGATCGCCGACCCGCACGTCGGACACACCTTGTGCGCGGTGAGACCGACGGCGCGCGGGCAGTCGGCGCACCAATACGCGCCGCACTGCACGCACTTCCACTTCGCCTCCTCTGCACCGTGTGTCGCGCAGTTCACGAAGCCATCGTAGCGCGGCGTCAGGGTCGCTTGTAGACGCTGACGATCGGAACGCCGTCGCTGCGCAGGACGAACACGGGCTGCACCGTCTTGTACGCCTGCCAGATCATGTAGTCGTGGCGGTTGAAGTGTTTCTCGTGGATCACGATCGCGAGCTTCGAGCGATCGATGCCCGTCTGCTCCCAACCCGCGTCCTTGAGGTTGCCGGGGACCCACTTCTCGCGCTGGTAGTAGCCCCACGCGGGCGCCGCGTCGTGCGTGTACACGAAGCCGCCGGCCGGCTCGAGGCGTGCGAGCTCGGGGAGCACACCGTGCGCAGCGACGCCCCAGAATTGGCGGTTCATGCCGTGGTCGGCGCCGCCCGGTGCACCACCCGCGAGCGCGTTGTACCAGGTGAGCCCGTACGGGTGCGCCGCACGTGTCTCGGTCGCCGCGGCGAGCAGCGCGACAACCGCGAACGTCTCGATGATCGCGTACTGGATGCGAAGGGTGATTGTCCGCTTTGCGGACAGGATCGCGAGCGCGGTACGCGCGGCCCACACGACGCCGACGGCGGCGGCGATGCAGATCGTCGGGAGCGCCGGCATCCAGTGCTTCTCCGCGCCGAAGATCGGCGTGGTACCGAGGAAGAACGGGCCGGCCGACGCGGCCGCCGACAGCGCGAGGAGCAATACCGGCATTCGCGTATCGGGCGCGGGCTCGGGAAGCTTCTTCAGCGCGCGCGCGATCCACACGCCCGCGCCGGTGAACGCAGACGCGAGCGTCACGACGGGGACCGTGAACAGCGTCGTGACGAGCGCGACGTGCCACGGGAAGCGCGGCGCGTTCCAGTTGTCTTCGAGATACTCGAAGTTGTAGTGCACGTGCTTGAGGTGGAACGACAACCAGCTGCCGAGGTTCTCGATCGGCGCGAACCACAGCCACGGCCACAGCACGAACAGCGTGAGCGGCCCGATCACGGCGAGGCACACGATCATGCGCCAGCGATGCGCGAGCAGGCCGCGCCACTTGTCCTCTCGATAGCCGAGGACGAGGTAGTGCACGCCGAGCGCGAACGGCAGCAGCAGCGCGTTGTGCTTCGTCGCGAGCGCGAGGCCGAACACGACGCCCGCGTACCAGGGCCAGCCCTTGCTCGCGAGGCCGCGCCAGTACGCGAACACCGTCGCGAACCACAGCGTCATGATCGGCGCGTCGAAGCACGCGAGTGACGCGTGGAACAGCGCGCGCGGCAAGAACAACACGAACAGCGCCGCGACGATCGCCTCCGTGAAGCCCCACAGCCCGAGGACGAACATGTACACGAGCCACACGAGCAAGCCGTGCATGACCGCGCTCGGGAAGCGATACGCGGAGACCTCGTCGACGAGGCCGAGCTTGTCGTGCAGAAGCTTCTCGGAGAAGCCGAACAGGGTCTTCATCAGTGGCGGGTGTTCGCGGTTGTTGTCGGTCGGGTTCTTGCCGCCCCACGACTTCGTGATCGCCTTCTCGCCGGCGCCGTGGTCGAACGTGACGAGGCCGATCCACCAGTCGGCGTATTTCGAGCCGGCGCCGAAATACACCGTCTCGTCGCGCGCGATGCCCACATCGCGCTGGTTGATCATCACCACGACGATCGTGACGAGGGCGAGCACGACGCCGGTGATCCGATCGCGCGTCGGGAGTCGCATCACTTGCGCGCCTCCGCGGCGAAGCAGACAAGTCGGTTCGGTGCGCGAGAGCGAACAAGGATCGTCACGTCGGACGTACCCGGCGTCGTCGGCGCCGCGAACCGCACCCAGCCGTCGTCGACGCCGGCGTTCGCGCTCGCCACGACGGTGCCGGCGATCTCGACGTCGAGCTGTCCGGCGTGTCGGACATCACGGCGCGTGAACACGTCGGCGATCCCGACGTAGCCGACGAGCTGCGAGCCGAGCGGCACCGCCGGGAACGTGATTCGAAGCGGCGTGTTCGCGCCGGGGGTGGCCTGGATGCAGCGGTGCGGCGCGAAGCCGACCTCGGCGAGCACGAGCGTCGCGCGCCCGCCTTCGATCTTCGCGGCCGGTAGTCGCTCGCGCAGATCGGCGAGCACGATCGCGGGCGCACGCTCGTAGCGCCGGATCTCGACATCGCCTTCGATCGTCTCGACGGGTGCGAGGCCTGCGGTATCGGGCGATCGCGCGCCGCGGATCGACAGCTCCCAGATGCGCCCGTACTTCGCCGCGTCCATACGCGCCACGTCGTCGATTGCCATGACGTCCCCGAGATGCAGGCGCCCCACCGGATCGGCCCATGCGGGCGCGAACACGATCAGGTCACCCTTCTGCAACTTCGCGCGAACGGCACCGGCGGCGGCCCGCCACGCGGCGTCATCGGGCACGGACGCTGGAGCGCGCAGCGTCGCGACGATCTCCCACAGCGCCACGAGCAGCAGGACCCCGGCGGGGATCGCGAGCCACGGGCGCGGGGGGCGTTCTGCCTGCGGTTGCTCGGAGGGCTCCACGAGACCGTCCGCAAACTACCACGCAGCGTCGGGCCGGACTAACCTCGGCCCGAGGCTTAGACGTGCGCCTGTACGCCATCCTGTTCGCGATCGGGCTCGTCGTGTACGGCCTCGTCGCGTGGGACCGCATCGGTCGTCAGTCCCCGGCGCCCCACTTCGTGCTGCAGGCCGACGCGTGGCTGTCGGGCCAGCTCGCGATCGACAAGCCCGCCGGCGACGACTGGGCCAAGGTCGAGACGGTTGTCCTCGACGACGGCAGCGAGGTCTCGGGGCGGCGGATGCGTTCGCGCCCGATGTTCAAGCTGCTCGGCGGCGCCCAGATCGACGTCAAGCGGATCCGCTCGTCGAAGGGAATCACGAGTTACGTGTCGTTCCCGCCATTCCCCGCGGTGCTGATGCTGCCGGGCACGATCGTCGCCGGCAAAGGCGCGAACGACGTCATCCCGACGCTGATCATCGCCGCGCTGATCCTCCCGCTCTCGCTGCTGCTGCTCCGGCGGCTCGCCGAGGCGAAGCTGTCCACGCGCACGGTCGCGGACGATCTGTGGCTCGTCGCGACGCTCGCGTTCGGCAGCGTCCTGTTCTTCTCCGCCGTGCAGGGCAAGGTGTGGTTCACCGCGCACGTCGTCGGTGTCGCGCTCGCGCTCGTCTACGCGTGGGCGTCGATCGAAGCGCGCCATCCGATCATCGCGGGTCTCGCGCTCGGTGCCGCGGCGCTCACGCGGACACCGATGGCGTTCATGTTTCCGATGTTCCTGTTCGAGGTGTGGCGCATGGCGTCGCGCAAGGTCAGCGACGAAACCGTCGCCAAGCTCGGCGAAGGCGAACCCGAAGCGAGCGCCTCGGGGCGGATGAACCTGCGGGCTGGCAAGGCAGCCGTACGCCGCGCGATGCTCCGTCCGCTCGTGCGCTTCGCGATCCCGATCGCGTGCTTCGCGATCGCCGGCATGATCTACAACTACGTTCGCTTCGAATCGTTCACCGAGTTCGGCCACAGCTACCTCGAGGTCCGACAGCAGGCACAGATCGAGCAGTTCGGTCTCGCGAGCACGAAGTACCTGGGTCGCAACCTCGCCGTCGCGCTCGCGCTCCTACCGGAGCCGATTCCGAAAGCGCCGTGGTTCCAGATCAGCGGCCACGGACTCGCGCTGTGGTTCACGACGCCGCTCCTGCTCGCGTTGTTTCGGCCGCGCGACAAGACCGTGTTGCACCTGCCGCTCTACGTCACGGCCGCGGCCGTCGCCCTGCCCTCGCTGATGTATCAGAACAGCGGCTGGGTGCAGTTCGGCTACCGCTTCAGCCTCGACTACATGGTGTTCCTGATCATGCTGCTCGCGATCGGCGGGCGACCGATGCGCAGGTTCGGCAAGGCGCTGATCGTGTTCGGCATTGTCGTGAACCTGTTCGGCGCGATCACGTTCGACCGGAAGTGGCAGTACTACCGGGTCGGCGGCAACGCCTACGACGTCGTGGTCCCGCACTGAAGACGCTATCGGGGTCGAGTCGCGGACGGCGCGAGGCGCGCAAACGCGTCCGCGTCGGCGGCGGTGACGCGATCGCCGCCGGCGAGGAAGCGCTCGAGGTGCGGGAGCGAGTCGACGCCCCAGAACAGCTCGCGCTCGAGGCCGCCCGGTACGTTGACGACGCCGCCGTCCGCGATCACCGTCGGCACGCCGAACACGCCTGCGGCGATCGCACGATCTGTCGTGTCGCGGAGCTGCTGCTTGATCGCCGGATCGTTCGCGCGTTCGAGGAGCGACGCAGAGGGTAGCCCCGCCTCGTCGAGGGCTCCCGCGACGCTTGCTTCCGTCTCGACGCCACCGCCGCCACCCCACACCGCACGAAACAGGGTGTCGATCACAGCGCGAGATGGCTCGACCGTTGCGACGCGAAGCGCGAGCAGCGGGTTGAACGGATGCGAAGGCGGCGCGCTGAAGGGAACGCCGAACGCTCGCGCGGTGCGCAGCGTGTCCTTGAAGATGTACGCGCGCTTCGCAGGGATCTCGGCGGGGCCGAGCGTGCCCGAGTGTTTCAGCATCGCGGCGAACAGCGCTGGGATCGGGCGCACCTCGCGGCCGTGTCGCTCGGCGAGCGCGTGGATCTGTGTCCAGCCCAAGTAGGCGTACGGCGAGATGAAATCGAAGTAGAAGTCGAGCGCTGCCACCCCCCGAGCTTGCGCGCAAAGAGATCGTGCTTGCAACGGCGCGCGCGATTCCCATAATCGCGCTTGGAGACAACCCATGCGTGCCTTCTCGTCCATGACGATCGACGCACGCGCTGCTGGCTAGTGAGCGGCGCGCGAGCGCGCCCCCATGTCCGCGATTGGCCGTCGAGGAACGGCCGAATTGCGTGGGGTCGTTCAACCCTACGTAATCGACGCCTCGCCCTTCGGGCGAGACCGTCCGGTCACCACGTCGTGGTGGCGTCGATCCCCATGGCTCTCACCCGCTGGGTCTCCCTGTCATGTCAGCACCGCCACGTTCGAAAGCAAACGCCCGCTCGAAGAAGTGGGCCCGATATCTACGCATCGCCGGCGACGCCGGTGTCATCGCGATGAGCTTGCGCGACAAGCCCACGCCACTCGACTGGCTCGCCGTCGGTGCGCGCGCGGTCTCTCTCGGCCTGTCGATCGTCGACGAGCACCGTCGCGCGGTCGCGAATGACCCTTGGAAGTACTTCGAGGACATGCGCGGCGCCGAGTGGACCGAGGTGCCCGAGGAGTTCAAGCGACTCGTGATCGAGAACGCGACGCACCTCGTAGTCGACGAGGCGTACTGGGACGGCGACGAGCAGTCCGCGTACATCTGTCGCGGCAAGATCGGCAACGAGCAGATCGCGTGGATCGGCGAGGCCGGCGCGATCGTCGACGGGCCATACGTCCTCGCCAAGCGCGAGGTCGAGACATACAACGTGCTCGGAGAGCGACTGTGGAAGCGCCTCGGCGGTCACCACGTGCTGTACGGCGCGCAGGGTCTCGTCACCGATCACTTCGTGGACGGGCGCGTGATGGAGACGGCGCAGATGCGCACACTGCAGACGCGCATGAAGGCGTTCCTCGCGGCGGACGAACCGCGCAGCTACCTGCTCGGTGGACCGCCCGGCACCGGCAAGAGCGTCGCGATTCGCTGGCTCGTCGCGTCGCTCGGCTTGTCGAGCGTGCGCATCGATCTCGGGGTGCTCGCCCGCCTGCACGGCTATAGCTCGTCGAGCGTGGTCACGAGCCTCGAGACGCTGCTGCGCCTGTTGCGGCCGCGCGCGATGATCCTCGACGATCTCGATCGCGTCGCCGTCAACGCGCCGCTCCTCGCGTTCCTCGAGCTCGCGCGCAAGACCTGCGTTGTCGTGATCGCGTCGGCGAACTCCGTGCAGAGCATGATGGGCGCTGCCGTGCGGCCCGGGCGCTTCGACGACATCGTGCGGATCGACCGCCTCGATCCGGACGTGTTGCGAACGCTCCTCGCCGACGACCTCGACCTCGTCGAGCGAATGTCCGAGCTGCCGGCGGCTTACGTTGTCGAGTTCCTGAAGCGGCGTCGCATCCTCGGGCGTGACATCGCACTCGTCGAGCTCGACGAGCTCCTGGGCCGCGCGAAATCGGTCGCGATTGCAGGGGATAGCGACGACTGAGTCCCTCGTTCTCGCCGTCGCGAAGCGGCGCGAATTGCTTCCACTCTCCGCGCGTTTAACGGTATGAGGCAATTAGCCATGGCGAAGCTCGCAACGATCGAAGGATGTCTCACGGCACTCGTCACCCCGTTCCGCGACGGTAAGGTCGATTTCGACGGCATCGCCAAGCTCGTGGACTGGCAGATCGAACAAGGCGTCGATGGCATCGTCTCCGTCGGAACGACCGGCGAGTCCGCGACGCTCGACGTGGACGAGCACGTCGCCGTGATCGCCGCGATGGTGAAGGCCGCGAAGGGTCGCGTGCCCGTCGTCGCTGGCGCCGGCGGAAACGCGACGAGCGAAGCACTCCAGCTGACCAAGGCGTCCGAGGACGCGGGCGCGAATGCGCTGCTCCATGTCACGCCGTACTACAACCGCCCGAGCCAGGAAGGCCTGTTCCGGCACTTCGAGGCGATCGCGAAGGCGACGAAGCTACCGATCATCCTCTACAACGTGCCGTCGCGCACCGCGTGCGACATGACGACGGAGACGGTCGTCCGCCTCGCCGACTTTGACAACGTCATCGGTATCAAAGACGCGACCGGTAACCTCGTGCGCGGCTCCGACCTCATCGCCAAGGTCGGCGATCGCATGGCGGTGCTCTCCGGCGACGACGGGACGTCGTTCCCGCTGTACGCGTGCGGCTCGCGCGGCGTGATCTCGGTCGTGTCGAACGTCGCGCCCCGCGCGATGAGTGACATGTGGGACGCGGTCAAGGCGGGCGACTGGGACCGCGCCCGGAAGCGACACTTCGAGCTACGCGTGCTCAGTGCGATGCTGTTCGCCGAGCCGAGCCCGTCGCCGACCAAGGCCGCGCTGTCGCTGCTCGGCCGCTGCTCGATGGAAGTTCGCCTCCCGCTCGTGCCCGCGAGCGCGGGGCTCGTCGATCAGCTGCGCGTCGAGATGAAGTCCGCGGGCCTTCTGTGACCGCCGACGTCCTCGTCCTCGGTCCGTCGGGCCGCATGGGCCGCGCGATTCTCGGCGCTGCCGCGGGGCGCTCCGACGTGAGGATCAAAGCGGCCGTGGATCGCCCGGATGCGCCCGGTCTCGGCGGCGAGATCGCCCCCGGTGTCGTCGCGACTGCCGAGCTCGCCGCCGCGCTCGCCGCGTGCGACGTGTACATCGACTTCACCACGCCCGCCGGAACGCGCGCCGCCGCGAGCGCCGCCCGCGCGAGCAAGTGCGCCGCAGTCATCGGCACGACGGGCCTGACCGAGGCGGAGAACACCGCCATCGCGCAGCTCGTCGAGGTCGCACCCGTCGTCATCGCGGCGAACTTCTCGCTCGGGGTGAACTTGCTCCTCGGCTTCGCCAAGCAGGCCGCCCAGATCCTCGGGCCCGAGTGGGACGCCGAAATCGTCGAAACGCACCACAGCGCAAAACGCGACGCGCCGTCCGGTACCGCGCTCATGATCGCTCGCGCGATCGCCGCCGGTCGCGGCGTCGACTACGACACCGTCAAGCGCCACACCCGCGACGGCGACATCGGGCCGCGCACGCGTGGCGAGATCGGCGTGTCCACCGTCCGCGGCGGCGACGTGGTCGGCGAACACACGGCCACGTTCTACGGCGCGGCCGAGCGCATCGAGCTCGGGCACCGCGCGACCTCGCGGGCGATTTTCGCTGCCGGTGCGCTGCGCGCCGCCGCTTGGGTTGTCGGCAAGCCGCCGGGCCGCTACGACATGCTCGACGTGTTAGGGTTCGCGTCTCGATGACCGCGACCGAGCGCATCACGATGGTCGTCCTCAACGAGGACGGCTCCCGCGACAAGTTCACGCTCTCGTCGTGGGTCGGGATCCCGCGCAAGCACGAGCTGATGTGGATCGGCGACGATCCGTACATGATCATCGAGGTCGAATACGCGGTGTCCGAGGGCTTCTTCGGCGCGCGATCGATCGACGCGGCCGGTGTCTACGTGCGACGCCTGTCGAAGGAAGAGCAGGACGCGGTGGCGAAGCGCCTCGCGAACCCGGTCCGCGGCAAAGACGAGCAGCCGTTCAGACCCTGACCTGAACCATCGCCCGCTGTGCCACCGCCGACGAGAACCTGACCGACGAGTTGCGCGACGACGCCCATGTGGTCGCTGTTCGAGGCTCGGCGACCGCATCCATCACGAGCCCGCGCGCTCACCGGTACCGTGAGAGCGTGACGAGCGCCGTCGGCGCGTCGATGCCCTTGAGGTCGACCTGCTCGAGGTGGACGAGGTCATCGCGCCGGAGCAACGACGCGAGCTCGCCGGTCATGAGACTGGCGGCTGTCGGTGTCGCGGTTACCCGAGGCGTTGGCATCGTCGCGGTCGTGTCGGAGCGCGTCAACACGATCGTGTCACGAGTGTGGTGACCGAGACATGTCACGACGTCCGCGTCGGGTGCTCCATGCTGGATCATGGCTGTACCGAACCCCCGCGTATCGACGCTGGCGATCGCTTTCTGGGGAGCGCACATCGCGGCGATCGTCGGTGCGATCTGGGTCGGCTGGAGCTGGGCGGCTCTGTGGTGGCTCGTCGGGGGCTATGCGGTCCGCATGTTCGCGATCACGGCGGGGTATCACCGCTACTTCGCGCACCGAACCTTCAAGACGGGTCGGGTGTTCCAGTTCGTGCTCGCGTTGCTCGCGATGGCGAGCGTGCAGCAAGGTGTGCTGTGGTGGGCGGCGCACCATCGCAACCATCACAAGAGCTCCGACCAACCCGACGACGTGCACTCGCCCGTTCAGCGCGGCTTTTGGTGGGCCCACATCGCGTGGATCTTCGCCGTGCGTGACAAGGGTACCGACCTCGACCGCATTCGGGATTTCGCGAGGTTTCCAGAGCTTCGCTGGCTCGATCGCAACGATCGCCTGATCGCGGTCGCGTGGGGCGCGCTGCTCCTCGCGATCGGCGGGTCGACGGCGCTCGTGTGGGGCCACCTCGTGCCGATCATCGTTGCGTGGCACGTCACCTTCTGTATCAACTCGCTCGCTCACGTACTCGGCTCGCGGCGCTATGCGACGACCGATGACTCGCGCAACAACCCGGTGCTCGCGCTGCTCGCGTTCGGTGAGGGGTGGCACAACAACCACCACCACTATCAGCGCTCCGCGCGGCAAGGCTTCTATTGGTGGGAGATCGACATCACGTACTACGTGTTGAAGCTCCTCGAGGCGCTGCGTGTCGTCCGCGACGTTGAGGGCGTCCCTCTTCACGTGCGAGAGTCAACGCTGGCTCCGAACCGTACCCGCGTGCGTGCGAGTGTAGAGGTCGTGACACCGCCCGCCTGACCTCACGGGTCCCCGGCTCGGGACTCGCCAACACCCGCGCGTTCCTTAGATGCGCGACGCGAGGAGCGCCGTGCCGTTGCGCAGCGGCAGCTCGATCGCGAACCTGGCGCCCCCGCCCTTCGCGTCGGTGATCGTGATCCGGCCACCGTGATCGGACACGATGCGATGCACGATGGCGAGGCCGAGGCCGGTGCCACCCTTCGCGTGTTTGGTCGTGAAGTACGGGGCGAACACCTTGTCCTTGAGGTCGGGCGGGACTCCGGGGCCGTTATCCTCGACGACGAGCATCGCCCGATCGTTCGCGTCGCCCGTCCGCGTCGACACGACGATCTTGCCGTTCGCCTTCTTGGAGATCGCGTCGCGGGCGTTCTCGACGAGGTTCAGCACGACCTGGTTGAGCTGGTCGCGATCGGCGTCGAGCTCGGGGAGCTTGTCGGCGAGCTTCACCTCGACGGGCGCGTCGCCGCCCACGTAGAGCGCGGTCACCGAGCGCACGATGTCGTTGAGATCGACGCGACCGAACTCGGGCTTGGGCATGCGCGCGAAGTCGGAGAACTCCGAAACGATGTGCTTGAGGCGATCGGCCTCCTGGAGCACGGTCGTCGTCGACTCCTCGAGGATCTCGGCGAACTCGGGGTG
This sequence comes from Kofleriaceae bacterium, assembly GCA_046160585.1. Taxonomy (GTDB): domain Bacteria; phylum Myxococcota_A; class Polyangia; order Haliangiales; family Haliangiaceae; genus JABFXX01. The sequence continues at coordinate 13,481 of JBJXGN010000005.1, forward strand.
TTGCTTCTTCCAGGTCTTGCGCAACGTGTCCATTGCCATCTGGATCGGCGTGAGCGGGTTCTTGATCTCGTGCGCGAGGCGGCGCGCGATCTCCTGCCACGCGGCGATGCGCTCGGCGATCACGAGGCGATCCTTGGAGCTGCGCAGGTCCTCCATCATGAAGTTGAACGCGGCGGCAACGGCACCGACCTCGTCCTTGGAGCGGACGGGTACGCGGTGATCGAGATCGCCGCGCGCTGCGGCCAATGACCCTTCGACGAGCGACTCCAGATCGCGCGCGGTGCGACGAGCGACGAGCAAGCCGACCAATACGACGAGGACGAGTGCGCCCACGGCGAGCCCCGCCGAGATCAGCGTCAGGTTCGTGAGGAGCTGGTCGAGCCCCGCGTCGGAGACGGCGACCTCGATCTTCGCGACGACTTCGTCGTTCGGGCCGCGGAGCGGGACGATGATCGGATCGTTCGCCGCTCCCGTCACCGGTTTGCCGTCCTTGGACTTCTCACGCGCGAACTTCGGGATGCCCTGTGCATCGACGAGGCGCACGGACGTGCGCGGTCCACGCAGGCGATCGAGGAGTTTCTCGGTGACCTCGCGGCTCGCAGAGAGCGCGACGCTGTAGGCGTCCTTGCGCGACGTGCGCGACGCTTGAGCGACGAGCATCGTCTCGAGCTTGGGTCCCTGACGAACCTGGACGAACGTGTAGTACGCGTCGCCGTCGCGCTGCTTCGACTTGATCGCGCGCTCGCGAGGTGTGGGATCGCGGTCGTCGGTGGCGTCGCGATAGTGCGGCGTGATCAGGACCGTATCCTCGGGCGTGACGACCGTGAGCGCCTGGAGCGAGAGGCCGCGCATCACCTGGCTGCCTTGATCGCGAAGCCCCCGCAGGATGACGACCCACTCCTTGTCGCTACGCTGCCCCTTGTTCGAGAGCTCCGAGAGGATCACGCCGATGAACGGATTCGAGCTGTCGGCGAGTGCGTCGGCGGCGCCTTCCACTTCTGTCTTGAGCGTCTCCACCTCGCGCTGCACCGCTTGTAGCGCGTTCTCTCGCACGCTTTGGTAGTCGGACCGAAGGCTCGACGCGATCACCTGGCGGGTCACGACGGCCGCGATGGTGATCGGGACCAACGCTGCGAGCGCGAGCGTGAGCGTGAAGCGACCGCGAAGCTTCACGGCGTGCCCTTGGGCGGCTTCGCGGGGTCGCCCGAGTAGAAGAGGTCGGCGAGATCCGGGCGCCCGATCGCGTCGAAGCTCAGTCCCCGCACGTCGGTACGGTGCCACATGCGCACTGCGCGAAACACCAGCGGCACGATCGGCATGCGCTCGTCGAACGCCTTGATCGCCTCGGCCTGATCGATCGAACCACTCGCGAGCCGCTGCTCCGCCCACAGATCGCCGCCTGCCGCGAACGCGAGCCCCCACCACGCCGTTGCCGACGTGACGGGCGCGCCGAGCTGACCGATCCAGAGATCGCAATCGCCGCGCCGCACCCGATCGCGCAGCACCGGCGCCGGCACCGCGGTGATCACCGACTTGATGCCGAGCTTCGTCAGCGCATACGCGACGCGCTCGGCGACCTGACGATCGTCGGGCCGCGTGTCCTCGTAGAGCACCTCGAGCGTCAACCGGCCGATCTGCGCCGGTGCGAGCGACTTCACACGCGATGCTGCCTCGGCGAGCGCGGCCTTCGCGGCATCGAGGTCGCCGGTCGTCGCGGCTTGCGCGAGCGCCGGTGCACCCGCCTCGATCGGCATCGGCAGCCTCGTCGCGCGCACGCGCTCGCCCGAGCTCACCGAGGTGAACTGCGCCCGCGAGAGCGCGAGGTCGAGCGCGCGGCGAAACTTGCGGTCTGCCGTGACGTCGCCGTGCTTGCGTCCGAAGCCGATGAACAGCTGAAGCGCTGCCGGTCCTTCGATGTCGCTCGCCTTGTACTTCGGCCGGGCCGTCGTGAACGCTGCGACACCGCGCGTGCTGAGTTGCGCACCGCCGGTCTCGTACTGCCGGGCCTCGCCGTCGGGCGTGTCGTGCCAGCGAAGCACGAGTCGATCGAGATACGGGCGCCCCGCGAAGTGGTCGTCGAACGCGCGGAGCACGAGACGCTTCGCCTTGCGATCGAGCGACTCGACGGCGAACGAGCCCGTCCCGATCGGCTTCTCGCCGACGGCCTTGCCGCCCTTCGTCACTGCCGTCGCCGGCAGCGCGAGCATCGTCGCGAGATCCGCTTGCGGCGCCTTCATCGACAGCTCGATCGCATCACCGTCGACCTTGATCGCCGCGACCGCCGCGAGCGCCCAGCGCGACGACGACGTGCGCGCGCGCTCGAGCGACGCGACGACGTCGGCCGCCGCGAGTGGCGAGCCATCGTGGAACAGCACGTCCTTGCGGAGCACGATCCGCACGCCGTCCTTGCCGGCGCTCGGCAGCGCCGCCGCGAGGTGCGGCACGATCACACCGTCGGTGCCGGCGCGATAGAGCGTGTCGAACACGAGGTCCGCCGCCGTGATCTCCGCGTGGCTCTGCGCGAGCGCCGGATCGAGCGTCACCGGGGCGCCGAGCAACGCCCCTTCGACGCTCCCGCCATAGCGCGGCCGCCCTTCGGCGCGAACCTCGGACGCGAACATGCCGATGGCGAGGAGCGTGACCAGTGCCCGCATTGCGTGATGCTGCGTTGCAACACGCGAGACTTGTCCGGCGCTGTCCGGCCGCACCGCCGAAATGACGCGCTGCCCTAACCCCGGTACGGATCGAACCGCCGAAATCACGCGCTCAACTAACCCCGGTACGGTTTCCCGGCGGGGTTTCAGCGCGGTCTTGTCCGCAGGCCGGACGGGCGGCATTCAGTCGAGCCTCCAGATGTCGACGCGCGGCGAACCGACGAGCCGCACGACCGCGATCACCTCGGTGATCCCGTCGCCGTCGCCATCGACGATCGCGACGCCCGCGACGCCGCCCTGGAACGACTTGCGGAACAGGCCCTTCTTCTCGTCGCCGCCGAGCGTGATCACTTTGACCGCGTCCGGGTCGCCGGGCGCGCTCGCGCCCGTGACGACGATCTCGGGCTTGCCGTCACGATCGACGTCGCCGAGCGCGAAGGCGACGCCGTAGTCGCGCAGCTCGTGTGTCTTTCCGTTGACGACGACGGTCATCTTGTTCGCGCCGAGCTCCGCGCGCGCGGCGAGCGGCTTGCCCTCGGGATCGAGGAGGTTCGCGCGACAGCGGACGTCGTAGATCGGACTCGCGACATCGCCGAAGTGGTTGCGACCTGCGACCGGCACGAGGCGCTCGTCCTTGCACACGAGGTTGCCGGCGCTCGCATCGCCGGTCGTGCTGACCAGTGTCTTTCCGCTCCACGACGCGCGGATCTCGGACGCCCACCCGCTGCACTTGGCCACGAGCGCGCCGCTCTCGATCACGGCCGTTCCGAACAAGTCGCGCGGCAAGCGCGTGGACGGCTCGCCCGTGTACGCGGTGCGCGCGAGGATCTTTGCCTTCTTGTCGAGCCCGATCGCGAGCACTTCGCGCAGCGTGACCGCGTACAGCTCGCCCTTGCCATCGCCGTCGAGGTCACCGGACTCGACGGTGACCAACTGCGCGCCGAGATCGAGGGAGCCGAGGCGCACCGGCTTCCACGCGACCTTCACGGGCACCGGCGGCACGATCTTCGGCGCGCGCGCGGCGACGAGCTTCGCCATCTCTGCACGCGATGACGTGATCAAGCGCGCGAGGAAGTCGTCGCTGTTCACGCTGTTCGTGTGTGCGACGCTCGCGAGCGCAGCCACGACCGCGCCGGACGCAACCACCGACCGGATCATCAATCCGTGTACTCGCCGGTCACCACGGTGTCTTCCGTGACATCGCCAGGCTTCGCCGCGTACTCCGTCGGCGCCGTGCCCTGGACGAAGTACTCCGTACGCGCGCTGCCCTTCGGCGCGCCCTCGGGCGAGAGCAGGCCGCTCGCCTTGTCGATCGTTGCTTCGACGACGTTCGCCGGCTTCGCGAAGGCCTTCGCGGGCTGGTTCATCCCCTTCAGGATGTCGACGAAGATCGGCACCGCTGTCGAGCCGCCCGTCTCCCTCGTCATTCCCTTCGGTTGGTCGTACCCGACCCACACGCCGACGACGTAGTCCGCCGTGAAGCCCATGAACCACACGTCGCGACCGTCGTTCGACGTGCCCGTCTTTCCTGCCACCGGAATCTTCAGCGACCTCGCGAGCGTGCCCGTTCCCTCCGTCACGACCGACGTCATCATCTGCGTGATCACGTACGCGACCTCGGGGCGCAGGGCTTGCTCCGTCGCCGCGTTCGGCAGCGGCTTGCCGTCGATGGCGTCGACGAAGCGCGGCGGCGCGTACACACCACCCGCGGCGATCGTCGCGATCGCGTTTGTCATCTCGAGCGGCGTCACCTCGCCCGAGCCGAGCGCCAGCGACATCTCCTTCGGCAGCTCCGACTGGATGCCGAGCTTGTTCGCGAACGCAGCGATGTTCTCCGGCTTCAGGTCGAACGCGAGGCGGATCGCGACGGTGTTGATCGACTTCGCGAGTGCGTGGCGCAGGGGCACCGGCCCCTCGAACTTGCCGCTCTCGTAGTTCTTCGGCTTCCACAGATCGAACACCTCTGGCGCGTCGTTCACGATCGACGCCGCGGTGTACCTGCCGCTGTCGATCGCCGCGCCGTACACGAACGGCTTGAACGAGCTGCCCGGCTGGCGCTTCGCGTACAGCGCTCGGTTGCGATCGCCCTTCGTGAACGTGTAGCCACCGACCATCGCGCGCACCTTGCGCGTCTTGGTCTCGATGATGACGACCGCGCCCTGCGGCGGCGTCGGGAACGTCACCCGGCGTTCGGCGTGCTTCGGCTTGTTCGCCTTCTTCGTCTTGTCGTCCTCATCGCCGGTGCCCGCCGCGACGATCTCGCTTGCCGACACCACGACCTCGACGACATCACCGGGCTTGAACCGCTCGCTCGGCTTCTTCGTCACACCGTCGATCACGGGATTGAACCGCGCGTCCTCGGGACCACCGAGCACGAGCGCCGCTGTCCACCCACCGAGATCCACGACGACCTCGTTCGCCTCGTCGAACACGGCGGTCACGATGGAGTCGTAGATCTCCTTCGCCTTCGGGCCGCCCGTCGGGAGGCGCTTCGCCATCTTCGCGAGCTCGAGCTCGATCTTGTCGCCCTTCAGCGTGCGCGCCGGCTTGCCGATGTGCTGCCGCGCATCGACCTTGCGCAGCCCCGCTTGCAGCGATAGTTGCGCGAGCGTCTGCAGGCTCGGATCGAGCGTCGTGCGCACCTTCGCGCCGATCGTGTCGATGCCGTCCTTGCCCTTCTCCTTGATCAGTTGCTCCTCGGCGAGCGTGACCCATTCGGGGGCGCTGCCCATCTCCGGCCACGGCGTCTTCACGACCTGGATCGGCGCGTCGATCCACTTCTGTGCTTCTTCGGTCTTCAGCTTGCCCATCGTGACGAGCTGGTTGAGCACGTAGATCTGGCGTCCCTTGACCTCTTCGGGCTTGCCGCCTTTGCGGCCGAACAGCGCGTTTGCGAGATCCTCGGGCTTCTTCGGCATCGATGCGAGCACCGCGGCTTCGCCCGCGTTCAGCTGCTTCACGTCCTTGCCGAAGTAGTAGCGGGCAGCTTCCTGGACGCCGTAGCGTTGGTGCCCGAAATAGATCTGGTTGACGTAGAGGGTCATGATCTCCTCCTTCGTCAGCGACTTCTCGAGGCGACGCGCGATGATGATCTCCTGGATCTTCCGCTTGAACGTCTTCTCCGGCGTGAGCAGGAACGTCTTCACGACCTGCTGCGTGATCGTCGATGCGCCTTGCTTCGCGCGCCCCGAACGGAGGTTCGTGATGAACGCGCGGAACATGCCCCAGTAATCGACGCCTGCGTGCGTCCAGAACCGGTTGTCCTCCGCGGCGACGAACGCGTCGACGACGATCGGCGGGATGTCCTTGTAGTCGACAAACGTGCGCTTCTCGCCGATCTCTCCGATGCGACGATCGTTCCCGTCGAGGATCTGCGTGACCTGCTTCGGCTTGTAGTCCGACAGCTTTCGGTAGTCCGGCAGGTTCGGATCGCGGCTGTACATCCAGAACACGAACGCGACGGTCGCGACCAGCAGCGCGGTGCCCGCGACGATCGCGATCGCGCTCCACTTCAGGAGCGTCAGCCACCACTTGCGTTTCGTGGTCGCTGCCTTCTGGAGCTTCATCTTTGGCTTCGATGAAGGCTTCGGCACAGGAGATCGTGGCTGCTGATGCATGGTGGTGGTGTCGGCCGGTGTGGGCTCGACGGAGAAACGCGCGAGCGGCGCGTGGATAATCCCTCGCTTGTGCCTCGCGCGCAAAGAACGAGGCCACGCGAGAAACGTGATCGTGCGGCAATCGCACACCCTGGATTTTGTTCCGAAATCCGTCGAGAAACTCGATCGGCGTGAGATACGCTGACGGTTCACCCAAGGGGAAGCCATGGCGAGAATTCTCGACATCGCTGCACGGGTTTCGGCGGTCTTCGTATTCAGCGCGTGCTGGGGCGAGATCGGCGACCCGGGCAACACGACAGGACCATGTGGAGACATCCCGGAGCCAGCGCTCAAACGGTTGTCACATACCGAGTATCGAAACACGGTCCGCGACCTGTTTCCGATGATCACGGTTCCACAGGTCGCGCTCGCGCCCGATCCGACGCCTCACGGCTTCGATAACGATCGCGAAGCGCTCTACGCCGCACCGCTTCTGGTCAACCAGTACAACGTGGCCGCAGGTGCAATCGCCGTGGAGGTGCGCCGCCGCAAGGCAATGGTGCTTCCGTGCATGGCGACCGCCGGCGCCGACTGCGGGCATCAATTCGTCGAGCAGCTCGCTCCGCGCGCGTTCCGCCGCCCTGTCACGGGCGAGGAGCTCGCGCTGTTCACGCAGATGTTCGACGCGTATTTCGCCGCGAACAACTTCGATGTCGCGCTCGAGCTGACGACGCAGGCGATCCTGCAGTCACCGCAGTTCCTGTATCGCATCGAGACCGGGACGGCGGAGAACCTGACCTCGCAGTACGACATCGCGAATCGCCTGTCCTACTTCCTGTGGTCGACGATGCCAGACCAGGCGCTGTTCGACGCCGCCGCCGCGAACGGACTCGCGACGGACACCGACATCGCCGCGCAGGTCGATCGCATGCTCGCCGATCCGCGCGCGCTCGACGGGTTCATGAACTTCACCAAGCAGTGGCTCGAGGACGCGCGCCTCGATCGGATCACCAAGCCCGGCAACCAGGGCTGGAGTGAAGACGTGCGCGCAGCGCTGCACGAAGAGTCGCGCCGCTTCCTCGAGGAGGTCGCATTCCGACGCGGCGGCACGCTGTCGGATCTGCTGACGTCGAACACGGCGTTCATCGGCCCCGAGACCGCCACGTTCTACGGATTGCCCGCACCGGCCGACTGGACCGAGATGACGCTTCCGGCCGATCGCAAGGGCTTCCTGATGCAGGCGCAGTGGCTCGCCTCGATGAGCCACCCGAACCACGCGTCGCCCGTGCAGCGCGGCTTGTTCATCCTACGCAACTTCATGTGCGTCGAGCTCGGCTCACCGCCGGCCGGCGTGAACATGAGCGTACCCGCGCCGGCGCCCAACATGCCGACGACGAACCGCCAGGACTACGAGCTCGTGACGAGCGACGCGCTGTGCCAGACGTGCCACGAGGTCATCAACCCGATCGGCTTCGTGTTCGAACACTACGACACGTTCGGTCGCTACCAGGAGCTCGATCGCAACCTGCCGATCGATCCGAGCGGCAAGTTCGGAACTTCCACGTTCGCTGGACCGCACGAGCTCCTCGACTACCTCGTCGAGAGCGAGGCGGTTCACAAGTGTGTCGTCGGCAAGTACATCACGTACGCCACCGGTGGCACCGCCGCGAAGAAAGACGCCTGCCTCGTCGAGGACGTGCAGTCCGACTTCACCGCGACCGGTGGAAGCCTCACGCAGATGATGAAGTCGATCGCGACGCACCCGCGGTACCTCGGTACAGCGGCGGAGCGAAAGGCCACGACCGTCGGAGGTGCGCCATGAACTCGAACCGCAGAAAGTTTCTCCAGTACACCGGCCTCGGTGCGGGTTCGTTGCTCCTCCCATCGCTCCTCTGGAAGAAGGGCGTCAAGGCAGGCCCGGTCCCGGGCGCGCCGCCGCGCATCGTGTTCTGCTTCGCGGAGCACGGCGTCGTTCGCGAGCGCTGGCAGATGCCGCGCGGCAACCCCGACTCGGGTCGCTGGAGCTACGACCTAAGCGCGGTCCCGAACGCCGAGTTCTCCGAGGCGCTCGCCCCGCTCGCACCGTTCAAGGACAACCTGACCGTGATCGACGGCCTGTCGATCGCGACGGGCATCGGTGATCCCTACGGCGACGGTCACGCGAAGGGTTGGAACGCTGCGCTCACCGGCGCGATCGCGCGCGAGACGATCGAGGACGTCAAGAGCAACGCGAGCAAGCCTTCGCTCGATCAGGTCATCGGTAAGGCGTTGCGCGCGCAGGATCCGTTGCTGACGGATCTCGTGACGCAGGAGTTCGGCATCTATCAGTACAACTTCCACGCGCTCTTGTTCGGCGAGCCCTCCCCCGGCACCCCGGTCGTACGGTTGCCTCACCTCGAGCAGCCGCGCGAGGCCTACAACCGCATGTTCCCGAACGGCGACGGCACCGCACCGCCGGATCCGGTGCGGGTGGCGCAGCCCGACGTGCTCGCGCAGGTCTCCGGTATGTACGACCGGATTCAGGGCCGTCTGTCGACGGAGGATCGCCGCAAGCTCGAGCAGCACCGCGATCTCGTGCGCGACATGGAAGCGCGCTTGCGTCGCCTCGCGGGTCTGTCGTGCGGTCAGCCGCCAGCGATCCGTGACTGGTATTGGGGCCAGGTCCCACACTGGCAGCGCTGGCAGGACCACACGAAGAGCTTCTGGGATCTCACCACGGTCGCGCTGTCGTGCGGCATGTCGCGCGTCGTCACGATGCAGTGGGGCCAGGTTCCCGTCGAGGAATGCGGCGGCACCGGCGACCTCCATGAAGCCTACGCGCACCGCTCGGATCCCTCGCACTCGACCGATCCGAACTACGAGCTCGCGAAGACCGTGATGACGAACTACACGAAGCACTACTACGGCTTCGTGGCGCAGCTCGCGAGCACCCTCCGTGACGTCGTCGAGGACAACGGCACACTACTCGACAACACGATGATCGTGATCCTCTCCGACATCGCAAACGGCAACCACGACCACGAGCCGTGGCCCGTCGTCATCGTCGGCGGCAAGAACCACCTCAACACCGGGCGCTACCACCACATGGAGAAGGAGACGCTGACCACGACCACCGCGTCGTGGGTCAACGACAACACCACGATCGGCTACCCGCACAACCACGTGCTCGTCGCGCTGCAGAACGCGATGGGCGTTGGCACCAACTTCGTCGGGCAACCGAGCATCCAGCCCAAGAAGCAGAGTGCACCACCGATCGATCTGACGGGCCCCTTGCCGGATCTCTTGCGGTGAAGCTCGCCTGCTCCGCCATCGTGGTCATGCTCGTCGCGGGCTGCGCCGGTGACCTGGAGAATCCCCAGCGCTTCACCGACTGTCCGCCGGGACAGGTGGAGCAGTTGTTCCAGGCGAAGTGCGCCGGCGCCGACGGTATGGGCTGTCACAGCGCGAACATGCCCGACGCCGAGCTCGACCTCGTCTCGCCGAACGTCGGCGCGCGCGTGAAGAGCCTGACGAGCACGAACATGTGCGAGGGCCGCGCGCTCGTCGAGGCCGACCCGACAGCGAACCACTTGATGGTGGAGAAGCTCGAGGAGGATCCGACGTGCGGCTCGCGCATGCCGTTTGGCGAACAAGAGCTGACCGCGAAGGAGATCGAGTGCGTGCGCCGCTGGGTCGACGAGCTCGCGACGGAGGCATCGCCATGAAGCGCGCGATCCTCGTCGTCACGCTCGGTGCGCTCTGCGCGTACGTCGCGTCGCCGGTCGACATCGCCGACGCGAAGCCGAAGAAGGCGAAGGCACAGAAGAAGAAGCCGAAGGCCAAAGCAAAAGGCAAGGCGAAGGGCACGGCGGCGAAGATCGACGCGCCCGACCCCGACCCAGCGCCCGCGACTCCGGCGCCCGAGCCGATCGCGGCACCGACGTCGACACCCGTGCCCGAGCCCGTCGCCGTCGCGCCGTCGTCGAGCAAGCCGCGTATCGCGGTGATCGGCGACTCGTCGCTCGCACCGTCCGTCGCGAAAGCGCTCGAGGGCAGGTTCGAGGTCGTGTCCGCGTCGTCAGGCGAGCCGAAGGCGGTCGCCGCGAAGCACTCGCTCCACGCGGTCGTCGTCGTGTCCGCGGGCTCGACGTCGACCGCCATCGCATACCAAGGCTCCGACGGCGCCGAGCTCGCGCGCGCAGAGATCAAGGGCGGCAAGTTCGTCGCGGCGAAGAAGCTCGGGCCGGAAGCCGCGGACAAGCTCTCGCCGAAGATCGCGAGCGCCGAGGCGCCATCCACCGAGACGGTCGCCGCCGCGTCGACCTCGTCGGCCTCGTCGACCCAGACGGGCGTCGTGGCGAGCGTTGCGCCCGCGCCCCGCCCGCGTCGCGACATCGTCATCGCCGTCGAGGAGCGCCCGTTCTGGCGCCGCCTTCGCTACAACGACGACTTCGACGATCGCCTGCGCCCGTCGGATCTCGTCGCGAACGCGATCGGCCTCTGGGCGTCGTATCGCCCGCTGAAGAACTTCCAACCGTTCTCCGTCGTCGGGCGCGGCGAGCTCGCCGTCGGCGTCAACGGCTCGCGCACGAGCGACGGCACGGCCTACGCGACGTCGTCGTCCGAGTGGGGCCTTGGCGCCGGCCTCGACGTCGGTATTCGCTCCGCGCGCGTCGGCATCGTCCTCACGTACGGCGAGCAGCGCTTCTCCGTGGATGACGATCCAACCATGGAGCTCGTCCCCGACGTGACCTATCGCTTCGCCCGCGGTGGCATCTCGTTCGCGATGCCACTCGCGTCGCGCTTCTCGCTCCTGGTCACCGGCGGCTACCGCCACCTCCTGGGCATGGGCGGTCTCACGGACGGAACGTGGTTCCCGCGCGCGACGGGCGCCGGCATCGACGTCGCTGCGGGCGTCGCGTTCCATGTGACGTCGTGGCTCGATCTACAGGCGCGCCTCGACACGCGGCGCTACTTCTTCGCGATGAACCCCGAGGTCGGCGACCCGTGGATCGCGGGCGGCGCGACCGACGACTACATCGGTGGCGCGATCGGCCTCGCGATCTCACCGCGCTAGCGCGTCGCCCGTTTCTTGCCCGCGTCCCGCGGCCGCGCGCCAATAGCGCATGCGCCGCACGCTCGCGACCACCGCCCTTGCTCTCGCCCTCGCCTCCTCGTCCGCCGGTTGCTACGGCACGTACCAGGCGACGAAGAAGGTGAACGCCTGGAACGGTCAGGCGACGAATAGCAAGGTGGCCAACTCGCTCATCCACTTCGGCTTCTGGGTGCTGCCCGTGTACCCGATCTGCCTCGTGGCCGACTTTTTGATCTTCAACAACGTCGAGTTCCTCACCGGCTCGAACCCGCTCCGCTAGTCCTCGGTGCTCTCGTCAGCACGCGCGCGACGCTCCGGATGAGCGCGATCCGATCGCCGGATCTGGGTGCAGCACTTTGCGACAGGTAGACCCGATGACAACTCGATGGTCGCGTTGATAGTGTCCGCCCGGGTGAATTCTTGATCTCCGGTCGCGCAGCGGCTGCGAGGTTGATTGTTGGTTACTGGACGGGATTGGAGACACAATGGCTTCCCTGCTGCATCCGGGCGTCTACGTCCGTGAGCTATCGAGTGGTGTGCGCGTCATCGAAGGCGCAGCGACATCGACCACGATCTTCGTCGGAGAGACGGAGCGAGGACCTCTCGAGCCGACGAGGGTAAAGGGTATTGCAGATTACGAACGTCTGTTCGGCGGCTATTTGCGAGTGAGCTCCTCGACTCCCGTTCGGGTCACGATGCGGTACTCGGTCGACGCGTTCTTTGCGAATGGTGGCACCTCGGCCTATGTCTCGCGCGCGGTCGCGACGAGTGCCACTCCCGGCGAACGTGTGTGGCCACCGGCAGGACCGGTCACGCATCGGATCCGTGCGGCGTCGCCCGGTCTATGGGCTGCCGGCCACCTCTCCGCGGTCCTCGCACCGTCGTCGAGCGCGGTCGCCGGGCAGGCGCGCATCATGGTGTTCTATCGAGACCTGCGACGGCCCACGCAGGATCGCCTCCTGGTCGAGGACTTCGATCGATTGTCGCTCGATGTCACCGCCGACAACTACGTCGGTAACGTCCTCCAGCGGAGCGCCTTCCTCCGGTGGGACACGTCGCTGACACCGTCGGCATGGCCGGCGAATGATACAGCCGCGACTCGGCCGTCCGACGTGCTGCACCCGTCGCAGACCGATGCCGGTCAACTCGGCGGCGGAAGCGGTGGCGCTACCTCCGCGTCGGCGGGCGATGTCCGCGACACCCTCGGTCGCCTCGACGGAGTCGAAGATGCGTCGCTGCTCGTTTACGCGGCCGACACGTGGGCGCAGAACCAGGTTGTGGCGGCGACGCTCCAGCACAGCGAGGTCTACGCCTACATCATCAATCGTCCCAAGCTCGACCTGTTCTACGTCGCCGATCTGCAAGCACAACATACCGCCACGTCGGTCACCACCGCATCGAGTGCCGCGGCGTCGAGCATCACGACCGCATCGAAGACGGACTTCATGGGCTGGTACTGGCCGCACCTGCGGGTCAGCGATCCGATCGGTCAGGGGCTCAACCCGACGATCGTCATCCCGCCGGCGGGAGCGGTCGCCGGGATCTTTGCGCGAACGGATCGATTGCGTGGTGTATGGAAGGCACCCGCGGGAGTCGAGGCGACGCTCGGGAGCATCGTCGGCATCCAACACGACCTGCTCGACACACATCAGGATGACCTCAATCCTCTCGGCATCAACGCACTGCGTACGATTCCAGCATCCGGGCCTGTCGTGTGGGGCTCTCGTACGACAGTGCCGTCGGGGGAGTGGCGGTATGTTCCCGTGCGTAGGACTGCGATCTTCCTTCGTAAGAGTATCTACAACGGGATCCAGTGGGCCGTGTTCGAACCGAACAATCCGGACCTCTGGCGAGCGCTTCGCGTGACGATCGGCGCGTTCATGGAGACTCAGTTCCGCAACGGCGCGTTTGCGGGCTCGTCGTCGAAGGATGCCTACTTCGTCAAGTGCGACGCCGAGACCACGCCCGAGTCGGCGCAGCTGCAGGGCATCGTCAACATCGTCGTCGGGTTCGCGCCGTTGCGGCCGGCGGAGTTTGTCGTGTTGTCGCTCACCCAGATGACCAAGCTCACGTCGTAACGGAGAATACAGATGCCGATTCCATTTCCGGTCAACCCGCATCGCATTGACCCCTTCAAGAACTTCAAATTCCGCATCTATTTCTCGCCTTCGTCGACACCGGTCGCTGCGGTGTCGAAAATGTCGGCCGTCAAGAAGACGACCGAGGCGATCGAGTGGCGCGAGGCGGGTGGTCCCTCCGTCGTTCGAAAGATGCCCGGCCGCACCAAGTACGAGCCGATCACGTTCGAGGCCGGTGTCACCCATGACAGGACGTTCATGGACTGGGCACAGCAGGTGAACCATCCGCTCGGTGACGCGCTCACGTCGCCGTTGAACTTCCGGCGTGAGGTCATCGTCGAGGTCCTCAACATGCAGGGCGTACCCGCGCTCGAGTTCACGCTGCACCGTGCGTGGCCGAGCGAGTTCCAGGCATTGCCGGAGCTCGATGCAAACGCGAACGCCATCGCGATCCAGACACTGAAGGTCGAATACGAGGGCTACACCGTCCTCGACGTCGCGATGCCCGAGACCTGATTCGAGCCGGATCATGCGGCCAGACGAGCTACTGCCGGCGCACCTGGCGGGTCGGTTGCGGCCGTGGACAGGTCACGACGAGGACTTCGTGCGAGCGACCCGTGACGAAAACGCGGCCATGGTGTGCAACACGTTGCTCGCTCGTTGCTTCGGGGACGCGACGGAGATCGAGCGTCTGCTCGTCCACGAACGAGACCTTGCGCTCGTCGCCGTTCGCTGGTCGACGCTCGGCAGCGTGCTTCCTGTCGAGGTGACGTGCCAGGCATGCGCCGCGCAGCACGACGTCTCGATCGATCTGGATCGGCTCGTGCGACCCGACGCCGTGCTCGACGAGATCGCCATCGGTCCGGCCATCGTGCGAATTCCGACGGCAGGCGATCAGGCCGCGATCGTCGCCCACGACGACGCACTGCCCGAGCAACGCCGCGCGCGCTTGCTCGCGCGATGTATTCGCTCGATCGATGGCGTCGAATCCGTCGACGTCCACGCGCTGGATCCCATTCTCCGCGCACAGATCGAGTCCGGACTCGAGGGCGCAATTCCCGACATCGATCTCGAGCTCGTGCTCGACTGTCCTGCCTGCGGGGTCTCGATCGAGGCCGGCGTGCAGCTCGGCGCGATGGTCCTCGCGGAGCTTCGCGACGGCAGCGCTCACCTGCTTCGCGACGTGCACGTCCTCGCGCGCGCGTACCACTGGAGCGAGCGAGACATCCTCGCGCTGACGATCGGCCGCCGCCGCGAGTACCTATCGCTGATCGACGTCGACCAAACGACTTCGATCCTCGTCGAGGCACGGGACTGACGCATGGCGATGGCGTCGATCCTCGATCGCGTCGCTGCCGGCCCCGTGCCAGCGCGCGGGGAGCGCGATCGTGTCGCGCACGCTCCGGCGCGCCTGGTCGCGATGCCTATCGTCGAATCGATCGAGTCCTTGCCGGCATCCGCGCCGGCCATACCGGTCGTGCCGAGCATGACCGCACCCATGGTGGCCGCGCCGCCCGTTGCGAGCTCGATCGAACGATCCGAACCCCCATCCCTCATGCGCGAGCCCGCTGTGACGCACGCACCTCGTACGGTGCCGGCGATCACGGTCGATCCACGACCCGCGCCATTCCCCTCCCTGCGTTCGCCCGATCTCGTGGTGCCTCGCGCGGTTCCTGCGCCTGCACCGCCGAGCGTCGCGCCGCCTGCTCCGCGTCTGGCGACGGAGACCGTGCGCGCGCCCGTCGCACCGCCGGTACTGCTGCCCCGTCCGTCGCAGGTCGTCGTTCGAGAGCACCCACCGCGCCCCGCGCACGGGCCGGCGCCGGTCCAACCGCCGACCACGCACGTCGTCGAGAAACACGTGATCGAACGCGTGACCACGCCGGTCGTCGTCACACCACCGCCCGTCGTTGCTCCGCCGGCGCCCGCATCGCCGCGCACAATCACGCCACCACCTCGCACGATCGTCGAGCGTGACGTCGCTCCTCGCGCGGCAGTGATGCCCGTCGTCGTCCCGACGCGAGACGTACCCGCACCTCGGCTCCGGGCGGAGCCAACTACGCCGGCGAAGTCCGCCCCGCCACCGAGGGTCGCGCAGCGCGAAGCGGCAGTTCGTCCGACCACGCGCGCGATCGCTCCGGGGCGCCCAGCGGCTCCACCGATCGCTCGCCGCGCTCCGACGATCGACGTCCGGATCGGGACGATCGAGATCCGCACGACCTCCACGCCCGCACGTACCGAGGCGCCGCGGATCTCCGCGCGTCGTCACAGCGTGTCTCTCGAAGGAGAGCGCTAGTGGGCGTCTACACCGGCCTGCAAGAGGTCGCCGAGTCCGTCGCCGCATTCCTGCGAACGCACAGCGGGCTGACGACCGCGCGCTACGGTCATCCGATCACGGATCCGACGGGCGCCACCGAGGCCGTTCGGCTCACGCTGCTCTGGGTAACGCCTCAGCCGACGCACCGCAACGATCCTTCATACCGAAACTCCGTCGGCGCGATCGCGCTCCCTCCGCTCACGCTATCGGCGTTCTTCATGGTCACGACGTACGGCGGCGGCGAGGTGGATCCCGCGTCGGCGTACCAGCTCCTCGGCACGGTCCTGCGCGTGTTCCACGAAGAGCCGATCCTCACGCTGCCGATCAACGGCGCCGGCGAAGGCGAGGTCACAGTCACGCATGTCCCGACGGCCGCGGACCTGATGGAGAAGGTGTTCACGCCGCTCCAGCTCCGTCACCGACCGTTCGCGATCTTCGAGGTCGCTCCCGTGCAGATCCTGCCGCTCGCGGTACCGACGGCGGATGCACCTCCGGTGCGGCCCGGAGGCATTCACCTCGACGTCACCGCGGCGCCGCCTCCATCGATCGTCCGGATCACGCCCGATCGTCAGGTTCCCGGCGGTGTGGTCCGCGTCGAGCTCGCGCTCGGCGGCGGCAGCCTCGGCGCGTTTGCGATCGGTGGCGCAGCGGCGTCGTCGTCACCGCTCGCCGGCACCACGTCGTGGCGCGTGACGCTTCCTTCGTCTGTCGCCGGTGAAGCCGCACCGATCGCCGCGCAGCTGGCACCGGTGCCGAGTGGTCGGTGGACCGATCGCCACGTGATCGGCGTGTTGCCCGCCTCCGCCGCGACCGTCGATACCCCACTCACGGCCACGGTCTCTATCACCGGGTCGCTCTCGCTCACCGCCCGTGGTGTCCTCGGCGCCACCGAAGCATGGGTGTGGCCCGACGCAGGCGTACCCGGCGAATCGGACGTCCGCCGACTCGTGATCGTGACAACGGCGTCGTCGGTACAGATCCTCGGAACGGAGCTGGACGCGAAGCTTTCCGGGTCACCCAGCCAGCGGTCGCTGATGAACCTGCTGCTGCGGCTGGCGATCCGCCTGCCGTCCGGATCGTTCACGCCGTACGTGCTGATCGAGGTGACTCCATGACCATCGCGATCGATGTCGCCCGCGATCTCGCGCTCCTCGCGACCGAGTGTGCGCTCGCGATTCCCGCCGATCGCGTGCCCGATGCGCACGTCTCGCTCGTCGACGACGGGCCTGCCGGTCCTCGGTGGCACGAGGCAATGTCGAGGGTCCGCACGATCGAAGACGGCGCGGATCCCGTTTGGACCGAGCTATGCGCTGCGACCGGGTCGCGCATCTCCGCGTGGCTCGCGACGAGCTGCCTCGCGTGTGAAGTCCACCCCGAGGCGGCCGCCGCGTTCAGCCTGCTCGCGGAGGACGATCGCGTTCACCTGGTCACCGCCGCCGCGTTCGCCCGCATCGCGACGAGCGCACTCGCGGTCAGTTACGTCGACGCGCTCCACGAGGCGACCGCTGGCGCGGCGCTCCGCCTCGGGATCGTCGAGATCGTCGACGCGCAGCGCACGCGCCCGTCGGCGCAGCTCGCGTTGCGCCTCGCGGGGAGCGAGCTCGGGCGGATGGTCCGTGATCGACGCGCCGCCGACAGCATGCTCGCGCGCACCGAACCGCCCGCCGGCCGCGCGTGCCTCGACGAGCGACTCGTGACCGGTGCGATCGCGATCCTCGGCGAGCGCAACGTGCTCGCGGTCCGCGGTCCATCGGCGCGCGCCGGGAGGATGCTCGCACTCGAGATCGCGCGCGTCCGCGGCGTACCGGCGACTATCCTCGAGATCGACGGAGACATCCCTCCCCTCCGCGAGATCGCGCGCATGCGCAGCGGTGTCCTCGCGATCGACGCGTCTCGCGCCGCCGCCGGACCCGCACTCGACCGTTTCGCCGAGGCCGTCGCTCGCGAGTGCGAGCTCGTCGTGATCCTCGGGGCGCGTGCTGAGACGGAGCTCCCTGCGATCGATCTGCCCGCGATCGACAGCTCGATCGCGCGTGCGATCTGGACCGAGGTCACGGGCGCCGAGCACGCGGATTCGCTTGCCCGCCGATTCCGCGTCGGGCTCGACGAAGCGCGTGCTGCACAGCGCGATGCCACGCGACGCGCCCGGTTGCGCGGCGCGGAGCGCTCGACGACCACCGATCTCGCCGACGCGATCCGCGCGCGCGGTGCACGGCGTATGGGACCGTCGGTCTCCACGATCACGACGCAGGTGAAGCTGTCAGACCTCGTCGTTCCGCCGCACGTGCGCGGTCAGCTCGAGGACATCGTCGCGTGGTATCGCGCCGGCGACCGCGGGCGTGCGGCGCTCGGAGAGAACGGTCGCTCCTCCCTGGGCTGGGGACTCACGTGCCTGTTCTCCGGACCGCCGGGCACCGGCAAGACGTTCGCCGCGCAGTGCCTCGCGACCGAGCTCGGCCTGAACTTGTATCGCATCGATCTCGCGCAGGTCGTCTCCAAGTACATCGGCGAGACCGAGAAGCAACTCTCGCGCGTGTTCGCGGAGGCCGAAGCCGGCCACGGCATCCTTCTGTTCGACGAGGCCGACGCGCTGTTCGGGAAGCGCATGGAGGTCAAGGAGGCCCACGACCGGTACGCGAACGTCGAGGTCGGCTACCTGCTCCAGCGTCTCGAAGAGTTCGAGGGCGTCGGCATCCTGACGACGAACCTGCGCAACAACATCGACGTCGCGTTCCTGCGCCGTTTGCGCTTCGTACTCGAGTTCCCGATTCCCGATCAGCCGTGGCGCCGCGAGCTGTGGGAGCACGCAATTCCGCGCCTCCGCTCTCCCGACGTCGATCTCGCGCCCTTTGTCGAACGCTTCCGTCTCTCCGGCGGCCTCATCCACAACATCGGCATCGCCGTCGCGCATCTCGCCGCGGCAAAGGACGGTGTTGTCACGCCCGCGCTCCTCGTGCGCGCGACGTACCGCGAGCTCGAGAAGTCGGGCATGCCGCGCTCCGCGGCGGAGTTCGGTGCGCTTGCCGTTCATCTGCAGGGAGTGGCGATATGATCGGGCTCACGCTCGCGATCGATCGCGTCGTCGTGCAGACCAACATCGAGCGCGAAGCCGCGGCGCGCCTCCCGGAGACGCTACGCGTCGCGTTCCTGATGCTCGCTGAGAAGTGGGGCCGCTCGCCCTGGGTGCGCCGCGTGCCGCTCGAGGCGATCGTGCGCGAGCACCTCGAGATCTCCGTCTCCGCCGAAGAGTTGCTTGGGGAGCGCGGCGCCGAGCGTCTCGCCGAGACGATGTGGACGGCGTTCCTCGCCACCGTGGAGGCTCCGTGACCCAGCCGGAACGCTACATCCGCGGTGCGTTCGCCGTGTTCCAACCGACCGGTGATGGAACGCAGAGCAACCTGATCCCGTTCCGCTTCAACCCAGAGCAGTTGAGCCGCTCGCTACAGATCGAACAAGCGCAGCAACAGCAGAACACCGAAGGTGCACAGACCCGCAGCGGCGGCGCACACTCCGAGCAAGCGTCCGACGCACTCGACGGTCCACTGAAGTACACGTTCAGCGTCATGATCCGCTTCGACCTCCGGGACCGCGAGTCCGCACGCGCTGATGTCACCACCGAAAACGAGGTACTCCAGCTCGGTGTCCTCCCCGAGCTCGCCGCACTCGAGGAGCTGATGTATCCGGCCGACGGGCCGCGCACGAACGACTCGCAACGCGCGACCGCGCAGCGCCCGCCGCGCCCCGTCGTGCTCCTCGTCTGGGGCCTTCACCGCGTATTCCCGGTGCGCGTCGTCAGCATGACGATCAACGAGACGCTGCATAACGCAGAGCTCGCGCCGATTCGCGCCGAGGTCGAGGTCGGTCTCGAGATGGCGCGCGACGAGTCGACGGGCCATCGCGCGACCATCGACGCGCTCGGCTTCATGCGAAACCAGCGTCGCGATCACGCACGTCGCTTCTACCGGACGGTGGGGGTACAGGGCACCAACGCGAGCAGGCTCGGCGAATACGCCGACGAAAGGTTGCGCGACAAATGACAAGCACGACGAACGTCGGGCGCGTAGCCCTCCCGCAGGGAGGGCGAAGGTGATCGACAAGCGCTCGCGCTACGCACGCACCGGAACCGTCGAGGTGACCGCACGGGAGGGGGAGAAGCGCGTCCTCGTCGATCTGCGAGAGATCGCGGATCCACCGATCGAGCAGGTGCACGTCGCAGGTCCGATCGATCGCATCGACACACTTGCGAATCGCTTCTATCGCGATCCCCGACGCTACTGGCGGATCGCCGACGCAAGCGACGAGATCGATCCTTTCGAGGTCGTCGCGGCAGGTGAAGGGCTGCCGATTCCGTCGGATAGCTGATGACCGTCCTCACGAACATCGAGCTCGGAGGCAATCGCCTCGACGCGCAGGTCCTCGCGCGCATGACTCGCCTCGAGGTCCGCGAGACCGATCGCGATCCGACGATGGCGATCGTCCGGTTCGGGCTCGCGCAGCTCCCGAGCGGCGAGATGTTCCCTCTCGACAACGACGTGTTTGCCCCCGCGACGAGGATCGCGGTCGATCTCGCTCCGCCCGGCGGCCGGACCACGCGCATCCTCGACGGGTTTGTCACGCACGTTCGCCCTCACTTCGAGAGCGTCGAAGCGAACTGCTATCTCGAGGTCGTGGCGATGGATGCCGGTGCGCTGATGGCGATCGGCGATCACGCCGAGGCGTACCCCGATGCGACCGATTCGGAGGCAGCGACGCGCGTGTTCTCGCGCTACTCGCTTGCGAACGGCAACATCACGTCGACGAACGCGCGCCACGACAAGGACATCCAGCTGCTCGTCCAGCGCGAATCCGACTGGGCGTTCGTACAACGCCTCGCGCGTCGCAACGGGTTTCGCTGCTATCTCGAGCACGACGCGGGCCGCAGCCAGGTCGTGGCTCACTTCGCCCCGATCAGCACGTCGTCGCCGCAAGCGGATCTCACGATCCTGCGGGCCGGATCGAACCTCAAGTGGATCGACGTCCAGCACCCCTACGCGGTCCCCGTTCGCGGACGCGCGTTCGCGATCGAGCCGATCGCGAAGCGCCTCGTACAGGCGTCGGGCACGCGCATCACCGAGCCACTCGGCGGCGATCCGGCGGCGACCGCGACGGACCGCGGGCTCGATGCCGCACGAGCGACGGCGCGCGAGCGGTGGGCGCGCGATCCGCAGCCGAGTAGCGCGTCGATCACGACGGAAGCGAACGCGGTCACCGACGCACTCGAGCTCTGCATCGAGGCACGCGGCGAGCTCGACCCCGCGCTCTACCGCGGCCTCCTTCGCGCACGGAGGACCGTGCTCCTCAAAGGCGTCGGTACGCGACTCGCCGGCTCCTGGTACGTCTCGTCGGTTCGCACGACGCTCGACACCGGAGTGCTGACGCAAACGTTCGTTCTCCAGCGCAACGCCATCGCGCCGAGCGGCGGAGAGCGGTTCGGCACGACGGCCGAGGAGGCAGACGCGTGATCGACGACGATCTCCGCGCGCTGGTCAACGATCGCCTCGCCGGTCGCTTCTACGGCAAGTACGAGGCGGTCGTGGCGGCGAACAACGATCCGAAGGGACTCGGACGGATTCGCGCGCGCGTTCCAGCGGTGTTCGGTCCGGACGTCCAGTGCGGCTGGGCGCTGCCGTGTGCGCCGTTCGGCGGCGGCAAGAATCGCGGCCTCGTCGCCGTCCCCGAGGTCGACGACACGGTGTGGATCGAGTTCGCAGCTGGAGACACGTCGCGGCCGATCTGGTCGGGTGCATTCTGGAACGCTCCGCAATCGACGACGGCCGACGGTGATCTTGGCAAGGAGACGGGCAACGAGGTCCCGATCGCGACGGGCAGCTCGCACGGAGGTCCCGGTCGCCTCGTGATGCGAACCAAGTCGGGACACCGCATCTACGCCGACGATGGTGCCGGCGTCATCTCGATCATCGCCGGCGACGACGGTGCCGAGGTGAAGATCGATGCGAGCGGAGTCGTCACGATCAAGGCGGGCACGATCAAGCTCGGCAACAACGCCGCACAGAAGCTCGTCCTCGGTGACGCGTTCCGCACGTTGTTCAACAGCCACACACATCCGACAGGCGTTGGCCCCAGCGGCCCGCCGACCCAGCCGATGCAGACCTCTCACCTCTCCAGCGTGAGCAAGACGGAGTAGTGATGCCCCTCGATCCTGTCTCCCTGGCCACCCAACTCCGCACCCGGTGGTTGCCGTCGAACGGTGGCTTCCCATCGTCCGTGCAGGACTCCGCGCAGCGCTTTGCGACGGTGGTCGCGAGCTGGTTCGCCGCGGGTGCCGCGAACGCGATTCCATGCGCGACAGCGATGGCGCGGATGTCGGGGCTGCAATCGAGTGCGGCGTCCGCGCTGGCGGCTGGAGACGCTCGCACTGCGGGCCAGCAGCTCGCGCTCGCGGTCGCGCAGTTCATGGCAGCGCAGTCTTTCGGTCCCGGCGTGTCGAGCATGCCGATCGCCACACCTGCGCTCGTCACAGCGATCGGAGAAGTGTTCGCGTCGCACGATCTCGACTCGGATCAGCGCGCGACGTTGATCGCCACCGCGACGTATCTGACTGCGCTCTCCACGATCGTCGTGTTTCCGCCACCCATGCCACCGGGACCGGTACTGTGATGCCGCGCTATCTCTCGCAACCCGTGCGCATCGTCGGCGACCTCGCCACGCTCGCGCTCACCGACGACGGCGACCGCCACCTGCGCGACAAGCTTCTCGCCGTCCTGTTCACATCGCCGGGCGAGCGTGTGAACCGTCCCGACTTCGGGGTCGGCCTGCGCAAGACCACCTTCGAAGGTATCGACGACCTGATGCTCGCCGCGCTCCGCTTCCGCATCCTGCAGGGACTCCGTCGCGACGCGGGCTCCGAGATCGAGATCGACAACCTGCGGATCGAGACCGCCCCCGAAGAGGGCCGCGTGTCGATCTTCATCGACTATCGCCGCATCGACGACGCCCTCCCGCGCGGTCTGGAGGTGCAGCTGTGAGCGCTGGCTTCCTCACGTGGTCCGAAGCGCAGCTCGCTGGCACGTGGCAGGGCATCGAGCGCGTCGAGCTCGCACTCACGACGAGTGCGCCACCGGACGCGACGCTCACCGTCCACCTCGCGCAGAACACGTCGGGGCTTCGCCGCGCCGCGATCGCCGTCGAAGGTCCAACTCCGCTCGACATCACGAGCGTCGTGTTCGCCGGCACCACGATCACGATCCAGATCCGCGGCGTCGGAGGTCGCGCGACGCACTACGTCCGGATCCTCGAAGATCGTGTTCACCCCTTACATCCGATGTTCTCGCTCGCGGCGTTCCAGTTCGCGATCGACTGCGAAGGGGCCGACTGCAGGCCCGATCCGGAGCCGGCGCCGCGGCTCGACGGAGAAGCACCCGCGATCGACTACACGACGCGCGACTATCAGGGCTTCACGGCCATGCTCGGGACGCACGTCCGCGTGCGCCACGAGGACTGGGGAGATCCGTCGGCAGCCGCGCAGGAGCAGGTGCTGCTCGAGCTGCTCGCCCATCACGGCGACATGCTCGCGTACTTCCAGGATCGCGTCACGAACGAGGCGTTCGTCTCGACGGCGCGCACGCGGCACGCGCTGCACCAGCACGCCCTCCTGCTCGGCACCGAGGTCAGCGAAGGCACGGCGGGAACGACGCTCCTTGCGTTCGAGGTACGCACCGGCGGCTGGATCCCCGCGAACCTCGCCGTTCGCACGCCGGCGCGCGACGCGGAGACGCCGATCTACTACGCGACGCGCGCTCGCACCGCAGTGCGTCCCGAACACGCACCGCGACGTACCGCTGCGGATCCAGGTCGCCTCGCGTTTGCCGCCTGGCCCGGCGCCGCCGCCGCGCAGATCCCGGCCGGCACCACGTCCGCGCTGTTGTGGGGCCACGACCTCGCACTCCGCGCGGGACAGCGACTCGCGCTGTGGACACCGACGGAGACGATCGTGATCACGCTCGTTCATCTCGCGGAGGTACGCATGCCGGGCTGGGTCGCCGCGCCGTCGGACACGCCAACGACGGCGCTCGCTGATCTCACGCAGATCACCTGGGAGGCGCGCGGCGCGCTGTCGACGACGCTCTCGCCATGGCTCCCCACCGGCGAGGCGCAGGTCCTGATCTACGGGAACCTCGTCGAAGCGATCTTCGGTGAGCCACGCGAGGCGCAGACGACGCCGGCCGATCCGCGCGTCGTCGCGATCGACACCGGTCCGCGCGGCGCGACGATCGAGGGCGACGTCGTCGATCGCGGGATCCGCGCGCTGCGGATCCCGGAGGCGTCACTCGTGTGGGAGCGCGGCGATCGAGGTCAGGTTCCCGCGATCGAGGTGACGATCGACCGCGAGGCGTGGCAGCGCGAGCCCCATCTTCACAACTCGCGCCCGTTCGATCGTCACTACGTCGTGGCGCCAGCGGACCACGGACAGGTCTGGCTGCAGTTCGGCGACGGCGACCTCGGTGCACGCGTCCAACCGTCTGCCGTGATCGAGGTGCGCTATCGCCGCGGCAGTACGGCACACGGCGACTGCCCTCGCGGTGTTCTGCGTGTTGTCGAGCCTCCGCTGGCCGCCGCGGCCGTCGTCGATCTCGACAGGCTCGAGGCCATCGAAAGAATCAAGGTCATCAACGTCGTGCCGGCACGCGGCAGCGTCGGTCCCCAGAGCAACGAGGCCGCGCGCGAGTCGATCCCCGCATCGCTCCGTCACGGTGGCCTGCAGCGCGCGGTGTCGCTCGCTGACTACGCGAAAGCCGCGAGCGAGGTCGACGGGGTCGCGCGTGCGACTGCGCGTCGCCTCGGCGGTGTGTTCAACACCGTACTCGTCCTCGTCGATCCAGAAGGCCAAGCGGACCTGTCGCCGGAGCTTCGCGAGGCGGTGTGGGAGCGGCTCGATCACATGCGCATGGCCGGACGCGAACATGCGGTCCGCGAGGCGCTATACGTTCCGCTCGACGTCGAGCTGTGGATCTGCGCGCAGCCCGGCGTGCCGCGACATCGCGTACGCGAGCGCGTCCTCGCGGCGTTGCGCCCCGGGACCGCAGATCGACCGGGATGGTTCCACCCAGATCGCCTGAGCTTCGCCGAATCCGTCGAGCTCGGTGAGGTGCTCGCGGTCGTGCAGCGCATTCCCGGCGTCCGCTCGGTGAAGGCGAAGCGATTTCGCCGATTGCTCGTCACGCACGACGCAGATGTCGAGCCGCGCATGGTGATGCAACCGATCGAAGTTGCTCGCCTGGATGCAGACCTCTCGCGTCCCGACCACGGCCGTCTCGAGATCAAGGTCGTCGGCCTCGGTGGCATCGACGAGGACGACTACGACATCGCCGTCGCAGGAGGCACTCCGTGACCCGTCCACCGCGACCCGAGACCCAGCGCCCCGTTCGCACCGACCTCGTCCTGGACAATGGTCGGCTCGACTACTTGCCGATCGACTTCGCCGGCTTCGTCGATCTCGCGAAGCGCGTCGCCGGAGGAGCGATCGCACCGAACGCCGGCGATCCGACGCACACGCTGTACGAGCTATCGGCGCTCGTCGCGCACGTCCTCGCGGTGCATCAGGACTACTACGCGGGCGAAGCCTTTCTGCGCACGGCGACGTCGCCGCGCCAACTCGTGCGTCACGGTCGTCGCTTCGGCTACGAGCCGAGCCCCGGCAGCACGGCGGTCGGCTTCGTCGAGATCGTCGTCAAGCCCGAGCTCGAGGGCGAGCTGCCCGCCGGCATCGTCGTGTCGACGCTTCCACGCGCCGGCGCCGGCGCAGAGGAGCTCCAGACGTTGACCCCGCGGTTCGTCGACGCGGGGTGGAACAGGATCGAGATCCGCGCGAGCGATCGCGAGGTCGCGATCCCCATCGCGGCGACGGCGACGAGCATCCGCGTGAGCGGCACGAACCTCGGGCTTCGCGCGGGAGAGCCGGCGATGCTCGTCGGTCCGACGGCAACGATCGGCCTCGACATCGCGAGCCTCTCGGAGGCGAACGGCGAGACATCGATCGGTCTCGCGCGTGCCCTCGGCACGGCGATCGTGGATCCCGCCGGATACCGTCTCGTCGCGGCGCCATCGCTCGAGGTGCGCCTGTTTGGATGGGACGCGGATCCCTCGCTGTTTCCCACCGCGGCGCTCGAGACCGCGGGCGTGTACGTCGATCCGGGTCCGTCGTCGACGACGCATGGCTATGCGACACCCTCGGATCCGGCGGCCGGCAAGATCTTTCTCTCCCACGCGATCGACGACCAGCTCGTCGGCCAGCGCGTGCTCGTCGCGAAGGGTGACGTGCGCAGCGTGTACATGGTCACGGCACAGGAGAACACCGGCGTGCAGTTCGTGCGTGGTGGCTGGCGTCAGGAGCTCGACCACATCGACATCATACCGGCCGCCGGTACGGATCCGATGCGGCTCGATCCGGTGTTCTTCGACGTGATCGACAAGCGGATGATCAACGCGACGGTCACGCAGCTCGAGCTCGGCGGCACGACGCGCGCGACGGTCGGTGTGCGCTCCACGATCTACGCGCTGTGGTCGATCGAGGCGCCGCTCGTGGCGCGCGAGCCTTCAACGACAAGCGTGATCCCGAGCACCGACGTCTACCTCGACGGAGAGCACGCGCTCGAGCCGGGCATGCTCGTCGCGCTCCAGACGCGCGACGGAGCGCTCGCCCAGATCGTCGAGCTGTCCGAGGTCGAGGCGAGCAGTGGGGTCACCCGCGTGCGTTATCTCGAGATCACACCGGCGCCACATGTGTGGGAGCGCGGCAAGATGGTCGTGCTCGGGAACATCGTCCGCATCGCGCACGGAACGCTGCGCGACGAGGTCCTCGGCGACAGCGACGGTGTCACGCCGTTCCAGCGCTTCAAGTTGAAGAAGACGCCGCTCGGCCACCTCGCGACCGGCGACGGCGTCGTCCCCGACATCGAGGTGCGCGTCGGCAACGTGCGCTGGGATCGCGTTATCGATCTCGGTGTCGGCGAAACGCCACGGCGCTACAAGCTCGAACGCGAGCACGACGGCACCACGTGGGTCGTGTTCGGAGACTCTCGCCTCGGCGCGATTCCACCCGCGGGTCGCGGCAATATCACGGCGCGCTACCGCGTCGGGCTCGGCACCGCCGGCAACGTCGAGGCCGGGCGCGTCGTACAGCTGCAGAAGAGCCATCCGCTCGTCGATCGCGTCTCGAATCCCGTCGCGACACACGGCGGGACCGAGCCCGCGGCGAGCGAAGACGTCCGGACACACGCGACGCGCTATATCCGGACGTTCGATCGCGCGGTCTCGTTGCAAGACCACGCGGACCTCGCGTTGCTCTTCCCTGGGGTCGCGCGCGCAGCTGCGCGACTCGTCGATGGGGCGATCGAGCTTACGGTGGCGACCACGAGCGGCGAACCGCTCGTGAACAGCCAGGAGCTGTTTGGCTCTCTCGACAAGCAGCGCGACACCGCACTGCGCCTCGTTCGCAAAGATCCCGACGATGTTGCCGTGGCGATCCGCGTCTACTACGAGGCGGACGAGGCGTTCGTGCTGCGCGACGTCGAGGCCGCGATCCGCGGCGCGTTGCACGGCACCGATCCCGCCGCGCCGGGGCTGTTCACGTTCGCCGCGCGTGACCTGGGGCAGGCCGCCTTCGCGAGCGAGGTGCACGGTGTGCTCTCGACCGTTCCCGGCGTCACGTTTGTCCAGGTCCTGCGCTTCGATCTCGACCCCGGCACGGGCTTGCGCGACGTGTTGCAGCCACAGCCGCATCAGTGGCTCCGTCTCCACCCGACGGGGCTGACGTTCGGCGAGTCGACGGAGGCCGACCATGACTGATCGCTATCCGTACGATCCGGGCGCGTTCGCGCGCGTGTGGAAGCAGCTGTGGGCGCTCGTCCCGAGCTACTACCGCGTGCTCGACGGCGGCGAGCACCTCGACACCGAGACGGTTGGCCGCGAGCTCGCCGCCGGCACGCTCGCCGGCCCGCACGACCTTCGCCGACTGCTCGGCGCACTCGCAGCGCCGCTCGCGGCGGTCCGCCAGAGCGTCGAGGAGCTGCACCGCGATCTGTTCATCGACTCCGCCGGGGACGGGGCGATCGCGCTTCTCGCTGACATGGTGGGCACGACGCTCGTGTTCCCCGACGCGCGCTCCAACCGTCGCGATGTGCGCGGCACGGTGGGCTGGCGCCGGCGCAAAGGGACGCCGGCGATGCTCGAGGATCTCGTCGACGATCTGAGCGGGCGCATGACGCCGCTCCTCGAGGGCTGGAAGCTGCTCGCGATCACGCAGGACCTCGACCTCTTGCGCATGCCGCGCACCACGATCGATCTGCGCGACATCCGCGTGGCGGAACGCACGCGTGGACCGCTCGACGCCACGTATCACGTCGTCGACATCCGCACGCCGAGCGCGAGAACGGGTCGCTATCACCCGGCGCACCTGAGCCACTGGATGCACGTCACGCAGCTATTCCCCCTCGTGCGCGGCGAGGCGGCGTACATCGGCGATCAGGGCGACCCCATCGCCGGCACCGTGAACCCGCCCGCCGCTCCTCCGCTCGATCGCGAGTGGCGTTACACGATGCACCCGCTCGGTCGCACGTATCCGCTGCGCGCACGCCGCGTCGCCGAGGGAGACGACCTCCGATCCGATCGCATCCCCGCGATGCACTTCGCGCACGATCCCGGCGAGTACTTCGCTCGCGAGGGTCGCTTCGCCGTCGAGATCCTCGGCCTCCCCGCAGCGGTCGGCGCGACCGGCGAGCTCGCAGATCCGCTGCGCACGCTCGCGAGCACCGACCTGCTCGCGGGTCCGCACACGTTCGAGCTACTGGAGCGACCGCGGCGGAGCGATGACGCGACCGTGATCTCGCTGTTCGCCGTCGGGCTCGCTGGATCGCCGCCGATCGCGAGCGGCGCACAGACAGAGATCGCGCAGGCGACGCTCGCAACGGGCACGCTCGGGTCGACGACCACCATCAACCCGGCGCCGGGAGGATCCCCCGCCGTCATGATCCGCCTCGCACCCGCGAGCGGAGCGTCCGCCTTCTTCGCCGGTGGGACGTTCGCTCTCACCGCGGGATCGCCGGCGCGATGGCGTGCACCAACGCCCGGCTCGACGATCGACGCGGGCGAGCTGGCGCGGCGCGGTCAGCTCCGCGGCGCTGTCGTGTTCACGCTCCCACCCGCGTGGATTACGAACGAGCGCTGGTTCTATCTCGGCGCAGATGGAACGCTTGGCGAGGCACAGACCGACGGCTTGGGACCGATCACGATCGCGCTCGATCCCGATGGGCGCATCGAGCTCTCCAACGTCGCGAGCGGTGGTGTCGGATCCGCGTGGCCGCCCCACTCGCTCGCGGCCGAGCGGGAGCCCACGCAGGCGCTGCTTCCTGCGCCCGGAACAGGTCCCGTGCGAATGCACGGCGGCCCACTGCTCGATCCGGCCGCCCCCGCGCCACACCTGCCGGCGAGGATCGTGTTCGCGATCGCGACGACGACGACAACGACGACGTTCGCGCCGATCGGTGCGCTGATCGTCGGTTCACCCGTCGTTGCCGATCGCGGTCGCTGGGACATTCTCGACGATGTCGGCGCGGCCGTCGGCTCGCCCGCAGCCGCACTCGCGCGACTGCGAGCTCTCGCGGTGACAGTCGCGAATGCAGGCGAGGGCACGCAGGAGCTGATGTTCCGCCTCGAATGCGCGACGGCCGGCGCCGTGCTCCCGCCGTGCGAGATCGTGTGGCCCGCGGCCAGCGGCGGCGCGCTGCTCGTTCACGTCGCAGAGCTCGTGGCTGATCAGGTCGCGCACACCTCGTGGCCGAGCACCGACTCCGTATCGCGTGCCTTCGGCATCGGTCGTGATGGCTCGACGTGGATCGGACAGTTCGTCGCGCGCTACTCGCACGGCGGCATCGCGCCTCTCGGTCCCGCGGATTCAGGATCCGTTTTGCACCGTCGTCGCCGCGCGCGCTGGCGCCTGCTCTGTCCGTGGCGCAACGAGATCCCCGCCTCCGGAGATCGTCTCGATCCGACGCCGTCAGGTGTCCTCGATATCGACGTCGAGCATGGTCTGTTCGCGCTTGCCCTCGGGGAGCCCGCGCCCGTCGCACCGGGTCGCGTTCCGAACGTGACCGTCTCGTATCAGCAAGGCGCGAGCGCTCACATCGGTGCACAGCCCGCGGAGCGATCGACCTTGCTCCGCCATCTTCCCGAAGTAGCGACGCGCATCGTCAGTCGCTCCGGCGTCGCCGGCACCGGCGCGCTCGCGACCACGCTCGCGACACCGCGTTACACGACGCTGACCGCTGCGCTCGCCGCGATCCACTCGGATACAAGTCGCGCACCGACCGAGGTCGTCGAGATCGCGGACAGCTCGATCTACGCTGCGGAAGCACCTGCGTGGCCGGGTGTGGGCGGCCTCGGCGGCGCACCGACACGAACGTTGATCATCCGCGCAGCGGAGAATGCGCGCCCCGTGATCCGCCTGGCCGGTTGGACGTCGGCAACGGGTGCCGGCTTCGAGCGTGTCGTCTTCCGCGGATTGACGCTGGCGGCCGCGGGGCCGCTCGTCCTCGCACCGCCACTCGTCGCACCGAGTGTCGATCCCGGCCTTCGTCACGCGACGTTCTCGTTCTCGCTGTCGACGATCGCGACCGAGGGTCTTGCCCTCCATGCGTCCGAACCCACGAGCGGCGCCCATCTCGTGGTCGATCGGGCGATCACGGGACCTCTCTCGTTGATCAGTGCCGGCCAGATCTTCGCCACGCGTTCGATTACCGACGCGATCGTCACCGACCGCGGTACGACGAACATCGATCGCACGACGATATTCGGCACGCTCGACACGAACATCCTCGAGGCGAGCGAGTCGATCTTCGTGGGCCTCGTCACCGTGCTGGATCGCTTTCACGGCTGCATCCGGTTCTCGCGTGTCGAGACCGGCTCCGTACTGCCCGCGCGCCATCGCGTCGTCGAGGGCGTCACGGTGCGGTTCACCAGCATCGATCGCAACGACGCCGCCTACGCGCGCCTCGCCGAGTCTTGCGACGCGCGCATCCAGTTCGGAGCCGCCGACGGCGCCGAGAAGGGTGCGTTCCACGACGAGCTGTGGTCGGTTCGCCGCGAGGCGGTCGCGCGTCGACTCACCGAGTACACACCGGCCGGACTCGTGTCCGGTCTGATCAGAATGGACTGAAGAGGAGAGCGTATGAAGGGGGATTTCACCCGAGGCACACATCCTGATCGCAAGCGCGGCAAGCGGTACCGCCGCGTGCTCGTGCAGCAATCGCGCGTACTCCTCGACAGCGATGCGGCAGCACTCGTGGACTCGTTCGACCACGAGCTTCGTCAGGTCACCGCGGATCTTGGCTGTCGTCTCGGCAGTCCGGACTACGGCTACCTGATCACGCCGGGTCGCTTGCTCGCGCTGTTCGAGCACATCGATCACGTCACGGCGGCAACCGGCGCGACCGCGATCCGTGACTACTCGCGCAAGTACCCCGAGGAGCCGGACGGTCGCTATCCGTCCTTGCGGATCACGGGCGCCGCCGCGGTCACGATTCCGCTCCTCGAGCCGATCAGCGCGAACATTCCGGCGCAGATCGCGCTGTGGTATCGCGCCGACAGCGCGGTCTCGATCACCGTCACCGCAGGCACCACAGACAACCCGCTGACGCTCGCCGCCGCGACGGCGTGGACGCGCGTCATCGCCGACGTGACGGTCAGTGCGAGTACCGCGCTCTCCTCGATCACGATCACAGGCCACGCGAATCCGGTGTGGATCGCGCTCTGCGAGTCCGTCGAGAACCGGCAGACCGGACCGCATTTCTGGGCGGCACCGGGACGCTTCCACGCCGAGGGCTGGACGCCCTCGCTCACGACGGCAGCGGGCTATCCCGCGGTCTCGTATCCATCCGCCGACGGGTTCCCGGCCTCGGACGTGGACCTTTCGGGCCCCGCTCCGCTCCCGTCGATCGTCGCGTACCTCGAGACCTGGGAACGCGACATCACCGCCGCGGAAGACTCGGGCATCCGCGAGATCGCCCTCAGTCGCGTCGACACGACGGTGCGCACCGAGGTGATCGGACAGGTCAAGTGGGCGCTCGCGAACACACTCACTCCGGCGCAGCTGCGCACGGCGTTCGAGCAGGTCGCGGCCCCTGCTTCGTCGCTCGTGGTCAGCGCACCGACGACAGCTCCATCCTCCGATCCGTGCGCCCTGCCGATCACCGGCGGCTACACCGGTGCGGATCACCGGCTGTACCGCTTCGAGGTTCACGCTGCGGGCACCGCGCTGACTGCGCGTCTGAAGTGGTCACGCGACAACGCCTCGGCGCTGTTCGTCGTCCGCGACCTCAGCGGGGCGACCGTCACGCTCGATCGCGAGTCGGGGCTGTCCGGAGGCGACATCGTGGAGGTGCTGAGCGAGGTCGTCGATCTCGGTGACACCACGCGCGCGGTGGTCACCGCATCCGGCGTCACGCCGGCGGTTCGTCGCACCGGCGTCCTCGTGCGCCTCGCCGCGCTGGCGGCCGACAGCCAGGGGCGCGATCGCTTCGAGATGCACGATGTGACGACCGCCGCGACCTTCGCGCCATCGACGGATCCCGTCCGTTATCCGAACAACGAGCTACGTCTTCGCCGCTGGGACGGCATCGCGGTAGGGCAGACCGTCGGTACCTCCGTCGTCGCGCAGATCGAGGACGGGATCGCGGTCACGCTTTCGGGGCAGTTCCAGCCCGGCGAGTACTGGCAGTTCGAAGCGCGGCGTGGCGCGCAGACCGAAACCGAGTGGCGCACCACCCCGCACGGACCGGAGCGCGTGATCGCACCGCTCGCGTTGCTCGACATCACCGGCGCACCGACCGAGCCGATGTTCCTCCGCGCGTGGCTCGACGATCGGTTCTCGTCGCTGTGCGAGCTCGATGCCGACGACGTCGCCTTCGACGGCGACCGCGTCGAGAGTGATGCCGACACGGTTCAGGAGGCGATCGAGGAGCTGTACGAGCGCGACCTCGGCAACTGCTGCGACGCGACACTCGGACCGAACGGACCGACCGGCGACGACACGCTGCGAATCATGGCCGCGATCACTGCGACGACGTTCCCGAACGGCGGGCACCTCTGCCTCGAGCCGGGGGTCTACGACCTGCACACGCCGATCGTGATCGATCGCGACGTCGCGATCCGCGGATGTCCCGAGGCCGTTCTCTACGGTCGCGCGAACGCGCCGCTATTCCACGTTACCGCGCGCGGCCGGCTGCGGATCGAACAGCTCATCCTCGCTACCGGCGGTGGCCCCACCGAGCTCGTCCTCCTCGACGGTGGCGGGCGCCTCGCCGCTCGCGAGATCGGCTTCTTGAACGACACGCTCACGGCGATCCGCATGGCCGGAGGAACACCGGTGGTCGTCGACAACGCGCCGTCCAACGACCCGCTGATCGATCCCGACAACCTGCCACCGCGCGAGGACCTGGGCGTGCAGATCGATCTGCGCGACTGCGTGGTCCTCGCCCGGCGTTGCATCGACGTGTCGTACGCGCCGCTCGTCTCGGCGGCGCGCTGCGCGTTCGTGTTCCGCGAGATCGGAATCGGCGCCCAACAGATCGATCAACTGCTGGTCGCCGATTGTTCGTTCCGGGATGGCGCAACCCATCTGTGGCAGCCGGTCGCACCCGAGCTGCTGCGCGCGCGCACCGACGAGATCCTCGATGCCGTGAGCGCGCTCCCGATCGGCAATGGCACCGCGATCGCCGTGGAATATCTGTTCGGCGGCATCCTCGAGAGAAACCATGCGCGATCGCGCAGCTACCTGTGGTCACGCGTCGCGCGAGACCTCTCGTCTCACGACGACGAACACGAACGCACTGGCTCCGACGGCCCGGTCGGATTCCGCATCCATCACGCGCGGCGGGTTCACCTCGAGAGCGCACGCCTCACGGCGGATCGGGCGATCGACTTCCCACTCTCGGCGCGTCAGGTGCAGGTGCTCGGTTGCCGCCTCGTCGCGAACACAGCGGGTGTGATCATCGCGAACGACAACCCGGACCTCGCGAACGCGGGATCGATCGTAGGCGTGCACGTCGTGGGGAACCACATCACGGTGGGTGCCGCAGGCGTGTCGATCGCCGCCAACGGAACCAAGACCGGTGAGGTCGATGATGTCCGGATCGCGGACAACATCATCCGTCTCACGTCCAACCTGCCGTCCGCCGTCGGCATCGTCGCGGTCGCCGATCAAAGCCTCCTCGACGCGATCGTCATCGACGGAAACGACATCACCAGCAACCAGCTCGCGATCCAGGTCTCCGGCGTCGGCATGGTGGTGCGAGGCAATCAGATCCGGATCACGTCGGCGGGGCCTGCCATCGGCACGATCACCCGCGCGCCGCTCGGACAGCTGTCGGTGATCGACAACCACATCGTCGGTGCGTCGGTCTCGTTCACCGCGATCCGCATGGACGGGGTGCCCGACGCACGAGTGACGGGCAACCAGGTCCGGATGTCGGTCGCGGACGCGATCTTCCAGCACCCGATCGCGCTCGAGCTTGTCGGGCCCGCGAGCGGACTGCGCCAGTACGTCGCCAACAACGACTTCGCGATCGGGGGCGTCAACGTGAAGAACGCGCACGAGCTGACGCTAGTGTCCAACACGGCCCGCGCGCTCACCGTCGATAGCGGCGAGAAGGGGCGAAACGGTGTCGTCCACGGCAACAAGCTCGGCTCGCTGTTCATCTTCTCGGGCTCGCTCCGGGTCCGCGGGATGTGGAAGATCAGCGACAACCTCGCGCCCGCCATCTTCAGCGTCACGGGCGCCACGCATCAGGAACGAATCTTCTGGACCGACGGCCTGTTCGAGGTCTCCGAGATGGCGAAGTACCGCGACCTGTTCGCGAACGTTTCCGCCGCAACTCCGGCGGGCGGCGGCTTCACGATGAACACCCCGAACGCGGTCGGTGCGGCGCAGCCCGCGTCGTTTCCCGCGCTCACTCCGAGCTACGGGACGCCGCCGCCCTATTCCCTTGCCGGCACGGCGGCGTCGCTCTCGCGGATCGACAATGACGCGCTCGAGGAGGTGTATCGGCCACTTCGCGACTTCGTGCTCGAGCACGACGTGCTCCTCGCTGCTCGCACTGTGCCCGATCCGCTCGATGCTCACATCTCGAGCAATCGTGTCGGCTGGCTGATCGTCACGACGCCGTCCACCGAGCCGCCGTCCGGCAGCACGATCCACGTCGTCGACAACAAGGTCTCATACAGCATCGACCTGACGCCGTTTGTCCCCGCGCAGCGCGGTTGCATCGTGTCGCTCAACTCGATCACGGGTGGACACAGCAACGTCCAGTTCCTGCCGGCGACGTATTCGACGACATCCTCGTTCGCCAACCACAACGTGGAGATCTGATGAAGCCGACTGCAAAGCTCCTGCAACCCGTCCGCGCCGCGGCGCCGGCGACGAAGAAACCGGTCGCGCTTTCCGACGCGATCCTCGATCGCAAGCGCGAGCTATCGCTCGACGTCGAGACGATCAAGAAGGCGCCCACTGCGCTGGGCAAGCGCATCGACGATCTGATCGCGGAGATCCGGCGGGACTCGGTCGACCGGCCAGCCCCGATCGTGAAGTCCGTCGTCGTCCGCGTTGTCGGTGCGACGTGCAACGACAACACGATCGTGCCTCTCCCGAACCTCCGCGTGACGATGATGGCGGACGACAAGACCTCGATCGTCGGCCGCACCGACGTCACGGGCCTCGTCGTGTTCCCGTTGCCGGCGGGCGAGCGAGCGGTGTATCAGCTCGTCGTCGCGACACAGGACGGAACGGAGGTCGCGAAGGCGGAACCGTCGGTGAACCACACGCACCTGATCTCCGTGGGCGAGCACAAGGGTGTGGAGCCCCACGCTGTCCTCGGCCGCGGCTGGCTCGCCGCGCTCGCGAACGCGGAGAAGAAGAAGACGTCGATCAAGGACAAGGCGGTCGCCGCGATCGACGAGGTAGCGAACGTCAACACCACTCGGCTGCGCGCGATCGACGCTCGCATCGCCATTCATCTCGAGAAGAGGAAACCGTGATCAACATCAAGCTCAAGAACACGACCACCAAGGCGATCGCGTTGCCGACCGGCGCGGACCCGATCGAGATCGCTGCCGGCAAGGATGCCGCGATTCCGCTCGACGTGGTCACGGGGCCCGACGTCGCCACTCACCTCGCGACCGGCGCACTCGAGCTCCCGCGCACTGCGCTCGCAGACGTGGCCGCCGCGGATCGACCGCAGGCAACGGCTGCGATCGGCGACGTGGTGCTGCGGCTTGCACCGCGCTTCCTCGGCTATCACGACGAGCTCGAGGCCGCGCTCGGCAACCTGAACGCGCTGCGCGATCGCTACAACCAGCAGCACGCCACCGCGGTCCGCCTCTTGACGGGCGCGAAGGCCATGAACGCCGGCGTCACCGTCGCGATCACCGCGGCCGATCTGCTGTCGGCGACCGAGGACGACGCGGTCTCGAAGGCCGAACAAGCGCTCGCGGCTCACCTCGGTGTGGTCCCGAAGAAGGAAGAGCTCGCCTTGTGGTACGAGGACCACAAGCGGCTCGAGGCGGTTCGTGACAAAGCCACGCGCGAGCGCGACTCGGTCCGATCGGTCGCCGCACGTCAGCTCGCCGCGACGCGCGAGCAGCTCGACGCAGCCGCCGTGATGTTCGCCGCGGCCGACCCGAAGAAGGTCGGCGCGCCCGTGAACTGGGGGGCATGAGCCGCGCAGCGGGCAAGACCTCGGTGCCGTCCGCGGCTCCGAAACAACCGGTCTCCGCTCCGACGGCTGAGACCGAGGCCTCGCACGTCACGAGCGCCCTCGGTGCGGGTCATTTGCTTCCGTCGACGACGCGCGATCGGATGGAGCGCGCGTTCGGTCAGTCGTTCGGCGACGTGCGCGTTCACACCGGCGATGGAGCGGCGCGAACGACCTCGAAGCACGACGCGTCGGCGTTGACGGTCGGCAACAACATCGCGTTCGCGCCGGGTGCGTATTCGCCGGGGACCGCGCGCGGCGATCACCTGATCGCACACGAGCTCGCGCACGTCGTCCAGCAGGCGGGCACCGGTTCGCACGCGCAGGCGCGCTCGGTTCACTCGGTGTCGACCGAAGGAGCCGAGCAGCAAGCGGAGTCGGCGGCCACGCGAATCTCGCGAGGACTCTCCGCCGGAGTCGCGCGCGGCGGGTTCGCGCTGTCGACGCGCGCGCGTGTGATGCGACGCGCACGGAGCGCGATGTCGACGCCGTCGGCCGCGATGTCGGTTCCGTCGGCGGCAACGCCGATGCCGGGCGCCGGCCTCTCGCCCGCGCAGCCCGCGCCCTCCCCTGCGTTGACGACGCAGGTGTCGCCCGGCGGCCGCCCCACTACCGACGCGTCGCCGATGCGCGCGGGCCAGGCCCCCAATGCATCGCCGCGCGGACTGCGCGAAGCGATCGTCGCGCGCGCCACGAGCGCCGCCGATCGCGCGAAGTCGCCCGATCAAGCGCAGACCGCGATTCCGAAAGAACCCGCATCGCCACCGTCGGCGATGGTCGCGGGTGCGCCGGCCGGCGCGAACGCGCGCGATCCGAACGCGAAACCGGAGGAGGGCAAGGCCGACGACAAGGACGGCAAGAAGAAGAAAAAGGGCAAGGACAAGGACGGAGCGCGCGGCAAGGAGAAAGCCGGCGCGCGCGGCGGCGGTCCCGGCGGCGACGTTGGCGCCGGTGGTGGTCGCAGGCGTGCACGACGCTTCGGTCACATCCCCGGCGATCGCGGCGCCGGTCGTGCGCGGCGCGCGTTGCAGCGCCTCCAGCGCCGCACGACCGCACAGCGCCATCACGAAGCACCGCAGACCCGCGTCGACGCCGCGGTGAACGCGGTCGAGCGACCGGCCACGGAGAACGTCGCCCTCTCGCAAGGCGAGCAGGTCGGCACTGTCGCCGACTCGCCCGCACCGACGACAAACGCGGCCGCGGCGAACACGAGCGTCGAGCAACGCGTCGATCAGCTCGCACCGCGCGACATGTCCGAGATGTCGGACTACGACCCGACCGCGCTCCGCGGTCACGTCAACCGCACCGTGAACACGCAGGTCTCGGCGATCCAGTCGAACCTCGACAACGTGAACGACGTGCCGCGCTCCGACACGCCGCGCACCGCACACGAGGCGCCACCTGGCGAACCGTCACCGTCGACGGCTGCGCCGAACTCCGCCGCCGCGGTTCCACCCGCCGTTCCCGACACGACGGTCGACGCGAGCGAATACCGCGAGGACACGCAAGCGGCTTTCTCCGAACACGAGGTCAGCGAGAGGGCGCGCCGCAACGCGAGCGAAGGCCCCGTGGCCGAGATGCGGACACAGGAGGAGGGCATCGATCGCGCCGTCGACGAATCCGCCAATCGTGTCCGCGATCGCGAGTCCTCCGCGCGCAACCACGCGACCAACCAGCTCCACACCGCCGACGAAGAAGCGGCGCAGGAGATGACCGCCGAGCGCGAGCGCGCCGAGACGCAGGTCAGCACGCACCAGGATCAGCGCACGACGGAAGAAGGCACCGATCGCCAGACGGTCACCGAGCGCATCGAGGGCATGTACAACGCGACCGCCACGTTCGTGAACGGTCAGATCTCGACGCTGACCCAGACCGCGACGACGACGTTCGACACCGAACAGGCGAGCCTCCTCGAAGCGTTCAAGCGCAACACGCGCGCCGACATCGCCGCCTACAAGCGCGAGCGCTACTCGACGCCCGTCGTCGGCTGGGGACGCTGGCTCAAGGACAAGTTCGTCTCGATCAACAAGCTGCAACGCGTGAAGACGATCTACCAGACGCGCCGCCAGGAGTACGTCGACGGGATCACGAGCCTCATCAACCGGCTCACGGCGCAGGCCGACGGCATGATCGCGCTCTGTCGCCTCATGATCGTGACCACGCGCGTAGCGATCGACGCGATCGTCGCCGCACAGGGCCCACGCTACGCACGCGAAGCGGCCGAAGCGCGCGATCGCGTCAACCAGCAGTTCCAGCAGCTCGAGCGTCAAGTCGAGGCCGCCGGCCGCCAGGTGCGCAACGCGCTCGAGACGCGCCGCGAACGCGCGATGGAAGCCGTCGATCAAGCGCTCGCCGAGATCCAGGCGGAGAACGCCTCGCTCGTCGATCGCCTCGTCAACTTCGTCCGCGCGATCTACAACGCGCTCCGCCAGTTCTTCGCGCTGATGGTGCGCATCGAGGAGATGGGCATCGGCACGTTCCTCCGCCGCGCTCTCGATCAAGCGAAGAGCGGCGTCAAAAACCACCTCTGGAACGAGCTCAAGATCGCGTTCCAGGAGTGGCTGATGATGAAGCTCGGCCCGCTCGCCCTGCTCTTCAACCTGCCCTCGAACTTCCTCGAGATCCTCGCGTCGGCGGCGACGAACATGTTCAGCCTGGTGCTCGAGGCGTTGCCAGAAGCGCTACCCGCACTCGGCGTTGCCGCGATGACGTGGCTCGCGATCCAGCTCGCCGCCAAGCTCATCCCCGGCGTCGGCGCGATCATGGCGATCATCGACGCGATCCGCGCCGCGTGGTCGCTGATCCAGAGCCTGATCCGCGCGGCGTCGGCGTTCTTCGACTTCCTCCTGCTCGTCGCGGGTGGTGGCGACGGATCGCAAGCGTTCGCGCGTGCGCTCGCGTGGGGCATCATCGCGGCGGTCGACGCGCTGCTGACGTTCCTAGGCGTCGACAGCTTGCTGCGCAGAATCGCGGGACCGATCGGCCGGCCCGTCGGGCGCATCTTTGGCCGACTGCGCACCCGCCTCGCGCGACGCGGTGGTGCGCGAGGTGCAAGGCGACGACGACAACGCGATGATGATCACCGACGCGGACGCACTCGCGGTGATGGACATCATCGTGCGCGTTCGGAACGTTCACGTGCTCGCGCCGAGCGACGGGCCGAAGGAAATCGTGCCCGCACGCGCCGGGAACGCGCGGCATCTCGAGCCCAGGGTCGAGGCGCACCGCGTCGTGATCCTCCGCGACACGGTCCCGACTCGCGGGCCGAACGTCGACGTCAGCGCGTGGAACGCAGATGGCGCGCGGGAATGGCGGCTGTTACGCGCCTCGTCGACGGCCATCGCACTGAGGGTGGCATCTCCACCCGCTGGATGCGCGCACGCTTGATGTGGCTCCGCATCCGCTATCGCTTCTCGGTCCTCGAGCTGCAACGGTCCGGTCAGGGATTCGTCGTCCGGGCGGCGATGAATCCGTCCGACAACAAGACGGTTCACGGCCACGTCATCGATCTCGACTTGGTGAACTATCCCAACAGTCATACTGCGTCGACGGTCAGGTTGCGTTGGGAGTTCTCGCGGTCGGGGCGCGAGCACGTGTACGCGAGGCGACTCACCGACAACCAACGCATATTCTACCTTCGGTCCACCGCACCGAACCGGGGGTACTGGCTCGCGGTTCCGCCGCCGCAATCGGGTGGCACCGCCGAACGCCTTGCGAGAGAGAAGCTAGAGCGAGACAAGGACAACTATCTCGCTCTGGTGCCGGCAAACCGGGATCCTTCGGCGCCCGGCTTCGACGTCGCATCGGCGGGTAACGAACGCGGTTCGACCGAGGACCGTCTCACCGCTGGCGATGCGAAGGAGAGTGTTGCGAGACGGTACTTCGGCCGCGCTGACGCGTCGTCGTTTCAAGGATCTGCATTGAGCACGAACCTCGGCAGCACGATCAGCCGCGCTGGAGAGCAAGGACCCGCGGCGCACGCACGCGTCGTCGGTTTGATCGAACAGGGCAGGATCGACTTCCAGATCTATCTACACGGCACCGCGCAGTTCACCGAACGCCAACGTCGACTCTTGGAACGAGCGATCAAAACGTCGCTGCGCGTCTACCTCCGAGGACGAAACTTGTCGCGCGAGGAGATCAATGCCGCGATCGCGCGCGTTCGTGTTCCGACGCCGGTAAGGGTCCCTTGACCGCTTGCTCGATCCTCGTCGTGTCTGTCACTGTCCCAGCATGTCTTGGGCAGCAGTCGTGTTCGATCACGCTCGGGCGATCGAGTTTCTAGACTACTTCTCGACGAACGCAGCGCCGAACAGTATCGACATCCTCACGTCTGCCTGGGTCCATGCAGCCGCCCATGGCGTGCCGAAGCATCGTTTGTTGGTCGAGAAACTTCTGGACAAGTGGACTTGGCGCCCGATGCGCGCGTCCGAGCTTCGCAAGGTCGAAGCACCAGCGAACCTGATCGTCGCAGGAGCCT
Source organism: Kofleriaceae bacterium (assembly GCA_046160585.1). Taxonomy (GTDB): domain Bacteria; phylum Myxococcota_A; class Polyangia; order Haliangiales; family Haliangiaceae; genus JABFXX01. The sequence goes on from JBJXGN010000005.1 coordinate 54,478, forward strand.
CGTTGGCTGCCTTGCGTGCCGATCGCGACGCCATCGCATTTCTCGCGGACGTTGCGAAGCTGTCGACCAACAAGCGTCCGGATGTCCGAGCTGCGGCAGCAATAGCTTCGGGACTCACCGAGGGCGCATGGCATCCGGCAGAGGATTGGAGCGAGACGCCCGCTACCCTCGACGCGATGTACGAAGGCATCGTCGCATCCTCACTCGAGGCAGGCTTGAACGTCGTCCACACGCCAGGCGCGTTCTGGTACGCGCATGGGATTCACTTCACACTCGCGATGTCGTTGATAGGCGCGATTGGAAAGTCCCTCGACGCTGCTTTCGAGCTCTCGAGCAAGAGACTTCGACCGGGGGATAGCCGGCGGGGCCGAACGCTCTACCAGCGAGCTGACATTCCGCCCGCACAAGAGCAGCTTGCTAAGCAGGAACGCCGGGTAGGGATTGGCGCGATCGATCTCGGAGATCGGATGCGCGTGTACCTCGACGCATTTACGCACGTCGGGTCTTTGTGGAAGTTCGACCCTGCTAGCGACCGTGCAGCGTCCATCCTCGATTTAGATGAACAGGCTTGGACCGTCGTGCAGAAACACGTGGACGCCGAGACCTGGGACGCAATCGAGAAACATCGCGAAACTGCTGTTCACGTCATGGTTATCAACCCGCGCCGCACGAGCATCCCGGGCGGGACGCTCCAGCTCGCAGCGAAACGATTCGGTCGCGACATCGAAGCCGTGTCAGTCGTCGAGACGTAGGCGCGCTTGCGCTCGGGCCTGAGATTGCGACTCGATCGCTGTCACTGAATACCACCAGCATCGTCACCATGATCTACTCGTACGACATCGCCATTGAACCTGGCGTCACCCTGTCCGAAGTCGAGACAGCGATCGGGAAGCTGGGTGGTGTGTTCGCGCAGGAGATTCCAGCGACCGACAAACAGCTATTCGAGCGGATCTGGCGCCTCCCCGATGACGCGGTCGTTCGCTACGTCTACGACCGGTACGTCGACGTCGCAACCATCCGCGCCGAGACACCACACCTCGCCCAGCCAGCCCGAATCGTCGAGAGCGTCTCGGCGGTGCTCCCGCTCACCGATCGCATCGAGCTGAACAATCGCGCGCGGGGAAAGGACCCGACCGATCGGCGCTTCGCGATTCGGGCGTACGCCGCACTTGCGAACGAGTACGACGCAGACCTGGTGTCGGCACTCAACGAAGCGCTGACCGATCAAGACGCCGGTGTTCGTGATGACGCCATCCGAGCAATCCGGCGCTGGCCGCATTTCGTCTTCGCCGCGCGCCTCGACAAGGTTGCCGCGACCGAACCCGATCCGGATCGCGCCCACGTGATGACAGAGCTTGCCGAGAACGTGAGACTCCACGGTCGACGGGGGCTCTAACCGGTCGCCATGATCTACACCTACGACGTGGCCATCGAACCTGTCACCCTGTCCGAGGTCGAGACAGCGATCGAGAAGTTGGGTGGTGTGTTTGCGCAGGAAATTCCAGCCGCCGACAAGCAGTTGTTCGAGCGGATCTGGCGTCTCCCCGACGATGCAGTCGTCCGCTACGTGTACGACCGTTACGTCGACGTCGGGGTGCTCCGTGCAGAAACGCCTCATTTCGGTCAGCCAGCTCGGATCGTCGACAGAGTCTCGAAGGTGTTGCCGCTGACCGACCTGATGGAGCTGACGCGACGTGCGAGCGGAAAGGACTTGAACGATCGTCGCTTCGCGATCCGCGCGTCGGCGGCACTGGTGGACGAATACGATGGAGACGTCGAGGCGTTGATCGACGAAGCACTCACGGATCGCGATCCAGGCGTCCGCGACGACGCCATTCGGGCAATCGAGCGCTGGCCGCACTACGTGTTCGCCGAACGCCTCGATGAAGTCGCAGCGACCGAAACCGATCCCGAGCGCGCCAAGACGATGAGGGATCTCGCGGCTAACGTGCGACTGCACGGCCGACGCGGCTAGCCACCAAGCCGAGAACTGCGCAACCCGACGGCTCGGGTCCCGATGGACGACTCGAGAACGTCGCTGCACTTCGCGCATTCTTCATGTCGTTGTAGGAGTTGTCATGCCGTCATCGATCTACATCGGTCCGCTCGCACCCACCGGCGAGCCCGACCCCGCGCTTGCGATGGGTATGGCGAGCGCGCTCTGTGACCTGCTCAACCGGCGCGGCGTTCCGATGTCGGTGCTCGATCCTGGCGATGTCGATTTTGGCGATGTCGAGCGCGCGCTCGTGAATCTGGTCGGCGTTCCCGCCGAACCTCATGTGGTCGTCGGGACGTTCACACCGGGCGCGGACCTTTCGCTCGCGCTGGCGGTGGTGGATACGTCGCGACACGTGGTGGTCGAGCGGCACGTGTTCGAACGTGCCAGCTCGCTCGAGGACACGTTGGACAATCTCGAGAAATGGATCGGACGATTCGGTGCAGGCATCCCGCAGGCGATCGAACCCGAGCCGGCGCCGACAGATTTCGAACAGCTCCACACGCAAGCGCTCGCGTACGGGCTCGAGTGGCACGTTCAGCGGGGGCCATCGTTGTTCGACCGGCACTTTCTTTCGAACGTGGAACGAACCGTGCGGCACTTCGAACAGCACATCACCGATCCGTTTGCTGGCCGTCGGCTGCGCGGCATGGTCCTCCTCGCGATTCAGATCATGCTCGACCGTCGTGAGCTCGGCGACGTCGCACCGATGGTAGACGCGTTCGCTTCCCTGCTGGACCCTCCGGGCTCCGCCGAGTTGCTGGCAGTTGTCGGGCATGGAGTTCGCGCTGGCGCCGATCGTCACGCGTTCAGTTTTTGCAAGGGTCACGTGCTGGCGATGCTCGGTCGCACGGATGAGGCGCTCGGTGTCTATCGCGCGTTGGCCCACGCCCCACTCCCTGCTCATTTCTTTTCCGGTCGCGCTCTGGAAATGGCCGATCGGCTCGAGGAAGCCGTTTCCGAATACCGCGTCGCGCTGAGTCTTGCGGGCGATGCAGACGAGTTCGTCGATCTTGCTCGTGGCAGCGACGCCGAACCCACCGGTGAACAAGAGCGATGGCGACCGCTCGTCGAAGCCACGCTCGCGCAAACGCTCATGAGTGTGGACCGGCACGACGAGGCTGAAACGCTCCTACGTGAGGCCCTGCCCCGTGCACGACACAGGGTCGTGATTCTGGAATCACTGGCTTCTTTGTTGTTGGTGCTCGTCGAGCGAGAGTTACCCAAGAGTGCGCGCTGGCGCGAGCGAGCGGTGATCTACCTCGATGCGCTGGCAGACCTTCATGACGATAAACCTTCCAATGACGTCGCTGCGGCCGGCGTGGAACTGGCCACCCAGCTCGGAGACGCTGCACGTAAGAGCTACTGGCAGGCAAAGGTGGCCGCTCACCACCGTGGACCGCCGGAGCTGCCGTCGTGAATCTTCTAGCAACCGCGACGTACGAACGGCGATGGGCGCCACCATGCGTTCTCGCCGAAGGCCCCGTCCGAGCAAGCCGACCCCGCCTCTCGCCCGCCGTCGCCCCCGCCAACCTCGCGCGATCGTTACGATCGATGCCGTCCTCATCGCCGTCGAACGCGTCCTCGATGCTCACGGACCATCGGGACTGACCACGAACCGGGTGGCCGAGGTGGCCGGCGTCAGCATCGGCTCGGTCTACCAGTACTACCCGAACAAACAGGCACTGATCGGTGCGGTCCAGGAGCGCGTCCTCGACGACCTGTTCGAGGCCATCGACATCGTGCTCACCTCGAGTGGCGATCGCCGACTCGCCGACGTCGCCGCGCGGATCGCCGAGGCGATGCTCCGCGTGTATCACGCGCGCCGACCGATCTATCGCTGGCTGATCGAGCTCCGAACCGAGGCAGCGTATCAAGACCGCTTCTGCGCGCACATCGATCGCTTCATCGATCGCGTCGCGGCGTTCCTCGCGGCCCGCGCGATGGCGCCAGATCCACGCGTGACTGCATTCGTGCTCGTGTCTGCGGTCGAGGGGATCGCGAACGCCGTGGCCGCGCGCGTGGGCCGTCGCTCCGTACACGTGGGGGCTGATTCGCGTACGGCCGAGATCGATGTCATGGCGATTTCAGGTGGCGCGATCGCGGCGATCATTGATGTGCTGGCGAGCATCGAGGTGACGGACATCGCGCGACACTGACGCGCTGTGCGAGCGAGTCACGGACTGATCCGCCTCGCGAGCGAGTCATGGACATCGCGCGACAAAGATCCGGTACGTGAGTGCGTTGGTCTCGACGTTCGAGCTCCAACCATCGGCCATGCGTGCTGTACGTGCTTCGACCGGATACACGCGGCAGAAGTCCTCGCCTTTGTACTGCACGTAGGCCAGCGCCATGATGAGTCGCGCCGTCGGCAACGCCCGATACTTGTCCGCGAAGATCTCGTTCCACTCCTTCCACGCGATGCGCACCGAACGCACGCGAGCGGGTGCGCGGAACACGTCGCGCACGGCTTTCTCGACGGTCGCGTCGCGCTTGCGTGCGGGCTCGATCTCGACGGCACGCATCGATGCACGAATCGCATCGGTGACCTCGGCACCGAGGGCAACGTTCGCTGCGAATCGATCCGCGGGTAACGGCTGCCCGAGAGCGGCGTACAGCGGCTCGATGGTCGTGCGTAGCTCCGCGAGGGCGCTCGATGGATCTGCAGCGAGATCGAGCAGGCCGATCAGCGTCTCCTGGGAGAGGACGCCGCCCGAGGAGATGGTCGCGAGGTTGGCCTTCACACTCGCCACGTGTCCGGCGACCGCATCGTCGGCGCTCGTCAGGTACGCCTTGTGCGCCAGCTCCTTGTGGCGCGCTGCGAGGTCACACGCGCGCGCGGGCTGGTCGTACGGTTCGTGGCGCGTGCCGATGATCTTGAAGTCCTTGTACGTCGGGCACAGATCGAGGAGCGGCGCGATCCCGTCGATCTTCGCGAATGCGTCGATCGTTGCCTCGGGTGTGCGCTTCCAGCCGCGATCGCTGTCGTGCAGCGTCTCCAGGAACCCGCGATACGGCTTGATGTCCTCGAGGTACTTCCACTCGCGCTCGCGTTGGATTTGATGCTTGTTCTTCGGTGCCTCGACCGAGTTGATGCTCGGACCGACCGTGTACGGCGGCGATGACGACGTCGGCAGCGACGAGGGTGCGCTCGTCGGAAGAAGTGAACAACCCGCCAGTACCAGCGAGACCAGGCCCCAGATCGCGTGTTTCATGCTGCGCTACGTATCAATCGAGCTCGCGCGCGCAAACTCGCGTGTCGATCACGCGCGCTGCTCGTCGGAGAATGGACCTACGGCAGCGATCGCCGACCGCGGTTGCTCGGTTCTCGTGCATGTTACGCCGCGAGGGATCTCGTCGCGCAGCGCCACCACGAACGGTGTGCGCTCAGGTGCCGCCGAGGCCGACGAACTCGAGAATGCCGCGCAGGATCTTCGACGTGCGGACGCGGTCGTCGAACCAGTCATCGATGCGCGCGAAGCCGGCGAATCGCTCGAGCCTGCGTAGCCACGCCGCTGCGCGCGCCGCGTTGCGGATCCCGAGGATCTCGAACGTGTGGCGATGGCCCCGCTGGTAGAGCCAGCGATCGAGCGCGCGCGCGATCCGGAACTCGTCCGGCTCGGTAACCCGCCACAAGCGCGCGCGTGCGGCCGTGGAGCCCGCGCGATCGAGGATCGCGTTCGTGGCCGCGCGCGCCGCTTCGCTCGCGCCTTCCATCGACGCGAGATCCGTCGTCGTGCGCACGTAGTCCGCCGCGAGCACGAGGTTTCCGATCGCGGAACCGGCCTCGGGGCGCACGTGATACGAGCCCGGCGGGTGCACGAGCAACCGCGACTTGTTCGACGTCGGTGTCGTCGTGAAGTCGATGTCGTCGTCGAGGTGCCACGAATGCAGCATCGCGTCGGTGAGCGTCTCCTCTCCGGGCGCGGTGCCGTTGAGCGCGGCCTTGAGCTGCTCCCACACCTCGTGGGCGATCTCGGCGGGGGTGCACTCTTTGGCGATCTTCGGGACGAACGTGCCGGGCGTGTCCCAATCGGAGATGTCGACGGAGATCAGACCGCCGACGTCACCGGCACCGTAGCGCGTGCGGAAGATGCCGAGCTCGCGCCAGAACTGCGGCTGCGAGATCGTCGTGAGCGCCCACGGGCTGTCGGGATAGAACGTGTGACCACGAACGAGCGGCACGTCCTCGAAGAGGAAGTACTGGATGCCGACCATCCACGAGACGAGGTCGTCGGCGTTCGCGAGGCGGAGGCGCTCGAGCTGCGGGTCGAGCGCACCCATCGCCGGCGTGATCAGCGGGATCGCGGCGTCGATCGGGACCGCGAGCACGTAGTAGTCGGCGGTCTTCGTCGTCGCGTCGGACATGGTGACGCCGCTGATCTTCCCGGCGGCGACACCGATCGATGTGGCGGCGAGGCCCGTGTGGAACGTCACGCCGAGCGACTGGAGGTACGCGCGCCACGGATCGATCCACATCTCCGACGTGGGGCCGCCCATCGTGCGGTCGTTGTTCACGCCCGCGTCGGCATAGTCGAGGATCAGCTGCATCGAGACGGCGCCGATCGTGCGCGCGGAGCCGCGCTGCGGATCCATGGCGACCATCGTGCGCGGGACGGCGCGTAGCTGCTTCTGGAAGTTCACCGAGTAGAGGTCGCCCTCGAGGAACTGCCACCACGAGATGTTCTCGTATTCGCCGATGCGGCGCTCCTGGCTGGTCGTCAGGAACTCGAGGATCTTGGCGGTGAACAGCGCGATGTCTGCCTCGTCGAAGTCGAGCTCCTGGAAGAACAGCTCGAGCGCCTCGATCACCTCGAACGGACGCTGCGTGCGGCGGCGGAAGAAGCGGTACCAGGTGCCCACGTCGACGAGCGCGATCGAGGACTCCGTTGTCGGCTTCAGGTGATCGGCGACGTAGCCACCGAGCGGCGACGGGATGCGCTCCATCGTGTCGATCACGTGCTTGTAGAAGCGCGGGTAAAAACGAAATCCATGCTCCCCGGGCAGGTCCAGGCGCCCGCCCGTGCCCGAGCCGACGACGGGCTGGCTGCGCGCCTTGCCACCGAGGTCGGGGCGCGACTCGTAGACGTCGACGGTGAAGCCACGCTCGATCAGCTCGTGCGCGACGGTGAGCCCGCCCACGCCACCGCCGATGATCATCACGGAAGGTGCCATCTCGCTCGCTACTCCTTGCTTCGCCACATGCCCGCGGTGCTCCACGCCACCGCCGGCGCCAGGGTGCCTGCATCGATCGGCTCGCCCGCGAGTGCGCGGGTCGCGAGTTGGTCGATCTTGCCGCCGCGATCGTCGGCGAGTGATCGCGCGCGCGCGAGCAGCGCACGATCGTCGTCGCCCGCGAGCCGCGCTGCTTGCGCGAGGAGTCGCGCCGCCGTCGCTGCGTAGAACGACGAGCGTCCTCGGCGCAGCAGGCGCTGCGCCACCTCGCGCGCGCGCGCGACGAGCCGGCGCGGGTGGACCTTCGATCGGTGCTGGGTGATCGCGTCGTTCGCGAGGCCGATCTGCGCGGTCGCGTCGATGACCTCGATCATCGCGGCGACCGGCGGCATCACGTGCAACCACTGCGCGCGCGCCGAGCCCCACAGCGCGTCGGCCACCGACGCCGCGCGCTCCCAGTCGTGCTGCGCGAGCGCGAGCTCGCCGAGGAAGACCTGACGATAGATGCCGGCCATGCCCTGCCGCGCCGCCGGCGTGCGATCGAGATCGAGCGCGACGGCGCGCGCGGCCTCGAGATCGCCGGCGAGGACGAGCACGCGACCGCGACACGAGCCGAGCATCGCGCGTGTCCATAGATCGTCCGACGTGTCCGCGAGCGCACGCAGCAGCTCCTCGGCGCGTGCCGGCTCGCCCGCGTAGAGCTCGCCGAGCGCCCAGTACGTTCGCAAGAACGAAGCCTCCCACGACAGGTCGAGCCCGAGCTTCTTGCACACGGCCTCGGCTTCTTCGTGCGCGGCGCGCATCGCGGGCCACTCGCCGCGCAGCGTCGCGAGCATGCCGGCCGCGCCCGCGGCGACCATGCGCGGATACGGCGCTCCGCACTCTACCGACAGCCGCCGCGCGTTCGCGACCGCGCGATCACCGAAGCGGCCGAGCGTGCCGGTCGCGACGTACGCAGACAGCGTCGCCATGCCCGTCGCGTACGCGCCGCGGTCGCCCGTCTTTTCGGCTAACGCGACGCCGCGCAGAACGTATTCGAGCGCCTCGAGCGGATACGGCGTCGACAAGAAGCTCGCGATCACGCGGTACGCGGAGGCGAGGACATCGTCGACCGCGCGCGTTCGCGTGGGGAGCGGTGACAACCAGCGCGCTGCGACGACGGCCGCACGCGCGACGGACATTGCGCGGACCTCGGTCCGCTTCTCGCCACGCCGCGCCAGGACACCGTCGAGCTCGCGGAGTCCGCGTGCGAGCTCGCCGAGCTTGAGGTACGCCTCGGCCGCGCGCACGCGCCATCGATCCGCGCGAACATCGGGCTCGTCGCGCACTCTCTCGCGTGCGTCGGAATGGTCGCCCGCGGACGCGTCGTCGGTGCCCGCGCCGACCACCCGCGCGGACGCTTCGATCCGCGCGAGCGCGAGGAACTCGTCCGCCGCGGCGGCGAGCTTTCCGCCGAGGAACAGACACTCGGCCAGCTTTCCGCGCACGGCGATCGTATCGATCGAGCTCCGCGAGGTCGCGCCCGACGATCGCGCCACGCCGTTGTCGACCGGCTTGTCGATCGAGCCCCGCATCGCCGCAGCTTCCGAAGACGCCACCGACGATCGCGCCGCGCCGTTGTCGACGGACCTGCCGCCCCGAGGTGCGCCGTGAGGGGCACTCGACAAGCGCGGCGAATCGTAGCCGTCGGTCAGCGAGACCGCACGCTGGTACCAGCTCGCGGCGAGCGCCCACGCGAGCTGGCTCTTCGCCGCGTCGCCGGCGACGATCGCCCAGTGCGCCGCACGCTCGGGTGCACCCGCATGTTGCCAGTGATACGCGAGCTGGCCCGCGTCGAGCTCGGCACCTGCCGCGACCGACGAGGAGTCTTCGAACCAGCGCGCGAAGCGTTCGTGCATCGCGCGGCGCGCCTCGCCGGCCATCGCGGCGCTCGCCGTCTCGCGCAGGCGCTGGTGATAGAACACGTAGACCGGATCGCCGGCGAGCGCCGGTGTCGCGCGAACGACGCGCGCGTCCTCGAGCCCGCGCAGCACCGACTGCAGTCGCCCCGACGGCAGCTGCGCGAGCGCGCGAAGCTGCTCGAACGTCGCCGCGCCGGCCGACAACGCCGTGATCTCGGCGACCATGCGCTCTGCCGGCTCGAGGCGATCGAGGCGGCGCTGCTCGGCGGCCTCGGGATCCGCGACGTCGGCCTCGCCGAGCTCGCGACCGATCAGCTCGGCGAGGTACGGGCTGCCCTGCGCGAGGCGCGCGGCGAGCGCGAGGCGCGACGTCGGCGCACGAGGCGCGAGCTCCGCGAGCATCGCGAGCAGGTCGTCCTCGGTCATCGCCGGCACGTCGATGATCTGCGCGGCGGCGCCGAGCCGATCCGAGAGCGCCGCGACCGCGGGCGGCAACGCGATGCTGCCGTCGCTCGTCCACGACGCGACCACCGTGAGCGGCACGTCGATGCGCTCGACGAGCAGCGCGAGGAGCTCGAGGCTGTCGTCGTCGGCCCACTGCAGGTCATCGATGACGATCAGGCCGTGCGGCGTCGTGACGAGCTTCGCGAACGTCTGCACGAGCGCGAGGAGTGCGCGTTCGCGCTCGACACGCAGGTCCGCGAGCGGCGGCTCGTCGCGGCGCGGATCGATCAGCGGTGCGAGCACCGGGAACACGCGCGCCAGCGCCGCGGCGTGGTCGATGCCGCGCGCGAGCCGAGGATCGCCCGCGAGTTCGGTCGCGAGATCGTCGACGATCTGGTCGAACGCGCGGTACGGGAGCCGCTCGCGCTCGTGACAGCGCCCGCGCCACACGAGCGAGTCGTGCTCGCGATCGATGCCCGTCGCGAGCCCCACGGCGCGATCGATCAGCGTGGTCTTGCCGGATCCCGACGGGCCGATGACGACGAGGAGACGCCCGCGCGGCGTGGGATCGGCGACGTACTCCGCGATCTGCGCGAGCTCGCGCTTGCGCCCGACGAACGGCGGTTCCCGGCGGGCACGCATCGCGGGCCGATCCGACGAGGGCTGCGAGCCCGTGCTCGCGAGCCGCTGCACCACCTCCAGCGCCGATGGCCGCTGCTCGGGATTCGCGGCGAGCATCCCGTCGATGACGTCGTCGAGGTCCGGCGGGATCTCCGGGTTGATCTCCGCGACGCGCGGGATCTTGATCCGCCCCGCCTGCAGCCGCGACAGCACGTGCAACGTCCCACCGAACGGCGGCTGCCCCGTGCACAGCTCGAACGCGAGGACGCCGAGCGCGTACACGTCCATCTGCGGGCTCACGACGAGCCGCTCGAGATATTCGGGCGCGAGATACGCCGCCGTACCGACGATGCGCGACTCGCGCGCGACGTCGTCGTCCTGGCGATGCCGCTCGAGCGCGAGGCCGAAGTCGAGCAGCTTGACGACGCCACCGACGACGATCGCGTTCGACGGCTTCACGTCGCGATGGATCACGCCGCGCGCGTGCAGATACGCGATGCCCTCCGCGAGCTGCACGACCACGTCGCGCAGGCGCGCGAAGTCGACCGCGGGCACGAGGCGCGGCACGACCGGCGCGGTCACCGTCGCGGGCGCGGCGGGCGGATCGGTCGCCGCGGTGTTCGCTTCCTGGAGCGGCGCCGCGCTCCGCGTGCTGTGCTCCGAGAACATCGCGTCGTCGAGGTCATGCGCACCGGGGGCACCGGGCGCTCGACGCTCGACCCACCGCCGTGGATCCATCCCCGGCAGGTACTCCATCGTGTAGTAGCAGCTCGTGTCGTGCGCCACGAGCTCGTACAGCTCGACGAGGTTCGGGTGCCGCAACGACGCGACCGATCGAAATTCACGCTTCAGCCACAGCGTCGCGTCCGAGTGCGTGACACCGCGGAACTTGATCGCGACATCCATGTCGAGACGTAGATCGCGACCGAGGTAGACCACGCCCATTCCACCGCGTCCGAGCTCGCGGACGATGTGGTAGCGGTCCCCGACGAACCGCCCCGGTGCCCCCTCGTTCACGCGCCAAACGGTATCCTTTTCGCCGTGACCGACGCAATCGACCGCGCCATCGCCCGCTGGGGCGCGGACACCGTGTGCGAGACGCTCGCGCACATGCTCACGCCCGAACGCATTTCACGCATCGACTCCGTGCTCGCCGCGCGCCTCGCGTCGGTCGTCACCGTTGTCGAGGACACGTACGACCCGCACAACGCAGTCGCGACGATCCGTACGACCGAAGCGTTCGGACTCGCCGAGCTGCACGTTATCGAGCCGAGCGAGGAGCGCGTCTCGACCGCGTGGGGCATCACGCGCGGCTCGCACAAGTGGATCGACCTCGTGCGGTGGAAAGATCCGGCAAGCGCGGTGACGCACCTTCGCGAACGCGGATTCCGCGTCTACGCGACGCTTCCCGGCGCGACCACCACGATCGACGATGTGGACGTGTCCACACCCATCGCGGTCGCGTTCGGCAACGAGCACGCGGGCCTCTCGCAGGGCGCGATCGACGCATGCGACGGCGCCCTCGGCGTCCCGATGTTCGGCTTCACCGAGAGCTACAACCTCTCGGTCACCGTCGGGCTCGCCATGTCCACGATCGCGCGCCGCCGCCGCGCACACATCGGCGCACTCGGCGATCTCCCCGACGACAAGCGCAGTCTCCTCCGCGCGCGATGGTTCGCCGCGAAGATCCGGGCCGCCGCCGAGATCCTCGAACGCACACTGTCAGACGGGCGCGCTACACCCGGGGCATGAGCTTCGGTCGCAATCCACATGTCGCAAAGGCCGAGGCCGCTGAACTGAAGGCGCAGACCGCGCGCGATGGTCGCCTCCAGCAGGCCGCCTGGCTCGAGGCCGGCCGCCTGTGGGAACGCGCAGCCGCCCGCGAGGACAACGCGAAGCGCCGCGTCCAGTACGAGGCGAACGCCGAGCGCGCTCGTGCCACCGCCGAGGCCCCGCCGCCGATCGTCGTCGAGGACGACGCAGCAGCGGCCGATGTCGAGCCCGGCGCGAACTGACGTCCCTAGCGGGTCGACACGCCGAACCACACCGTCGCGCTCCAGGCGGGCGCGAGCGAGCTCGTCTCCGTCGACGTGCCCATCGGCGAGATCGCGTCGGTGTACATGCGCGCGAGCTGGAGCGATGTCGAGAGATGAGTCGCCCACACCGCGCGCAGCTCCCCGGCTCCCGCGATGGCGCGTGGGCTCGCTGCGATCCAGGCGGCTGCTTGCCAGCGCGATCCCATTGGCGCGCCAACGCTAGACGTACCGAGCGCACCGAGCCCGGGACGCCAGCGACCGCCGATCGAGAGCCAGCCGCGATCGCCGCTCACGCTGGCAGCGAGCCCGCTACCGATGCCGGCTCGTGTGTCGTCGAGGATGGCGGCGCGTTCAGCACGATACAATGGCCCGAACGCCGCGCCATTGGTGCCGGTCCCGGCGCGAATGTCTGCGTCGAGCGTCCAGCGCGCACCCGCGCGATCGAAGGCCACGCTCGCGAATCCGACGGCGCCCACACCGACGTGCGACGACATCGCGGCCGGATCTTGTCCGCCCGGCGGACTGTCCGGTGTCTCGGACAGCCAGCGCTCGCCGACGATCGACGCGCCCAACTCGATGCGCGAGTCATCGCGCTCCCGTCGCCGCGCACCACCGAGCTCGATCGCCACGCGCGATGTCGCCGGATCGACCGCGGTCGCCGCACGAAGGCCCCACGCCGGTGCGAGCTGACAGGCGAGCGCGCCGCCGGCGAGCGCCGGATCGAGGACGTCGTCGATCTCGACGATCGCTTCGAGATCGAACGCCGGGCGCTCGCCCGTGTTCAGCGCGACGCGCGCACCCGTGCGGGCGCGGTCGTCGAGGGTCGCACGATAGCCATCGACCACGCGGCCGAGCACCGACGGCGACAGCGCACCCGCCGCGAGCGCGACCGGCCCCAGGTGCGCCTCGAGCTGCCGGATCAGCGTGACCGCATCGATCGGTCGCGACCACTCGCGCGTGCGGAACGTTCCGCCCTCAAACACGGCGCGTCCGCCGAGCCCGATGTGTACGCCACGCCACTTCGCGTCGAGGCGGAGCTCCATCGCGCCGTAGCTCGCGTCGCCCTGCCCGCCCGCGCCGAGCGCGGCGCCGACCGCGACGTCCTCCGCGTGCGCATGCGCCGAGGCGAGCAGCACGAGGAGGAGACAGCGCATGCCGCATCGTCCCGCCCGTCGACGAACGGGACAAACAATTGGCATGAGCCGACGGCCGGCGTTCGCATGGGCTCGTCTCGGAGCCCCGATCATGACCACAGGACCCTGGATCGACGGCACCCGGCTGGCACCGCGGTCGTCACCACACCACGTGCTCGAGGGCCCGCGATTCGCACGATTCACGATCCCGCGCAGGACGCGAGGTGAATCCCGGCAAGCCCTGCCATCGCAGCTGTGCCGGAGACGTAGCGCTATGATGCGCGCATGCCACATCGGTTGACCGAGCAGACGATCGACACCGAGGAGCAGCTGCGCGCGCTGGTCGGCGAGCCGTTGCCGCTCGTCGCCTCGAAGTGCGTCGATCGGTTGAACCCGCAGACGCGCCGATTCGTCGAGCAGTCGCCGTTCGTGTGCCTCGCCACGAGCGACGGCACGAGCTGCGACGTCAGCCCGCGCGGCGATCCGGCAGGCTTCGTCCGCATCCTCGATGACAGGACGCTGCTCGTGCCGGAGCGTCCGGGCAATCGCCTGGCCGATTCGCTGCGCAACATCCTCGCGAACCCGCACATCGCGCTCCTCTTCGTGCTGCCGGGCCTCGGCGACTCGTTCCGCGTGAACGGGCGCGCGACGCTCGTCACCGACGAGGCGCTGCTCGCGCCATGCGCCGTCGAGGGCAAGGTGCCGAAGCTCGGCATCGTCGTCGACGTCGAGGAGGCGTACACGCAGTGCCCCAAGGCGTTCATTCGCTCCGCGCTGTGGGATCCGACGAAGTTCCTCCCGAAGGACGCGTTGCCGACGAGCGGCGAGGTGTTCGCCGCGATCAAAGGCGAAGGCTTCGACGTGTGCGAGTATGATCGCGCGCGCGACGAGCGGTACGCGAAGCGCGAGGGCTTCTACTGACCACTTGCCGCGACGCGTGGTTCTATTTCTTGTCGCGATCGTTCTTGTCGCGATCGTTCTTCGCCTTGCGAACGAGCAGCAGCATGCCGGCGCCGGTGATCGCGAGCAGGCCGACACCGATCCCGAGTAGGCGCCAGCGATACGCACCGCCCTTGGCCGCGCGGCGGTTCGTCCAGAACCCCGAGCGCCCCTGCGGCTCCTCGTCGGAGCTCTGGATCTGATGGCCCGCACCTTGGGCGTGCACGATCGCGGGCGCAGCGACCGACCCGACGAGGGTGAGGCCGAGCGTGAGGAGGAGCGCGAGGGCTCGCTGATGCACGACCCGCATATAACACGCGCTGCGTCGACGAGCGCGCGCGGATTGTCGCAGCTACGAGCGCTTCTGCGAGGCGGCGTCGCGGCGATTCTGCGGCGCGGACTTCTTCTTCTTGTCCTTGGGCTGGTTCTTCGGCGCCATCGGGTTCGTCGGGCGCGCGTTCTTGATCGCCCTCTTCACTCGATCCATGCAGTCCTTCTCCGTCTCGCTATCGTCCTTCGCGAACAGTAGCGGCGTGGCCATCGCCTGCTCGTACTCCTCCTCGGTGATCCGCTTGCGCGTCTTCATGAGGCCCAGGATCCGGTCGATCTTCGCCATCGACCACTTCGTCAGCGTGTTCTGGCAGTACTGCTTGTACCGCTCCTTCGGCGACGGGAGGATCGACGAGAAGAACGCCGCCTCGCGCGCGTTGAGATCCTTCGCGGGCTTCGAGAAGTAGTGCCACGCCGCCGGCCCGATGCCGTAGAGGCCGGGGCCGTACTCGATGATATTGAAGTAGATCTCGAGGATGCGATCCTTCTCGAGGGTGTTCTCGACGTGCCAGGTCAAGAACAGCTCCTGGAACTTTCGCAAGAGCGTCTTGTCGCGATAGAGCAGCGCGTTCTTCACGAACTGCATCGTGATCGACGAGGCGCCGTGGCGAAACCGCCCCGCCTTAAGGTTCGAGATCAGCGCGGAGCGGAACTCGCTGACGATGAAGCCGTGGTGCTTGAAGAAGCCCGCGTCCTCGGTGGTCTGGATCGACTGGATCATGTACGGCGAGATGTCGGCGATCGGCACGAAGTCGGAGTTCGACGCCCCGACCACGAACGACATCCAGGTGCCTTCTTCGAGCTCGACGTGGTGCTCGAACTCCTTCTCGAGGCGCTTCGGGGAGTCGGCAGGTTCGTCGATGACGCGGCAGTTCCGGATTCCGACGCGCCCACCGAGCTTCGTCGCGTCGAGATCCGCCCAATCGATGCCGACGTGGATGTCCGTGTCGAAGACGCCGCGCAGCTTGTAGCCCTGCATGTACGGCACCATCTCCGGCGGGATCGAGGTCAACAGGCGCTGGCAGTCGATCTTGGGGATCACGAAGTGGATGTCGAGCGCCGCGAGGCGCGCCGGGCCCGTACGGCGCACCAGCTGGCCTGTTTTCGGATCGATCTTCTTCGGATCGACCGGCTGTTCGACGAGCCACGCGACCTCGGCGCGCGTGAACTGACGCGCGCTGCCCGTGACGGAGAACGGCACGCCACGCGACTGGAACTCGCCGCGCGTGAGCGCGAGCGTACGGGTGGCGAACCCGAACGTGCCCGCGATCTGACCGGCGAGATCGAGGTCGTGGACCTCCTTGTCAGCGATCAAGGGATGACCGACGTTGAGGCCGCGCAGCGAGAAGTCGCCCGCGAAGGAGATCACGCTGTCGGCGAGCGAGAGCGTGACCTTCGTGTCGATCGAGGTGTCCTGGTAGTCGACGATCGGCGACTTCGCGAGCAAGGGCGCGAGGCGGTCGAGCTGGAACTTCTCGGCGACGAGATCGACGGTGCCGGTCCGCGCCTCGGGGTCCACGCCGCCCTTCGCCGTCCATAACCTGCCCGGAACACCGCCATAGCCACCCGCGAGCTCGAGCGTGTACTGCCCGACCTTCTGAGGATTCGCCATGATCCTGCCGTCGATCCCGGTGAGCGCGAGGGCGGGATACACCGCGAGCTCGCCTCCCTTGACCTCGATCATCGGCGGTTGCCCGGTCCGCTTCGTGATCGAAAGCGCCTGCGCCGCCGCCTTCGGCGCGTTCACCGTGGTCGCGCTGACGTCCTCGAGGATCGCGACGAGCTCGCCCGGCGACCACGTCGCGCGACCGTTGCCGACGAACGCCGTCGTTCCGGTCACCGCGTCGTCGGCGAGGACCTTGATCCGCTCGACCTCGACCTTGGTGGGGCGCAGCGAGCTCTCACCGCCGCCGCCGGCTTGCACGCCACGACCGCCGCGCAGGCGTAGGAGCACGTCGCGAACGTTGTCCGCGCCGGAGCCGTCGCGCCGCACGGAGATGATGACACCGTCGAGCTTCGCCGGACCGAGCTTCACGGAGCCCACGAACGATCGCAGCGTGTCGAAGTCGATCTCGATTCGATCGATGTGGACCAGCGGCGTGTCACCGTCGTGTTTGCCGCGGATCTCGAGGTCGCGGATGACGGCGTGCCCCAAGGTGACGTCGATGCGCCCCATGCGCACGTCACGGTCGAGCTTGGTCGCGAGCTTCTCGCCGACCTTCTCGCGGATCATCTTCGCGCCGAGCCGCGGGTACACGACGAACAGGAGCACGAGCGCGAGCGCCGCGAGGCCGCCGGCGACTCCGCCGACGATGATCCAGCGGCGGCGACCGCGGCCAGACTTCGTGCCGGACGGAGACAACATCAGCGACCGTATATAACAACTCGGTCGTGCGGATTGTTCGTCTTCCATGTCTACGAGATCCTTGGACTCTCGACAAGCCGCGTAACCGCCCAGGGCCCCCCGCGTAGGCGATGCATCCGATGGCCGACCAAATCACGCCCCCCGATCTCTACTTCAACCGTCGCGCGATCATGCGCGGGGGACTCGTCGCGGCCGGCGCACTCACCACTGGTTGGCTGTACCGCCGGCTCAACGGCGTCGAGCTCGCGACGACCGAGACGATCGCGCTCCCGAACGTCGTGAAGTCGACCGATCCGCGCTTCCTCACGAACGAGGCATGGACGCCCTACACGTCGATCACGAACTACAACAACTTCTACGAGTTCACGACGGACAAAGACGGCGTCGCCGCGGCATCTGCGAACTTCGACACGAGCGGATGGAAGATCGAGATCGGCGGTCTGTGCCACGCACCCAAGACGATCGATATCGACCAGCTGATGGCCATCGCGCCTGTCGAGGAGCGCGTGTACCGCCTGCGCTGCGTCGAAGCCTGGTCGATGGTCATCCCGTGGGCGGGCGTGCCGCTCGCGAAGGTCCTCGACAGCGTGCGCCCGATGGCAAGCGCGAAGTACGTCGCGTTCGAGACGCTGCACGATCCCGAGCGCATGCCTGGCCAGAAGGATGACGTGCTCGACTGGCCGTACCGCGAAGGCCTGCGCATCGACGAGGCGATGCACCCGTTGTCGCTGCTCGCGACCGGCCTTTATGGCAAGACGCTTCCGCCGCAGGACGGCGCGCCCGTGCGGTTGGTGGTGCCGTGGAAGTACGGCTTCAAGCACATCAAGTCGATCGTCAAGATCACGCTCCTCGACAAGGAGCCATCGACGACGTGGAACAAGTCCGCGCCCGGCGAGTACGGCTTCTACGCCAACGTGAACCCCGCGCACGCGCACCCGCGCTGGAGCCAGGCCACCGAGCGCCGCATCGGCGAGTCGGGCCGCCGCGAAACGCTGCCGTTCAATGGCTACGGCGATCAAGTCGCGAGCCTCTACACGGGGATGGATCTCCATGTCTTCTACTAGCGCCCTCGCGAATACAGGCGCGCCGATCGTCGATGGTGCGCTCGCGAAACGGTTCGTGATCGCCTGCGGTCTCGTGCCTGCGTCGCTGCTCGCGATCGATGCGTGGCGCGGTCAGCTCGGCGTCAACGACGTCAACTTCGCGATCCGCACGACGGGCCTCCTCGGCCTCGTGTTCCTCACGCTCACGCTCGTGATCACGCCGCTGCGCCGTCTGACCGGCGCGAACTGGCTGATCGCCGCGCGCCGCAACCTCGGTGTCCTCGGCTTCGCCTACATCGCGGCGCATTTCGTCATCTTCTTCGCATTCGACCGCGCACTCGACGTCGGCTCGACGCTCACCGAGATCGTGGAACGCGTGTACCTGTGGTTCGGCACGGGCTCGCTCGTGATCATGATCCCGCTCGCGATCACGTCGACGGACGGCATGGTCACGCGCCTCGGCGCGAAGCGATGGAAGCGGCTGCATCGCCTCGCGTACGCAGCCGTGCTGTTCGGCGTGATCCACTACTACTTGCTCGTGAAGGCCGATGTCACCAAGCCGCTCGTGTTCACGATCGTGTTCGGCGGTCTGATGCTCGTGCGGTTCATCCCCCAGAAGAAGCCTCGGAAGAAGCCGCGCGCGTTCTGGTCGGGCGAGCTCGTCGTCGAGAAGATCACGCGGGAGACGCACGACACGAAGACGTTCCGCTTCTCAGGCTTCCCCGGCACGCACATCGCCGGCCAGTACCTGAACATCACGCTGCCGATCGACGGCAACCGCGTGAAGCGCAGCTACACCATCTCCAGCCCCCCGGGCTCTCTCGAGATCACGGTCAAGCGCGCCCCGGACGGCTACGCGTCGCACTACCTGCACGACAAGGTGAAGGAAGGCGATCGCCTGCACGTCAGCGCGCCCGCCGGGAGGTTCGTGTTCGCCGGGCACGAGGCGAACCGCGTCGTCCTCGTCGGTGGCGGCGTCGGCATCACGCCGATGATGTCGATCATTCGCTCGCTCACGGCGCGCGCGTGGGCCGGCGAGATCCACCTGTTCTACAGCGTCCGCACGCGCACCGACGTGATCTTCGGCGACGAGCTCGCGCGGTTGGCGGCGGCGCACCCGGCGCTAAAAACCCACATGACCTACTCGAGCGAGTCGGGGCACCTCACCCGCGAGGTGATCGACGCCGCGATCCCGAACCTTCGCTCCGGGCCGATCCTCGTGTGTGGCCCGGCGCCGATGATGACCGCGATGCGCGCGATGTTCGTCGACATGGGTGTCCCCGACGGCGACATCCTCGAGGAAGCGTTCGTCTCTCCGGGTGCGCCGGGTGCTGCGTCGAACGCGCCGACCGAGCTCGTCACCGGCGGCATCAGACAGGTGCAGTTCACGCGCGCGAAGAAGTCCGTCGAGCTCCCCGGTGGGCTCACCGTGCTCGAGGCCGCCGAGGACTGCGGCGTCACGATCCCGTACGAGTGCCGAAGCGGGATCTGCGGTCAGTGCAAGACGAAGCTTGTCTCGGGGCGTGTGGTGATGGAATCACAGGACGCGCTCACCGCGGCCGACAAGGCACAGGGCCTCGTACTCGCGTGCCAGGCGCAGCCCGTCGGCGACGTCGTCGTCGACGCGTGAGCCTACAGGGTTCCGCGCGAGATCGTCACGGTCATCTTCACCGGCGTCTCGGGCTTGTCGCCGGTGCTCTTGGTGCGCGCGATCTTCTTCACGACATCGAGCGGCGCACACGTCCCGAAGATCGTGTGCTTGCCGTTGAGGTGCCCCGGCGCGGTCTCGGTGATGAAGAACTGGCTGCCGTTCGTGGCCGGGCCCGCATTCGCCATCGCGAGCGTGCCCGCCGCCATCTTGTCCGATGCACTCGTCTCGTCGTCGAACTTGTAGCCGGGTCCACCACTGCCGACGCCGAGCGGATCGCCGCCCTGGATCATGAACTCGGGGATCACGCGATGGAAGATGAGGCCGTTGTAGTACGGCTTGTTCTTCATTAGCTTCTGCGTCTTCGGATCCGTCCACGGCTTCTTGCCGGTCGCGAGTCCGACGAAGTTGGCGACGGTCATCGGCGCCTTGTCGGCGAATAGCTGACACTTGACGGTGCCGAGGTTCGTCTTGATGGTCGCGATCAGCTCGCCCTTTCCGGCGATGCGCTTCGTGTATGTCTCGAGATCCGCGGCGACGGGCGCCTTCACGTCGGCGTGGTTCGCGGGCGGCGGCGGCGGTTTGAAGTCCGGATCTTCGATCCGCTTCATCGCGTTGTTGACCCCGGCATCCGCGAGGCACGTGCCGAGGTTCTGCAGATCCTTCATCATGCGCTCGGTCAGTTTCTTCTCCTCGGCCGGGGGCAGGATCTTGCCCGAGGTGACCTGCTTCTTCACCGAGCGGAGCATCGCGGCATTCCGATCGACGTGCCCGCCGATCGCCTTCGCCATCTTCGCGCAGTCGTCCTTGTGCGCGAGCATTGTGGGAATCAGCTTGTCGAAGAACGCGACGAGCTTTGCGGTGTCGGCGGCCGACAGCTCCTGCGCCGCGGGCGGCGGTGTCGGCAGCTGATCGGCGTATGCGATGCCATGTGGATCGACGAGAAACAGCGAGCTCGCGAGAGCCGCAGCGAGAGCGAGGGTGCGCATCACTTGCACGTTAGCGCGAGCAGGTGCCCCGCGTTATCGGGAAGAGCATGACCGTAGACGAGGTAGTCGGCGGCCTCGACCGTCGCCGTCGTGTTCACGATGTTCTTCCCGTTCACGTCGAGCGAGATCGACAGCCGTAATTGCGACTTGTTTGCGGTGCCGAGGAACTTCGCCTCGGCCTGACCGACCTTGAGCCTGATCGTCTCGGGCTTCTTCTGCGCGAGCGTGCGGCTCTCGCGGTGCTGCATCTTGAACACGTTCCAGGACGAGAACGGCGGCTTCCTGAACTTCTTCTTGAGCGCCGCGAGCGCGGGATCGACCGACGCTTCCTTCTCGCTGGTCGCCGTGATCTCGATGAAGTCGCAGGTCACCGTGATCGCTTCCTTCACCGGAGGTTGCTGCTTCGGCAGCGGCTTTCCGGCCGGTTGCGCGTACGCGAGGCTGCCGAGGCTGAGGACAACCGCGGCGGTCACGAGGCGACGGCTCATATGCCCTCCACAGTATCTGCACTCGAGACCCAGATCACCGTGGTGTGACCATCTTCATCCTGGATGTTCAGCACGGTGCCCTCGCCATCGGGTGTGTCGAGCGATTCGATCTCCGGCGCAACGCGAAGCGCTGCTGGCTGCACGTCGATCGCATTTCCGCGCGGCCTGTGATCCTCGTCGGCTCCGCGCGACCGCAACACCAGCGCGAGCGCCGCAACCGCACCGGCGCTGGCAACACCGGTGATCACATGTCCACGATAGCGATCGAACCAGCCAGCGAACGATGCCCAGATCCCGGTGCCGCGTTCGCTCGCGCGCGATTCCGAACGTGACCGCGCCCGCTCCGCACCGCGGGGCGACAATCGTCCGGGCGCGGATGTCGCGTCGTCGATCGTGCGCCACATTCGATCGAAGTGTGCGTCTGAAACGTCGTCGACCGCGAGCTCCACGTGACCACGGACGAGCTCGCTCACTTCGCCGAGCGCCTCGGCCTTCGTGCGCGCCTCGGGATCGCTCGACAGGCGCTTCTCGACGCTCGCGACGGATCGTGCGTCGAGCTCGCCATCGGCGTGCTGCATCAGATCCATGTCGTCCTTCGCGCTCACGACACTTCCTCGTCGAGTGAGTCCTTGCCAGTGAGATCCTTGATCAGCTCCGGCGACGGGTTTTCGATCAGATCGAGCAGCCGCTTCTGCATGTTCCGGCGCGCGTGGAACAGGCGGGACATGATCGTGCCCTTGCTGCACTCCATGGCCTGCGCCATTTCCTCGTAGGACAGTCCCTCGAGCTCGCGCATGACCAGCACTGCCCGGTGGTTATCCGACAGCTCCGATAGGGCCTGGTCGATGCGCGCCCGGATCTGCTTGTCCATCAACGCCCGACCCGGGTTGGCCCCGAGGATGCGCGGCAGGAGCGACTCGTCCCCCTCGTCGAGCTTGGACTCGTCGAGCTCGACGGGCTTGACCCGTCGATGTTTGCGGAGGTGGTCGATTGCGAGGTTCATGACGATTCGGTAGAGCCAGGTGTAAAAGCTGGAGTTTCCTTCGAATTTGTCTAGGTATTTATGGGCCTTGATGAAGGCGTCCTGGACGACGTCCAGCGCATCGTCCTGGTGACGCAGGACACCGAATGCCAGGGCGTACGCGCGCCGATGATAGCGGTCGAACAGGGTTCGAAACGCTTCGCGATCCCCGCGGCGAGCGGCGTCGACCAGGTCATGATCGTCCAGGTCATTGGCATGCGTCCGGGTGGACGCGCGCTGACTGGCGTTATTCACCTTTGGCACCGCGCATGCGGTTATAGCTCATGTACTTGGCGACGTGTCGGGGGAGCTAGGTAGCGCTATGCTCCGCAAACCGTCCAGCGTCGGGACGAACGAGCACTTCGTGGTCGCGATCGGGAAAGTCAGCAGCCAGCACCGGGACGGGATTCCAGGATTTCTGGACCGTGTTCGCCATGTGGTCTATCGCCACGAAGCGCGTCGCGCCGTGATGTTCGCGCTCGCCGCGATTGGAGGGGTCGCGCTCGTCGTCCCGCTGTTTGGCCAGCTGTTCGGCCAGAGCCGCGCGACCGCGTTGACCGTGCTCGGCATCGGCGGGCTTGTCGCGATGGCGATCCTCGCGTTCGCGATCGTGATCGGCTTCATCGCACCGCGCCGCCGGTACGCCTCCGACGCTGACATCGCGCGCTGGGTCGGCACGCGCAAGAAGGACGTCGCGAGCGATCTGTTGTCGTCGGTCGAGCTCTCGTCCGCGAAGCCACGCGTCGGTGCACCGTCCGAAGCGCTCGTCGGCGCGCTCGTAGACGCGACGCGGGCGAGGTGCAGCACGATCGAGCCACACACACTCCTGCCCGGCGAGGAGCTCCCGCGTGCGCGGCGCTGGCTCGTCGTCGCCATGCTGTTCAATGGACTCGCGCTCGCGCTCCTGCCCAGCGTGATCGGCAGCGGATGGCGGCAGCTGTTGTTCGCGCCCGAGGCGCCGTTCGACGGCGCGACGCTATCGGCGGTGCCGCTCGTCGGCGATCTCGAGGCGACGCTGACGTTTCCCGCCTATTCCAGGCGCGCCCCGCTGCCGTTGCCATCGTCGTCGGGCGACGTGCGCGGATTGCCGGGCACCAAGGTCACGCTCGCGGCGCGCGTGCTCGTCCCGGCGACCGAGGTCGAGGTCGTCGTCGACGATCCCGAGAAGCTCGTCCCGGAGAAGGACCGCACGATCGCGGCGAAGCTCGAAGGCGATCGCCTGACGGTCGAGCTGACGATCGCGAAGAGCACGACGTATCGGTTCGCGGTGCGCTCGCCGCAGGGCTCGCGCTCCGTCGAGACTACGCCACGCGCGATCGAGGCAGAGCCGGATCAAGCGCCGCAGGTGCAGCTGATGGCGCCCGCCGACGAGCTCGACGTCACGAATCTGCGTCGGGTGGAGCTCGCCTATGTCATCGAGGATGACTTCGGGGTCGTGAGCGCGGAGCTCGTGTGGGAAGGCGGGAAGGATAAGGGCAAGAAGGCGATCCAGCTGGAGGCGATTCCGGGCGGTCGCGTGCAGGGCAAGGTGCTGTGGGACATCGCCGAGATCTCGGTGCCCAGCGGCGGCGAGGTTCGTTATTGGATGGAGTCCAAGGACAACGACAACGTCGGTGGACCGAACATCGGAAAGTCGCGCGAGTTGCGGCTGCGCGTCGTGTCGCCACGCGAGCGTCACGAGGAGACGCTGAACCGTCACCAGGACGTGGCGGAGAAGATCCTGAAGAACCTCGGCACGCGCCTCGTGTTGCCGCACGAGGAGGCCGCACACAAGGCCAGCGCGCAGGTCGGGTCCCAGGACGCGCCGGACACGTTCCCCGCTCGCGTGCAAGTGGCGCGCGAGCTGCGCGAAGCGATCATCGAGCTCGGCTCGGTCAGCGCCGCGTTCGAGAAGGATCCGCACGCATCGGACGCGCTCCGCAAGGAGCTGGTCGCGATGCGCGAGAGGCTCGACAAGCTCGCGGCGACCGAGCACAAGCTGGTGCCCACGAAGCCCGGGCAGAAGCTGCTGCCGACGCGCTTCGCCGCTCTGGACCCCCGCATCATCGCCGAGCTCGAGGACGACACGATCGCGCTTGCCGACTGGCTCGATCGCGAGCGCATGGAGGGCCTGCTCGACATCTCCGACGAGATCAGCGCGCACCAGAAGCGCCTCGCCGATCTAATGGCGCAATACGAGAAGACCAAGGACCCGCGCCTCCTGGACGAGATCGAGCGCGAGATGAAGGCGCTCGAGCGCGCGTACGCGGAGCTGGAGCGGCATCGGCGCGGGATGCCCGAAGATGTCCTCGATCAATATGTCAACCGCGACGCGATCCAGGCGAAGCAAGGCCAGTCGTGCATCGAGGAGGTGCACACGCTGATGCGCTCGGGTCAGGTCGCCGCGGCCAAGGCGAAGCTCGAGCAGTGCCGCCAGCAGCACGATCGCGCGGCGGGCTCGCTCGAAGGCTCGCTCGCCGGCCTGCGCACCGACAAGTTCAGCGACGAACAGAAGAAGCTCGACGAGGTCATGAACGAGCTCGCCGACGTCGCGAAGGATCAGGATGACATCGCAGCGGAAGCGAACCGCATCTTCGAGTCGTACGCCGAGAAGGCCGACGAAGTGGCCAAGGATCATCGCCGCGAAGCGAGCAAGAAGGTCGCCGCACTGGTCGACAAGCTGCGCAAGCGCCTCGCGGAGATCAACAACAACGGCCTCACGCCGTTCGCCAAGGAGGAGCTCGATATCGTCGAGCGCCGCATCGGCGACGTCGAGCACATGGTCGCGGACGGAGATCTGGCCGAGGCGCTCGGTATGGCGCGCCAGGCCAAGACGTCGCTCGAGACCATCGCCGGCGAGCTCGAGGCCGCGCTCAACGACGACCCGAAGTCGAAGTGGGCCGACGCCACGCAGGACGCCCTCGACGACGTCGAGCGCACGCAGCCGATCGCGAAGGAGCTGATCAAGGAGCTGCAGGACCTCTCACCACGCCCCGATCAGATCATGTCGGCCGACGATCTCCGGGCGCTCGATCGCCTGCGCCGTCGCGAAGCGATGACCAAGGGCCGCACGCAGAAGTTGCAGGAGCGCACGAAGCAGCTCGGCCCCGAGCTCCCCGGCGACACCGGCGCGGAGCTCGCGAAGAAGCTCGGCGGTGCGATCGAGCAGATGGGTGCCGCCGACGACCGCATGAAAGCGAAGGATCCGTCGGGTGCTCGCGAGGCCACGCGCGCCGCCGCAGACGCGCTCGCGAAGGCGCGCGATCGCGCACGCAGCGCCGCGCGCCAGGCGCAGGAAGGTACCGTCGGCGAAGAGCCGGTGCGCATCCCGGGCGCCGAGGAGTTCAAGGCGCCGCAGCGCTATCGCGAGGAGCTCCTCGAGGGACAGAAGAAGAAGGCGGCCGACGGGTTCCAGGAGATGACGAAGCGGTACTTCGAGGAGCTCGCGAAGTGAGCCGCACGCGGTCGACCGCCAAGGCGGCGCGCTCTAGCGGAGCGGCGCGCTCTACCGCTAGACGGGCGCGGGCGGTAAAAAACTCCGCTGGCGTCTGGGTGGTCCGAAGCCTCTTCGGCGTCCTGGCGGTACTCCTCGCAGTCATGGCGGTAGCTCTGGCTCCCGCGGAGGCACGTCGAGATCGCACGGTTACAGGCGACGTGATCAAAGCGGCTCGATTCCTTCAAGCATCCCGCTTGGACGAGGCCCGCACTCTCCTCGCGGAGCTCGAGAAGCGCGCCGGCGACACCGCCGAAGTGAAGTGGCTCCGCGCGGAGCTCGCGTTCCAGACCGGCGATTACAAGCGCGCGATCGAGCTGCTCGACAAGATGCCGAACGCCGCGGTCGACGGGCTTGTCGGCTCGACGCGCAAGCTCGCGACGTCGACGCTCGCGGTGACCGAGACGTTCGTCGAGCAGAAGTCGCCCAAGGGGCACTTCCTCATTCGCTTCGCGCCGGGTCCCGACGCGACGATCGCGGAGCTCGCGGGCGAGGTGCTCGATGCGGCGTGGGAGACGATCGGCGATGACCTCGGGCTCAAACCCGCGGATCCGATTCGCGTCGAGCTGCTCGGCGCGCCGGCGGATCTCGCGAAGCTGTCGCCGCTGACCGAGAGCGAGATCGAGACGACGGGAACGATCGCGCTGTCGAAGTACAACAAGCTGATGGTCGTGTCGCCGCGTGCGACGATCTTTGGCTATCCGTGGATGGACACGCTGGCGCACGAATACACGCACCTCGTCGTGTCGAGGCTGTCGCACGACACGGTGCCCGTGTGGTTACAGGAAGGCATCGCGCGCTTCGAGCAGACGCGCTGGCGCCGGCCGCCGGAGGTGGTGTTGAGTGCGAGCGAACAAGCGTTGCTCGCGAGCGCGCTCAAGAAGGGGCGCCTGATCAGCTTCGACGAGATGCATCCGTCGATGGCGAAGCTGCCGAGCCAGGAAGCCGCGGCGCTCGCGTATGCCGAGGTCTACACGCTCGTCGGATGGATGCAGAAGAAGATCGGCTTCTCGGGGATCCAGGCGGCGATCATCGCCCAGCGCGATGGCCGGAGCGCGCGGCGCGCGGTGGCCGAGGCGCTCGGGATGACGTGGGGTGCCGTCGAGAAGGAGTGGCACGCGTACCTGAAGGTCGCGGACAAGCCGCACCCGGGAGACCCGACCGTACCGCGGACCCCGTCCCGCCTCGGCAAGCCGATCAAGTTCGACAAGGGGGGCGTGGACTCGGAGAACATCGGCCTCGAGCAAGTCGCCGCGAAGGCTCGCAAGCACGCGCGCCTCGGTGGCATGCTGCGCGCTCGCGGGATGCTCGAGGCGGCGGTGATCGAATACGAGAAAGCGCTCGCAGCGGCGGGCGGGCAGGACGCGTTCGTCGCGGGCAAGCTCGCCCGGACGCTCGTCGAGCTCGGGCGCCACGAGCGAGCGATCGAGCTGACCACCGCCTTGGCTGCGGCGGATGACCGCGACGCTGCGGTGGCCGTGACCCTTGGCATGGCGCGCGCGGCACGGCATGAATGGCCCCAGACGATCGCCGCCTACGAGCAAGCACTTCGCGTGAGTCCATTCGATCCGACGACCCGGTGCGGCCTCGCCGAGGCGTATGGTCAGATGAACGATGCTCGCGCTGCCCGCGAACGTACTGCCTGTGACGAGCTGAAGAAGTGAAGCCCCCGAACGTGCGCCAGACCCGCCCCACACCCACGCAGGGAGAACCGAAGCTAGCGGAGGTGACTCCCCTGCACGCGGATCCCGAGCAGTTGCCGCTCGCCAACGAAGAGGTCACGCAGATCCGCGGGGACCGCGGCGACGCGATGCGCACCGACGTACAGCCGGTCGTGCAGAATCCGCGGTCGGATCTCGAGGCAGTCGAGGAGCTGGCCGTGGCCCACGACGAGATCGTGCGCGAGATCGAAAAGCGCATCATCGGCCAGCGCCGCGTCGTCGAGCAGCTGCTCGTCGCGCTGTTCGCGCGCGGTCACACGCTGTTCGTCGGCGTGCCGGGTCTCGCGAAGACGCTGCTCATTTCGACGCTCGCCGAAACGCTGAACCTGTCGTTCCAGCGCATCCAGTTCACGCCGGACCTCATGCCGGCCGACATCACCGGCACGGAGATCCTCGAGGAGGATCACGCGACGGGTAGGCGCACGTTCCGGTTCATCAAGGGCCCCGTGTTCGCGAACCTCGTCCTTGCGGACGAGATCAACCGTACGCCGCCCAAGACGCAGGCGGCGCTCTTGCAGTCGATGCAGGAGTTCAAGGTCACCGCGGGCGGAACCACGCACGATCTGCCGCTGCCGTTCCTCGTGTTCGCGACCCAGAACCCGATCGAGCAGGAGGGCACGTATCCCTTGCCCGAAGCGCAGCTCGACCGCTTCATGTTCCAGGTCGACGTCGACTATCCGACCGAAACCGAGGAAGAGGAGATCGTTCGCCAGCAGACGAGCGATCACCGCCCCGAGCTCGCGCGCGTGCTCTCTCCGCAACGGATCCTCCAGCTCCAGGAGCTCGTGCGCCGCGTGCCTGTCGCCGATCACGTGGTGAAGTACGCCGTGGCGCTCGCGCGGTCGACGCGCCCGACAGTGCCCACTGCACCCGCGTTCATTCGCGACGCGGTGTCCTGGGGCGCGGGCCCACGCGCGTCGCAGTTCTTGATCCTCGCGGCGAAGGCGCGCGCCATCCTCGACGGGCGCTTCGCGGTCGCGATCGACGACGTCGCCGCGCTCGCGCGTCCGACGCTGCAGCACCGCCTCATCCTCAACTACCGAGCCGAGGCGGAGGGGTTGCGTCCGGGTGATCTCGTCGATCGATTGCTGTCGGTCGTGACGCCGTAGCGGGATCACGCGTGCCGACCCTCCCCGAGAAGATCGATCCGGTCCAGCTCGCGCGGCTCGGCAGCCTGCCGATCAAGGCGCGCGTGATCGTCGAGGGCGCGCTCTCGGGACTGCACCGCGCGTCGCTGCACGGCTCGAGCGTCGAGTTCGCAGAGCACAAGGAGTACTCGCCCGGCGACGAGCTGCGCCACGTCGACTGGAAGGCCTACGCAAAGGTCGATCGCTACTACGTGAAGCAGTTCGAGCAGGAGTCACAGCTGACGACCTACCTCGTCCTGGACGCGTCGAACTCGATGCGCTTCGGCGGCGGAGGCATCCCGAAGATCGAGTACGCCGGGCTGTTGCTTGCCGCGCTCGCGTACCTCGCGATCCAGCAGCAGGACAAGGTCGGCCTCGTCGCGAGTGGAGACAAAGCGATCGAGACCGTCGTCCCGCCGCGCGCACGCGCGACGCACCTCCACGATCTTCTCGCGGTCCTCGATACGCTGATGACGCGTGGAGGTGCGGGCGACGAATCGCCGGCCGTCGCGCTCGGGCGCATCGCGGAGCTCACGCGCCGCCGACGCGCGCTGATCGTGCTCGCGACCGATCTGTTCGACGCCAGCGACGACACGCTAAAGATCCTCGCGCAGTTGCGTGCGCAGAAGCACGACGTCAGTGTCCTGCACGTCCTCGATCCGCACGAGACGACGTTCCCGTACGACGGGCTCACGCAGTTCGAGGCGCTCGAGTCGTCGAACAAGATGCTCGTCAACCCCGCCGCCATCAAGCGCGAGTACCTCGAGCGCATGGACGCGTTCCTGACCAAGACGCGCACCTCGCTCGCCGCGGCCGGCGTCGACTATCACTTCACGACGACCGACCGCGCGCTCGAGCAGACGCTCCTCGATCTCGTCATCGCGCGATCGAAGCTCGCCCCGGGGCGGAGGGTCGGCTAGTGGGCTTTCTCGCTCCGCTGATGTTGATCGGCCTGCTCGCGCTGGCCGTGCCGATCGCGATCCACCTGATCGGACGGAGCCGTGCACGCGTCGTGAAGTTCGCCGCGCTCGACTTCCTTCTCGCGACCAAGCGAAAGACCGCGCGCCGGCTGCGCATCCGAGAGCGCCTTCTGTTCCTGGTGCGCCTGATCGCCTGCGCCGCGATCGCGCTCGCGCTCGCGAAGCCGTTCACGTCGTGCGAGCGCAAGGGCCCCCAGGTCACGCGCGGTCCGCAGGCCGTCGTCCTCGTCGTCGACGACTCGTTCGCCGCGGGGTACCTCGTCGAGGACAAGCCCTGGCTCGCGCGGGCGACCGCCGAGAGCCGCAAGATCTTGCAGCAACTCGGTCCGCTCGCCGAGGTCGCGATCGTGCGTGCGTCCGAGGGCGCCGATCACCCGACCGAGCTCACGCGCGATCACCTTCGCCTGCGCGATCAGCTCCTCGCACTCGAGCCGAGCGCACGCCCCGCCGACACAACGCGGGCACTCGCACGCGCCGCGCAGCTGCTCGCCGCTTCGAGCCACTCGCGCAAGACCGTGTACTTGATCTCGCTCGTCGCGAAGTCCGGTGTGCGCCCCGACGACGCGCCGTGGGGCAAGGACGGCCCTGCCCTCGTCACCGTCGATCTCCGGCCCGACAAGATGCCGAACCTCGCCGTGACTGCGTTTCGCGTCGAACCAGAGCCCGGCGCCGGCTCGCGCGGGGTTTCGTTCGCCGTCGACGTCGCGAACTACAGCGATACCGTTGCGAAGAACGAGCTGTCGTTGACCGTCGCGGGTCGCGTCGTCGCCCGCGGCACGATCGAGATCCCGCCCCGCGATCGCCGCACGAAGCGGTTCCTCGCGACGCTGCCCGCCGGCGCACGCACCTCCGACGCGATGGTCGCGTTGCAGGGCGACGCGCTCGCGATCGACGACCGGCGCTGGGTCCGTGCATCGCTTCGCGACGAGGTCCGCGTGCTGCTCGTCGACGGCGATCCGCGCACGGTGCGTCTCGACGACGAGCTGTTCTACGTGCACGCCGCGCTGCGCCCGGGTGATCGCGAGGACTCCGGCACGCAGCTCAGTACCATCACGCCCGACGAGCTCGCCGGTGTCGATCCGAAAGCGAAGGGCACCGCCGCCGCGCTCGATCTCGCCGACTTCGACGTCATTGTCCTCGCGAACGTCCCTGCCCTGGCTCCCGAGCGCGTCGACGCGATCGCGAAGTGGGTCAAGGCAGGTGGCGGAATCCTCGTCGCACCCGGCGACCGCTTCGATCCTGCCGCGTACGACCGCACGATGCTCCCGCTCCTGCCGCAAGCGCTGCGCGATCCGATCGACACGACGTGGGGCGCCCAGGAGAACGATCGCGACAGCCGCGCGCTACACCTCGTGAAGTGGGAGGCCGATCACCCGATCTTCCAGCCGTTCACGAAGTCCGGCGCCGAGTTCGTCGACGCGAGGTTCTACAAGATCGCGTTGCTCGGTCCGACGACGCACACCGCGGATCGCAAGGTGCTTGCCCGCTTCACGAACGGCGCGGCCGCGCTCGTCGAAGCGTCGATCGGCTCCGGTCGCACGCTGCTGTTCACGTCGACGCTCGATCGCGACTGGAACGATCTGCCGATGCACCCGGGCTTCCTCCCGCTCATGCAACAAGCCGTTCGTCACCTCGCGCGCAAGCACGCCGCGTTCGGCGAGAGCGATCACCTCGTCGGTTCGTCGGTTGCGCTCCCCGCCGGCGATCTGCGCCGCCTCGAAGTACGTGGCCCGGATAGTCTCGGTGCGGTGTTCGAGGGCGATCGCATCGCAGGTCGTTCCACCGTCCGCTACGCTCGCACCGAGCGCCCGGGCGTGTATCGCATCGTCGGGACAGACCAGACAGCGTCGACCCACGAACGCGACGAGCTCGCGTTCGTCGTCAACATCGACGCGAAGGGCTCCGATCTCACGCGCGCCGCGCCCGAGGCACTACCCGCGTCCGGTACCGGTGCCGGCACCGCGCCCGACGATTCGTCGCGGCGCGTCGAGCTGTGGCACTCACTCGCCGCCGCGCTCTTGCTGCTGCTGTTGATCGAGGGCTTCCTCGTCCAACGCTAAGTGCGCCACGAGCCGTCGATCGCGATGCGTCGATCTCGATGCGTCAGCGTCCGGCGAGACGATCGGCCACGGTGCGGTGCTCGAAACTCCCGATCACGTCGCGGGTGGGCGCCGGCCTCTCGACTCGATTCGCCGCGTGCGCCTGCTTCATGGCGCGCACGCGCCCGGCCGCGACGCCGACCATCGCGCGGAAGCCGGCGTCCTTCTCGGCCTCCTTGATGAGCGCTGCCGCGGCGAGCGCTTGATGATCCTCGCGGCGGCACAGCAGCAGCACGTCGCAGCCCGCGCGGATCGCCGCGACCGCGGCCACGCCGACGTCCATGTGCTCGGAGATCGCGTTCATGTCGAGATCATCGGACACGATCACTCCGTCGTAGCCGAGGCGATCGCGGAGCACGCCGGTCACGACCTTCGGTGACATCGTCGCAGGGCGCAGCGCGTCGAGCGCCGCGAACACGACGTGCGCCGTCATGATCATCGGCAACTTCGCCTTCGCCGCCCGCGCGAACGGCTCGAGCTCGACGGACTCGATGCGCTCCCAGCTGTGATCGACCCGCGGGAGCTCGAGGTGCGAGTCCGTCGTGGTGTCGCCGTGCCCCGGGAAGTGCTTCCCGCACGCAAGGATGCCGGCCTCGTCGAGGCCCCGCGCGAACGCGAGAGCGCGCTTCGCGACGGCGTCGGCGGTGGTGCCGAACGCACGATTGCCGATGATCGGGTTTTGCGCGTTGGTGTGGATGTCGAGCACGGGCGCGAAGTCGATGTCGAACCCCATCGCGCGCAGCTCGAGGCCGAGCATGTGACCGATCTGCGCCGCGAAGATCTCGGCCGCGGCGGGTTCGTGCGCGTCGTGTGCGAGCATCGGCGGCCAGTGCGTTGCCGGTGCGCGCACGCGCTGCACCAAGCCGCCCTCGTGATCGACGGCGATCAGCGCTGGCGTACCGTCGGGCGCGGAGCGATGGAGGTCCTCGTTGAGCGCGACGAGCGCCTCGATGTCGGTGACCTCCTGCGTGACTCCGTTCGCGGTGACGGCTTCGACCACGAGGTTACGCTTGAACACGATCGTCGCGCCGACCTCGCCCGCGTCGAGCTTGTGGCGCAGCTCGGGCGTGACGGTGGGTCCAGCGAACCCGAACCACAGGAGCTGCCCGATGTCGCCGCGTATCTCGCTTGGCACCGCGCGACGGTACTACGGCGTGCAGAACATCGAGTAGTTATCCGCGAGCAAAGCGGGTTCGCAGTCGCCGCCGCTATCGTCGGTGATCTCGAGATCGATGTTGAGCGACATCGTGCGGTTCTCGTGCGTCACCGCGAGGAACACGCGGCCTACGCTCGTGAACGTCATCGACGGTGCCGGGAACATCGGTGCGGTCTTCACGCGTAGGTAGACGACACCCGTCGAGGTGATGTTTGCCGTGAACGGCCCCAACTCTACGGCGGAGATCGTTGCCTCCGCGCCTTCGACATCGACCACCTCCACGGTGCAGCTTCCTTCGCAGTATTGCTCGATGTGCAACTTGCCGATCGCGGGGGCACAGGAGGCGCGGGGCGCGCCGCCTGCCACCAGCCGCGTACCGAGAACGCAGCGCGTACACGTGTTGCCGCCGGCGTCGAGGCACGCGCAGGTCGGATCGGGTTGGCACATCGTCGAGATCGCGTTCGCGCCCATGTCGGTACACAGCGAGACGCCCATGCCGCCACACGAGTTCGGGAGCACGCACGACTGCACTTCCATGCGGCGCCCGTCGCAGTCCGTGTCGAGGCCGTCGCACGTCTCGCTCTGGCCCGGGTGAAACGCGTCGCGCAGATCGTCGCAGTCGTTGTCGGCGGCGTCGAACGCGTCGCAGTCGAGGTCGGCCACGCGCTCCGACGCGTCGGTTGCCGACGGATCGGCGGCGAGGTCGGCGAAGAGCAAACGCAGCTGCGGTCCCGTGTCGGGGCGCCACGCGACGCCGCTCGACCACACCTCGGCTTGGTCGTCGAGGCAGCCGACGACGAGTCCCTGGTTCGTCTCGAGAGGCGCGGTCGCGCCGGGGTACGTCACGGGCGTGATCGTCATCGTGTATTCGATGCGAACATCCTCGCGGATCTCGACCGGCATCGGGTTCCCGTCTGGATCCTCGACGGCACCGACGGCGATCAGCTCCCTCGCGTCGTCGTAGATCAGCGCGAACGGGATGAACGTCTCGTCGGGCGCGGCGTCGATCTCGGGCTCGATCCGCACCTGGAATCCGTCGAGTGTCTCGACCACGTCAACGATGCCGCCCTTCGCGCGCTGGCGGTAGTAGACGACGTCTTCCTCGCCGAGCGCGCCGGGCTGCATGCGCTGGCGAATGCCCGTGCCGATGGCCTCCGCGTTCGCACTCGCGAGCACGATCTCGATCCTCGCCGCGCCGTCGACTCCATCCGGCGCCTCGAACGTGAGGATCGCGCCATCGTTGGGGCCGCACGCGCCGAGAACCGCCACCACCGCTAGGCCAAGCGAAGCACGCATAGGCCCTCGTTCGGTGCAACGAGGGAGCCAGCGGCTAACTCCCGGACGGCAGGTCCAGCGACGGTCCTGACCGCGGCATGGCCGCCCCTCCCACGCCAACACGGTTGGCGAAGGCCGTGTAGGTGCACCTCAGCGCGGGAACGACTCGCCCTCGCCGACGAGCTCGAGACGTGTCGCCGTGCTCTTCGCCGAGTAGACGAGGATGGTCCGTACCGTCGGAAAGCGCATCGCGACGACGAGCTCCTTGCGGCCATCGCCGTCGATATCCACGACCCCGAGGATGTCGAGCACGACGATCGACTTCGTGTCGACGGGCTTGCCCGGTTCGGGTGGACGCACGAGCTTCAGGTCGTAGAGCGAGAACTTCGGCGTACAGGACGCGCCCGCAGTCGGCGACGCGGTCCACTCTTGCGACGGGCCGCGGATCGGATCGAGCACGTTCGCGAGCGGGAACGACTCCGCGATCTTGTCACCATCGACGTCGATCGCGATCGCGTCTCCCGAAAGGCATGCCCCACCACTCGTGAACTCCGCGGTCTCGGGCGGGTCGTCGGGACGCACGAGCTCGGCGAGCGCCACGCCGCAGCTCGCGGTCGCGACCCCACACGCGGGATCCTCGATGCGTGCGTTCTTGGTCGCGGCGGCGTCGCCCGTGCTCGCGGTGCATGGTGATGCGCCGACGTACGTGCCGACACCGACGGCGACCTGCATCCCGACGTCCGCGACCCCGACGGTGTCGAACGTGCCCGCCGACATCCCGTCCGTGCCGAACACGGTGAACCGCGGGGTCGCTCCGCGCTCGAGCATCGACGCGACGTCTTCGGCGCGATCGCTCCAGTCGATGGTCTTCATCATCAGCGGCGCGATCGCCGGACGCCCGGCGGCTCCCTGCGGACACATCTCGCCGACGACGACCTGACGCCCCATCCCCCGCCCGTTCCGGCCCGTCCCGGGATCGGTCTTCGCGATGGGTCCCGGATCCTCGGGCGGCTTCGGTGGACTCACCGTAGGCGGGCACCCCGCAGCGCCGATCATCAGCGCGAGCCAGGCAACGCGGCGCCCCTGAGAGTGGTCAGTACCGAGCATCTTCCGCACCATAACCCACGAATCTGGACCCTCGCGCACCGTGACTTCGTTGCCTGGCCCGTTTGACGCAGCGCTCGCGGCCTGCCTATAGTCCGCGCCGGCGACGATGCCTAAAACCCTCGTGCTTTCTATGTCTTATCGCAACAAGCTCAAGAACGGCATCGTCCTCGCCACGCTCGTTACCACCGCAGTTGCGGAAGCGCAGATCGCGCCGGGCGGCATGGGCGGACCGCAGACTCCCTCCGGCGAAACGAAGAAAGAGGGTGTCGCCGAGGCGGCCCCGAAGACGCCCGGACTCCTCCCGACGACGCCCGCGCTCCCCGCACCGAAGGGACGCCGCAAGAAGTGGAAGCTGCTCGAGATCGATGGCTACTTCCGCCTCCGCACCGACTGGTTCAAGAACTTCCACCTCGGCTTCCTCGACCGCGCACGCGATGGATCGGACCTCGGTGGCGCTCCATTCCCGCGTGCTCTTGGCTGCACCGCGGACGTGCAAGGCGCACCGTGCGAGAACCTGTCGGGCGCGAACATGCGCCTGCGCCTCGAACCGACGATCAACCTCGACGAGGGCACGAGCGTCCACCTCCAGGCGGACGTCCTCGACAACCTCGTCCTCGGATCTACGCCGACCGGATCCGACCTCGGCACGTACACTCCATCGAACCTCCCGCCGCTCGGCGCGTTCGGCAATACGCAACAGCCGCCGGTTGCGGGCGCGAATAGCGATCGCGACGGCATTGTCATCAAGCGCGCGTGGGCCGAGATCGCGATCCCGCTCGGCATCCTCAAGGCCGGCCGCATGCCGAACCACTGGGGCATGGGCATCAACCACAACGGTGGTGGCAAGGATCCGATCGGCGGCGGCTACGACACCGAAGGCGACTACGGCGACACGGTGGATCGCGTCAGCTTCTCGGCGCAGATCCCCGGTACGCCGCTGCGTGCGATGCTCGCCACCGACTGGTCGTCGACGACGCTCGTCTCGAACCAGACGGTCTTCAACAAGGGCCACGAGGGTCACCCGTTCGACCTCGACGATCAGGACGACGTCGATGGCTGGGTCGGCGTGATCTCGAAGATGGACTCTCCGCAGGAGTTCAAGGACACCGTCGACCGCGGCGATGTCGCGTTCAACTACGGCATCTACTTCGAGTACAAGACCCAGAACTGGGACTTCAACACGACGAACTTCGTCACCGGCGGACAGCCCGACACGGAGCTCGGATATACGCCGCGCGACCTGACTGTGTATTCGCCCGACCTCTGGGCCAAGCTCGGGTACGGTCGCTGGACGATCGAGGGCGAGTTCGCCGCGACGCTCGGCAAGATCACGCGCCTCGACGACTACGGCAAGCTCGGCGCCGTCGATATCCGCAAGTACGGAGGTGTCCTGCGGATCGGCTGGAAAGGCCTCGAGAACAAGCTGCGCCTCGGGGTCGAGGGCGGTTTCGCGTCCGGCGATCAATGGGACAACACGCCACAAGGCAACACGAACGTCGCGTTCGCGAACTTGCTCGGTGTCTGCGCCGTCGGGCAGATCTGCCCGACGTCGAACAAGCTCACGCAGTTCATCTTCGATCGCGACTACAAGGTCGACATGATCCTGTGGCGCCACCTCGTCGGTGCCGTGACCAACGCGGGCTACGTGAAGCCGACGCTGTCGTACGACCTCACGAGCTCGATCGCGTTCCAGATCGCCAACATCACCAGCTTCGCGCTCAAGCCAGTCGCGACGCCGGGCAACGAGACGATGTACGGCACCGAGTTCAACGGGGACATCGGCTATCGCAGCGGCGGCCTGTACATCGGCTTCTCGTACGGTGTGCTGTTCCCGTTCGCCGCGATGGCGCACCCGAACATCGTGAGAAACGGCGTCGAGAACTCGCTCGGCTGGGGCACCGACAACATCGGTGACGCTCCCGGCACCGCGCACACGATCCAGTCCAAGCTGATCCTGTCGTTCTGACCGGTCTGTTCGCACCGCAGCGATGACGCCGACGGTCGACGGTCACAGCTCGGCGAGCGCGGTCACCAGGCGATCGATCGCGACGACCTCGAGCCCGAACGCATCCTCGAGCCGCGCTGCGTTCTGCGCGGGCACGAGCGCGCGAGAGAAGCCGAGCCGCGCGGCCTCCGCGAGCCGCTGATCGCACAGCGGCACGGCGCGGATCTCGCCCGCGAGCCCGACCTCACCGAACACGACCGTCTTCGCGTCGATCGCGCGCCCGCGCACGCTCGACGCGATCGCGCACGCGACACCGAGATCGATCGCCGGCTCCGACAGGCGCAGGCCGCCCGCGACGTTTACGAACACGTCGCGATCCAACACGTCACACTGCGCGCGCTGAGCGAGCACCGCGAGTAGCAACGACACGCGGTTCCCGTCGACACCCGCCGACGTTCGGCGCCCGAAGCCCGCCGTCGCCGGCGCGACGAGCGCTTGAATCTCGACGAGCAACGGACGCGCGCCATCCGCCGACGCGACGACCACGCTCCCGGGTGCGCCGATCGGGCGCTCCGCGAGCAGGTGCGCCGACGGATTCGGGACCTCGGCCATGCCGACGCCACGCATCTCGAACACACCGATCTCCTGCGTGGAGCCGAAGCGGTTCTTGTGCGCGCGCAGGATACGATACGGGCCACCATCACCCTCGAGCTGCAGCACGACATCCACGAGGTGCTCGAGCGTCTTGGGGCCGGCGAGCCCGCCATCTTTGGTCACGTGTCCGACGAGGATGGTCGGCACCCCGGACGTCTTCGCGAACTGCATGAGGCGGCCCGCGCACTCGCGAACCTGCGCGAGCGACCCCGGGATGGAGTCGAGCATGGGTGTGTAGACCGTCTGGATCGAATCGACGGCGAGGT
This sequence comes from Kofleriaceae bacterium, assembly GCA_046160585.1. Classification (GTDB taxonomy): domain Bacteria; phylum Myxococcota_A; class Polyangia; order Haliangiales; family Haliangiaceae; genus JABFXX01. The sequence continues at coordinate 92,409 of JBJXGN010000005.1, forward strand.
ATGCGGGCCTGACCTTCTCGGCGTGCGCGAGGATGCGCTCGACGTCCGTCTCCGCGACGATGGACAGCCCTGGATGATCCGCGCTCACGCGGCGCGCGCGCATGGCGGTCTGCGCGACGCTCTCTTCGCCCGTCGCATAGAGGACACCGCGTCTCGCGTCGTCCGATCCGCGTCGTGGCTCGTTCGATGCGCGCGCCAAACCGGCGAGCGCCTGAACGAGCAAGGTGCTCTTGCCGACACCCGGATCGCCTCCGAGGAGCACGAGGCTGCCGGCGACGAAGCCACCACCGAGCACGCGATCGAGCTCGCCGATCTGCGTCGAGCCCCGATCCGTGGCGAGCACCTCGCCCACGTCGACGATCGACACGGGTGAGCCGCCATCCGCGACACCTGCAGCACTCGCACGAACGTGACCGCCGGAGTCCACCTCTTCGACGAGCGAGCTCCACGTCTGACAGGCCGAGCACCGCCCGTGCCACTTCGTCTCGACGTGGCCGCAGCTCTCGCATCGGTAGATGCTTCGCGGCTTCTGCGCCTTGACCTTCGCCATCGCACCGAGCTGTACCAGATCACTCTGACTGACCGCGTGACCCTCCCGGGACGCTCCCCGAACCGCAATCGACGCGGCGGCGCCGAGCAAGCGCACCATGCCAGAGGGACGACACGGAGAAGGGAAGGAGGGGAGCAGAGATCATTGTCGCTTCGCGACGGTTTGGATCTGGACACGTGGATCTCCAGAACTTTCGAACGCGTGGACGACTTTCTCTCCGGGAGAGTACGAACCGTCGCGAAGCGACAAACCTCTCTGCTCACTCCCCTTCTCCGTGTCGACCTTCTGGGAGAGCTGCGAGAGATCGAATGTCGCAGGCCAACCTCCCGCCGACCTGGATCCCGCGTCTGTCGAATGCGGGGGACTAGTGGAGGCGCTTGCGAACGGACTCTTGCTTCGCGCGTAGCTTCTCGGCCAGCTCGAGCCGCCCGAGCTCGCGCGCGCGGGTCTCACCAACGCCGAGCCAGCGCACGGCGTGGCCCACGGATCCCGCCGCGAGGAACGCGCGGCTCGCCGACAGCGCGACCGCGACGTCGTTGCGATCCTCGTCGTGGCGGCGCTCGAACATCGTCTGCGCCTTCTCGATCTGGCCGGCGCTCACGTAGTAGTCGGCGAGCCCGTCGCGCACCGCGCCCAGCCGTTGGGGTCCGTGCGGGAACTCGGCCATCGCACGCGCATACGCGTCGACGAAGTCCTCGTACGCCCGGACCGTACGCTCGATCGAATGACGTCCGAGCTCGACGAGCAGCTCGAGGAACGGCGCGTAGAACACGTAGCTGTCGATCGGACGTGCCAGGAGCGCGAGCACCTCGTCGTACGACAAATGGTCGCCCTCCTGCGCGGCTGCTGCGAGCGTGGCCGCCTCGATCGCGCTCGACGAGGACCCGAATCGCGCGCGCGCTTCGTCGAGTCCGTAGTCGCGCACGATCTCGGAGACTCGCTCCGCGCGCGCGACGTGCTCCGTGATGCCGTTCCAGTCGAGGAACTCCGGTCCCTCGACGGTGTCAGGCGTCGCGAACGCTGGCTGGAAGTGGCTGTCCCAGGTCGCGCCGTTGGCGGTAAGAGCTTGGCGTGCGGCGGCGATCTCCTCGGCCGACAGCCAACTGATCCGCATCCCCTCACCCTATCATTTGGGGTGAGGGGTGGTGTTTTACTTCTTCTTCGGTGGAGTCTTCGGCTTCTTGTCGGGCTTCTTTCCGACGCCCTTCGTGTCGCCACCGAGCGCACCGACCTCTTCTTCGATGCGCTTCTGTCCTTCAGCGTCCTTGCCCTTGTTGAGCTCGAGGTACTTGTTGAACGCGGCGATCGCTTTGTCGTTCTGGTAGTCCTTCTTGTACATGAAGCCCAGATCGAACCAGCCCTCGGCGTTGGCCGGGTCGAGCCCCGTCGCCTTCTCGTAGTGCGTGATCGCCTCGGTGACCATCTCCTTGCGGCGATAGATCACGGCGAGGTTGAAGTGGAAGTTGGCGTCGTTCGGCGACAGCTCCGTCGCCTTCTTGTACGCCTTGAGTGCGTCGTCGTCGCGCTTCGCGCTGCGATACGCGACGCCGAGGTTGTTCCAGTACTGCGCCTCGTCGGGCTTGTTCTTCGTCGCCGCTTCGAGGTCGGTGATCGCACCGGGCAGGTCGCCCTTCTGGCGCTTGATCGTGCCTAGGTTTGCGCGGATCTCGGCGTCGTTCGGCGCGAGCGTCTTCGCCTTCTCGAGCGCGCCGAGCGCCTTGTCGACATTCTTGTTACGGAAGTACGCCATGCCGAGGTTGGCCCACAGCACCTTGTCCTTCGTGATCACCGCGGTCGCCTTCTCGTAGGCCGTGACCGCCTTCGCGTTGTCGCCCTTCGCCTTGTACAGGTTACCGAGCGACGACCACGCCATTCCGTGCTTGGGGTTCGCAGCGACCGCCTTCTCGAGCGTCGCGATCGCTTCGTCGTTCTTGCCCTGCTGCTTGAACGCGAGCCCCTGCTTGTAATACGCGTCTGCGTTCTCCGCGACAGCAGCCGACGGGATGGCGACGAGCGCACCGAGCGCGAACACGATCCTTGCGAGACGCATGGTTCCTCCGACGGTGAGAGTAACAGCGTTATTCAGCCTGGCCCAAGGCCCCGAAAACGCGAAACGCCTCGTGTGAGAGGCGTTTCCCGGTCAGTGTCCCGTGTGCTGTCGGAGGTTACACCGGGCCTTATGCCTCGGCGGTTGCCGGCGTGTTCTCCGCCGCCTCGACGCGCTCCGCGATCGTCGGGGCCTTCGCCTCGACACCGAGCTCGACCTCGGCCAGCGCCTCACCACTTGCCGCGACGTCCTGGCTGAGCTCGTCGAGCTGCTTGGTCGCGGTAGTCGCCTGTGCGCGCGAGGCTTCCAGGCCCGTTGCCGCGAGCTGGAACTTCTCGAGCGTCGTGACGTGATTGTGCATCCGCGCGACCAAGCGCTCGCGGCCCTGACGAATGTGATCGCGATAGCGGCGCTGATCGTCGAGCGCGCTGCGCGCCTGCTGGTACTGCGCCTTCACTTCGGGATCGGTCGCCGCAGCGATGCGCTTGTCGAAGTCATCCATGCGCGATGCGAGCTCGAGATCCGACGCACCGGTGAGCCGCACCTCGGCCGACTTCGCGGCGACCTCGAGCGTCTTGAGTACGCCGTCGCGAACGAGCGTCTTGCCGCTGTCGTTGTCGGCGAGCTTGTCCTTCGTCGTGTTCCAGATCGCGACCGACCGGTCGCACAGGCCCTTCACTTCGGGATCGAGGTTCGCGGGTAGGTTGCGAACCGCTGCTGCGACGGGGTCGAGCGCGAGCTTCAGGTGGCGCGGCAACATCGCGAGCGCGCCGACCATGCCGAACGCCGCGGCGCTCGTGCCGTACTTGATCCACTCCGGCCAGTTCCGCGTCTCGTACGCCGTGCTGATCTTCAGCGCGCACCACATACCGAGGAGTGCGACACCCGCGCCAAGGCCGATCGAGAGCAGCCCCTTCACGCCACGATGTCCCCCCACGGCGACAGCGAGCGCGAGCACGCTCGCGATCACCGCGAGCATCGGCCAGCCGAGCGTCATCGTGTACAGAGGAACGCACGCTGCGGCTGCCGCGAGCATTCGCCACGGCGCGCGGCCGTGCGCGATCGCAGCGCCACACGCGATTCCGAGAACGCCACCCGCAATGGGCGCGACGGGCCAGGACGTCACCGGATGAAGAGCGAGACCGAACAGCAGCGAGCTCCCGACCATGGCGAGCGCAGCCTTGTGAAACGACGCGTGATCACCGAACCGAATGTCCATGGCTCGTATGAACGCGGCACGTTGCCCGTTCGATCTAGCGACCCTCTGTAAGGATCGTGTCGGCCTCATCCCACCCGGCCGAATACAGCAAAGGCCTGGTTTTCCCAGGCCTTTGTTCCCTCGCAAGGATGGAACGTCAGGATTAGAACGTCAGGCGGAAGCCCAGCTGCACGGAGCGGGGCGACTGCACGACACCGGTGATGAGGTTGGTGTTACCGCCGGTGTTGTTGAAGTTCTTGTTCTTCACCGGGGTCACGTTCAGCTCCTGGCCGGTGACGCCGTCGACCGTCTTCAAGTGGCGCACGTCGTTCGGGTCGCCCTTGATGATCGGGTTGACGTTGTCGAACGTGTAGTTCTCGTCGCGGTTCAGCTCTTCCTGCTGGTCGAACAGGTTGAACACGTTGACGAAGCCTTCGAGCATCCGGTTCTTGCTCAGCTTGTACCCGTACGCGAGGCGGACATCCGCCTGCGTGGTGAACGGCGAGCGAGACTCGATACCGCGCGACAAGATGTACGACTCGCCGGAACCATAGATGGGGTGCGCGCCGAGAACGTTGTGCGCGATGCCCGACTGGCCGCGGAGGCTCGCACCGAACACGAACTGCCCCGCCTTCTTCAGGTCGAACGCATAGAAGCCGTCGACCTTGATGTTGTGCGGGCGGTCGAGACCCATCGAGCCGTAGCGGTTCGCCATCAGGCTCGGGAGATCGTAGAGCGACGTCAGGTTCGGGTCGAGCTGGCCGGTCTCCGTCGAGAACAGACCGGGGTAGTTACCGCGCGACGCGGAGTACGTGTAGCTCGCGATGAGCAGCGACTGCTTCGTCGGGCGCTGCGTCACCGTCAGCTGCAGCGCGTCGTAGTCGCGGATCGGCTTCTCCAGGTCGCCGACGGCGTTGAGGCTGTCCGCGCGACCCTGGTAGACCGCGCCGAGTGCGCGCTGCACGGGGTCGGACGACGCCATCAGCTCGGCGGCCTGCTCCTCGAGCTTCTCGGCCTCGGCTTTGAACTCGAAGCCCGGGTTCGTGATCAAGTACGTGTTGCCGCCGTCTACCGAGATGTCCTCGATGACGACCGGCAGCGTGCGATGGATGTAGTTGATGCCGACCTTGAAGTCCGCGGCGAGCTCGTACTCGGCGCCGAGGATGATCTCGTCCGTGTACTGACCCTTGAGGTTCGGCGTCACGTATTCGAAGCCACCGCCGAGGATCGCCTGCTGCGCGCGATCGGTACACTGGTCGAGCGTCGCGGCGAGCTCGCTGCCCGTCATGCCGGGCGTGTGGTTCACATCGCAGTTCGGATCGTACGCTCCGGATGCGGGCGTCAGGCGGCGGGGGTTGATCGCGGTGAAGTTCGTGATCTCGCCACCGAACGCACGGACTTGGAGATCCATCGGAACGTTCTCGTAGAAGCGGCCCCAGTGTCCGAAGATCTTCGACTTGCCTTCCTTGGTCGGGTCGTAGATGACACCCAGGCGCGGCGCGAACAGGTTGTCGAGCGTGTAGGCGCGATCCGGAACCACCTCGCCCTCGGGCGACGTCTGGCCCTTGAGCACGTCCGCGACAAAGCCAACCTGCTGCTCCCAGCGGAGACCGAGGTTGACGGTGAGGTTCGGGAGGATCTGCCAGTCATCCTGCACGAACGCCGAGAGGCTGCGGTGAGTGGTGTCGGCACGAAGGGCGTCCGCGCGCTGGCAGATCGCGAGATCGTTGGCGCAGAACTCCTGTCCCTGCTCGAGCGTGACGGAGTCAGGGTCCATCTGCTCGGCCATCGTCAGGTTGCGAACGCGACTGAAGAACTCGCGCAGCTGCCAGTTGCCACCGGACGACCGGCGGTACCGAGCGCCTCCGGTGTAGCGGTTGATCGCGTCGTACGTCGAGATCTCCGTATCGAAGCCGAGCTTGAACACGTGATAGCCGGCCAGCTTCACGCGCTGGGTCAACGACACGGCCGCGCTCGTGCGCGTGTTCGTACGATCCTCGATGAACGAGAGGCCCTGCTCGGCATAGGCGAACACGGGGCAGTTCCGGATCTCCGGATACGGATCCATCGGATCGTTGTCGTTGCACCTCTCGATGTTCGACTCGAGACCGTTGAAGTCGTACAACGAGCGCTCGTAGTTGTAGAAGACGAACGGGACATCCTGCGCCTCGCTGAACGGCTTCTCGCGAGAAAAGCCGTGGTGGTAGCCGACGACGGCGTCGATCTGCGTCTTGCCGTCGTTGAGCTTCGAGGTCCACTTGCCGGCGACGTCGTACGATCCGTCGTCGTACTTCCACTGCGTCTGCGCCGGGTTCCGGATGACGCCCGCAACGTCTTCCGCGTTGCGCGGATTACCGAACATCGAGACCTGGAACTGGTTGTTCTGGTTGACGGCGCCGTTGATCTTCGCGGTCAGGTAGTACGTCTTGAAGTCGCGAGGAATCTCACGCGTCGCGCCGTCGATCGGCTCCTGAATGATGAAGCCGGTCTCGTCGTTGACGTCGGGCTCGCCGTTCTGATCCTCATCGACCTGCGAGTTGATGAAACGCTTCGTCGTGCTGGCCGAGAACGACGGGTTGAACCCGACGTGAAACCACAGCTTGTCCTTGATGATCGGGCCACCGATCTCGGCGCCGAGATCGTAGCGGTAGTCGAGATCCGTCTGGCTATCGATCGCCCCGCCTTCGCGCTCGAGCTTGCGCGCCTCGGCGATCAGCGCACCGGGCGTGAAGTAGCCGAACACGGAGCCGCGGAACTCGTTCGAACCCGACTTCGTGACGACGTTGACGATACCGCCCGTCGCACGACCGAACTCGGCCTTGTACCCACCGGTGATGACCTCGGTCTCCGCGATGAACTCGTGCGGGAGGTTCGACGACAGGCCGCCGAATCCGGTGTCCGTCGTGTTGATACCTTCGATGATGTACGTGTTCTCGGCCGACGTCGAACCCGACAGCGAGACGCCGTAGTTGTCTGACTGCGCGCCGGCGGCGGAGCCGACGACACCGCCGAACGTACGCGACGTCGGAATGTTGCGCGTGTAGTCGTCGGTGATCGACACGCCGGTCTTCGTCGAGCCCTGATCCACGATCGGGGCCGTGCCCGTGATCGTGATGACCTCACCCTTCGGCTTGTCGGAGGACGCCGCCGTGTCGACGGTGACGTTGACGACGGCTTGCTTGCCGACCTGGATGAAGACGTTCGAACGCGAGAACGTCGCGTCGCTGTAGTAGACGGTCAGCACGTAGATGCCAGCCGGCAGCGAGTTGATGAAGTACTGGCCATCGGTCTCGGTGATCGCGACCTGCTCGCCCTGAAGGGCGGGCGACGTCGCGACGACCGTCGCACCGACGGCAGGTTCTCCGGTTGCCTTGTCGCGGATGACTCCGCGCAAGCTACCAACGGTCGCGCTGCCCTGCGCGTGCGCGCTTTGGAGCTCGACCAACGAACCGCCTCCAATGAGGAGTGCGGCCACCATGACGGACGAAATAGCTTTTCTCATGGGTCTTTTCTCCTGTTAGAGGCACACGATGGGGGGAGTTGCCGGATCGGCGGTCGCGACCGTGAAGTTCACGATGCGGTCCGCCGCTTGCGTGTAGACGTTGCCGAGGACGTCGGTGACCGTAGCGCCTGCCTTGAGGGTGAGCGTGTACTCGCCCGCCATGATCGGGGCTGTCGTGGTCATGCGGAGGCTGCACGACGTCGAGGTCGGCGCGCAACCGCTAATCGTCGGGGCGGCGAATGTCACCGTGCTCGGCCCCGTGACGGTGATCTCCGTCGCGGGATCGAGCGTCGTGGGGTCCATCGACTGGTTGAACGAGATGCTAAACGTCGTGTTCGACGTGTCCATCGCGCGCAACGCGGTTCCGTTGTTCGCGGGCGACGTGCCGGTAACGGCGATCGGCTGCGTCGTCCAGCTCACCGTGCGTGCCGCGGTCTGCGTGTAGACCGCGCCGCGTGCATCCACGATGGTCGCACCGGCGTTGAGCGTGAACGTGTACATCGTGCCGGGCTGGTAGTGGCCCGTGAACAGGAAGTCACCGTCGTTGCCCGGCGACGTTCCCACCGCAACGCTGTTGACCGCGGGGGTCAGCGTGAACTCCGCGGCATCGAGCGACGTGGGATCGAGGACGTTGGTGAACTGGACCGAGAGCTTCCGGAGCGACGACGCCGTGTCGCCCGTACCGGGTGCGGTCGTCTGGAGCGCGAACTCGCTCGTCGCGAACTCGACCAGTGTGTTGTCGCCGGCGGACGGTGCGCCGAACATCGTGGCGCGACCGCAGCGATCCGCGAGCGAGGTGCCCTGACGGAACTGGAACTTGTAGTCCGTCTTCTCTGCCTCGAGCGGATCGACCGGTCCCAGACCGAACTCGGTCACGCCGGAATCGGTGAGGATGCCGCCGCCGAGCGCAGCGGCGATGTTGTAGAAGTAGTAGTCCTGCGGCGTGGAGCCGAGTCCGACGATCTCGAACTCGCACTCGTCCATCGTCACGCCTTCATCACAGAACGAGGTCTCGTCGACCTCGGTGTTGAACTGGACGAGAAAGTTGTCGAAGTAGATCGAGATCGGCGTGACCTCGGAGCCATCCGCCGGCTCGATAGCGACGATCTGGAGGGGAGCGACCTTGAACGGGTACGGGCCGCGCTGCTCGGCGGGCACCGGATCGCCACCCTTGTCGCGGACCCGGTCCTTGACTGACACGGTGCACATGCTCGAGGTCGCGATCGCGCGAGGCTCGTCCGGCTTGATCACGAGTGATGGACCGAGCGGCCACGTCACCGAGTTCCCGGACGGCGAGTAGTAGCCGTCGTAGGGGACGTCGACCATGCCGCCGCTGATCGACTCGCACTGGAGCGTTACCGGCTGCGTGTTGACGAGTGTGCCGAAGAAGGTGTCCGTGCCCATCCCGGTGTCGGGATCCATGATCTCCACGAGCTCCTCGACCGATGGATCGAGCAGCTCGTCGAACATGATGCGGATGTACCAGCCATCGGGGTACGCGTTGTCCACCATCGCGGCCTCGACCGCTGGGTCGTCGTCGCAGACTCGGACGAACGAGAAGTCGGGGAGGCCCACGCTCGTCGGACGCTTCGCGTCGTTCGGGGCGCAGAACGTTGCGCTCTCCACGAGCTGAGCGCTCGGGTCGGTGCCTACGAGAACCGCGAGCACCTCCGGCGGTCCCGCAGGTCTCAGGTCAGTGTTCTGATCCGGGGTTCCGCAACCGACGAGGACGACGGTTGTTGTAAGGACCCCGCGCAAATGCTTCCGCATCAGGTCGGACATAGTTAAGCCTCCCAAGGACAAGTGACTACGTCGCGGCGGCGTCGCACGGCCTCCAACGACGCGAAAGTCATCGCCCATTTTTTTGGGTAGCGCAAGTCGCGTATGTCTCAGGCGACTCGGGATCACGACCAACTGGTGACGTAGATTGCGGTACTGCGCGTTGGTGCTGGAGCGACTTCGCGTTCACCGAGGGCGCTTCGATAAGAAACAACCCTCCAGTTGGTCAGAATCGCTGGCTTCACCTGCGACAGTAGCGAGTGAACGTACCTTCGTTCACTGCGACAGTCGGGGCAAAATACCCGGGACATGCAACTCACTTATCCACGATGACGATTTCTGTCCGCGAGGCTTTTCGATGCCACCGCGACCGTCAGAGGCGTCACAGTCGTTGGTCGCTCGAGACGCAGCAGCTCTTCAGAGAAGATCGAGCCGCCGAAAGCAGTCCTTTCGCTAGTCTCCTCCCGATCTTTTCTCGGAAAGACGCGTCTCGATCGACCGCGTTGATCACGCGACGGACGAAGTGCGATCTTTCGACCCATTCGTCGCGAAGCGACCTCCCTCCCCTTCTCCCTGTTTATCCCGGTGACCAGATCCGCGTCCGACCAGATCCATTCGTCGCGAAGCGACCGAAACGTCTCTGTCGATTCCTGCGGCTACATCGTGTCCGCGGCGACACCGATCCGAGTTCGACCAGATCCATTCGTCGCGAAGCGACCGAAGCGGTCTCTGCTCCCCTTCACCCCTTCTCCGTGTCGATCCGTCTGACGGGTTCGGTGGCTCAAACCTCGGTAGAGCGAGGCGCTCACGCGTTCGGACGCTTGGTGCCGTTGCCGTTCTGTGCGCTCGTCGGGCCGCTCGGCTGCGCGTGTGCGGTGGCGGGGCGCGCTGCCTTCTTGTCGTCGGCGATCTCGGCGCCCGCGGGCTGCTCCGGCGCGACATCGATGCCGATGCGGCGCACGTTGAAGTGCGCGAGCACCTTCGCCTCGATCGCGTTGTAGACCTCGGGGTGCTCGGCGAGGAACGTCTTCGCGTTCTCGCGTCCTTGCCCGATCCGCTCGCCGTTAAACGAGAACCACGCGCCGCTCTTGTCGACGATGTTCGCCTCGCTCGCGAGATCGACGAGGTCACCTTCGCGCGAGATGCCATGTCCGTAGAGGATGTCGAACTCGACCTCCTTGAACGGAGGCGCCATCTTGTTCTTGACGACCTTCACCCGCGTGCGGTTACCGATGACGTCCTCGTCCTTCTTGAGGGCGCCGACGCGACGGATATCGAGGCGGCACGACGCGTAGAACTTGAGCGCGTTGCCACCGGTCGTGGTCTCCGGCGAGCCGAACATGACGCCGATCTTCATGCGGATCTGGTTGATGAAGACGACCATCGTGCGCGAGCGCGCGATCGCGCCCGTGAGCTTGCGCAGCGCCTGGCTCATGAGGCGCGCCTGCAGACCGACGTGCGCGTCGCCCATCTCGCCTTCGAGCTCTGCCTTGGGCGTGAGCGCCGCGACGGAGTCAATAATGATGACGTCGATCGCGTTCGACCGCACGAGCATGTCGGCGATCTCGAGCGCCTGCTCGCCGCAGTCCGGCTGGCTGACCAGCAGCTCCTCGGTCTTCACGCCGAGCTTCTTCGCGTAACTCACGTCGAGCGCGTGTTCCGCGTCGATGAACGCGCACACGCCACCGCGCTTCTGCGCCTCCGCAACGATGTGCAGCGTCAGCGTCGTCTTGCCGCTCGACTCCGGTCCATAGATCTCGACGATGCGACCGCGCGGCAGGCCGCCGATGCCGAGCGCGATATCGAGCCCCAGCGATCCCGAGGGGATCACGTGGACCTCGCGATCGATCGGATCCTTGCCGAGGCGCATGATGGCGCCCTTGCCGAACTGCTTGTCGATCGCGCTCAGCGCGAGATCGATCGCCTTGTCACGCGAGGCGGTGTTCGAGTTGCTCTGAGTGGTGGTCGACGCTTCCTTGGACATCGTGGCTGCTCCCTCTGGTTGGCGATCCCGAAACTAAAAAGGCTGTCCCTGTCCCCGCGGCCACCCGTCATCGGTGTCTTCATCCCTGCCGCGTGAATCGCTAGACGCTGTTGGTGCGCCAAGAGATAGCGCCCTGGTCTGACGTTCAGCGGTCTGTTCAGGGGTGATCGATGCCGATTCGAAGGCAATTCTCGCAACCTCTCGATAGACGGAACCACTTGATTTGGTTTCGCTTTCGAAGAGGGTGATCGAATCGACTCGGGTGTCACCGAACATTTGTTCAGATACGGGTAACACAGCCTCGTTGAGCGGTCTACTTTCGCGCAGCCTTCCGAGCGTCACGTGTGGGTGGAACGATCTCCTCTCCTTCGTAAAGCCCAGCGCCTCCATCGCTGTCTCCACCTTCTCTGCCAGCATCACGAGCTCGGCGCTCTCGACGCCGGCCCACACGATGTTCGCCTTCTCGAGCGACGGAAACGCGCCCAGGCGCGAGGTCTTCAGCGTGAAGCCCTTCGTGCCGTGTGCGGCCTCCGCGAGCTTGTCGCGAATGGCGTCCACGGCCTCACTGCGGGTCCAGCCGAGGAACTTCAGCGTCACGTGGTAGTTCGCGGGCGAGACCCACTTCACGTCACTGCCCGCGCGCCGCGCGATGGTTTCCACGGCCTGCGACAGATTGTTGGCGGTCGCGATCGAGACACGTGCACCGACGAAGAGTCGCTTCGACGGCGCCTTCTCGGGTGGGAGACCTTTGACGTCGATTTCACGCAGAGCGGGATTCGGGCGATCTGCGTGTGCCGGTGCATCGTTCGACGTCGGTCCCGGGACGCCGGGCCGGTTGCTCGACGCGGCTTTGTCGTTCTTGTCGTCGGTCACGTACGCCCTCGTTCACTCGGTTTCGGTTCCCGGATGATCTGATCGATGATCAAGGTCGAGCTCATGACACCCCGCGACGATCGAGAGAATCGTCGACGAGCTTTAGCCCCCACCAGGCAGACAAGAGCCGCACCTGATCGCGCGCGCCGGGCCACGCGATCTTCTTCACGACCACGTCCGCGCCCGGTTGCGTGCCGCAGTCGAGCGCGAGCCACACGGTACCGACGGGCTTTTCAGGCGTCCCACCGTCGGGACCGGCGATGCCCGAGACGGAAACTGCGAGGTCGGTCCCGAACCGGGTCCGAGCGCCTGTCGCCATCTCGCGCACGGTCTCCTCGGAGACGGCCCCATGTGCATCGAGCGTTTCCTGTCGTACGCCGAGCTGCCGGACCTTCTCCGCGTTCGTATAGACGATGGCGCCTCCATAGAAGGAGCGCGAGCTACCCGGCAAACGCGTGAGCAGCTCGCCGATCATGCCGCCCGTGCAGGACTCCGCGGTCGCCACCGTCGTGGTCGACGCGATCAGCCGGCGAGTCACTTTCTCGACGAGCGTGTCGGTCTCGCCCGTCCCGTAGAGCACACCCTTCAGGCGATCGCGGACCGCGCCGTCGAGCTGATCGAGCCGCGCGTCGGCCGCCGCTTGATCGCGGTCACGCACGACGAGCTTCACGAGCGTCTCGGGAAACTTCACCTGGTAGTGAATCGACGCGCCTGGCACGTGATCGACGAGGCCGCGGCATACCTGCGAGACCTGCGACTCGCCGCGACCGAAACAGCGATAGATGCGCCGCGCGATGCGCTCGACCTCGCCGCGCGCTTCCCGCAGCTCGGCGAGGCGCGCCGACAGCCCGCCGTCCCAGATCGAGAACACCTCGCGCGGGATGCCAGGCATGCAGACCACCGGGACGCCCGACAGAGCCACCTCGAAGCCGGGCGCCAGGCCGGCCCGGTTCGCGTGAACCCGCGCCCCGTGCGGGATGCGCACTTGCCGTAGCTGGATGCGAGTCAGCTCCTCGATCCGGTCGGACTGCACCTGCCCGCCGGTGATCATCCGGCCGAAGCGCTCGATCATGTGGGCCCGCGCGGCCTCCTCGATGACTGGCTCGACCCCCAGGAGGCGGGACAGCACGTCGACGGTCAGGTCGTCCTCGGTCGGGCCGAGGCCACCGGAGCACAGGACGACGTCGGCGCGCCCCACCGCTTGGGTCAGGGCCGCGGCCAGGTCCGCCTCGTCGTCGTTGCAGCTGGTCATCCACCGTGTGGTGATATTCAGGTCCCAGAGGCGGGCGGCGAAGTAGGACGAGTTCGTGTTCACGATCTCGCCACGGCACAGCTCATCCCCGATGGTCAAGATCTCGGCGCGCATCGCCGCGAGACCATAGCGCAAACAGATGGCCGCGCGGTTGACGCGCCTGCGATGCGCCACCTATGATTTCTCTCGCGCGAAGGTGTGGGCTTCGCGACAGGTTTATGAAGATCCGCTACGCCGCGAAGACCGATGTGGGCATGAAGCGGACCCACAACGAAGATTACTTCTCGCTCATCGAGGACGAGCAGCTGTTCCTTGTCGCCGACGGCATGGGCGGTCACGCGTCCGGCGAAGTCGCGTCGAAGATGGCCGCTGAAACGATCGGCGAGTTCTACCAGCGCACGCGCGAGGACGAGGACGCGACCTGGCCGTACAAGATGGACCGCTCCCTCTCGTACATCGAGAACCGGCTCGTCTGCGGCATCAAGCTCGCCAACCTCCGCATCTTCGAGACCTCGAACCGCGACCTTCGCTACAAGGGCATGGGTACGACGATCGTGTCGACGCTCGTCTCGGGCGACAAGATCTACGTCGGTCACGTCGGTGACTCGCGCGTGTATCGCGTCCGCGAAGGCGGCATCTCGCAGCTCACGCGCGATCACTCGCTCCTCGAGGACTACAAGGAAGCGAAGCCCGACATGACCGAGGAGGAAGAGCGGAACTTCCCCCACAAGAACGTCATCACGCGCGCGCTCGGCATGCGCGAGACCGTCCAGGTCGACATCCGCAGCCATCAGATCAAGAGCGGCGACGTCTACATCCTCTGCTCCGACGGACTGTCGGGCATGGTCGTCGACGATCAGATCGGCCAGATCGCCTCGAACGCGAAGAGCCTCGAGCGCGCGGTCGCCGAGCTCGTCGATGCGGCGAACCGCAACGGCGGCACCGACAACGTGACGACGCTGCTGTTGCAGTGTCTCGCGGCGTAACGTCGAGCGTGCTGACGCTCGCCAAACGTGGCACGCTGGACGCGATGCGCGTCGAAGCCTCTGCAACGTTCGAGCGTTCTCGCGTGAAGGTGGCGGTCGCATTCGCGCTCGTCGCTTCGCTCGCCGCGTGCGACGGCAAGAAGAAGAACAACGTCTCGGGCATCGGCAAGTACACGTTCAACAAGACGACGCTCGTGGACGCGCGCGAGGGCAACTGCCAGCCCACGCAGCTCGACGACGGTCGCATGGCCACGTGGTGCTTTGCGCTGCCGCCGTTCAAGCTCGGCAAGTCGGTCGCCGACGTCGATCTCTACTTCGACGGCACCGCGCCCGAATCGAAGCTGATCGAGATCCAGCTCAAGATCCGCGGCTGCCAGGAGAGCGAGGTCGAGTCGTGGATGCGCTCCGCCTTTGGTCCGCCGATCGAGAGCAAGTCGACGCGCGTGTACTGGAAGAACGAATATCTGTGGGCCGCCGCGCTCCTGCCGAGCGAGCCTGCCCGCTGCTTGATTCACATGCTCCCCATCTCGGAGAACGCCGAGATCGAGCGCATCAAGCAGAAGTAGGCCAACGGTCCGTTGGATCTGCGCCCTTCGGGTAGCAACGCGTCGTCGCCGGTCTGCCGTCGCTCGTCCACGAGCTCGATCCTTTCGTCTCGATCGCGACTGGCTGCCGCTATTGCCCACGGCTGATCCACGTGCCGTCCCGCCTCTCGACCGAAACCCTCGGTCTCGAGGACTGGCACACGTCGACGTCGATCAGCGCAGGATGAGCAGCAGGACCACGACGACGGTGATCGCCGCCGCGATGATCAGCGGCATCGGCACGCGCGGCTCGGTCGAGTGGATCGATCTCGCATGCTCGCTCGGTTCGGGCTCCATGGCGTCGGCATCGCGTGCCGTGGCGGCACCGCGTGCTGTCGCGGCATCGCGTGCGCTCGCGGCATTGCGTGTTGTCGCTGCCGACGCCGACGCGCTGGCACTCGAGGTCGCCGCCGGCGCAGACGCGTTCGCCGACTCCGTTCCGTTCGTGCCCTCGTCGACGACCGCCTTCATCTCGGACGACACGGTCTCGGGCACCGCCTCCGGAACGGAGTGGCCAGACGGGACGGCGACGCTCGGCGCCTGATCCTCGACCACGACGCTCGTGGGCGACTTGCTCGCCGTCTTCGCGCGGATCTTGTCGGCCGCAGCCTGCGCGACGTTCTGCGTGACGGCCTTTCCCCGGTACGTCGCGTCGTACCGTTTGAGCACCTCGTACGTCTCGGTCACCGTCTCGAACTCGTCGGGTGCGGGCAGCCCGTCGCCTGTGAGGTCGGCGACGATCGCGGTCTGGTTGTCGTCGCCGCCGCGATCGTTGGCGAGCGCGATCATCGTCGCGCACGCTACGCGCGGCTCGCTAGCCGTGAGGATCTTCTGCAGCTCGGGGTCGGACACCGGGTTCGTGATGCCGTCGCTACACAGGACGAACCGATCACCAGCCCGCAGGCGCAAGCGTGCGATCGCGACACGCACGTCCTTGGCCAGCCCCATCGCCTGGAGGATGACGTTCTTCGACGGCGAGGCGCGCGCCTCGTCGGGAGTCATGACTCCCTGATCGACGAGCAACTGCACGAGCGACTGATCGCGGGTGATCTGACGGAGCCGGCCTTTGCGCAGCAGATAGCCTCGCGAGTCGCCCACCTCGGCGATGTACGCCTCGTCGCCGCGGATGAACAACGCGACGAGCGTGGCGCCCATGCCCTGGCGGTTCTCGAGCTTCGCCTCGAAGAACACGTTGCGGTTCGCGCGTTGCACGGCGGCTTCGAGCTGCTCGTGGATCGCGCCCTTCGCGTCACGCTCGAGCGCCTTCTGCAGGGACTCGAGGACGAGCGCACTCGCGACCTCACCGGCCTCGGCGCCGCCCATGCCGTCGGAGAGCGCGAGTAGCACGCCGCGATCCTGGACATCGAGGGTGTGGTCGTCGTGGGCGGCGTCGATCCTCTTGCCGCTCGCGAGATCCATGATCGAGAACGCGTCTTCGTTGGTCTCCCGCGCACGACCGACATCGGTCATCGCGGATACGATCATCTTGACGCCAGACATCGGAGCCTAGCGATAGTACCCGTTACAGCGAGGGGCCGACGCTCCAGTCGCTCTCGAACTGGTTCGTGACCACCGCGGCCGGCGTGGGTTCGAAGACCAGCGCTCCGACCTCGCGGTTCCGGGTCAGCGACGTGAACGACATGTTCTCGGAGCCGACGAAGGGAACTCCGTCCGCGACGATCAGCTTCGCGTGGAGGTAGTAGCTGTTCGTCGACGTCTTCACCGGGATGCCCGCGCCTTTGAGGACCGGGATCGCGTCGTCGGTGTCGTCGCCCATGATCACGCGAACCGCGACGCCGCGCTGCTTGGCGGCGACGATCGCATCCCGGACCATCGTCTCCGACAGGTACATGATCTGCACCTCGAGCGTCTCGTCGGCGCTCTCGATGTGCTCGAGGATACGCGCGTGCGCGTTTGTCGGCGAGACGACGAGCCGGGTGCACCCGAGGTCCGCCGGACGCGACGGCTCGGCGCCGGCCATCGCCCAGTCTTGGTCGAAGATCGCCTGTACGTCGGCGATGTCGTCCGGATCGCGATCGACCATGCCGTAGTTGCGCTCCCTGCTCATCGCGTCGGCGTTGAAGTTGCCCGACATGATGACGACCTGCGCGCCGTCGATGAGGAGGTACTTCGCGTGTGAATACGTGTACAGCGAGGGCGCGTCACGCAGGTTCACGCCACCGGCCGTGAAGATCGGCCTCACGTTGTCGTTGCCCTCGTGATCCGGATCGAGGAGCACGCGCACGTCGACGCCGCGATTTTTGGCCGCGACCACGCGATCCGCGAGTGGACGGACGGTCCACAGATACATCGCGATATCGAGGCGGTCCTGCGCCCCGTCGATCAGCGCGGTCATGCGCTGCTGGAATCCACCGGGCCCGACGAATGTCTCGGGCGGTATGGAGCGCGGCGACGTCATCGCGCAGCCCACGCCGGGCTGCCCGTCGGGGCCCGTCCCTCCATCGGTGTCGTTGCCGCCGCCGTCGGTACGACACGCGACGGCTACGACGAGGATCGCGACAGCGAGACAGGAACTACGCACGGCCGCGGACTATGCCTTTGGCCCCCGACACCACCAAGCAAAAACGTCTGTCCCAGACAGGCACGGGGTGTCTCGCGGATGTCGCGAGCAGATCGGCTAATGGCCTGTCTTCTTGCGCAACTCGTTCGGGCACGTACCCGACGCGTTGCCGGCGGCCTTGGGACACACGCCATACAGCTCGTGGCGATGGCGCAGCACGGTGAAGCTGCCGAGCCGTTCGGCGATCTTGTCCTGGAGACGTTCGATCTCGTCGTCCTCGAACTCGAGGATGAGGCCGCACTTGATGCAGATCAGGTGATCGTGATGATCGCCGACGACCTCGAAACGCGCCTGGCCATCACCGAACTGGCGCTCGACCGCGAGGCCCGAGTCCACGAGCAACTTGAGCGTGCGATAGACGGTTGCGTAGCCGACCTTGGGCTGGCGCTTTCGCACCTTGGACAACAGCTCGTCGATCGACACGTGGTCCCGCGTGCGTAGGAACTGCTCGACGATCGCCTCGCGCTGCGCCGTGACGTTGAGCCGTTTGTCCTGGATGTACGCCCGCCAGCGCTCCTTCAGCTCGCCCGTATCGTCGGGGCGGAAGTCCTGACGCTCGGTCGGTCCCATACGATTCAGCTTTCCTCGAAGTGCCCGCTTCGTCAAGCGATCTGGCTAGGGTGACTTTTCAGTTCGTGTTCGTTATGGTGCCTGCTCCCATGGCGGACGCTCCGGAGCCGGGCTTCGATCAGATCATGGCGCGCTTGCGCGAGGTGGTCGCGCGGCTCGAGTCCGGCGAGCTCTCACTCGAGCAGAGTCTGCAGGTCTACGAAGAAGGCGTGCAGCTCGCGCGCAAGGGACAACAGCTGCTCGCGACCGCGGAGAAGCGCGTGGAGATCCTGGTCAGTGCGAGCGGATCGATCGAGGTCGTGCCGTTCGTCGCGACCGCCAACGACGGCAGCGATCGCTCGACCGGGTAGGAGAACCATGACGACGCTCGCGACGAAGACTGCGCCCGCCGAGCTCCAGGCATTCCTCGATGACGTTCGCACGTCGATCGACGAGAACCTCGCGCGCCGGCTCGCGCCTCCTCCGGAGGATCCGGGCAGCCTGTGCGAGGCGATGCACTACGCAGCCACCGGCCCCGGCAAGCGCTTGCGCCCCGCGGTGCTGATCGCCGCCGCCGAGGCGTGCGGTGGAACGCGCGCGCGCGCGATGCCCGCCGCCATCGCCATCGAGATGCTGCACGCGTACACGCTCGTGCACGACGATCTCCCCGCGATGGACGATGACGACGAGCGCCGTGGTCGCCCCACGGTGCACGTCACGTTCGGCGAGGCGATCGCAATCCTCGCCGGTGACGGTCTACTCACCGCCGCGTTCGGCGCGCTGGCGGAGCTCGGTCCCGACGCGGGCGCCGCCGTCTCGGCACTCGCGCGTCGCGCCGGAGCGCGCGAGCTGCTCGGCGGTCAGGCGATCGATCTGACGGAGAACATGAGCTCGCTGGCAAGCTCGACGAATGTCGAGCGCGCATCACTCCTGGAGGGAGTGTCGAGGTCGATCGACGCCACCCCGACGCTCGCGCGAGTGGAGCGCTTGCATGCGGCCAAGACGGGCGCGCTATTCGCCGCCGCGGCCGAGCTCGGCGCGATCGCCGCCGGCGCGACGCAGAACACCGTCGCGCTCCTCGGGCGCTACGGCATGGCGCTCGGCATCGCGTTCCAGCACGCCGACGATCGCGACGATCGCGAGTTCGCTCACCTCGCCGACGAAGCCGCGGCGCGCATGCGCGAGCTCGGCGCAGAGGCGCGTTCGATCGCACACGGTTTCGGTCCGCGTGGCGCACGCCTAGAGGCGATCGCCGCGTGGTTCGCAGAACAGGCGTGAGTTAGGATGCGGCGTGGAGGATGACTGGGACCAGGACACGACGTCGACTTCGATCGACGTCAGTGAGCTGCGCGCACGTCACGAAGCACGCAAGCGCGCGTGCCTCACGATCCTCACCGGTACCAGCTCGGGTCACCTGTTCAAGTTGGAGAAAGACAACACCATCCTCGGCCGCGCGTCGAACGCGGAGGTCCGCATCAGCGACGACGGCATCTCGCGCCATCACGCCCGCATCCGCGTCGAGGCCGACGGTCCCTACGTCGAGGATCTCGAGAGCCGCAACGGCACGTACGTGAACGGCACCAAGATCGACGGGGCGCACAAGCTCGTCGACGGCGACAAGATCCAGATCGGCCGCACCACCGTTGTTCGCTTCTCGTTCAACGATGATCTCGACGAAGCCTTCCACGAGAACCTCATGTCCTCGGCGCTGCGTGATCCGCTGACCAAGCTGTTCAACAAGCGCTACTTCCTCGATCGCCTCGACAGCGAGCTGAAGTTCGCGAAGCGTCACGAGACCACACTCTCGCTCCTCCTCGTCGACCTCGATCACTTCAAAGCGGTCAACGACACGCACGGTCACCTCGCCGGCGACGCGATCCTCATCAACCTCGCGCAGGTGCTCCAGCGCGCGGTGCGCAACGAAGACGTCGTCGCGCGCTTCGGCGGCGAAGAGATCGCGATCATCCTGCGTGCGATCCCGCTCGAGCCCGCGTTCCTGCTCGCCGATCGCCTGCGCGACCTGATCCAGCAGACGGTGACGCATCACCAACACCTCGAGCTACGGGTGACCGCGTCGATCGGCGCCGCCGGGTATCCGACGACGAAGGCCGACACGATCGAGGCGTTGATCGAGGCCGCGGACAAGGCGCTGTACAAAGCCAAGGGCCACGGCCGCAACCGCGTCGCGCGCCCCACGGTGCAGCCCAAGTCCGCGCGCTGACGCGCTGACGATGAAGACTCGGGCTACAGCGATCCCACGGCCTCAGTTTTCTGGTGCCCCGCGCCCCGAACTCGGCGATGTCCTTGGGTTCCCGGCCTGGCATCCTCGCTGCAGCAACCGGACGCAATGCGCCTCCCCCTCGCTTTCGCCCTCGCACTCACTGCCTGTAGCGGATCCGGATCCTCGACACCCGCCGAGACAGAGCTCGAAGCCGCGCGCACCAAGTTCGAGCAGAGCTCGTCGAGCGGCTCGTACACGTTTCACTCGCGCCGCTCGTGCGAATGCACGACCGAGGCGACGCGCGAGATGTTCATCACCGTCGAGAACGGCGCGATCACGAGCGCGATCTACGTCGACAACGAGATGCCCGTGCCGCAGAACCTCCGCGACTCGCTGTTCACCATCGAGAGCGCGTTCGAGGAGATCCAGACCGCGATCGACGAGAATGCTCACATGATCTACGTCGAGTACGACGCGAGCCTCGGCTATCCAGCGTCGATCGCGATCGACTACAGCGCGCAGATCGCCGACGAGGAACTCTCGCTGATCATCAGCAACGTCGAACCGCTCCTCCAGACGTGTGGCGTTCGGCCGTGCGGCTGATCTGATAGCCGTGTAGGCAAAAGCGCGATCGACATGCGATCGAGGCGCGGAATTTGTCCTCGGTGATCGACGTTGCTAGGGTCAGGCATGCGTCGGCTCTGGCTCCTCGTCGTCCTCGTCGCGTGCTCGGGAGACGACGGACACAAGCAACCCACCATGCACCCCGTGACGCCCATTTCGGTGGCCGCCACACCTGATGCCGCGGTCGCGCCCGCGCCGACGAACCCGCCCGCACCGCTGTCCGAGGACATGGCGACGCCGTACTTCACGACGGGCGACGCCGCGGTCGGTGCGGCTGCGTTCGCGAAGGAAGCCTGGGGCGATGCACGGGCCGCGTTCGTGAAGGCGCGGGCGAATGCGACGGGCGCCGATGCCGCGCGGCTCGATCTGATGATCGGGCTGTGCGAGGAGTACTCGAAGAACTGGGCAGCTGCCGCGTCGCGCCTCGTCGCCGCGCAGAAGGACCTGCCGCTGCTCGCCGACTTCATCGGCTATCACGCGGCGCGCGCGTTGTACTTCGACAAGAAGAGCAACGAATCGCTCGCGCTCACGACGAAGATTCCCGCGGACTCGATCGTCGGCCCCGATGCAGAGATGTTGACCGGCGACACGCTGCGCGGGCTCGGTGACTACAGCAAGGTCGCGGCGCACTACGCGGACTACCTGCAACGCCGTCCCGAGGGGCCGCGTCGCTCGGAGGCTCGGTTCCGCCTCGCGGACGCGCTCGAGCGGACCAACGGGGATGCCGCGAAGACCGTCGAGCTATACCGGCGCACCTCGATCGACGACCCGCTGTCGTCGTGGGCGACGAAGGCGAACGAGCGCCTCGCTGTGCTCGCGCCGAACAACCTGTGGACCGCGCCCGATCGGATCGCACGCGGCAAGGAGCTGTTCGATGCGATGCGCAACCCGGAGGGCGAAGCGGAGTTCGTCGCCGCACTCGCCGACGCGCAGATCACGCCGTCCGACAAGTGCGTCGCCGCGTATCACGCAGCGCAGAGCCGGTTCAAGGCACGCGATCGCAAGGGCGCCGCGCCGATGTTCGACACCGCCGCCGACGCCTGTAAGGAGGCGAAGAACGTCGACCTCCACATCAAGTGCGTCTACCAGGCGGGTCGCTCGTACGCGTTCATCGGGCAGCACGATCTCGCCGCGAAGAAGTACCAAGACGCGCAGACGATCGACACGTCGCACAGCTACTCCGACGACGCGCTCCTCCGCGAGGCCGAGGAGTGGGCGTCGCTCAACGACGACAAGAAGGTCATCGAGACGCTGTCGTCGCTGCCCGCGAAGTTCCCGAAGGGCGACAACGTTGCCGAGGCGATGTGGCGACTCGGGTGGCGTGCGTGGCGCGGCAAGAAGATCGACGACGCGATCAAGTGGTGGAAGAAGCAGATCGAGCTCGTTCCCCACGACGACAGCTACTACGGCGAGGGCCAGCCACAGTACTGGCTCGGTCGCGCGTACCTCGCGAAGGGCCAAAAGAAGCTCGCGCTCGACACGTGGGAAGCGGGCGTGAAGCAGTACCCCGCCGCGTATTACGCGCTGCAGGGCCTTAATCGGCTGCGCGAGAACAACGTGAAGCGCTACGAGAAGGTCCTCGCCGACATCAGCGCGGATCCCGCCGGATACGATCCGAAGGCGCCCGCGTTCACGTTCAAGGAGCGTGTCGAGTGGGGCACACCTGGCTTCCAGCGCGCGATGGAGCTCTTGAAGCTCGGGCTCGGCGACTCCGCGGAGGCGGAGCTGCGCAAGCTGAAGCTGACGGCCCCCGGCGACAAGAAGCGCGTGGACGACGCCGATCAGATCGAGAAGCTGTGGGCGATGGCGTTCCTCTACGATCGTGCCGGACGCTTCGCGACCAGCCACTGGCCGACGCGCTGGCACATCCTGGACTACCGCAAGCAGTGGCCCGTCGGCGCGAACCGCGCGCGCTGGCTAATCGCCTACCCGAAGGCGTATCACGCGCTGCTCGAGAAGTACTCGACGCAATACAAGACGCCGCTCGCGATGCAGATCGGCATCGTCCGCGAGGAGAGCGCGTTCAACCCGCGCACCGAGTCGTACGCGAACGCGTGGGGGCTGACGCAGATGATCCCGCCGACGGCGAAGGACTTCTCGAAGGGCACGAACATCGCGCCGACGCGAGAGAACATGTTCGACCCGGAGATGAACGTCACCGTCGGCGGCAACTTCCTCGGGCACCTGTTCACGCGTTTCAAGCGCTTCACGCTCCTCGTGCCACCGGGCTACAACGCGGGCCCCGGCGCTGTGAAACGCATGCTGAAGGTGCGCGGCACGTGGGACGCCGACGAGTTCATCGAGGGAATCGTCGATGATCAGGCGCGCAACTACTCCAAGCGCGTGCTCGGCACGTTCTTCACATACAGCTGGCTCTACGACGACATCGCAAATTCGCCCTCCGGGACCGGGAAGGTCCCATCGCTGCCGCTCGCGATTCCGGCCGAGCTGATCCCGAAGTGATCACGTGACGGCCGGGAGACGGTGGCCTCGCGATCGACCGCAGTCACTCTTCCAACGACGATGCCAAGCGTTCGACCGCACGCGTCCTTCTGGGTCGACATCGGGGCACGGACTACAAACCGAGCAAGAGGCCGAGCACGCTCTCGACACCCACCGATGCGGTGTCGCCGACCCACGATCTCGCATCGCTGACGCCGCTACCAACCGTGCTCGCAGCACCCTTCGCCCACTCCTCCGCGGACGTGCCACCGATGTTCACGTCGAGATTTCCGTTGTTGTACGAGTACCCGATGCCGTTCTGGCCGCCGAGCTGTACATTCGAACGGCCCGCTGGATAGTCGAACGCAGCGTCGGCCTGCGCCCAATCGCCGATCTCGTACTGCGTGCCCGCGATGTTGGCGTTGCTGCCTGCAAGATCGACGTGCGCGCGACCCGCGCGACGGCGCATGTCGAGGTCCGTGTCGCCCGTCGCGTTGAGGCGCGCGGACGCTTGTGGCAAGGCTGCCTTCTTACCGAAGGCCTCGAGCTGGACGTTCTCGAGCGAACCACCCACGCTGGCGTTTCGGAACCGTCCGCTCGTCGTGCCGCGATATGCGTCGTACTCGCCGCTCGCCTCCTCGAGCCCGGCGTTCACGCGACCGCTTCCGCGGGCGTCGACGAGCGTGTCCTGATTCCACCCCACTCGCATGCGCGCATCTTGGACGTTGGCGACATCGAGGTTCGCGTTCTGAATACTCGCGCTTCCGCGGAGACCCGAAGTGACGTTCGCCCTCGTGCGACCGATAGTGAGATCCGCCGCCGAGAGGGATCCGGTATTGAAGTTGGTCTCGAGCGCAGCGACGTTGCCTTGGCTGGAGAGACCCTTCGTGCGCAGTGCGTGCGCTCCGACATCCACGCCTTCAAACCGCGCGCCGGCCGCATCTAGGTTCCCCATCATCGCGCCGGCATCGCCACCTCCGACCGACGCTGACGTCGCGGAGACGCGAGCACTCGCCCGATCGCCGAGCACCGCGGCTCCGACGTTCAGATTCTCGCCGGCGAACGAGCGAACGCGTCCGTTCTCGAGCGAGGCGTCGAGCCCACGCAACGTGAGCGAGCTCTGGATGTTGTTCGCCGCGAACGTGTTCATCGAACCCTCACCCATGCTGGCGTTGGATCGGTAGATGTCGCTGTCCATACCCGAAAGACGGAGCCGCTCGTCCGCACGAACGTTCTTGAGGAGCGCTGTGTCGTAGCGCGCGCTCTCCGCATTCGCATAGAGCCCGCTGTCCACCAAGCCGCGATCGAGGTTCACACCCGCGCGTACGTTCGTGGCGTCGAAGCTATTGAGTACACCTTCGCCCAGCCGCGCGCTTCCGGTGTGGCCATTGCCCATGTCGAAGTCGAGGCCGGCGTTCTTGACGATGTTGCTGCCGTAGTCGATCTCCCCAACGCTGGTGCGTGCGCCGTGGCGATCGAGACGACCTGCGGCACTCTTCACCGTGAGTCCCTGGTTGAACTCGCCGACCGTGGCGCCAACCGATGCATCGCCGACACGAGTATTCGCGGCGAGGTTGTTCCCCGACCATCCGCCGTACGCGAGCTCCTGAAACCCGACATCGAGTGATTGGTCGCGCCCCATCCCCTGGAGGTCGAAGGATGCGTTCTTGATGGAGTTTCCACCGCCGAGCATACCCACCCGCGCATCCGCTGATGCGACGGTCTGGCCTTGGTTGTTCGTGAGCCCCGCGCCGACCTGAGCGTTCTGAAAGCGCACGCCATCGCCGTCGAGCGAGAGGTTGCCGCGCGCACGATCCTTCGTCATCAGGAGCGAGGCGTCCTCGATCTTGAGGTCATTGGAGAACTCACCAAGCGATCCACCCGCATTGACGGTGCCGTACTCGTTCTTCTGGCGAAAGTTCGCGGTCGAGTTCGTCACGACGACGCCGCCGACGCGGCCACCACCTTGGCCGGTGAGTGTTCCGGTGTTGGTGTCGAGAGCGAGGTCACCGTTCAACGAGTTGCCGATCTTGAGACCGCCGATGTTCGCGTTCGTGGTCTCGCCCGTTCCAATGTTCTCCGAGAATCCGATGTCGGTCCCGCGGAATCCCGTCTCGAGGCGGCCGCTGATGCCGCCCGTTCCCTCCGCGGTGTTGATGTTGCCCGAGAGTCCACCGGAGGTGCCGTACTTCATGTTCTGCGCGCTGAGGCCAATAGATCGTTCGCCATTGCTCCAGCCGACGCGCGCGCCTTCGACGCCCGATTGCATTCCGCCGGTCACGCTGGCCGAATAGTTGCCGCCAGCGACGGGTGTCGCGTTCGGCGTGGTGTTCGGCGTGTAGCCCCAGTTCGCGCCACCGCTGACGCGCTTGACGTACGCGTTGTCAGCGTGAAGCGATGTGGCGCCTGAATCATTCGACGAGACGAAGTTCGTGTTCGCGAATCCGATCGGCGTCACACTCGCGTCGACGCCGTTCCCGCCGGGCGCACTCGACATGCCGCCGCCCGTGTAGACGTTCGTCGATACGGAGGTCGTTCCCATCTTGTTGCGATGGGTGTTTGCGAGCGGAGCCATCGCGCCGCCCGCGACGCTTCTCTTGCCGTCGGCGCTCGCTGTCGTGCCGCCGAACACACCCATGCCGATGCGTCCGCTGTTGCTTGTCTCGTCGTGCCGCACGTTTCCAGAGAGCAGACCGCCGAACCAGTTCATGCCGGTGTCGAAGCCGCCGAGAATTCCGCCGAGCAGACTTTCCGCGACGGGGGGCTGCGTCGATCCCGTGACGTTTGCATCGAACGAATCGGACTTCTCGAGCGTGGACGGCGGCGCGCAGCTGTCGTCGTACATCCCGCGATACAGCCGATGAGCCTCGGTCGGATCGATTCGTCGCGTTCCATCCGAGCTCGACGAGAATTCGGGGAATGGATCCGCGAGAATGGGCTCGTCGCTCTCGAGCCCCGAAGTAGACGTCGGCCAGGACTCGAAACACGCATTGCGCCTCATGAAGCCGGGCATGACGACAAGGAGGAGAGATCGGCGATTTGTCGCGGAGAAATCGACGACCCGACAACCGAGTCGAGATTCCCGCCCTCGGTGGCCAAATTCTGACCTGTAGCGCAGCGCGTCCACGCTTGGCCGCTCGGAACGTGCGTGCGCTACTCGCGGAGCCGCCTCGATCTCCCTCGGTCACGCTTGGTTACGCGACTCGCTACTGCGTGATGGGGCGATTCGTTTTCGGCAGAGGATGGGAGTCACTTCGGCGGCATACGGAGCGCGCCGTCGAGCCGGATCGTCTCGCCGTTGAGGTAGCCGGACTCGACGATCGCGGCGACCATCGCGCCGTACTCCGCCGGATCGCCGAGGCGCTTCGGAAACACGACGTCCTTGGTGAGCGCGGCCCGCACTTCGTCGGAGAGCTGGCCGAGCATCGGCGTGTCGAAGATGCCCGGCGCGATCGTCACCACGCGGATGCCTGCAGGTGCGAGATCGCGAGCGGCGGGCAGCGTCATGCCGGCGACGCCTGCCTTCGACGCGGCATACGCGATCTGTCCGATCTGCCCGTCGAACGCGGCGACCGACGCGGTGTTCACGATGACGCCGCGCTCGTTGTTCGCGAGCGGCTCGGCCTTGCTGATCGCCGATGCGGCGAGGCGCAGCACGTTGAACGTGCCGACCAGGTTGATGCCGATGACGGTCTTGAACAGCTCGAGGTCGTGCGGCTTGCCGGTCTTGTCGAGCGTGCGCGCCGCCCACCCGACACCCGCGCACGACACCGCGACGCGAAGCGCGCCCAGCTTCTGCGCGGCTTCGACCGCGGCCTCGACCTGCGCCGCGTCGGTGACGTCCGCCTTGGCGAACGCCGCAGCAGCGCCGAGCTCGGCGGCGAGCGCTTGCCCTTTCGCTTCATCGCGGTCGACGATCAACGCCTTCGCGCCTTTGCCGACGAGAGCGCGGACCGTCGCGGCGCCGAGCCCCGATGCACCACCCGTGACGAGAGCTACCAAGCCATTCAGCTGCATGCCGGCAGCGTACGCGCGTCCCTACACGTTGTCGCAGATGCCGCCGACCAACTTGTAGATCCCGAGCTCCTTGAAGATGACGACGGAGTTCACGTCGAGATCGAGGATGAACAGCTCGGTCTTCTTCGAGCCCTTGACCCACATCGACGTCTTCTTCGTGCCGGTCGCCCTTTCGTGCGTGTCGACGAGCCGCAGGTCGCCCGTCTTGGTCGAGAACACCGACCCCGCGCTGTCCATCGCGATATCGACGAGCGGCATCTGCCTCATCGCGCCGCGCTTGCCGACGAACACGCGGAACGCCTTGCCGCCGTGTCGCTCCGCGAGCTTGTCGACGTAGTAGTAGATGCCCATGTCGTCGCGCGCGAGCAGGTGCGGGCGTCGAACGAGCCCCGGCGAGAGGAATTGCGACTTCTCGATCACCGCCTGCGCCTTGTCGCCCACAACCTCGCTGAGCACCGCATCGTCGAGCCCATCGCACGAGCGAACGTACGTCCCGTCACGCCGGCGCGAGATGCCGCCCGGGCGAATCTCGGGAATGCGAGGCGACCACGTACTGATCTCCCACGCGTCGCCGTTACGCGAACCGCCGACCGAGATTTGCTCGTACAGCTGCTTGCCGGTGCCGTAGAACGCCTTCTTGGCCGTCGAGCTCGGCTCGCCGACGATGACATAGGTGCCGCCGTTCGCATCCTTGAGGACGAGGACGGGCTCCTTGTTCGGGTTCAGATCGACAGGTAGCGGCGAGGGCTCCCGGGGAACCTTCTTGTCCGCATCTGCGAGACCGACGCTCCAGATCAGCGACGCCACGACGAACCAAGCAGGTGCACGCATCGGTGTCTCATTATACGCTCGTGCGGATGGCGAATTCACACCCGGGGGACAACCCCGGGCCCCGAGGGCCCAGAGCCGTCGTCGATGTGGGGTCGGTGATCGCCGACACCTACAAGATCGAGGCGCTCATCGGTCGCGGCGGGATGGGCGCCGTGTTCCTCGCCAGCCACGCGCGGTTGCCGGGGAAGCAGGTCGCGATCAAGCTGTTGCATGCGGAGCTCGGGGACGGCGAGGTGTTCGCGCGCTTCCGTCGCGAAGCGGAGATCGCGTCGCGTCTCGGCCACCCGAACATCGTCGCGGTCCACGACTTCAACGTCACGGCCGACGGCACGCCGTACCTCGTCTTGGAGTTGCTTCAGGGCGAGACGCTCGCGAGTCGCCTGCGCCACGGTCCGCTCCCGATCGACCACACGCTCGCGATCATCCGCCAGATCGGATCGGCGCTCGCAGCCGCGCATCGCGAGGGCATCGTTCATCGCGATCTGAAGCCGCACAACATCTTCCTGGTGCCGACCGAGGTCGCGAATCGTGTGGTCGAGGTCGCGAAGGTGCTCGATTTCGGCATCTCCAAGATCCGCGGCTCGCAGACGGTGAAGACGCAGGAGACGGCGTTGCTCGGCACGCCGCAGTACATGGCGCCCGAGCAAGCGACCGGTCGGCATGCGGACGTCGACGAGCGCACCGACGTGTTCGCGCTCGGTGCGATCGTGCACGAGATGCTGACCGGGCAGCCCGCGTTCGACGGCGCGTCGATCCCCGAGGTCGTGTTCAAGGTCGTGTACGAGGAGCCCGCGCGGCTTCCGGAGACCGTGCCCGCGAACATCGTGGCGACGGTGCAGAAGGCGATGGCGAAGAAGTCCGCTGATCGGTTCCCGAACGTCGGCGCGTTTGTCGAGGCGCTCACCGGTTCGCCCCTCACCCAGGTCCGCATCGCGCTGTCGGCACCGGACGCCAGTGGCTTCGCGGTCGGCTCGCAGAACATCGCGAGCCACGACGCGCTCGCGAACACGATGGACTCTGGAAACTTCGCGTCGCCGCCAGCGCGCTCCGTGAAGGCCGGCCCATCGATCAGCGGCGATGCGGCGACGATCGACTCCGTGTCATTTCACGCTACGCAGCTCGGCGCGGGCGAGCCAACCGCGACCAAGCGCGGCACCGGGGAGCCACGGACGCGACCCTCCGCGGTCGAGCTCGCGCACACGCAGGGGCCGTCGACGGAGCGCGACACGGTCACTCCTTCGGCGCCCGCGCCGCGCAAGCTGTGGCCGCTGATCGCGATCGGCGCGATCGCGATCGCCGCAACGGCGGGTGTGATGTTGTTCGTGATGGGTGACGACGACGCGGCGCCCGATCGCGTCGCCGACAAGCGCGAGCGCCGCGACGAGCGACGCGAAGACCGACGAGACGAGCGACCTCGGGGCGATGACAAGCGCGAGGCCGTCGTCGATCCGAAGAGCGAGGCGACGAAGGGCGACGCGACGAAGAGCGAGGCGACGAAGGGCGACGCGACGAAG
>JBJXGN010000006.1:0-43769 GCA_046160585.1 Kofleriaceae bacterium
CGATCGGCACGAGCGAGGACAACAACCTCGTACTCACCGACGCCGCGGTCAGTCGCTATCACCTCGAGCTTCGCCGCACCGCGACCGGAATCCAAGTGCTCGATCTCGGGAGCCGCAACGGCACGTGGCTCGGCGGCGCACGCATCGAACGCGCGATCGTGCCCCCGGGCACGCGCCTCAAGATCGGCGACACCACGCTCGCGATCGAAGACGCCGGCTCCACAGTCGCCAAGCCCGAGGCCGACGCACCGCGTTCTCCCGAGCTCGTCGGCGAGAGCGATGGCATCCGCGAGGTCGCGCGACTCGTGCACAAGCTCGCGCGCGTCGACTCCTCCGTCCTCATCCACGGCGAGACCGGCGCCGGCAAGGAGGTCGTCGCGCGCGCGCTGCACGAGGCCTCGCCACGCCGCTCGCACGAGCTCGTCGTCGTTGATTGTGGCTCGCTCCCCGCGACGCTGATCGCGTCCATCCTGTTCGGTCACGAGAAGGGCGCGTTCACGGGCGCCGATCAACGCCGCGTCGGTGCGTTCGAGCGCGCGGCCGGTGGCACTGTCTTCCTCGACGAGATCGGCGAGCTACCGCTCGAAGTACAACCCGCGCTCCTCGGTGTCCTCGAGCGCCGCGCGTTCACTCGCGTGGGGGGCTCGCAGACAATCGCCGCCGACGTGCGCGTCCTCGCCGCCACACATCGCGATGTGCGCGCCGAGGTCAACGCCGGTCGCTTCCGCGCCGACCTCTACTACCGGCTCGCGGTGGCGAAGATCACCGTGCCGCCCCTTCGCGAGCGCCCCGAGGACATCGAGCCGCTCGTGCTCCACTTCGTGCAGCGTCTCACCGGCGTCGCCGAGCTCGGCCCGCTCGCGTCCGTGATGCCGGCACTCAAGGCGCACCCGTGGAGCGGCAACGTGCGCGAGCTCCGCAACGTCGTCGAGGCCGCGATCGTGATGGGCGAGCTCGATCTCGGCACGGGCGCACCGGCGCAGGTCACTTCACCGCCGCGCACGCCGAGCGCCGAGCTCGCGAGCTACCGCGATGCACGCGCCGCGGCGCTCGCGAAGTTCGAGGCCGACTACCTCGCCGAGCTGATCGCGCGCACCGACGGCAACGCGTCGGAGGCCGCGCGCCTCGCGCGCATGGATCGCCCCTACCTGCTCACGCTGCTGCGCAAGCACGGCCTGCGCAGCTAGAGGCAGCGTCCTCGCAGAACACTCACATTGTCGCGCTCGTTCGTCACAAGAATATCGAGTCGACCATCATCGTCGACATCGCCGACGGACAGCGAGGTGTCGGCACCTCCTGATTCGTAGACAAACGGCAGAGAAAACGTCCCATCCCCATTTCCCAGAGACATCGCAACGCTCCCGGATCCAGGCGCCGCAAGATCGACTTTGCCGTCCCCGTTCACGTCGATGAACTGACCATAGGCGAATCGTCCTCCGGCGGGCGAACGGAGCGCCGGATCGAAGGTCCCGTCTCCACGACCGAGCGCAACAAGTAGGTTCGAACCGTTGGCTCCGATGAGGTCGAGCCTTCCGTCGTTGTTCACATCACGCAATGCTGACGAGTCAGACGGAAACTCGACGCCAGTGCCCTGGATCGTCATCGGAGGTCCAAAGACTCCGAGACCGGTCGCCAACAGGACGTCCTGCTTGGGGCCAGTGTCGTAGTAGTGCACGACGAGATCAGGGAACCCATTGCCATCGAGATCGCCGACAGCAGCGTCTTGTAGGCCAGCTCCTGTCCAGATAGGCACTCCGGCGCCGAATTGTCCCGCTCCGTTCCCGGGGTAGAACTTCACGTCACTTGTGTAGAACGGGAAGGGGCCACGCGACGCACGGACCACATCGCGAATACCGGTGCCGTCGACGTCTGCGAGCGTCCTCGACACGACGTCGTTCGCATCCATCAAACTGACCCCGGCTGATGTGAGGTCGCCGGTCGCTGAGACAAGAAATGTTTCGATCGCTGGGCTCGACAACGTGCGCCCGACGATCACGAAGTCGAGTACCGAGCTGTTGTCGGTGTCGCTCAGCGCTGTGTGGCCCGATGTAGAGACGATCTGCGGCGGCGCCATGACAAATGTCCCATCACCGACACCGACCGCCTTTCCGATCGAGTACGAAGCACCGTCGCTGATCAAATCGACAATATCCAGTGTCTCGTTTCCATCGATGTCCAGGAGTCTCGCGCTGTGCGCGGGCCAGAATCCTGTCGTCACCCCAAGCGAAACGCGATTTCGCGACAAGAACGGTCGCTGGCCACCCGTGTTCAGAAACGCGGTCGTCACGTTGTTGGTCACGACCAGATCGATGCGCGAATCATTGTTCACATCTGCGAGCTCGAGTTGTCGTGGTGTTGCGAACGGCAGGCGATTCACGGGGCCCACCTGACCAGTTCCGGTGCCAAGAACGTAGATCAGTTCCTGCAAATGCTCGTGTGCGATCGCGATATCGATGTGACCATTCCCGTCGAGATCTCCAGCGGAGAGTCTTGTCGGCGGGTAGCTGGTGAAGAGTGGGAACGCTGCTGCGGTCTCGAGTGTGCCGGTTCCGGTCCCCAACAAGACGGCGAGTTGGACATCCAGCGATGAGTTGCCTGTCACTGCGATTACGTCGTTCGTGCCGTCTTCGTTCATATCTGCGATCGCAACACCGTGAGGAGCACCACTCGGAGTCTGATAGGCGACCAACGTGCCGAATGTGCCGGTTCCCGTGTTGAGAAGCACATTGATAGAATTGTCGTGCGTCACGACAAGCTCGGGACGACCATCACCAGACAGATCACCGACGGCAAGATCCCGTGCGATCGTCGAACCGACGGTGTAGTGGACAGGCGGTTCGAATCCGCTACTCGTCTGGCGAATTACGCTGACCACATGAGACGAAGCTCCCATCGCGATGATGTCGTTTCGCCCGTTGCCGTCTATGTCGCTCACTATGAGGCGATTGCTCGAGGCAGCGGACGCCACCTGCGCGAACGCTCCGAACTGCCCGGTGCCATCGTTTAGGGCCACATACACTGCGTAGTCGTTCGCGTTCGCTGCACCGGCAATGATGTCGATTCGCCCATCGCCGCTCACATCCGACAGCGCGAAGTCCTGCAACGTTCCTGGCCCCGTGAGTGAGCGGGGGCCAACGAACGCTCCATTCCCGAGCCCGCGCGCGATCGAGAAATCGGTTCCGGCGTACGCCTTGACGACGTCGACCCTGCCGTCGCCATCAATGTCCGCCGTTCGCATCCAGTTCGCGCGCCCCGGCGACGATGGTGGATTCGGGAAGCCGAGGACGCCTGCGCACGGTGAACCTATAGGCAGCGGTGGATCGGGAGAGAGAGTGCCCATCGGCAACGCGTCGACAATTGCATCGACGTCTGCGTCCACGGCTCCGCTGTCGTCGAGAGCGTCATCCGTCGATCCATCACCTGTACGTGCGTCGATCGACGGGTTGGGTCCGCCACCACACGCCATCAACCAGAACGCGAATACGCCGTATCGCACGCGGGCCAGCGTAGCGGATGCTCGGCGCAGAACACATGCCGCAATTTGCGGCAGCTAAGCCACAGTCGCCGCGTAGCGACGAACGCGAGCTAGATCATCCGTGGCGCGCTCATCGCGACGAGCGGGCGCGACGGGCGCGAGAGGATCGCGGGCGCGAGCAGGTTCGCGTTGTGGACGAGCACCTTCGCGGTCTCGAGCACCAGCTCCTTCGTACAGCCGCACGTGAGGAGCACGTGGCGCAGCGCGATGTGATCGTCGGTCACCGTGATCGACCCGAGATCCAGATCCTTCGCGAGCAACAGCGCGCGCAGCGAGTCGGCCATCTTCATCGGTGCGATCGGCGCGACGACGACAACCGCCGGATGGCCCGCGACCGAGATCGGCGAGATGTCCACGTCGAGGTCCGAACGGTCGAGCTCGTCACGAAGGTCGTCCCAATCTAGCTTCATGTTGGATAAGAGACGCGGCGCCGGGTTTGTCGCACGATGGGTCGGGTGGGACTTATCGCACCTCGGCAGCGACCTCGAAGAGCTGTTCCCG
Source organism: Kofleriaceae bacterium (assembly GCA_046160585.1). GTDB lineage: Bacteria > Myxococcota_A > Polyangia > Haliangiales > Haliangiaceae > JABFXX01. The sequence continues at coordinate 4,037 of JBJXGN010000006.1, forward strand.
CAGCCACTTGTGAGGGGCGTCGTGGTGGCTGCGCTCGTGCCACGAGGCGGCCATCCGGAACTTGGGGATCGCGAGGGGCGGCTGCATGGTCACCAGGTCGAGCGTCGATGCAAACAGATGCGCGACACGACTCGCGAGGGTGGCGAGGAGGTCGGTCGATGCGACGACGTAGGGCACGACGAGGAAGTGCGGGACGACGAGGCCGATGCGGCGCGACTTGCCGACCTTGGCGAGCGCGTCGTCGACGAGGCTGCCCGGTGTCCCGCGGGGTGCGACGAGCAACTGTGGGGTCTCGCAGTAGCGTGCGAGGGTGAGCTTCGACTTCCCGACCGGGTGCTTCGCGCGCACGATGCACGTGAAGCTCTCGTCGAACAGCACGCGCTCGAAGGTGCCTGCAGCACGCACGGTGGGAGCGATGCGCGCGGTCGTCGAGGATGGGCCGAGGACGAGATCGAGCGCGCCCGACGCGAGCTCGGCGTCGCCGTGGCCGGTGTACGCGTGGATCCAGACATCGACGTTGGGGGCGAGCTCGCGGATCCGCGCCGTGAGCCCAGGTAGGAGAACGAGCTCGACGTAGTCGCTCGCGCCGATGTGGAACGTGTGGTGGGCCGTGGCGGGATCGAACTCGGGCCCGCGAAGCGCGGACGAGAGGTCGTCGAGAATACGGCGCAGCTGCGGCTGCATGCGTTCGGCGAGCGGCGTCGGCACCATCGCACCGCGCGGGCCGCGAACCAGCAGCGGATCCCCGAGCAGGTCGCGAAGGCGCCCGAGCGCGTGGGACGCCGCGGACTGGGTGAGGCCGAGGCGTGTGGCCGCACGGGTGACGTGGCGGTCGGTGAGGAGCGCGTCGAGAGCGACGACGAGGTTCAGGTCGATGCTCCCTAGGTCATGAACACCGTGCATGTCATGTATCCATACCATCGATTTCCCTAATGGCGCTGGAAGGCACATGTTCGTGAGCAACAAGGAGCTCGCCATGTACGCAATCGCAGGAGTCACGGGTCACGTAGGTTCGGTCGCGGCGGAGACGCTGCTCTCGCAAGGAAAGCCGGTGCGCGTCATCGTGCGCGACGCGGCGAAGGGCACCGCTTGGAAGGCCAAGGGAGCCGAGGTCGCGATCGCGGACCTTAGCGACGAGGCGGGGCTCGCTCGTGCGTTCGACGGCGCGGCCGGCGCATTCGTGCTCCTTCCCCCGGTCACCACCAGCGAGCAGCCCATCGAGGACAACGCGCGCCTCACGCGAACGATCGCCGCGGCGGTGAAGGCGGCGAAGCTGCCACACGTGGTGTTGCTGTCGAGCGTGGGCGCGCAGCACCCCGACGGCACCGGGCCGATCCAGACGCTGCACTACGCGGAGGCCCAACTCGCGGCCACGGGCGCGGCGGTGACCGCGGTGCGCGCGTCGTACTTCCAGGAGAACTGGGGCGCCGCGCTCGGTGCGCTCGCGCAGGGCATCCTGCCGACGTTCGTCGCGAAGGACGTCCGCTATCCGCAGGTGGCGACAAAGGACATCGGTCGCACGATCGCGAGCGCCCTCGTCGAGGGCGGCACGCGCGGTGTACTGACGGTGATCGAGCTCGCGGGCCCGCGCGACTACACGGCCGACGACGTCGCCGCAGCGCTCTCGACGATCACGGGCAGATCGATCCCCGCAGTCGATGCGCCGCTCGATGCCGTCGTGCCAACGTTCACGTCGTTCGGTCTGTCGAAGGCGGTCGCCCTGCTCTATCGCGAGATGTACGAAGGCATCGCGAGCGGGCGCGTCGCGTCCCAGGCCGGCAACCGCACGGTGCGCGGGTCCGTCGAGATCGGCGAGACGCTCACCGCATTGCTCGCGAAGTAGCCAGCGCGTCGGCTACGAATCCGCCAGCGCAACGTTGCCATCCTCGAAATAGGTCGTTTCGGGATGCGCAACGATGCGTGCCTCCCCGGAGGCGTATCCTCGGCGCATGACCGAGTGGAAGCGGACAGCGTGCATCCTGTGCGAGTGCAACTGCGGACTCGAGGTCCAGCTCGGTGGCGAGGGTGATCGACACCTCGTGAAGGTGCGCGGCGACAAGGCGCATCCGTCGTCGCGTGGCTACGCGTGCGAGAAGCCGCACCGCCTCGATCACTACCAGCACACGACGGATCGCGTGACCAAGCCGCTGCGCCGGCGCGCGGACGGCACGTTCGAGGAGATCGACTGGGACACCGCGATCCGCGAGGTCGCCGCGCGCTTCGCCGCGGTGCGAGATGCACACGGCGGCGACACCATCTTCTATTACGGTGGTGGCGGACAGGGGAACCACCTCCCCGGTGCGTATTCGGCGGCCACGCGGCGCGTGATCGGATCGCGCTATCGCTCGAGCGCGCTCGCACAGGAGAAGACCGGCGAGTTCTGGGTCGCGGGTCGCATGATGAGTAGCGCGACGCGCGCGGACTTCGAGCACTGCGACGTCGGCCTGTTCCTCGGCAAGAACCCGTGGCACTCGCACTCGATCCCCCGCGCGCGCGTGACGCTCAAGGAGATCAGCGCGGATCCGGCGCGCACGCTGATCGTCGTCGATCCGCGGCGCACCGAGACGGCGGAGCTCGCGGACATTCACCTCGCAGTACGGCCCGGCACGGACGCGTGGCTGCTCGTCGCGCTGATCCGGCTCTTGCTTGCCGACGACAAGATCGATCACGCGTTCCTCGACGCGCACGTCGCGAAGGGTGAGCTCGACACGATCAAGGCGGCGATGGCGGCATTCGACGTCGACGCGGCGATCGTGCGCACCGGCTGCGATCCGGAGCTCGTCCGCAAGGCCGCCCGCACGATCGGCAACGCCGAGCGCTTCGCGAGCTTCGAGGACCTCGGCGTGCAGATGAACGTGAACTCCACGCTCGTGAGCTATCTGCACCGCGTGCTGATCCTCCTGACCGGCAGCTTCGGTCGCAAGGGCACGCACTTCATCCCCGTGCCGATGGTCAACATCTTCGACGGCGAGGCAAAGCGGAACAGCCCGGTCGTCGGCGCCCGGCTCGTCGGCGGGCTCGTGCCGTGCAACCAGATCGCCGACGAGATCCTCACGGATCACCCGAAGCGCTACCGCGCGATGCTCGTCGAGGCCGCGAACCCGGCGCACTCGCTCGCCGACTCCAAGCGCATGCGCGAGGCGCTCGCATCGCTCGACACGCTCGTCGTGATCGATGTCGCGATGAGCGAGACCGCGCGGCTCGCGCACTACATCCTCCCCGCGTCGACGCAATTCGAGAAGGCCGAAGCCACGTTCTTCAACTTCGATTTCCCGGAGAACTACTTCCACCTGCGCCGCCGTCTGCTCGCCCCTGCGGGCGGGCTCTCCGAGGCCGAGATCCACTCGCGGCTGTGCGAAGCGCTCGGCGCCATCGGCGAGGCGGACTACGCGCCGCTACGCGAAGCCGCCGCCAAGGGCCTGCACGCCTACGCGCAGACGTTTCTCGCGCGCGTGTTGCCCGATCCGAAGCTCTCGCACCTCGCACCGGTGCTGCTCTATCGCACGATGAACCTCCCCGAGGATCTGCGCGAAGGCGCCGTCGTCTTCGGGGCCGCTGCGCGCGCCGCGCTCGCGCACGGCCCTGCCCTCGCACGCGCAGGCTTCGCGGGCAGTCCGATCGATGTCGCGTGCGCGCTATTCGAGAAGATCTGCGCGTCGGAGTCCGGCGTGATCTTCGCCGTGGGCGACTGGGCCGACGTGCTGCCGCGCTCCAAGCAGACGCTGCGCGAGCTGCACCTCGTGCTACCCGACCTGCTCGAGGAGCTCGCGCGTCTGCCCGCGCAGCCCGATCGCGACGCGGCGTTCCCGTTCGTGCTCACCGCCGGCGAGCGCCGCTCGTTCACCGCGAACACGATCATGCGCGACCCCGAGTGGCGCAAGAAGGACGCGGGCGGCGCGCTGCGCATCAACCCCGACGATGCGGCCGCGCTCGGCGTCGCGACGGGCGAGACCGTCAAGCTCGTCACCAAGCGCGACGCGGTACTCGTGCCCGTCGAGGTCTCCGACTCGATGCAGCGCGGTCACGTCTCGCTGCCCAACGGGCTCGGTCTCTCGTACCCATCGGCGACCGGCGAGCGCGTGACAGGCGTTCCGACCAACGAGCTGACTGCGTCCGAAGATCGCGATCCCTTCGTCGGCACGCCGTGGCACAAACACGTGCCTGCGCGTGTCGAGCGCGCCTCGTAACGTACGCGCCTGCGCAGCTCGTCACGCCCTGCTCGTGTCGAGCGCGCGTTGCAGAGGCAGTGCCTCCAGCAAGCCTCTCTAGGCATTCGTTCGTGTGCCGTTGCACACCGCCCCGCGTCGAGTCCCTCGCACGACGCGCGTTGCAAGGCATACTCGCAGCATGCGCACGTCGATTGTTGCCTCGCTCGTCGCATCGTCGGTTCTCACGTTCGTCGCGATCGAGCCTTCCGACGCGTGCTCGCCGCCTCCGTGCTGGGCCGGCGGTCTGCTTCCCGCCGATGGCGCAACGATTCCGGCGAACGCACCCGCGCTGTACTGGCGCCCCGCCTCGGGCGGTACACCGGGCGAGATCCGATTGACCGCTGTGGGCGGCGCGCAAATCCCGCTCACGTCGGTGAGGGAGCCGAACAGCGACGCGTACGTGCTCACGCCTTCGACCCCTCTCGTGGCCGGCACGCAGTACGTCCTCGAGGACACTGGTGAGTGTCTCTACCAGGAACCTCTGCGTTCTACGTTCACAGCGGGACCGGCGGCGCCGCTCCCCACCTCGCTCGGCACGACCCAGCGCGACGGCGCGTACGTGCGCGACGACATCTCGATCGCAACGGCGCGTGGGTCGTGTTCGATCGATCTCGACGCCGCGAGCGCGATAGTCACGCTGACCCACAGTGCGGACGCGGAGCCGTGGCAGGACCTGCTCGTCTACGAGACGCTCGCCGACAGTCAGCTGTGGGCGCCGCATACCGCGATCAACGTCTCGCGACCGCTCGGTGCGAGCTGGCGAGGGCGAGCGCGCGATCAGCTCTACCGTGTGTGCGTCGATAACGACGAAGGCCGCGGCCTCGCTGAGGGAACCCACGAGGCTGCGTTCCGCGCATACCTGCCAGGGCAGGCAAAGCTGGTAGCGACCTCCGTCAGCGTCGAGACTGCGTGTGAGCCGTCGAATGGCTCGAACGGATCCGGCTCGAACGGCTCGAACAATCCAGGCACGCCCACCGACCCGGGCGGCTGTTGCTCGACGAGCTCGCGCTCCCACGACGTCGCATGGGTCGCCTTTCTCGGGCTGCTCCTCCGGCGTCGCAGGCGCGGCTAGTTGCAACGACCTCCCATGCGCCTCCTCGCGATCGCCGTCTCCCTCGCCGCTAGCGACGTTGTGTTTCCGCGGAAACTCCGGCCGCGCGATGGCCACGATCTGCTTCGCCCAGTCCTTTGCGGTTGCTCTCTTACACGCGCTACAGCTGATTGCCGTCCGCGGATACGGGTGTCGAGGAACCCGGCAAGTCGTGTTTCGAGCGCGACTGCCGGGTTCGGTGAACCTCGTGACGAGAGAGGTGACCGTCGAGATCGCGTGCAGTGCTAACGGTTAACGCGTCCCTAACTGACTGGGGCGGTGTAATGGGATCACTACCAATCGCTGTTCCACCAATCGGCGATCCCCGAACCGGCGTTGCCGATTGCACCAACAGCGCCTTTCCCGAGGTTGTACGCACCTTCACCGAGGTCGTACGCTGCAGCACCCGCGCCGAGGGCGACGTTCGCCGCCGTTGCGCCCACGAGCGTCGCGCCTGCCCCGATGCCACCACCGACGGTACCGACGACGTTGCCGACGTCTTCGCCGAGCCACGTGTCCTTCATGTAATCCTGTGACGCGTCGATCATATCGCCACCCGCACCCCATGCGGCTTCGTACATGCTGAGGTTCTTGCCGTCGTCGGACTTGAAAGCGTTATTGATCGTGTCGCCCCACAACGGGTTCTGCATGATGCCGGCCGACTCGCGCTCCCCGTAGACGCCGAAGCCAATGCCAGCAGCAATTGGACCGGCGAACCGCGCCAACGAAGCTGCCGTACCCGCGTAGCCCGTCGTAGCACCCGCCGCCCATGCCATCCCTGTGGCACCCGCTGTAGTGTCGGCAACACCGGAGATGATACTACCGACGTTGTCGATGCCACGCCCCTGGTCCGTCGCCAGTCCGTAGGCGCCTTGGCCCATTCCGACCGCGCCGGCGGCCAAGCTCAGAGCCGGACCTCCCCAGTGCATTGCCTTCGACAGCCAACCGCCATTCTTCGCGGCGTCGGCTGCGTTGAGCATCGCGGTCTGTCGCTCGAGCGCGTCTAGCGCCGCATTCCCACCTGCGGGTGGCATCATCGGCGTCTCCCCGGGCAGGAAGTCAAGGTTGGGGAACCTCGACGGTCCCGTCAAGATCTCCGGACCGGGCGCCGCGGGGAGCAGCTTGGAGACTCCGCTCCATGCCTGATCACCCACGTCGGCAGCCGTGCCGAGCGATTGCACGATGAGACCGCTGCCTGGGATTCCCCAGAAGTCCTGCGGCTTCTTCCGTCCAGTTTGTTGATCACCCATCGATCACTCCGCTACGTGTGCGAACGCAGAGGAAACAGCGATCGAGCGTGTTCGCGAAGGCTCGGCCACTGCGAGGGAGAAGCGCTGTGCGGTCGTTGCTAGGACGGTCGCGAGTTGGAGAACACCTTCAAGCGTCACGTCGACGATGGGCATCGTCTGCCGCAGCGCCAGCATTTTCTGCGCGACGATCATGGAGCCGATCTCGAGTTGGTTCGCGAGCAGAAGTGCGCGTGTCATGTCGCACTCGTGGGCGCGACCGATCGGTGCGATCACCGCGACGCACGGGTGAGCGGCGATCGTCGCGGGCGCGATCACCACGGCGCGATTCGCGCGTGGAAGCAGGACGACTGCGCCTTTGGCGGTTCCACCGGCGGCTACGAGTTGGTCCCGAAGTCGGGTCCAAGCTGGGTCTAAGTTTGGCTGCATACCCGTTCGAGGAGGGGCGCCTCGACGGGTCGCAGCCCGGTCGCAATATTTTTTACAGTGTAAAGCGCACGCGGTGTGGGCGTGTCTTACATCGTAAAGCGAATCACGCTCGCCCGGTTGGCTCGTTCTTGATCCGCGGCAGCAGCATCGTGAAGTTGCAGGGTTTCGTGCGGTGATCGAGCTGCGGGATCAGGATCTTCTCGAGGCCGGTACGTACACCACCGGTCGAACCAGGGAGCAGGAACACGTAGGTCGAACCGCACAGCGCCGCGTCCGCGCGGCTCTGGATCGTCGAGGCGCCGATCTCCTCGAACGAGACATGCCGGAACAGCTCCCCGAACCCGGGGATGGGCTTGGTCACGAGCGGTGCCATCGCTTCGGGGGTCACGTCGCGCGGCGTGACGCCGGTGCCGCCTGTCGCGATGATCACGTCGACGCCGTCATCGGCGATCCACTGCGCGAGCTTCGCGCGGATCTTCAGCTCGCTGTCGATCACGATCTCGTGCGCGACGATGTGGTGGCCGACCTCGGTCAGCCGGTCGACGATCAGCTTCCCGGAGGTATCGGTGGCGATCGTGCGCGTGTCCGAGACCGTCAGCACGGCGATGTTGATCGGGATGAACGAACGATCCATGCCGACAGCGTACGTCGCTCCGACAGCTTCGTCACTTCGAGGTCGTTGCTGGATCGCACACGTGCACACTCGCGTGTGTGTGCGCCAACCGATCACGAGCTGGGGTCAGCTGTACGCCGCATCCAGTGGGCAGGCTGGGAGTTTGTCGTACTGCACGTCGTAGCGAGGATCGTGCTCGTCACGACGAACTCGGGCAGTCACCGCGACTTGGTCCCGCCGCACGAATGCTCGGTACGCCGGTGCTGATCGGTACGTGAGTTGCGTTGGCGCGGTCTCGCAACCCGCCAAATCGAGGAAACACATGAAGCGCACGTTCGCCGTCTATCTGTTCGCTAGTGTTGCAGGCTGTGCCGCCGAATCCGACGTGGTCGAACGCATCGACCACCAGGTCTTGCCCGACCCGGGGATGGCGCCGATCAGCACGACAACCCAAGTCGTTCACCTCCGGCCACAGGCCGCCTACTTCGATGCGCTCCGCGACCAGTTCGGTCTCGATCGCGAAGAGGCGCGCCTGCGCGGGATGATCCGCGCCAACATTCAACGTGCGTTTGCGGCGTACGACGTTGCGGTCGCGATCGACGAGATCGAGCTTCAAGGTGCGACGCCCGATCAGGTGTTGACCATCGACTTCTACGGAATTGATCCGAGCGGGTCGTTCTTGACCAATTACCACAATGACTCGCGTCCCAAGGACACAGGAAATCTGATCCGTGACGAGCACCTCGGCGGCTTCGACCAAACGTCAGCCGACGAGGGCTACCCCGGACAAGGCGGCGTGTTCATCGGATCGATGTTCGGCGCGTTCGGGGACGATTCGACGCGAAATGATCCGACGGCGGATCGCTTCCACGATGTGTTCGCGCCGTTTGCTCCGGCACTCGGTGGAACGCCGCCGACATTTGCAGATGACCCGACGATCGCGATCAGCGTCCTGGCAACGTTCGCCGCGTCCGAGGCAACGCATCTGATCGGGCACTCGATCGGTTTGCCGAACGGTCCGGGATTCCACAACGAGGGCGACAACGGCTGCGTCATGGACAATGGAGCGGCGCGAAGCTTCGTGGAGCGCTCCCGACTCGATGGGGAGGCAGAGCGCTGGTGCCCTGACGAAGCGAGCTACCTCGACTCGATTCTCCGACGGTAGTCCACCTCGCGCTCGACGGCCGACAAGGACCGGTCTGCGATCGCACGGTGCACACACGAGGTTGCGGCTACACGGCCTCTCGCCGGCAAGGCGACTCGCCACGCACCGCACCATGAGCATTCGGCGAGTTGGCCCGTCGCGCGCGTGGCCCGCTGCTTGCCTTCGTCGCCTGGCATGAAAGCCCCTAGCTTGCTGCTCGCGATCGTCCCGATGTTCGCACTCGTTGGCTGCGCGACCGAGGACACCTCGACTCGCGACGAACGCACGGACGATGTCGAGGACTTGGACGCGAAGCTCGATGGCGCTGCGAAACCGCTCGGCCTCTACACCTTGATCGATCCGAACTCGTTCGAGGAGGGCTGGCCACGCATGGTGTCGCTCGATCTCCGTCGCGACGGCACGTTCTACGTTTACGACATCGGTCCGGTCGACAACAACGGCAACTTCGAGGAGGGCTACAGCTCCTACTTCGGCAAGTACACGCTCACGAAGGATCGGTACAACAACAAGTACATCCGCTTGAAGCCCGACAACGGTGGCTCGTGGCGCGAGAAGTACAAGCTCGACGGCACCACGATCTCGTTCTTCTATCGCACCGGCGAGGTCGGCTGGCGCATGAAGAGCGCGCCCGAGTTCACGCCAGCGGATCGAGCCAAGGTCGAAGCCGCGTGGGAGGCGAACACCGGACGTCGCAAGATCACGAACCGAGCGAGCGCGCAACCGGACGCGTTGTGGTCGCGCTTCTATGACCTCCGCCAGCGCGGTGACTACACGCTCTACACGTTCAACGCCGCTGGCGTGACCCGGTACGCGATCACGGGCGAGGGCATGGTCGAGGTCTATGCAGCGAACAACCAGCTGCTCGCAGCGGCTCTCGATGGCGAGCTCGGATGGGAGTGGACCGCTGATCTATAGCCTTGTAATCGCTGCTGTTAACGCGTCGCGTTAGAAGATGTCAGCGCGACTTCGGTGGCTTTTGACGCGTCGCGTCTTAGGCTGCTGTTCAAGGAGAACAGCCATGGCCACCAAGACCGAGACGAAGCCCACCGACTCCAAGACCGAGACCGCGCTCCAGACGACGAGCACCGTCGTTCACCTCGCGCTCGATGTCGCCGACAAGAGCCAGTCGACCGCGATCGCGATCCTCCAGGACGCACGTACCGAGCTGCGCGCGGCGGTGGACGGCGGCATCGAGCTCGCCGAGAAGGTCGCGACCGGTGCGTTCCGCTTCGCCAAGAAGGTTGTCGCGAAGCTCGACGACGCGGCGAAGGACGGCCTCTCCGGCACCGAGCGCGCCCTCGCCACTGCGGTCAAGACCGCACGCGAGCCCAAGCGCGAGCTCGCGCCGGCGAACTGATCGCGTCGATCTCGACGACCTCGATCGTCGAACGCTACGAAACACTCTCGCTCACGCGCATCCGAGATCGCGGACCGCGCGTACATCGAATACCGCCGCCGCTCGTCGTCGATCGTCTGCCCCCATTCGATCGGCGGCGAGCGTGCCCGGCGCTACCTCGTGGTGAATGGTCACCAAGACCACTTCCGCGAGCTCGGCGCACGAGCGCTGATCGCGACGAGATCAGACGACCAGGTTGACGAGGCGTCCCTTGACGTAGATCTCGCGCTTGATCGGCTTGCCCTCTAGGAACTGGATGACCTTCTCGTCGGCCTTCGCCGCCGTCAGGATGTCCGCCTCGGACGCCGAGGTCGGTACCTCGATCGACGAGCGCAGCTTGCCCATCACCTGCACCGCGATGACCATCACGTCCTTCGCGAGCTTGGCCTCGTCGTATGCGGGCCACGGCTCGAACGCGATCGTCTTCGTGTGACCGAGGCGCTGCCACATCTCTTCGGCGACGTGGGGCGCGAACGGCGCGAGGATCTTCACGAAGCTCTCGAACCACGCGCGCGGGACCTTGGGCGCCTTCGTCGCTTCGTTGACGAAGACCATCATGTCCGCGATCGCGGTGTTGAATCTCAGATCCGCGACCGCCGCGGTGACCTTCTTGATCGCCTGATGCAGCGCGCGCTCGAGGTCCTTGTTGTCTTCGCCGGCGTCCTCGCTCACCTTGTCGGTCAGCGTCTCGACGCTCTCGGGCTTCGACGGATCGGCCGGGACGACGAGCAAGCGCCACGCGCGATCGAGGAAGCGGCGCGTTCCCGAGACTCCTGCGGTCTCCCACTCGACGCCATCCTCGAGCGGGCCCATGAACAGCTCGTAGAGACGCAGCGCATCCGCGCCGTACTCCGCACCCATATCGTCGGGGTTGACGACGTTGTAGCGGCTCTTGGACATCTTATCGAGCTTGAGCTCGAGCTCGAGCTCGGTGCCTTTCACGAACCAAGGACCAGCCGCGAGCAGATCGCCGAGATTCGCCGTCGCGGGATCCACGGCCTTTCCGGTTCCACCTCGGTGTTCGACCTCGTCGAAGTTGTAGTACTTGCGATTTGCATCTTTGAACGACGGCTTGTGGATCATTCCTTGGTGGAATAGCCGCTGGAACGGTTCCTTCGTCGAGACGAAGCCCGCGTCGTACAGCACCTTGTGCCAGAACCGCGCATACAAGAGGTGCAGCACCGCGTGCTCGTTGCCGCCGACGTAGAGGTCGACCGGCATCCAGTACTTCTCCTCGTCGGCATCCCACGCGACGTCGTCGCGGTTCGGCGACAGATAGCGCAGGTAGTACCAGCACGAGCCCGCCCACTGCGGCATCGTGTTCGTCTCGCGCGTTCCGTCCTTGTACGGCAGCCAGTCTTTCGCGCGCGCGAGTGGTGGGGCGCCATCCCCCCTCGGCTTGTACTCGTCGATCTGCGGAAGCGCGACCGGCAGCTCGTCCTTCGGCACGAGGTGCACTTGGTCGTCGGGTGTCGTGTACGTCGGAAACGGCTCGCCCCAGTAACGCTGGCGCGAGAACAGCCAGTCGCGCAGCTTGTAGCGGATCGACTGCGCGCCGAGCTTGCGCTCCGCGAGCCAGGCGATGACCTTGGTCTTCGCAGCGTCGTTGCCGAGCCCGTCGAGGAATTCGCTGTTCACGTGCGGGCCATCGCCGGTGAACGCCGCCTTCTGGACGTCGGTGCCGTCGGGGCCTGTGACGACCTCGATGATCGGCAGGCCGAACTTCGTCGCGAACGCGTGATCGCGCTCGTCGCCCGCGGGGCACGCGAACACCGCGCCGGTGCCGTAGGAGGCGAGCACGTAGTCCGCGATCCAGATCGGGATGTGCTTGCCGTTGACCGGGTTCACCGCGAACGCGCCGGTGGGCACGCCCGTCTTCGGCGCGTCGGCGGCCTCGGTCGTGCGATCGCGCTCGCTGCGCTTGCCGACGTCCTCGCGATACTTCGCGACCGCGTCGCGCTGCCCGGGAGTGGTGATCTGGTCGACGAGCGCGTGCTCGGGCGCGAGGACGACCCACGTGCCGCCGAACAACGTGTCCGGACGGGTGGTGAACACCGTGATCGCGTCGTCGCGGCCCACGATCTTGAACACGACGTTCGCGCCGATCGACTTACCGATCCAATCGACCTGCGCCTTGAGCGTGCCCGCCGGCCAATCGAGCCCGGTGAGATCGTCCAACAGCCGATCGGCGTATTCGGTGATCTTGAGCATCCACTGCTTCATCAAGCGGCGCTCGACGTCGTCGCCGGTCTCGATGTACTTGCCGTCCTTGACCTCCTCGTTCGCGAGGACGGTGCCAAGCGCTGGACAGAAGTTGACCGGCACCTCGGCGCGATGCGCGAGGCCGCGCTCATATAGGACCTCGAAGATCCACTGCGTCCACTTGTAGTACTTGGGTTCGCTGGTCGCGAGCTCGCGCGTCCAGTCGTACGACAGCCCGAGCTTCTGCAGCTGCGACTTGAACGTGGCGATGTTGCGTGCCGTGATCACGCTCGGGTGCTCGCCCGTGCGCTCGGCGCGTCGCTCGGCGGGCAAGCCGAACGAGTCCCAGCCCATCGCGCGCAACACGTTGAAGCCCATCATGCGCTTCGCGCGCGCGACGACATCGGTTGCCGTGTAGCCCTTCGGGTGGCCGACGTGCAGGCCGTCACCCGATGGATACGGGAACATGTCGAGGACGTAGTACTTCGGACGCGTCCGATCGGTCGGTGTCAGGAACGTCTGGTTCGTGTCCCAGTACCGCTGCCACTTCGCGTCGATGGTCTGGTGGTCAAAGCCCGCCATTAGCTGTTCAGCACGGCTTTGATGCGTTCGGTGATCGTGTCGGGATTGCCGACGCCGTCGACGCGCTTGAGGATTCCCTTCTCGATGTAGAACGGAATGATCGGCGCCGTCTCGGAGTGATACTTCTGCACGCGCGTCGTGACCGCCTCGACCGTGTCGTCCTTGCGATGCACGAGGCGACCGGTGATCTCCGCCGGCGGCGGGTTGTACGTGAGGTGATAGATGGTGCCGGTCTCGGGATCCGTGCGGCGACCGACGGCACGCTCCTCGAGCAATGCATCGGGGACCTCGATCAACACGACGGCGTCGAGCTCGACGCCCGCGTTCTTCATCGCGCCATCGAGCGCCTCGGCCTGCGGGCGCGTGCGCGGGAACCCGTCGAGCATGAAGCCCTTCGCACAGTCGGGCTTGGCGATGCGCTCGAGGATCATGCCGATGACGACCTCGTCGGGGACGAGCTTGCCGGCTTTCATGAAGCCATCGGCTTCGATGCCGAGCTTCGTGCCTTCCTTGACGGCCGCACGAAGCATGTCGCCGCTGGAGATGTGAGTGATGTTGTATGTCTCGACTAACCGAGCGGCCTGCGTTCCCTTCCCTGCACCGGGAGGACCGACGAGGATCATGCGCATAGAAGGGCATCCAACCATGCGTCTCGGGGACGCGCAACGTGCGGAGCGCGCGGTAACGTCGCGGCATGAAGCCGCTCCCGGGCTGGTTCCGATACACGAGCTGGGCAATGGCGGTGTTGTTCGCGGTGTGCGTGGCGCTCCAGGTGAACGACCCGGACCCGGTGCGTTGGATGGCGATCTATGGCGTCGCGGCGGTCGTGTCGGCCGCCCTTCCCGCGAAGCGCGCGGCATGGATGGCGGGCCTGCTCCTCGGAGCGGGCTCGTTCGTATGGGCACTCGCGTTGACATTGCAGGTGTGGGGCGTGATCGAGCCGGCCGACCTGGTGAGGAAGATGAGTGAGAAGGGCGGCGCGGTGGAGGTCGGTCGCGAGGCGGGCGGCCTCTGGATCCAGGCAGTATGGTTACTCGCGGCCAGCGCGTTTCGACGCACCCGCACGTGACGTCGCGGTTCGCAGGCGCTCGTCGCGTGAGGGTCGGCCCCGTCACTTCGCGAGGTCGGGGCGGTCCGTCTCGATCCAACGCAGGTCGTCACGCGCGCGCGCGGCCACGAGCGCATCGCGATCGTTGATCGTCCACACGTCGATCTCGAGGCCGACGCCACGCGCCTCGGCGAGCAGCTCCTCGGTTACCGACACGTAGAGCAGCGCGAGCCCAGTGAAGCCGTGGCGCTTCGCTTGGTCGACGACGGTCAGCGGATACGGCAATGGGCGGTCGCCATCCATCGGTGGCTCGACGTCCCAGAACGTCGTCGTGCCCGGCAGCGCCTTGCCGAGCGCGGCGAGCCCCTCCGCGCCGAAGCCCTGCAGCGCGATGTGCGCGCGAGGCTCGGGATTCGCGGCGCGGATCGCGCGCGCGATCGCAGGCACCGTTTCGACGCCCGACTTCAGCTCGACGAACAGGGTGCGGCCGCTTGGGATTGTCGCGATCGCCTCGGCGATCGTGGGGATGCGCTCGCCACGAAACGCGGAGCCCTTCCACGCGCCGGCGTCGAGCTGCCGCAGCTCGGCGAGCGTCTGATCGCGGATCGCGCGATCGTGTCCTGTCGTGCGCAGCGTGTTCGCGTCGTGCATGACGACGACCTCGTCGTCCTTCGTCAGGTGCACGTCGAGCTCGACGCATTCCACGCCGAGCTCCCACGCCCGGCGAAACGCGGCGAGCGTGTTTTCGGGGGCGTCGAACGAGGCGCCGCGATGCGCGACGATCCGTGGCAACGCGATCGGTACGTCGATCGGCTCGCCCACGCGATCGGGCACGCGATCGGGCACGCGATCGGACACGCGATCGGGCACGCGATCGAGCTGCGTCGGCGACGAGCATCCGACCAGCGCCGAGACCAGCGCGGAGACCAGCGTGACGACCAACGACCGCACACATCGAGAATACGCCGGGCGCGCGAGAGATCGATGTAAGGGATGCTCTCGAGGCTTCTCGAAGGTGGAACTACACCGATCGGAGCATCTCGATGTGCGGGATCCCGTCCTCGTCGTATGGCTCGCTCGCACGTACGAAGCCGACCTCGCCGTAGAAGCGCTCGAGGTGCGCCTGCGCGCCGATACGCACGGCGGTGGGGCCGCACGCCGCGAGCGCGCGCCGCATCAGCTCCTTGCCGAGTCCCGTTCCGCGCGCGACGGGAGCGGTGATCACGCGGCCGATCGAGATCTCCGAAAACTTCTCGCCGGCGGGGACGATCCGGCAATACGCGAGGATCGCCTCGCCCTCGGCGGCCCACAGGTGGCGCGAGCGCGGGTCATGCCCATCTGCGTCGAGGTACGGACAGTTCTGCTCGACGACGAACACGCCCTCCCGCAGCGCGGTGATCGCATACAGCTCGTGGACCGTCAGCTCTGCGAACGCGCGGTCGTGCCAGTGAAGCGCCACGCCACGAACGTACCGCGGGTCGAGCTTCCCGAGCGGTGCCTCGGCGCCGAACGCGAATCGCGAGTCAGCGTTGCGCCGTGCGCGAGCGGTGCCTCGGCGCCGAACGCGAATCGCGAGGTAGCGTCGCGCCGTGCGCGAGCGGTACCTCGGCGCCGAACGCGATGCACGCTAGCGTTTTGTTAGCAGCGCGCCGTGCGCGGCGCCGAACGCGAATCGCGATACATACGTGCGTCGTGCTAGCGTCGCGCCGTGCGCGATCTTCGAGCAGTGACCGTGTTCCTGTCGTCGTCGGCGGGGTTGCCTTCGTACGTCGGCGCGGTGCAAGAGCTCGCGCGCGAGATGGCGCGGCGCGACCTGACGCTCGTTTATGGCGGAGCCCACCGCGGACTGATGGGCGTACTTGCGGATGCGATGATCGCCGCCGGTGGCAAGACGATCGGCGTCATTCCGAAGGCGCTCGTCGATCTCGAGATCGCGCACGAAGGGCTGACCGAGCTGCACGTCGTGAACACCATGCACGAACGCAAAGCGATGATGTTCTCGCTCGCGGACGCGTTCGTCGTCGCGCCGGGCGGCTACGGAACGCTCGAGGAGGCGTTCGAACAAATCACGGGAATGCAACTGAACTATCACGTGAAACCGATCGTGTTCCTCGACGTCGAAGGCTTCTGGGCACTGATGGGGGAGTTCCTCGATCGGGCGGTCGCCGCCAACGTGCTGCATGGCGGCAACCGCCGGTTGTTCCGCACAGCTCCTACGGCCGCAGCCGCCCTCGACGTATTGGCCGCGTGGTAGCCTCGGTTCTATGTCCCCTCGCCTGATCGGCGCGGTGCTGGCTTCCGTCGCGGCGATCCTACTCGTCGTATCGATGGCCACGTCCGCCCTGTGGGCCGGACATCCGTCGGTCAACGGGCGCGAGATCGAGAAGAAGACGGTCTACATCGGCCTGATCGGCGGGCAGGGGTGCAACACGGGTGGCGATGGGACATGCGAGGACCTGACGCTGTCGACCGCGTTCGCCACGGTGAGCTTCATCCAGCTTGGCACCTCATCGCTGTTCGTATTGGTGTCGTTGCTTCTCGCGATCACGGGGTTCGTCGGGGCGAGGTCGCGCAAGTCGCTCGGCAAGGTGGCGATCGCGGTCGCGCTCTTGTGCGTCGCGGTAGTGCTCGCGCAGATCCTGATCGGTCCCAACATCCAGACGAACCACGACGTCGCCATTCCGATCGGGTATGGCATGTACCTCTTCCTGGCGGCGATCGTTGCGGTCGTGCTCGGTGGGGTCCTCACGCCCAAGGAGGATCCTCCGCTCACGCTGCGCGCGCCTCGCCAGCCCGCACTACCGGCACCCGCGATGGCGCTGGTGCACCCGCAGCAGCCGCAGATCGATGTCCTCGCACTGCTCCAAGACGAGTCCCGTCCCGCCCCGCCGAGCCCGGGCGGGATGCTCCCTGGACCGGCAGGTCCGCTCGGCGCGGGGACGGGTCCGGCCGCACCAATGTTCGGCCCCACACCTCAGCATCGTCCGTTGTTCGAGCAGCAACCGCCGTTCGTGGCGCCTGGCTCGCCGTTCGCGACGCCGCCGCGTCCGAACACGGCATCGCCGCCACCCATGCTCGGCGCCAATCGCGCCGACACCGCGCAGGATCCCGTGATGCCCGCGCCACCTCCCGTGGCACCGCCACCGCCGAACGCACGCACAAAGGCCGCGAGCGTCGCGCCGCCACCGCGCGTGAAGGCGCCGAGCATTCCGCCGCCACCGGGAGGCAAGAAGCTGCCGGCGCCTGGGTTCACGCTGCGTGGACCGACGGCGGTCGGCATGGCGGTGCAGGTGCCGCTCGGCACCGATCCGGGTCAGCGAACGGTGCCGGCGGGTCCGTCCGCGATCGCACAGTCGGCAGCGCTCCCCGCGGGCTCGCCCATGCAAGCGTTCACTGGAGCGTCCGAGCCATCGGAAGAGATCGCGACACGTGCCGTGCACAAGGAGCCCGACGTGATGGTCGGCTCGCCGATCTCTGTTGGCGACTCGACCGACACGAACCGCAATCTCCCCGAAGCCGAACGCACCGACGTCAACGCGCGGCCCGTCACCGACGACGGCGAAGAAGCCGCGACCGTGTTCCGCAAGAAGGAAGCGACGCCCCCACCCATGCCTGCGCCGCCGCCCGTCGTCGCGCGGATCTCGCAGCCGCGCTTGCCCACCGACGACGGCGAAGAAGCCGCGACCGTCGCGCGCCCCAAGCAGGATCCGGAGGATCTCGTGACCGATCCGTCCGCGGCACGCGTGTCGGCGAAGTCGATGCCGAAGATCCCGCTCACGACAGCGCCCGAGGCGTTACCGCCGCCGAAGGAAGAGAAGACCGCACACGGCGGGCCGCAGCCCGCGTGTCCGCAGTGCGAGGCGCCGATGAACTGGGTCGAGGAGCACTTGCGCTTCTACTGCAAGAGCTGCCGGATGTACTTCTGATCCAGCGTGGCTGATGTGTGTTCACACGACTGGTGAAATCCACCACTCTTGCGACGTAAGGGGTCCGACCCCGATCTGTCGCGAAATTGGTCAAATCCACCACTCTTTTCTAATGCATTAGACGATGTCCGATTGGCGGACAGATTTCGTGGGCGACTCGAGTTTCCTTGTCCGCCGGGTGGACAGCAACGGCCGGTGCATTCGCGCAATCGGGCGATCAGATGCTGTTCTTCGCGATCGCAGCCGTCGCTTGTTCGCCGAGCAGACGAACGGCGAAGATGAAGGCGCCGAAGCGAGCGTCCTTGGTCATGCCCTTCGCGAACCGGTAGTAGATCTGCTGCGCGACGACGGCCGTCTTGAACAGGCCGTACGCGTAGTAGAAGACCAGATTGTCCGCATGGCGCCCCGAGCGCTCCAAGTAGCGCTGCGTGATCTCGGCCCGCGTCATCATCCCGGGCGACACCGTCGGGCCGAACGGGAGCTTGAGGACCGCCGGCGAGTCGGTGGCCTCCGACCAGTACGAGAGCGACGTGCCGAGATCCATCAGCGGATCGCCGATCGTCGTCATCTCCCAGTCGAGGACGCCGGTGATGCGGGTCAGTCCCGCGTCGAAGATCACGTTGTCGAACTTGAAGTCGTTGTGGATGAGCGCGGGCGCACCATCGGTGGGGCGATGCGTGGCGAGCCACGTTGCCACCTCGGTGATCGCCGGGATGTCATCCGTTTGTGACTTGATGTAGCGCTCGGTCCACCCTGTGACCTGGCGCTCGATGTAGCCGGCGGGCTTGCCGAAATCGCCGAGGCCCGCGGCGGTGTAGTCGACCGCATGGAGATCGACGAGCGCGTCGACGAGTAGCTCGCAGATGCGGCGGATGCTCGCGTGATCGGCGGCCAAGGGCGGCGGCAGCTCCTTGCGCAGGATGACGCCGCGCCGGCGCTCCATCAGGTAGAACGGCGCGCCCAGCACGTCGCCCGTGGGCTCGTTCGCGATGATGCGGGGCGCACGATCGTAGACGGGCGCGAGCTTCGACAGCACCGCGACCTCGCGGCCCATGTCGTGCGCCGACTTGATCTTCGCGCCGAACGGCGGGCGCCGAAGCACGTACTCGCGGTCGCCGTGATGCACGAGGTACGTGAGGTTCGAGTGCCCGCCGGGGAACTGCTCGACGGTGAGCGCACCGTGCGCGCCGCGCTCCTTCTCGACGAACGCCGTCAGCGCGGCGAGATCGAGCTCCTCCCCAGTGCGGATCGCGCGCGGTTCATCCTCGGTCAGGTTCACCGCGTTGCTCCGTAGCGGGAGAGGATGCGCTTCGCGACGACCATCTTGTGGACCTCGTCGGGTCCGTCGTAGATGCGCGCGCCGCGCTCGTGGACGTAGTAATGCGCGAGGATCGTGTCGCTCGTGATGCCCAGCGCACCGTGCAGCTGGATGGCGCGATCGATCAGGTTCAGCATCACGTTCGCGACGTAGAACTTGATGCAGCTGACCTCGTCGCGCGCGCGGTCGAAGCCCTTCTTCTCGATCGTCCACGCGGCGTGCAGCACCATCAGGCGCGACGCGTTGATCTCCGCGCGTGCTTCCGCGACCCACGCCTGCGCGATCTGGCGCGACGCGATGGTCTTTTCGTCGTCGATCTTTCGCTGCGAGATGTGGGCGCACATCGTGTCGAACACGCGCTCGCAGATGCCGATCCACCGCATACAGTGATGGATGCGCCCCGGGCCGAGACGCTCCTGCGCGATGAGGAAGCCCGCGTTTTCGGGGCCGAGCCGGTTCGCGATCGGCACGCGCACGTTCGTCAGGCGAATCTCCGAATGGCTCGCCCAACCGTCGCCCGCGTCACCCATGATCTTGATGTTGCGAACGCGATGGAACCCTGGCGCGTCGGTCGGCACGATGATCATCGACGCACGTGCGTGACGCGCGGCCTCGGGCGAAGTCACCGCCATCACGATCGCAAACGTCGCGCCGTGCGCGCTGGAGGTGAACCACTTGTGTCCGTCGAGCACGTAGTGGTCGCCGTCTTTGCGCGCCTGGCACGACATGATCGTCGGGTTGCTGCCCGGGTTCTCCGGCTCGGTCATCGCGAAGCACGAGCGGATCTCGCCGCGCGCGAGCGGCTCGAGGTACTGCGCTTTCTGCTCGGCGGTGCCGTACTTGTGAAGGATCTCGAGATTCCCGGCGTCGGGCGCCTGCGCGCCGAACACGTAGTGACCGAGCGGCGAGCGCCCGAGCTTCTCGCTGACGAGCCCGTGCTCGACGAGCGAGAGCCCGAGCCCGCCGAGCTCCTTCGGGATCTGCGGCCCCCACAAGCCGGCCGCCTTCACTTTGTCGCGGAGCTCGGTGAGCTGACCGTGCGAGGCCGTGAAGCCACGCTCGAAGACCTCGAGCTCGACGGGCATCACCGTCTCGGCGATGAACTTCTCGATCTTGTCGAGGATGGGGCGGACGCTCTCGGGTGGGTCGAAGTCCATGGCTACCTCTCGGTCGTTTGCTCTTCGGTGAGGTGAGATGTGACGTTGAACGTGACGAGCGAGACTTGGTCGGGCGACCACGAGGCCTCACGCGAGCGGAACCTCAGCTCCGTAACAGATGCATTCCTGATCACGATCGACGTGCGGACCATGCGCGCATCGGGGATCCCGAACGTCAGCCCGACCGCGACGCCGATCGGTCCTGCCGACGTCACGCACGCGATGCGCGCACCGCTGGAGGCGCTCTCGACAACACGCGTCATCGCCGCCCGCACGCGACCGACGAAGTCAGCGACGCGCTCGACGCCGTCGACGTACCAGTGGTCGTGGGCCCATTTGTCGAGGATCGTGTGGAACGCCTCGTCGAGGAGACGCGGTGTGGGCGCGCTCGTCAGCGCCGCGAACTTCGGATCCTCGGCGACGAGTCGCGGCACGAGGTGTTGCAACATCTCGAACGCCGGGTACTCCGCGAGCTCGGCGATCGTCGTCGGTGCCGGCAGCGAGATGCCGAGTGTGGAGCTCGCCTCGCCCGCGAAGGCCGCCGTCTGTACCTGCCGCTTGAGGGGCCCGGTGTAGATCGCGTCGAGCCTTTGTCTGGCTAGCCATCTACCGAGCGCGCGCGACTGTTCTTCCCCGCGCACCGACAGCTTGTCGTAGTCGGCCTCGCCGTACGACGCCTGTCCGTGACGGATCAAGAAGACAGTTCCCACGCCGCGCGACTGTACCCATCCCGTCGCGTCGCTGTATCGGCTGTAGTGGTTCTTTCAATTCGCTGAGGACAACGGATTCACTAGGGTCTTTGGTCACGTGGGGTTGTTTGTCCCCATCACGACGCTCGTCGATCGGGTACTCGCGCTGTGTCGGTTTCTATCGGCAGGTTGCCGCAACGTCGCTACCCGATCGACTGCACACGACCGTTGGCACGAAGCGTGGACCACACGTCAGCACCTTATGAAGCTTGCTCCGCTGTTCTCGCTCGCACTCCTCGCGCTGGTTGCCTGTGCAGAACCCGCCGATCAGGAGGAAGGTTTCGATCAGGACTCCGACGCCGACATGATCTCCGACGCCGACGAAGGGGCATCGGCACGCACGGACACCGACGGTGACGGCACGCCCGACTACCGCGACACGGACAGCGACAACGACACGATCCCCGACTACCGCGAGGCCGCGGACGCCGATCTCGCGACCGCACCGGTCGACAGCGACGGCGACGGAACGCAGGACTATCGCGACCTCGACAGCGACGCGAACGGCATCAAGGATCTGGTCGAGGGCGTCGACGATGTCGACAGCGACAACATCGGCAACTACGCCGACGCCGACGACGACGGCGACTCGATGAACGACGTCGACGAGTTCCTCACGGGTCCCGACAGCCCGGCCGACAGCGACGGCGACGGCACGGCCGACTACCTCGACACGGACAGCGACGCGGATACGATCCTCGACACCTACGAGGGGCCGTTCGACTACGACACCGACGGTATCGGCAACTACCTCGACGACGATAGTGACGGTGACTGCGTGCCCGACCGCGCCGAAGCGCGCACGATGGCGGGGATCCCGACGGACAGCGATCAGGACTCGCACCTCGACTTCCTCGATCGCGACAGCGACAACGACGGCGTCCCCGACGTCACCGAGGACTCGAACTGCAGCGGCGGTGTCGACCCCGGCGAGTCGAACGCACTGTCGAGCGACACCGACAACGACGGCGTATCCGACCTCGTCGAGACCGCCGCCGGCACCGACCCGACGAACGCGCAGGACAACCCGCGCGCGAACGGCGACTTCGTGTTCGAGGTGCCGTACATGAAGCCGCAGCTGCCACTCTCGTCGGACCTCGACTTCTCGACGACACTGCAGGCCGTCGACCTCTACGTGATGCTCGATCGGTCCGGCTCGATGTCGGCGGAGATCAGCTCGATCAGGACGAACCTCTCGAACGTCGTGCGCAACGTCGCGTGCCCGCCGTTCGGAACCGGTACGCCCGGCAACTGCATCCCCGATCTGTGGGCCGGCGCAGGCACGATCGGCTACCAGGGCGGTGGCGTGACGGCATTCCAGAACTGGGTCGACATCCAGCCGAACGCGAGCTTCTCGGGCGTCCCGATCAACGACGGTGGCGGCTCCAACTCGGCCGAGCCGCTGACGTTCGGCGCATTCGCCGCGGTCACCGGCCAGGGGGGAGCGAACTTCTCGATGGGCTCCGTGCCGTCGCGCGTGACGTGCAACGGCTCGCCCGCGAAGAACGCGGGCTACCAGACGTTCGGGTATCCGTGCTTCCGCCAGGGCGCACTGCCGGTCGTGCTGCTCGCGACCGACGAGCCTCCGTTCGGCGGCGGTGACACGTACGCGTCACCCGTGTGGTCGACCGTCGTGAAGCCCGCGTTCACCAACGCGAAGGCGAAGCTCGTCGGCATTCTCGGCGACGGCCTCTCTGGTTCGACGCAGGCCGACCTCCAAGCGATGGCGCGCGACACCGGCGCGATCGATCTGATGAACGGCAACGCGCCACTCGTGTTCAACGGCTCGGGCTCGAGCGCGGCTTCGGCGATCCAAACGGGCATCCTCCGCCTCGCAAACGGCCTACCGCTCGACCTCGAAGCGCGCACCACCGACGACACGAGCGACACGGTCGATGCCGTGTCCGCATTCATCGATCACCTCGAGACGCAGCAGCTCGGTACCGCCGAGTGCGCGAGCGGCCTCACCACGCAGGACACGAACGGCGACACGTTCAAGGACAAGTTCGTCGGCGTCCGCACCGGAACGCCCGTCTGCTGGAAAGTCGTCAGCAAGCAGAACACGACGGTGCCCGCCACGGACGCGCCGCAGATGTTCCGCGCGACGGTGAAGGTGTTCGGCGACGGCGTCACGCAGCTCGACACGCGCGACGTGTACTTCCTCGTGCCGCCCAAGCCGTTCGACGCGATCCAGTGATCACCCGACCTGGCGCCCTCGGATCGATGGCACTCACGCCGTCGATCACTTGCTCGGTACAGGCGTCGGTCGAGAGAAGTCTTCGCACGCGCAGACCGGGCAGCCGTTCGCGTCGACGGCACTCGACGGCACGCCGTTCGGGCAGCCCATCGCACACGCCGGGCACGACTTCTTCGGGGGAGTCCTCGGTGTCGTGGGTGTCGTCGTCGGTGTCGTCGGTGTTGTGGGCGACGGTGGCGGGGCGGTCTTCGGTGCTGGCGCGGGCCGCGGGAAGTCCTCGCACGCACAGACGCGGCACCCGTTCGCGTCGACAGCGGACGAGGGGCGACCGCGCGGACAACCGATGCCACACGCCGGGCACGGCTTCGGCGCTTTCGGTGGGAGCGTGCTCGGCGACGTTGGTGTCGGTGCCGGGATCGACGGCTCCACGAGCGGGTCGGTCGGCTTCGCCTTGCGCAGCCTGCCGGACCTCGCGTCCTTGATGACGTGCACCTTGGCTCCGCTGCAGACGTGACGATCCTGGCTAGTGACGACGGCCTCGAACAGCGTCGAGCCGTTCGGCATGGGCTCGCGACACGCGTCGCCCTTGGACTTCACGGGCAGGGTGCCGAGCGTCAGGCTTCGCATCGCCCCGATCGTGTACGTCTTGGGCGGAGCCGCGCGACACGGAGACGGCGGACACGTGGTCCTCGGCTCGCCGCGCACCGCGTACCGCGCGCCGCAAGGTCCTTCGAGCGTCACTGTCGTCGGGGTCCGCGCGGTGTTCTTCAGCACGACGCGAAGCGACGCCGTACGCCCGCTGACGATCGGCACGAGCTCGGCGAACACCGTACACGGCGGCGGCTCGACGACTGCGCCATCGTGCATCCCGTCGTCGCCGGGTGGCGGTGGCGGACGCGATGGCTGCGCCGCGGCGGTCTCGAAGGCGAGCATGACGAGCAGGAGCGAGCCGGTTCTCATCAAGACCTCGGACACCGCGCCTGCGGGTTTCCTCATTCGAGAAGATTCGCACGGTCCCGCGAGCGGATCTCGGCTGCACGATCCACGCGGAGATGCTGATTCGTTGTCCCCGCCGCGATCGAGCTGACCCGAGCAACTGGACCGCGTTCGTAGCGCTGCTTACCAGGCACCTATTCGAAGGGTGTTCTGCCCCGCCCCTGTTGTCACGTCGTCGGGTTGCGGGCAGAAATGGAACATGCGGTCCGTCCTGATCAGCGCGGTTCTATGCGCGATCGCCGCGTGCAACTCGGCACCGGCAGCGACGACGGACTTCTTCGGGCCCACGATCGAGCCGCCGCGTGGCCTGGCGAAGCTACAGCCAGGCATGTCGGTCGTGCAGGCGAAGCAGCTCGTGCCGGGGTTGCGCGAGGACCATCGGGGGGTTCGCGATCACCTCGAGATCGATTCGGGCGTGGCCGACGTGAAGCTGCAGGTGCGCGTGGACGCCGGCATCATCGCGAGCATCGTCGCGATCGTGCAGGGGCAGTCCGCGCGCGATCTGTTGACGAAGGCGTGGGGCGATCCGGAGATCACGAAGGATGCGCTCGGGCAGCCCGAGATCACGTGGTCGAGCGAAGCGACCGGCTGGAAGGTGAAGCTCGACTGCTGGGAGCGCAACTGCCTCGTCGAATACATCCCGTTTCACGTGCTGACCGCGGAGTTCTTCGGCGCGCACGTCGTGCCGCCGGGCGCGCTCGCAAACCTGAAGGTCGGGATGAAGCTCTCCGAGGCGCGCACGCACGCGCCCGGGCAGGTCGACGTTCGCGCGGGGATCCCGACGGGCGTCGACGGCGTCCGCGAGTTCACCGCGGTGGACGACAAGAGCGGCACGCTCAAGGCGATCTATCTCAACCTGCCCGCGCACGCGGCGCCGTTGATCGCGGAGGCGTGGGGACCCGGCCTTCGGGCGACCGAGCCCGTTGGCAAGAACGTCCTCGTGTGGCCCGATCGGACGACCGGATGGCGCGCGACGCTGCGCGAAGCGCTCGGCTCGTCGCACGACCTCGCGTTCGACAACTACATTCCGGCGGCGGCGCTGTTCGGTGAACAGCCCGACGTGCTCGACGCGGTGCCGATCCTGAACGCGACCGTCGACGAGCTGAAGCAGCAGTTCCCCACGGAGCTCGCGTCGCAAGGACGCGACTTCGTGCTGACGCTCCTACCGACCGAGTGGGAGCGCGGCTCGACGAAGATCACGCTCGACATGATGGCCGGCCGCGTGCGCGCCTTGTCGTTCGACGTGCCGTTCAAGGCGCACCCCGCTGCGAAGGACGAGCTCCTCGATCTGTTCACGCACAAGTGGGGACAGCCGCGCACGGCCGAGGACGACGGCAAGCGCATCTTGATCTTTCGCGATGGCGACCCGCGGGTCGAGGTCTACGAGGACGCCGAACACGGCTCCTGGCAGATCGAGATCCGCCGCTGACGTGACGCTCATCTCGAACGGAGGCACGACGTGGCCGCATACGATCGAGCACGCGGCCGAACGAGTGTCGTTCTCTCCCGCGCAAGCCGCCGATGAGCGCGCGCGAACAACGAAGCGATCCCCGCGTACGCGAGATCCGAGATGGAACGCGACATCGCTGTCACGTGAGTCGCGCTCTCGTCTTCATACCGATCGATGCGCGAGCTGGCATGAAGTGGCACTTGACGTCGAACGTTGTCACGACCGCCACGCGCGGCGCTAACCGCGCCGCTCGCGTCGAAGCGCGAGCAACTCGATCGCACATCATCGTGTCCGAATCCCGCTGCTGACGGTGTCGATTCGGAACCGGCCTGTTCACGCTCGGTCGCAAGACTCGCGAGACGCGAGCTCTCCGCGACTCGATCGCATGGCGTATCCGTTGCACCGCGAGCGGCTCACTACTAGGAGGCTCAGGATGAATGGAATCGCACGTATTTGCTTATCGATCGCTCTCACGACGACGTCACTCGTTGGTTGCGTAACGGAGCCGACGGAAGAAATCGAACCAGCATCGGATGTGCTGCTCGGCACGGAGGACCTCGTCGCGATTCCGCGCGCGACGAGCGTCGAGGAGCTCGTGGAGCGCACGAGCAAGAATCTGCGCTCGAACGGAAGCGGCTCGTTCTATCTCGCGATCCGGAGGAGTGCGCTCTCGGGGCGCTGGTTCTGGTCCACGTATTTGGAGCAGCTTCAACCGTACGGCCCGTCGCCGGGCACGCTCGGCACGCGCGTCGTTCGCTTCCGCGAACAGAACGGCAGGCTGTTCGTGTTCGACGCCGACGATCGTCGCAGCACGAGCGACATCTTCGAACCCGATCTGATCATCGACTCGTTCGAGATCGTCGACCACGGTGCGTTTCACGCGCTCCCCGGATCCGGCGGATTCATCCTGATCGATCCGTCGGCTGGCCGGAACCGCTTCGGTGCGCTCGCCGATTGGTGGGCCGAAGGCGCAAAGCCCGTGAAGCTCGAGACCGAGCTCTCGTTCGTCGAGGACTTCAAGTCATGGAACGACGGCGGCAGCTTCGCGCATGTCTTCGCGTCGTATTCGAACGAACCGATCGGCACACCCGGCGATGTCGACATCAACGAGTTCCGCGTCGCCGCGACGACGCGCGTGACGCTGCGCCGCTACTACGAGACCGCGGGGTACACTCCGACCACGAACCCCGGCGTGCCGCACTTCTTCACGAGCAATCCGCTCGAATTCAATTCCGGGAGCCCCGTCGTCCACGAGAACGCCGTCCACTGGGCGTTCCATCCAGGCATGCAGCCGATCAAGTGGAAGATCGGCCGCGGCATTCTGCAGTACCAGAACGATCCAGCGTTCGGAGGCGCGGATCTCGTCGGCGCGATCGAGCGCGGCATCGAGTCGTGGAACTCGGTGTTCGGCTACGAGGTGTTCGACGCGGAGCTCGCCGGCCCCAACGAACATCGCTTCGGCGACGATCACTACAACTACTTCATCGTCGATACAGACGCGTCGCTCGGCTTCGCGTACGCCGACTGGCGCACGAACCCGAACACCGGCGAGGTCCGCGGCGCGAGCGTCTACTTCTCCGGCGCGTTCTTCTCGCCGTTCCCCGACGACGTGGCCCCGGCGACCGACGCACCCGCACGCCCGCGCATGAAGCGGAAGGCCGTCCCGCGCCTCGTGTGGCAGGACCAGGCCAGCACGCCGCTGTGCGTGCGCTACGCCGACGAGCGCCGCGCGACCGACGGCGTCACGGGTTTGACCGGCACGCAGAAGCTCGAGAACTACATCCAAGAGGTCGCGCTGCACGAGATCGGTCACGTGCTCGGACTGCGCCACAACTTCAAGGGCTCGCTCGTGCCGCCGACCTCGTCGACGATGGAGTACAACGTCGCGGACGTCTCGTTCGTGCAGCCGGTGCCCGGTCCGTACGATGTCGACGCGATCCGCTACCTCTATGGCCTGTCGCCGAACTTGCCGGCGCAGCCGTTCTGCACCGACGAGGACACGTTGGTCGATCCGAACTGCGTGCGCTTCGACGAGCCGTCGCCCACGCCGCTCTACGACTATCAGCTGCCCTGGTACACGTTCATCGCTAGCCTGTTCCTCGACGGGTCGCTGCCGGTCGAGCAGGCGGACCTCTACGTCGGAGCGTACGGGCTCGAGACCATGGGCTACGCGCGCGGCGGTGACGCGACCGAATCGAACGCCGCCTGGAGCTCGCTCGTCGGTGGCTACTGCGACTTCGTGGGACCGAACGCCGGCGCGGACGCGGTGTGCAGGTTCTGGTTCCGCGACCTCGTTCGCCCGCAGGGCGCGATCGCGAACTCGATCACCGACGCGGACGTGCTCGCGCAGATCGCCATCGACGGGCGCAGCACGATCCAGAACGGCGATCGCGACTTCACGGTGCGGCGCGCCGCGGTCGATGCGCTGAGGTCGATGCAGAACCTCGGCTCGTACGAGGCGCTGCTCGGCGCACGCGAGACGCTCGCTGGGCAGCTCCCGTCGCTGACCGGCGCGCAGGCCGCGCTGACGCGGGACCTCGTCGCGCGTATCGACGCCGCGACCACGCCGTACTTCCAGTAGGTCACTTACCCAACGTGCGCAGCGCGTCGGCGAGGATCGTCAGCGCGCTGCGCATCTCCGTCTCGGAGAGGTACGCGTACGACACGCGGAAGCCGTGCAGGTGCGGTGTGTTCGAGACGAACGCGGCCGACGCGTTCGACACGTGTACCCCGCGCCGCGCGAGGTGCGCCTCGAGCGCCTGCATGTCGATCGAGCGTGGGAAGTCGACCCACAGCGTCGGTCCGCCGCCCGGACGCGTCCACCGCACGCCGTCGGGCATCAGCTCGTCGAGGGCCTGGAGGCACGCGGCGTAGCGCGTGTCGAGCGCCCGCTGGAGCGACGCGAGGTGGGTGTCGTAGTAGCCGCGATCGAGAAACTCCGCGACGACCGCCTCCGTGAGCCACGCGTTGCCGAGCGTCGATAGTCGCTTCATCGCGACGAGCGTCGGCACGAGCTCCGGCGACGCAGCGACGAAGCCAATCCGCAGCGACGGCAAGAGCTTCTTCGTGAACGAGTTCACGTACAGCACGTTCTTGCCGCCGAGCATGCGCAGCATCGGTCGGTACTCGCCGTCCGACAGCATGTCGCTGCCCCAATCATCCTCGAGCACCGCGACGCCGTGACGCTGGCAGAGATCGAGCACGCCGCGTAGCTCGCCTGACGAATACGAGTAGCCCGTCGGGTTATGAAAGCTCGGGATGAGATACGCCAGCGACGGCTTCGTCGACAGCGCCTTGTCCCACGCGTCGAGATCGATCCCGCGAAACGGATCGAGGTGCAGCCCGACGAGCTCGTTGCCGAGGCTCTCGAACAGGAGCTTCGCGTACGCGTACACGGGCGACTCGCACGCCACGCGCTTCGTGGCGAGAGAACGGGCGACGATGTCGAGCGACTGCTGCGAGCCCGTCGTGATGATGATCTCGTCGGCGGTCGCATCGAGCCCGCGCGCGTTCATGCGTTTCGCGATCGCCTCGCGCAGCGGCCGGTATCCCTGCGCCTCGTATTGCGCCGGCATGCGCTCGCGCAGCACCGAGCGCGCGCACTCCGCGATGCGGTCCGTCGGCAACAGCTCCGGATCGATGAACACCGTCGACAGCGCCGTCATCCCACGCGCCGGCAGGTCCGGACGTGACAGCGGTGGCGGCACGAGCTGCGGCAGCGGCACCTGGGTCACCGGGGCCGGCGGGACCACCCGGCTCGGCTGGAGCACGAACATCCCTTCGCGTTCCCGCGCCTCGACGAGCCCCCGTGCGACCAGCTCGTCGTACGCCGCCTGCGCGGTGTTCTTGGACAACCCGAGCTGCTTCTCGAGCGCTCGCACCGGCGGCAGCCGGCTTCCGGCGGGCAAGGACCCCGCCGAGATCTCGCGCTGGACGCTCGCCACGATGTCGGCGGCGGTGGCCCTCCGCGCACCTGTGGCTACGTGCAGACCTACATACGGCATCCGAGTCATATCTCTCGATAAACCGCATTCGCCCGACCGTGAAGGGACAACAGCATCCCGGCGATCGGGACAGACGTTTGTTACTATTCACAACGGTGAGAATTCTGGCGATCGTGGTCGCTGGTCTATGTGCGTTCCAACCGGCACGGGCGTGGGCTGAATCGGGAGAAGAGATGCGCGCTCGCGGCGAGCAGCTCGCGAAGGATGGGCGCTACACCGAAGCCGTCGACGCGTTCAAGGCCGCGGAGCGGATCGAGCCTCGTGCGCGTCACTCCTGTTTGATCGCGCTCGCCTACATCCGCCGCGAGCTCTGGCCACAGGCAGAGATCTTCCTCGAGCAATGCGAGACCCGCGCGACCCAGGCCGACCCCGTGCCCGAGTGGGTGCCCACGGCGAAGCAGCAGCTCGCCGAGCGCCTCGCGACGGTCAACGTCGCGCCGGTCGTCATCAAGGTCGAGCCGGCGGGTGTGGACGTGAAGCTTGCGGTCTCGAGCTTCGCGCCCGACGAGCTCTTCGGTCCGCGCCTGATCCATCTGCCGCCGGGCCGCCACGTGATCATCGCGACCGCGAAGGGCTACAACGACTCGCAGAAGACCATCGAGGTCGCTGACAAGTCTCCGCAGGAGATCGTGATCACGATGCTGCCGATCACGATGGGCACGGGTCCCGACGGCCCGACGCCCGGTGTCACCGAGGCGCCGAGCAAGGTGCCCGTCTTCATCATGGGGGGTGGCGGCGTCGTCGTGCTCGGCGCGATTGCGAGTCACGTCTTCTACTACAAGGCGAAGCGCGACGATCTCGAAAGGGCCGGCGATGCCGGTGACCAGATGGCCTACAACCGGAACCTCCCACCATTCAACCGGGCGCGCATGATCACGATCGGTCTGTACGCCCTCGGAGGTGCCGCGGTCATCACAGGCCTCGTGTTGAAGCTCACCGTGTTCGATGGCAAGGAATCGCCCGCCCAGGTTTCGGTGGTCCCGACGGATGGCGGTGGCATGCTCACCGTCGGGTGGAGTCGGTGACGGCAGCAGCAGACAGCAATCCGCCCGGCGAGCTTTACTGCACGACGTGCGAGAAGACGTTCCATACGGGGGACAAGTGCCCGACTGACGGCGCGCGTCTGCTCAAGCTGAAGGCTCGCATCGATCCGTTCCTCGGCCGCGATCTCGACGGTCGCTACACCGTCCTCGAGAAGCTGGGCCAGGGCGGGATGGGCGCCGTCTATCGCGCGGAACAGCACTCCGTCGGTCGCGAGGTCGCGGTCAAGGTCATCAACACGTCGCTCGTCACCGACGCCGAGGTGATCAAGCGCTTCCTGCGTGAAGCGAAGCTCGCGAGCAAGCTGGCGCATCCCAACGCCGTCGCCGTGCTCGACTTCAACCAGACCGACGACGGCGTGTTCTATCTCGTGATGGAGCTCGTCTCCGGTCGCACGCTCGACCAGGTGATCAAGAGCGAACGCCTGTTCAAGCCCGAGCGCGTCGTTCGCATCGGCACGCAGGTCCTCGACGCGCTCGACGGCGCGCACGCACTCTCGATCGTGCACCGCGATCTCAAGCCGTCGAACATCATTCTTCTCTCGCAGGGCCGCGATCTCGTGAAGGTGCTCGACTTCGGTCTCGCGAAGTCGGTCTCTCCCGACGCGACGTCGACGACGATGACCGGTATCGGCGCGGTCGTCGGAACGCCCGCGTTCATGCCACCCGAGCTCGCGACGGGCCAGCCGTGCGATGGCCGCGCGGATCTCTACTCGCTCGGCGTGATCCTCTACCTGCTCGGCTCGGGTCGACTTCCGTTCGTATCCGAGTCGGTGCACGAGCTCGTCGCGATGCACGGCAGCAACGATCCCCCTCCGCCGATGACCGGTGTGCCTCACCGGCTCGCACAGGTGATCGATCGCCTGCTGCAAAAGGATCCGGCGAAGCGCTTCCAGACCGCGGCTGACGCGCTGCAAGCACTCGAGACGTCGCTCACGATGACGCCCTCGCACGGCGTGCAGGCCTGGCCGAGCGACACGCAGCCGAGCCTGGGGCCGTTCCCCGCGACGGCGTCGCAGTTCCAGCACGTCAGGGACACGCCGGTTCCGCCGTCGCTGGCGGGGGGGGCAGTCACGACCCCCGCGAGTACGACGTCGAAGTCCGATCGCCGTGCTCGCAGCCACACCGAGGTGCAGCGGCTCGTCAGTGGCGAGACGATGCTCGCGACCACCGCCGAACCGGTTCCCGCCACGAGCCAGCTCGACCTCGCGCCGAAACTCGCGAGGAAGGCATGGCCGCTGATCGGCGCCGGCGTGGTCGTTCTCGCAGGGGTCCTCGCGTTCGTCCTCACACGCGGCGGTGACGACATCGCGACGCCGAGGCAAGAACCCGTGATCGCGAACCCGCCGATCGCGAAGGAACCCGATCCACCCCCGAAGAGTCCCGAAACCCCGACGGTCGACCCGCGCGGCGCTGGGAGCGCTGCAGAAAGTGCCTCGGTGGGGGGCGACGACCCGACCCATGCGACCGAGACGACGAAGAACCCCGACCCAGCAAAGAAGCCCGACAAGCGCGACAAGCAGGACAAACGACACAAACGAGACAAGCGCGACGTGAAGGCAACGGTCGACCCGAGTGACAAGACCGACAAGACCGTCAAGACCGACAAGACCGACAAGACCGACAAGACCGACAAGACCGACAAGGCCGACAAGATCGACAACCCACCGACGCCACCGACCGGAAGCGGCACTGGTTCCGGATCCAGCAAGAAGACTGCTCCCCTACCCTTCTAATGCGCCCATTCATGTCGCGAGGCAGCACCGTCGTGAGCGTTGCGACTGTAGCGACGCTGATGATCGCCACGGGTGCGTGCTTCACCCGTCCGGACCTGAAGTCCCGCGACGACGGTGGAACCGTTGGGGACGGCAGCGTCGACGACGCTCCGATCGATGCGTGCCTTCCTGCGCAAGAGCCACCGGTGCCGACGCTCACGCGCCTCACGTTCGATCAGGTGAGCGCAGGCCAATTCCACGTTTGCGCGATCGACACGGCCGGCGACCTGTGGTGCTGGGGCTCGAACGATCACGCGCAGCTCGGCGATCGCCAGGACTCGCCCGGCGCGATGACCGGCGTTCCCGGCCGTGCCTCGCCGGCGATCACCGGGTGGACCGCGGTGTCCGCGTCGGCCGATCACTCGTGCGGCATCGCGAACAACAGGGTGTATTGCTGGGGTCGCAACGACTCGCATCAGAGCCACCCAATGGGCACCGGCGATCCGATCTTCCCGACGGAGGTCGCGTTTACTGGCATCTTGCCGCCAGGAGAGATCCCGACGAAGGTGTTCGCGGGACCGACGGCGTCGTGTGCGATCACGAGCCTGAACCGCGCGATCTGTTGGGGCGACACCGATCTTACGGTCGGAGCCAGCACCGTCGCGCCAAAGCTCCTTTCTGCGACGAACGGCACCAGCGAGTGGTCGACGATCGCGATCGCCGAGGACCACGCGTGTGCGCTATCGACGACCGGTCACATCTACTGCTGGGGTGAAAGCGACGCGCTCCAGCTCGGCGTGTCCACTGCACCGCGCACGTTCGCCCAGCTCGCGCAACGAGATTCCACCGTGTTCCAGTCGATCGCGATCGCTCGCGACGTAACCTGCGCGACGCGCAGTAGCGACGGTCAGCTCGTTTGTTTCGGCTCCGCGGGGGCGGGACACCTTGGCAACACATCCGGCGTGTCCGTGAATCGCGACGTCTCGGGCGTGAACGCGGATCGCATCGCGCTCGGACGGAACCACGTCTGCTACCGCGACATGACCAGCTCCGTCTTCTGCTACGGAGATAGTACCGAGGGCGCACTCGGCACCGGTGTGTTCCAGGGCAACCGCTCCCCGACGACGTCGGCAGCTCAGAACGCCGTGCAGATCGTCGCCGGCGAGGGCTTCTCCTGCGCGCTCGATACGAATGACGAGCTCTCGTGCTGGGGCAACAACGCGCATGGCGAGCTCGGCGTTGGCAATGTCGCGACGAAGAGGGATCCGACGCTCGGCCTCCTGCCCGTCGGGACGTGCGAGGCCGTACTGCAGATCGCCTCCGGCGATCGCCACACATGCGCGATCGTGAAGCCCGCCGCCGATACCGCTGGGCGCCTCTATTGCTGGGGGAACAACTCGCAGCGCCAGGTGAACGGAACGTCGAACGAGCTGTCGATCGCGCGTCCTCTCCACATCTTCCCCGCAGAGACGTTCTCACGCGTCGCGACCGGTGAGATGCACTCGTGTGCGCTGCGCTCCGACGGCGCCGTGCGCTGCTGGGGCGACAACTCCTCGGGGCAGATCGGTATCGTGGCCTCGTCGAATGGGGTCATCATGCCGATCGACGGAATGCCGTGGACGTTCGTCGCCGCGGGCTCGCGCGCGAGCTGCGCGATCCGTGCGTCGGGCGACCTCTACTGCTGGGGCGATGTCCCGACCGTCGGCCCCCGTTCGACACCCACCAACTACATGCGTCCGACGAACAAGTTCTGGAGCACGATCGCGCTGGGCTCGGGCTTCGGCATCGGCACCACGATCGATCCTGCGGCCCCGAATCGAGTCTTCGTCTACGGCTTCGCGCCGAACGGCTGTCAAGTCAACTCGATGGTGGGCGCCTCGATCACCGATCCCAGTCCGCTGTACCTCGATGAACACCTCCGCGTGAACGTGACCGGCGCGCAGGCGAACGGCGGGCACGTCTGCATCCACATGAACCTCGTGAACGGCACGAACAAGGTCACCTGCTTCGGTCGGAACGACAGCAACCAGTGCAGTCCGATGGTGATGGGCTGCGTGACGTATGAAGATGTGGCCGCGCCGCCAGGTGGGTGGCGCATGGCGTTCCAGGGTGTCTCGACGGTCACCGCCTCGCGAACGCACTCCTGCGCCCTCTCCGATATCGGACGGGTGTGGTGTTGGGGCGCGAATAATGCGTCGGAGCTCGGCAACCTCCCAGGCATGAACATGAACCCAGCGGAAGTCACCGACGTGCGGTTCGCGGAGATCTCGACGGGCGCCGATCATACGTGCGGCATCGGCGAGAACCGGACGAACATCTCGTGCTGGGGCGAGAACCGGTACGGCCAGCTCGGGAATGACGCACGGTTCCATGCGACCGCGACGGCCGCCGGACTCGTTCCATAGTTCTGCGTGGTACGGTCGAGCCCGATGTCGGGTCGTACCTTCGCGCTGACTCCGGGTAAGCGGGTCCTCTACCTGACAAAGGATCCCGAGAAGATCCGGCAGCAGCTCGCGGGCACGCTTACGCTTCGCGCGACGGACGTCTCGGTCGACGAGCTCCTCGACGACATCAACACCGACGCGATGACGCCGGCGTGGGTGTGCTTCGACTACGATCCGACCGAGATCGCGAAGAACGCCTACGCAGGCCTGATCGTGAACGGCGAACGAGTCGTGCCGCCGGGCGCGCTACAAGGCTTCGAGGTGATCGTCGCGGGCGCGCAGAAGGGCGTCGGCTCGAGCCGCGAGCAAGCCGCGCAGTGCGAGGTGTTCAGCGGCTCGAAGCTCGCGATCGCATCGTCGTTCGCACCGATCCACGCGCGCAACAACATCAACATCGGGCAGCTCATGGGCGACCACGCGCTGCTGCGCCGGCTCGAGGCGGGCGAGTCGATCGAGCTCGACGAGTTCACCGCCGGTCACGATGCGATCACCATACGCATCATCGAGAGCGGCGGCCTCCTGCCGTTCTGTGCGCGCCTGTCGAAGGGCGAGATCACGGTTCCGCCGACGGGCACGAACGCGCGCCCGATGAACATCACCGAGAAGATCCTCGCGTCCAAGCTGTTG
Organism: Kofleriaceae bacterium; assembly: GCA_046160585.1. GTDB lineage: Bacteria > Myxococcota_A > Polyangia > Haliangiales > Haliangiaceae > JABFXX01. Next base: position 39,640 of record JBJXGN010000006.1, read on the forward strand.
CCCGGCCAGGGCCACTACGTGAAGCCCGGAGACGCGATCCTCGCGAAGGTCGACGCGGGCTACTCGCACGAGTTCACGACGGCGCAAGTCGACCTCTTTCTCGCCGACGAATACGGCACGGACTACAAGCTACAGAACCCGACGAAGTTCGCCGTGTTCGAGGACCACCTGATCTACGCGACGGGCGTGCCCTCGATGGCGAAGTACGCCGACAAGATCGAGAAGCTGCGCGTGCAACAACGCGCCTTCGCGGAGCGCACCGGCGTCCGCAACTACAGTGCCATCGATGGCGTATCTCCCGGCATCTGCCATCAGGTCGCGCGCGAACAGTTCATCGATCCCGGTGACTTCGTGCAGGCCACCGACAGCCACACGTGTATGGGCGGTGCGTCCGGCGCGCTCGCCTGGGGCGTCGGCTCTACGGAGTACGCGGCGCTCCTGTACTGGGGCTTCACCGCGATGGTCGTCCCCGAGTCGATCCGCTTCGAGCTCGTCGGCGCCCTGCGCCCCGGCGTGACGGCGAAGGATGTGATGCTGCACATCCTCGCGACGTACGCGAAGCGCGAGGAGACGCTGAACCGCGTGATGGAATTCGGCGGCGAGGGGCTGTTCGCGCTGCCGCCCGACGAGCGTGCGACGCTCGCGAACATGGCGACCGAGTGCTCCGCGCGCGGCGCCGTGATGGAGGTCGACGACACGATGCTCGCGTGGATCGCGTCGCGCCGTCCCGGCGTCACCACGTCGGCGCTTCGCGCGAAGGTCGTCGTTCCCGACGTGGGTGCACACCACGACGGCGGCGTGCATCGCATCGCGCTCGGCGACATCGTGCCGATGGTCGCCACGCCCGGTGATCCCGATCGAGGCATCGCGAGTGATCCCAAGAACGGCGCGCGGGTCAAGGAGCTCGGAAGAGTGCGCCTGAACATCGCGTACGGTGGGTCGTGTACCGCCGGCAAGCGCGACGACATCGACATGTACGCACGCGTGATGGCAGACGCCGAGAAGGCCGGCAGGCGCGTCGCCGACGGGGTGCGCTTCTACCTGCAGTTCGGCTCGCAGGAGGTCGAGGCGTACGCGAAAGAGCGCGGCTACATCGAGCTGTTCGAGCGAACGGGCGTGAACCTGATCAAGCCGGGCTGTGGTGCGTGCATCGGCTGCGGACCCGGCGTGTCGGAGTCGTCCGACGAGATCACCGTGTCGGCGATCAATCGCAACTACAAGGGTCGGTCGGGGCCGGGCAAGCTGTACCTCGCGTCTCCCCTCACCGTCGCGGCTTCGGCGGTCACCGGCGAGATCGTCGAGTACCGCGACGGGATGTTCGATGGCTCGGGCTAAGACCGCGAAGAAGACCGCGAAGAAGGCACGACCCCGCAAAGGCGCAACCACCGTCGTCGCGATCCTCGAGAGCGAGCGTCCGCTGGCGTTGCTGCGCGCGTTTCTCGCGGCGATCGACGAGACCGCCACGGTGCAGGAGGGCCAGATCGCCCTCGGCGCCGCGCAGCTCGCCCTCGCCGGCGACGATGCCGATGCCGCCGCGCTGATCGAGTTGATCCTCGCGAACTGGGAGCGCTTCCCCGATCAGCGAGGCTTTCACGCCGACGCGTTCCTCCACAACGCGTTCGCGTCCGACGACGATCCCGCGCGCCTCGAGCGTCTGCTCATGTACGCGACCGCGAGCGGGATCGATCTCGTCGACGAGGAACCGCCGCCGCCCGGGATCCCCGTGAGCATCGAGCCCTACGTACGACCGGTGCGCGCGGCACTCGACTCGCTGATCGGGAACCTCCATCGCCTCGGACAGATCGCGACGAAGAACCCGCCCGCGTCTCTCGACGACGTGCTCGACGCGGAGCGCGCGCGTCGGATCCAGCTGCCGAACGACTACCGAGCGCTGCTCACGATCACGGACGGCTTCGCGATCTGGGCCAACACATTTTTCGGGACCACGGACTATCGCTCGGAGACCGCGCTCGCGAGAAACGCGCGCGAGTACCTCGAGATGTCGGCGCGCTACGGCGCGAAGGGCATGGATGCGTGCGTGCCGCTCGCGAACTGGGGGCAGTCCAACGACTGGCTGCTGTACGACCCGCTCGGACACGTCCGGCGCGGCGATCCCGGCTACGTGTTGATGATGAATGCTGACGAGACTCCGCTCGACGATCTGGTCGCCGCGCTCGCGTTCCTCGACGAGATCGCGAGCGACGCACTCGCGACCAACTAGCAGTCCGCCGCGCAGCTCGTCGCGGTCTCCGTCGCGTCGCAGCGAAGGTCGCCGCAGAACCCGTGTCCTCGCCCCCGCCGAACAGCAACACGGTTTGGGTGAGCGGATCGTACGCGACCGTTGCCGCACACGGCATCGTCGCCTGCGCACGCATAGCCGTCGGGGACCTCCAGACACTCCGTTCCCTCACGACACACGGTCCCGTCGGCGGTCACCTGTCCCGACGTGCGAACGCAACCTGCGAGCAGCATGATCACGAGCGCCATCTCTCGCACCCGACGAGTATCGCAGAATCGGCGGCGCTACGGCTTCTGCTACAGCTTCAACGGATTCACGCCTGTGAGTACGATCGCACCGTCCTTGCCGATCCGGATCTCGGCGACCGGCGTCGCCTCGACGTCGGCCATCGAGTACCGATCGGTCAGGAGCTGGATACGCTGGTTGTCCGATCCGCGCAGCCCGGTCGCGAGCCGCTCGCCGGCGACGTATCGCCCGTCGACGAGTACGTCGAGGCGCGCCAACACCGCCGGGCCGTCGGGGAGCGCGCGGATCTCCTCGATCGCGTAGCCCGAGAACGCGAGCGTCGACATGCCGAGCGTGCGCGCGGCGTCGAGCAGCGCGATGCTCGTCTGCACTTGCTGCAGTGGCTCACCGCCCGAGAGCGACAGGCCTTCACTGCCCGTGTCGCGTGCCGCACGCATCTGCGCCGCGAGCGCGTCGATCGCCACCTCGCGGCCACCCGCCGCATCGTGCGTCGTCGGGTTGAAGCAGCCTGGGCAGCCGAGCGTGCAGCCCTGCAACCACACCACGAAGCGCGAGCCCGGCCCGTTGGCGCGGCTCTTCGGCTCGACGGCGTGGATCCGCGCGCGTATCACTTGGTCGGCTTGGCGACGTGCGGCTGCGGGCGATCACCAACGGTGACACCACGAACGTCCAGGCGCTTCATCAGAAGGTCCGGCGTGACGATGCCGCTCTCGATGCCGCCCGATGGTACGAAGCCGTCGTCGGTGCCGCCGGTGAGCCGCAGCTGCAGCTGGCTCTCGCTGGCCGCGAGGAAGTTGTACGTCACGGTCTCCTTGCTCGTGCCGACCACGTCTTCCCACGCCGTGATCGGGATCTGATCGAGCTGCACGCCGCGCACGAGCTCCTCCTTGCCGTTCGGATACACCTTGTAGGCGAGCACCGCCGACGGAGGCAGGTTGACGTCGGTGGTCTTGATCATCTGCACGAGCTCGCGGCGCGAGAACTCGGGCGCGCTGGTGATCGCGGCGTCGTCGAAACGACGGATCACGAGGCCATACTTGAGGCCGGCGCCGCGCGCCGTGGCGATCAGTCGATCGCGCAGCGCTTTGCGCGGGACCGAGCCCTTACCGGTGACGAACAGGTTCGTCGCGCTGCCGTGAAACGCGCCGCCCTCGGCCGTGCGCCGCGCGTGACCGTTCGACGTCTGGCCCTTCTGCGACGGCGTACGCGAGAGGAGCAGCGTCTTCAAGAAGCCGTCCTTGACGACCTCGACGCGCTTGGCCTCGACGCCCTCGTCGTCGATCTTGTAGCCGCCGATCAGCGCCTTGCCGCCGCCCTCGTGGGCCGTCGGATCGTCGACGACAGTGAGCGACGGCGCGAGCACGCGCACGCCGACTTGATCGGTGAAGGCACCGCCAAAGTTCTTCGCCTCCTGCGGGTTCAATCCCTCGGGCACCGGCGTGCCACCCAGGTTCGGCGCGAGCGAGTAGCGCAAGAGGCCGACCGCGCCTTCGCCCTCGAACAGCACGGGGCCGCGATAGCGCTCCATCACCGGCGCCTTGCCGAGCGCGTCGATCGTCTCGGCGATCTTCTTCGTCTCGTCGGTGAGCTCCTTGTCCGTCGGCAGGTCGCGCACGGTGCGGCCGTAGCGCAGAAAGTACTGCGA
>JBJXGN010000007.1:0-5950 GCA_046160585.1 Kofleriaceae bacterium
TCCACTCGAGGACGCTGCCGAGCATGTCGCACGGCGCATTCGGCGAACACTCGGTGCGCGGCGAGGGCACGAGCTTCGGCGTCCCGCTCAGCCGCGTCGCCGACGCCGGAGCGATCGGCGCGAGACGAGCCGCGATCTCCCACTCCGCCTCCGACGGCAGCCGCTTGCCGAGCGCGGCGCACGCGTCCACCGCGTGTTGCCACGTCACGTTGCGGCGCGGCATCCCATCCGGCTCTGTCGCCTCCACGCGATCGATGACGAGTGCGTTGATCGTGACCTTCTTCGCCGGGAGCGCGTCGGGGTGGCCCGCCTTTACCTCGCCGATGTCGTACGCGCCCGCGGCGATGACGATTCCGTCATCGCCGAGTGCAGCATCGATCGCGGGCGCCGCATCGCTCGGCAGAGGCGCGGCAATCTCCGCATCCCTCGTTGGCACCACAATGCCCGCGTCGGCGCCCGCATCACGCGCTTCGGCGATCACCGCGGCATCGTGCACCGTCGAGTCTGGTCCGCTCGCCAGCTTGTAGGCTGCGAACCCGCCACCAGCGACGAGGACGATCGCACCGGCGGCGATCGCCACGAGGTTTCGCTTGCGCGGCGTATCGCTCTCGCGGTCGACGCCGGGCTGCGACGGCGCCGTGGCGACGAACGGATTCGGGCGCGCCGAGCTCGGAGTCGGGTTCTCCGTCGCGAGCAGCCCGACCTGGCTCGACGACGGCGGCTTCGTCTTGTTCGCGAGCGGAATCGTCGTGCCGGCGGCCACGAGCTTCGCGGCGAGGAACTGCGCGCGCATCTTCTCGGCGTCCTGCGGGCGCTGTGGGGCGTCGAGGGCCATGCACTGCTCGACGAGCTGGTAGATCGCCGGCGGCAGACCGGGCCGCACCGTCGCGAGCGGCACGTGATCCGCGCGCAGCACGCGACCGAGCACCTCGGTGAGCGTCGACCCACCAAACGCGGGTGTGCCGGCGAGCATCTCGTAGAGGATCGTCCCCATCGCGTAGACGTCGCTCCACGGGCCCATCTCGCCGTTGCCCGCGGCGACCTGCTCGACGGCCATGTACGCCGCTGTCCCCATCATGCTGCCGGTGCGCGTGAGGTCACTGTCCTTCGTACGCACGCGGGCGATACCGAAATCGAGAAGCTTTGGCACCTCGCCGTCGTCGGTCTCGGCGACGTACACGTTCTCGGGCTTGAGATCGCGATGCACGATCCCCGCCTTGTGCGCCGCGGCGAGCCCTTTGAGCGCGCCGTCCATCACCATCTGAACGCGGGCGAGATCCATGAACTCCGGCCCCGGTGCGATCTCGTCCCGAAGCGCGTGTCCGTCGAGCAGCTCCATCACGAGGTACAGCGTGCCGTCCGCCTCGGTACCGAAGTCGTAGACCTTGACGACGTGGGCAGTGCGCAGCGCGGCGACCGACGCGGCCTCTCGCTGGAATCGCTGGCGTGCGGACTCGGCGTTCGCGACGTGCGGGTTCATCAGCTTGATCGCGACACGACCTTTCGTGTCCGGGTTGATCGCGCGGTACACGGCGCCCATTCCACCCGTGCCGAGGAGGCCCTCGATCGTGTACTTACCGACCTGCGGTGTCGCGAGGAGGTTCGTGGCGTCCTTCGGGCAGACCTTCCAGTCAGCTGGATAGTCCGATCGACAGACCGGGCAGAACACGCGGCCATCTTATCGGATACGATGCGAGTCGTGCGCGTGATCCCGTTCGCTTGCGTGCTGCTCGCGAGCGCGCGCATCGCGATTGCGCAACCACCCCCCGCATCGCCGCCGATCGCGCAATCACCTACGCCGACACCCGTCGGACCGGCCGACCCACCCGTCGAGCCGACGCCTCCTCCGGTCGCCCCGGCGCCACCACCGGAGCCCTCGCCACCGACCACGCCGCCGGTCATTCCGGCGCCACCGCCGCCGAAGCTCACGACGGCCGAAAAGCGCGCCGCCGAAAGGGCCGCGCGCGCGAAAGCAGAGGCGGCCTGCACGTCGCGCTCGCCGGACTGCAACTGGCTCGCGACGCTGTCGAGTCTCGAGCGCCTGAGCATGCGCCGTGCGATCGAAGCGCGCGGGTTCGTCGTCGAGCCGTCCCCGTGGGGCAAGGTGATCGGGAAGATCCACATCTACAACGAGGACGTGTTCGCGGAGAAGAACCGCTTGCTGCAGTTCCTCAATCACTTTCACTACACCACGCGCGAGCGGACGATCCGCATGGACCTCGTCGCCGAGGAAGGACAGCCGTATACGCAGGAGATCGTCGAGGAGACAGCGCGTCACCTGCGCGATCCGCTGTTCAGCTCGGTGATCGCGATCATCCCGGTGACGTCGCGCGACGACGGCAAGGTCGACCTCCTCGTCGTGACGCGAGACATCTGGAGCCTCCGGCTCAACACGCAGTACACGTTCCAGCAGGGAACGCTGACGAACCTCGCGACGTCGCTGTCGGAGAACAACTTCCTCGGCAGCCGCACGGTCCTCGCCGCTGCGCTCACGATGGATCAGGGTGCGATCCTCGCGGGGCCGCTGTTCATCGACAAGAACCTCGTCGGGCAACACCTCGAGCTGCGCGCGCGCGTGAACACGATCGTCAATCGCGATGCCTTCTTCGATGGCGATTGGGAGACAGAGGGCTCGTCGAGCGAGATCCGCTTGTCGAAGTCGTTGTGGCGCCTCTCGTCTGAGTGGGGTGGATCGGTCACGTTCTCGCACCGCTACGCGATCGAGCGCTCGTTCCTCGGTCTCGATCTGCGCCCGGTGTATTGCCCCGACGATGCCGGCGCGCTGCGCTGCCAGTTCGTGTCGCGGGCGCAGGCCGAAACGCTGCCGCCAGAGGACCTGCTCGACCTCACATATCGCCAGCGGAAGTGGTCGGTGGCCGCAGCTGCAACGAGGCAGTGGGGCAAGGCGATCAAGCACCAGGTGTCGTTCGGCCACGTCGTCGATGTCGTGCGACCGACGCTGCTCGAAGGATCCCCAGGGAGCGCGTTCCAGCAGCAGCTGTTCGTCGACACGGTGCTGCCGAAGTCCGAGATCGACTCGGCGCCGTACGTCGCGTACGGGTTCTTCCAGCCACGCTACAAGACGCGCCGCAACGTGCAGACGTACGACCTCGCGGAGGATCTGCGACTCGGCGTGGACGCCGAGGTCTCGTTCGGCGTGGGCCTCCGGCTGCTCGGCTCCAACGACAACTTCCAGCGCGGCGGCATCGGCGGCGGGTACACGCTGCCGTGGGGAAAAGACGGCTCCGCGCGCGCAGCGGCGAGCTACTCGTTTCGCATCCAGGACGGCGAGGTGCGCGACAATGGGTTCTCGCTCAACACGCGCTTCGTCTCTCCATCTTCAATGCTCGACGGGTACGCGCGTCTCGTTGCCGAGTTCTCGTTCGCGACGCGGTGGAACGAGCGCGTGCCGCGCTTCTTCTCGATCGGCTCGGACAACGGTCTGCGCGGCTTCGACATCAACGAGTTCTTCGGTAAGCGCGTCGCCTCGACGCAGATCGAGCTGCGCAGCTCGCCGGTCCCGTTGTGGGTGCTGCGCGCCGGCGGCGTGCTGTTCTACGACGCAGGTGGCGCCGCGGACACGCTACGGAACCTGACCATCCATCAGGATGTCGGCATCGGATTGCGCACGCTCTTGCCGCAGACTTCGCGCGAGCTATTCCGCTTCGATCTCGCGTTCCCGCTCGACGGCGCGGCGCGTTTTTCCCCGCGGTTCATCGCGGGCTTTCAATCCGAATTCTGATGTCTTTCACTCGCGGCGATCTCCGATCACCACGACGTCCCCGTGATTGATCCCGGTCGGTCCGGTCACGACCAGCGCGCCGACCGCGTGGAGAGCGCGCCCCGCATCGCACCGTGCGAGGGAACGCTCTGGGTCCTCCCCTGCGGCGATGATCGCGTCCCACGTCGTTCCGTCGACGATCGCACCTGCGGGCGCCGCTCGCTCCGCAGGTGGTGGCCCGTCGACGCCATCGCTGCCGATCACCATGGCGACGAACTGCGTGCCGCGGATCGCCTTCGCGAGCAGAAGCGCCAACTGCTGCGCGCGCCCGCCCTCGCCGTGATCATCCGGCACGCGAAGCGTTGGCTCGCCCCAGAACACGTACGTCCCGTACATGGTGTCGCCGACGCCAGCGTCCGCCCTGAAACCGACGCGCGCGACGATCTGCGCGGCGCACGTGCTCACGTCGTCGCTGAGCGGGCGCACGACGTGCTCCAGCCACGCCTGTGGTCCGAGCGCGTTCACCACGGCCTCACCGAACGCCGCCATCCGCGTGATCACGATCGCGTGGTCGCGGTCGCGCACAGCGGAACCGCGCCCCGGCGTCCCGCGTTGCGCGAGCTCGCCACCTGCGGTCGAGCGAAGCCGGTCGACCGCCGTCCCGATCGCCGGCGAAGCGCTCGAGATCCGTTCGAGAATCGCGATCGCTCGCGCCCGTCGCTCCGTTTCGTCGTCGACAAACCACGCGCCGATCGTCGGACCCGATCCGATCACTGCGAGCCCGTCGCCGATCACGTCGCTCACCGCGAGAGTGACCACGGGCGCCGCGCAGCTCTCGACGAGCCCGCCGCGCTTCACGCGCGACAGCACCGACCGTACGGTGTTGAGGTCCTCGATCCTAGCGCCCGACTCCATCACCGCCCTCGTGATCGCGCCGAACCGGGCGAGCGCCCGCCCATCGCTGCCATCGGTCGCGTCGCCATCCGTCACGCCGCCATCGGTCACGCCCCCGATCGCGAGGTCGTCGTACGCGGCTAGCACCTCGTTCGGCTCCTCGATCAACGAGGACGTTCCACCGGAGATCAACGCGAGCACGACATCCTCCGCGCGGGCAGCGTCGATCACTGTGCGGGCCGCGCGCGCCGCGCGGACACTGCGCTCGTCGACAAACGGGTGCGCCGATTCGATCACGCGCCACCCCGAAGGAAGCGCGCTGTCGCGCCCGACGGATCTCAAATCGGTCGCAGGGACGATCACGATACCTCGCTCGACGGGCCCTGCCCCGCGCACCATCGCGAGCGCGGCCTTGCCGATCGCGACACCGAACCTCCGCCCGCCCGCGATCTCGAGCCGCGTGACGGACTCGTCCGCGAGGTAGGCGCGCACCCGCGCCGCGGGATCGCACGCAGCGACCGCAGCCCGGTAGGCAGCGAGGAGTCGAGCAGAATCGATGCTCACAGTCCCCCGCGATGCCTCGTGTCGGAGGCACTGGAGTCGTCGCGATCCGGCGCCTCTTGGCCATTCGACGTCGCCCGAGCGGCCCTCGCGTTACGCCGATGCTCCGCCTTCTCGTCATGGCGATACCCCATCACCGGAGCGACGTCCGAACGCCGCGCCCCGTCAGCGTGTAGAAGCTCGATACCAGGACCCGGAAAATTGACAGGGAGAAGGGGACCGAGGGGAGCGGAGCACTTTTTCGCTTCCCGAAGAAAGCACTCGTCGACCGAGAACGTGACGGGGTTCTCTGACTAGATCGATTCGTCATCGCTAAACGATCCGAAAACGATTCGGTCCGGGCCAGATCAATTCGACGTCGCGAAACGACCAAAAAGGTCCCCTCCCCTCACGCCCCTTCTCCCTGGTATTTTTTCCGACCAGATCGATGCGGTTCGGTCGAGATCGATTCGACGTCGCGAAGCGACTGAAAAAGCTCCGCACCCTGCTCTTGTTGATCCGGCCCGTCATCCGATCGCCGCGTTCACGCGATCGACGCCCTCGTCGAGCCGATCGGGCGACACGCCCGTGAAGCAGAGCCGCGCGAACCCGCCGCATACCGCGCCGAAGGCGGAGCCCGGCGCGAGCAAGACGCCCGACGCCGCGCAACGCTCGAGGATCGGCATGCAGTCGTCGCCCGTTTGCTCGCGGAAGTCGACCCACAGGTACGCGCCGCCGGCGGGCGATGCGGCCGGTGCGCGGAGGCGCGCGCGCGCGCGCTCGCGAGCCGCACGG
>JBJXGN010000008.1:0-19095 GCA_046160585.1 Kofleriaceae bacterium
CCCACTCGAACGCCTGGTAGAGCAGCACGTGCTTGGGCGTCGACGAGATCCACTCCTCGGCGCGCACGACGTGCGTGATCTGCATCAGGTGATCGTCGACGACGTTCGCGAGGTGGTACGTCGGCAGCCCGTCGGTCTTGAGCAGGACCTGGTCGTCGATCTGCGTCGCGTCGATCGAGATCTCGCCGCGCAGCTGATCGTGCACGAGGATCGGTCCTTCGATCGGCACCTTCAGGCGTACGACATGCGGCTCGCCTCGCGCGGCGCGGTTGCGCGCATCCGCCGGCTCGATGTCGCGGCACGTACGGTCGTAGCCGGTGTTGCGCTTCTCGGCCTCGGCCTGTTTGCGCATCTTTACGAGGCGCTCGGCCGTGCAGAAGCAGCGATAGGCCTTTCCGTTCTCCAGGAGCTCGCCGGCTGCGGCTTGGTAGTGCTCCGTGCGCTCGCTCTGGCGATACGGCGCGAACGGTCCACCGACGTCGGGGCCTTCATCCCAGGACAGACCGATCCAGTGAAGCGCGTCGAAGATCATCCGTTCCGAGTCACCGCGCGCTCGCATCTGGTCGGTGTCCTCGATGCGGAGGATGAACTTCCCGTCGTGCTTCTTCGCGAAGACGTAGTTGAACAGCGCGATGTAGGCAGTGCCAACGTGTGGATCACCCGTCGGCGATGGTGCGATCCGCACACGCACGGGCCGTGTGGCTTGGGCCATGGGCGGACCTTGTAACACGGCTTGCGCTCTCGATGATAAGGTCGGGGTTCGATGCGTCGCGTGGTCGCGTTTGCCTGTGTCCTCGGTCCCGCGATCGCGAACGCCGCCCCGTCCGATGGCGCGATGACCGTCGAGGGCGTCGTCGTGGAGGCGTCGGCGAAGTGGGTCGGCGACCACGATCGCATCGTTACCGAGGCTGTCGTCCAGACGGGCGATGGCGCGGTCGTGGTGAGCCAGCTCGGCGGACACGTCGACGGGCTCACGATGCGCGTGTTCCACCGAGGCCGTGCGGTCGGCGAGCCGCTTGTCCCCGGCATGCGTGTCGCCGTGTCGGCGCACCGCGCGCAGGATCTCGAGCAACGCACGCACGTCCTCGTCGACGACGTCCGCGTCCTCGCCTACCCTGCCGGCTACGTGCGCACGGGCCCGACGATGGCGGGCGCGTCGCTGTATTGGGAGTCGGGCTGCGTCTTCGTCTCGGTCGACGACGAAGGCACGAAGGAGATCCCCGGGGACACCGAGTTCGAGCTCGTCGATCGAGCGATCGCGACGTGGAACGACGGCATCGCGTCGTGCTCGTACATGGAGATCCGCAACGAGGGCCGCGCCGACAAGGAGGTCGGTCGCGACTTCGTCAACGTGATCAAGTTCCGCGACGCGTCGTGGTGCCGCCCGGCCGTGAAGAACGATCCGATGCGCTGCTACGCCGAGGCCGCGGCCGGGTTGACCACGGCGGTATACGTCGATGACGACGACAGCGATCGAGACGGCGCGATCGTCGACGCCGACATCGAGCTCAACGGCAGGCACTTCGCGATCTCGCACGAGGGCAACACGCTCGGCACCGCACCGTGCCACGCCGATCTGCTCAACACCTTGACGCACGAGCTCGGCCACCTGCTCGGTCTCGAGCACCCGTGCCTGGCGCCCGGCGACCCGCCGCGGATCGACGGCAATGGCAACGCGGTACCGGCGTGTGGACAGACCGACGATCCGCGGATCGTCGAATCGACGATGTACAACTACCAGGACTGCGGCGAGACCAAGAAGGCGTCGCTCGAAGCCGACGATATCGAAGGCGTCTGCGCGATCTATCCAAAGGCCGAAGATCCGGGCACCTGCCTCGGCGTCTCGACCGACGTCGGGTGCTGTAGTGCGGGTGGTGGCCCGAGCGGGGCCGCGATCCTGCTCGTGTGTATAGGTGGGTTTGTCGTCGGTCGGCGTCGGCGCCGCTGAGTGAAAACTTCGGCGGTGGCGGTACGAGGCGGTACGATCGCCTCATGGCGTCGTGTCCTTCGTGCGGTGTTGCGATCGTGCCCGGGTACGTAAAGTGCCCGAAGTGCGGCAACCCGCTGCCGGCGCTGGCGCGCACGAAGTCGAACACGTTCGGTAGTGGCGGCGGGACGGCGGTCACCGACGGTGGCGGTTCGCGGCTGCCCCTCATCGTCGCGCTTGGTGCGGGCGCCGCGATCGTGATCGTGATGGTCGTCGTTCTCGGTGGTGGCGGCGGCTCGAAGACCGCGAGCGCGACGGCGACCCCGGCGGCCGACGAAACCGATGACGACGACGATGATCCGACCGCGACGCAACCCGCGCAGCCCGACGATCCGGTTGCCTCACCAGCGCCGCCCGCGATCGACGGTGCCGACGCGCTCGCCGCTGCGGCCGAGCTCGATCGCGAGCTGAAGCGCCAGCGACTGTGGGGGACCGTGAAGGTCATCGACGACCGCGTCGATGTCCGCTCGAGCGCGTGCGAGGACCAGGGGATGGGCGCCGTGATCGATGCGGCGCGTCCACGCTTGCAGGGTGCCGGCTTGACCAAGATGCGCTGTCTGGCGCAGAGTGGCGCCGTTGTCTTCGAGCGCGACTTCTGACAAGCCGCACCGGTTGATCCTCCCGCTCGGTCTGCGCGTGCTCGTGCAGGTCGTGAAGATCGAGGAGCGCACCGACGCGGGGTTGTTCCTCCCACCCGGCGCGAAGGAAGCGCATGACGACGCGCTCTACGGCAAGGTGATCGAGGTCGCGCGCGATCGGCCGACGACCGACAACGTCACCGAAAACGTCTCGGGCGTCCCGCACGGCGCGTTCGTTCTCTTCCGCAAAGAGGCTGGCGTGCGCGTGCCGTGGGACGAGCGACTGCGGTTGATCGACGTCAAGGACATCCTCGCGACGGTCGAGGAAGTCGACGCGTCCGAAGCTCACTGAGGTCTTCAGGGTCGCATCAGAACGGCGCGACCGACAACCACGCGGATTCGTGATTAGCTGATCGCCATGGTGTCCTGGGACGAGATCCGCGAGCTGATTCGCAGCAAGTTCAAGGTAGCGATGGACGAGCCGACCTGGATGGGGCTCGCGTTCGGCCTCACGATCGATAACCGCGAAGTCGCGCAGCGCGTGCGTGTCGAGCCGACGACGGCGCTCGAGCAGCCGGCCGTGTTGATCTGGGGCGACGTGGTGGACGTGTCGCGCGTGCCGACCAAGCTCGCGCTCCAGCGCAACATGTCGTTCGAAATCGGTGCGCTCGCGATCAGCGAGAAGCTGTACGTGCTACGCGTCGTGTTGCCGCTCGAGACGACGAGCCTGTCCCTGCTCGAGGCGGCGATCCAGTATGTCGCGCGCGAGGCGGCGCGTCTCCGCGAGGGTGTTCCGTCCAACTGACTCGGAGGGCTACTACCGCTACAGTGCGCGAGATGCCCGCGCCACCTCGATCGACCATCCCGACGGTATCCGAGCTCCCGCTCGTCCTCGCGACCAAGCGCCTGACGCTGCGCCCATACATGCTCGCCGACGTCGACGCGTTGTGGCCGCACGTGTCGGATCCTCGGCTCCCGCCGCAGATGAGCTGGAACGCGCACGCGAACAAAGACGAGACCCGCGCATTCGTGCAGCGCTGCATCCGCGGCGTCACCGAGGGCAACGGGATCACGTGGGCGATCCTGCACGACAACGAGCTCGTCGGCGCGATCGGACTCCACGGGATCACGTTCAAGCACATCGCGTGGCGCGTCGATCGCGCGGAGCTCGGCTACTGGGTCGGGATCCCGTTCCACCGTCGAGGGTTCATGACAGAGGCGGCAACCGAGGTCGTGCGCTTCGCGTTCGAGACGCTCGGCCTCCACAAGATCACGGTCGGCTGCCTCGACGGGAACGACGGTTCGCGCAAGATCATCGAGCGGCTCGGATTCCGCTTCATCGGCCGGCGCGAGGACGACGTGTGGCGCGATGGCGCGTGGCACGCGCACCTGCGCTACGAGCTGTTGGCGTCGAGCTACTCGGACATCACGACAACGATCCCGGTCCGTCGCTGATCGCGAGCGAATTCGCCTCGATCGATAGTCGCTTCACGCCGTGGCGTGGAAGGCATGCACCGGCGAAACCGCCGTGGTAGGTTGCGTCGCTAAGGCCCTGGAACGATGGACGTCCGATGCGAGAAGTGTCAGACCGAGTACGAGCTGGATGAAGCTCGTCTCAAGCCCGGTGGTGTCACCGTCAAGTGCACCAACTGCGGTCACATGTTCAAGATCCGCAAGCGTTCGATCACGAACGTAGGCGCGCCACCTCCGGACGTCCGCGCAATCCGTTCGTCGACGCCGCCCGCGGGACCGTCCGTGCCTGCGCGCCCGCCGCTCCATGCGGGCGACGAAGCACCGACCACCAGACGCGCCGACTCGGTGATCGGTGATCCATTGCCGCGCGCCGAGGCGGGCGGCGACGACCGCCACTGGCTGATCCGACTCGAGAACGGCGAGCAGAAGAGCTGCCGCGAGCTGAGCGCGCTGCAGCAGTGGATCGTTGGAGGCATCGTCACCCGCGAGTCGCTGATCTCGCGCTCGGGCAAGACGTGGAAGCGCCTCGGTGACATCGCGGAGCTGGCGCAATACTTCAGCATCGCGGACGAGGCGCTGCGCGCGCGACAGGAGCGCTCGACCAAGCCGGTGGCCGCCCCCAAGGCACAACCCGCCGGGACGATGCTCGGCGTCGGCGTATCCGCGGCCGGTGGCACGATCCTGCCCGACGACGACGACGAGATCGATCGCCGCACGACCGGCTCGTTCAAGACAAACACCGACGCGGCCGCGCCGGCCGCACCGCGCCGCCCGCCGACGCAGCCGCCGCCTCCGCCCGTGAAGAAGCCGCCAACGAACGCGCCGACGTTCGGTGGGACGCCGCAGGTCCCGGCGGGTGGTCGCGCGACCGCTGCGTGGGCGAGCACGGACATCGCACCGACAGAGTCGATGGCCTCGATGCCCGCGGGGCCGATGGCCGGAAGGATCCGCCCGCCCGACGACGAACCCGCGTTCGCGGGCCGCGTGCGCATCGGACCGACGGACGAGTCGGGCTTCGACACCGGCCGGGTCCGCTCCGTCGACGACGATGACGATGTCGTGCCGCAGCAGCGCGGCGGCAAGGGCGGCTTCTTGCTCGTGCTGATGGCGCTGCTCGTGATGGGCGCGGCCGCCGGCGCGATCTACGTGTTCGTGATCAAGAAGGACAGCACTGTCGTGGCGACGGGCTCGGGCTCGGGCTCTGATGCGGGCTCGTCCGCCGTCGTCGCAGATGCGGCGGTCGTCGCGACGGTGGATGCGTCCGCGCCGCCGCCGATGGACACGGCTCCGGTGCAGGCCGCCGTCGATCTCGCGCACGAGAAGCTCGAGGCCGACAAGGAGCTCGATCTGCGCGACGCGCTGAAGTCGCTCGAGGGATCCGCGGAGCCCGGCGCCGATGCGATGCGCGCGAACCTGATCGTCGGCATCGCGCAAGGCATGCTCGATCGCGCGATGCTCGTCGAGAAGGGCGACGCGGAGAAACTAAAGAAGGATGTGAAGGCGCTCGTGCTCGAGGCGGCGACGCCTGCACAGAAGGCCGTGAAGGCGACGCCGGATGATCCCGCGGCGAACCTCGCGATGGCGGCCGTGCTGCGCATGCAGGGCAAGAGCGTGAAGGACATCGCGCGCTACCTCGAGCCGGCGATCGGCAAGGCCGCCGCGCTGCCCGCGTGGAAGCGGGATGTCGCGATCGGCCAGGCGCTCGCCCTCGAGCGCGAGAAGAAGTACGACGAGGCGAAGGCGATCCTCTCGCCGCTCGACGCTAGCGCCGATGACAAGCTCGAAACGTCGGGGGATGTCCGCGTGCGGTTCCGCCTCGCGATGATAGCGTTCGCGCAGAACAATCCCGCCGATGCGAAGCCGCTCGTCGAGTCCATCCTCGCGGCGGCACCGGAGCACGCGGGCGCGAAGACGCTCGTCGCGAAGATCGACAACACGGTCGTGAAGACGGATCCGCTGCCTCCCGAGGATGGCCAGGGCTCGGCGACGAAGCCGCCCGACGGTGGAACCGGTGGAAACACGGGCGGGAATGTCACGACCGGCGGCAACTACGACCAGCTTCTCGCGCGCGCCAACGCGCTCGCGGAGACCAACTGCACGAAGGCGATCGAGCTGTTCGGCAAGGCGCTCGAGCAGAAGCCGAACGGTGTCGAGGCGCTGACCGGCATGGGCTACTGCCACATCGATGCGAAGCAGTTCGCGAGCGCGTTCTCGAAGTTCCGCGCCGCGCTCGCGGTGTCGTCACGCTACGAGCCGGCGCTGTGGGGCATCGCCGAGGCGTACATGCAGCAGGGTCGCAAGGAGCAGGCGCTCGAGGCGGTGAAGGCGTATCTCGACGTGTACCCGGGCACCGCGAAGGCGCAGAAGGCGCTCGATCGTCTCGGTGGTAGCGCCACACCACCGCCCGACAACGGAAGCGGCGGATCCGCCACGACGCCGCCGACGACGCCGCCAACGACACCACCCCCGACGCCGCCCGCCGAAGCGCCACCTGCGGGCTCCGGCGCGAGCAACTAGTTCGCAGGCGCATGCTATGACCGGGGCACGATGCGTGCCCGTCACCACCTGTCGTCTGTTCTGTTATTGGCTCTCGTTGCGTGCGAGAGCGGTCCTTCGAAGCTCGAAAAGGTCCTGAGCGATCCAGCGGCGTCGCCATCCAGCGGCGGCGATCCGTGGTCCGCGGGCACGGCGACGCTCGCGCTCGGAGGTGCCGACGATGACGACGACGGCGGCACGCTCGGCGGCTTCGACATCAAAGGCACACTCGAGAAGCTCGCCGAAGCGATCGAGAAGCCCGGCCCGTACGAGGCTCCCGACAAGTCGAAGGACTTCGACGCACAGAAGCCGCACTGGGGCGTCATGTCCGTGAGCGGCGGGTTCGTCGAGAAGCAGGCGTACTCGTGGAGCGGGGGCAGCGGCACCGAGCTGCGCAAGTCGATCGACATGCTGCGCGCGTTCGCCAAGAACGAGAAGCTGACCGGCCTCTTGCTGCGCGTCGGCGAGGTCTCGATCAGCCTGCCCGACGTGATGGAGCTACGTACCGCGATGCACGACTTCCGCAAAGCGGGGAAGAAGCTCGCGTGCCACACGATGGACGCGTCGAACGCGACGTACCTCGTGCTCTCGGCGTGCGACACGATCGGCCTGGCACCGCTCGGCACGATCGCGGTGACAGGACCGGCGGCGATGCCGATCCACGTCAAGCCCTTGCTCGACAAGCTCGGCGTCACCGCCGACTTCCTTCACGTCGGCGCCTACAAAGGCGCCGCAGAGCCACTGACGCGCGAAGCGCCGTCGGAGGAGATGAAAGAGACGATCGGCGCGATCCTCGATCGCCACTACGACACGATGGTGGCCGTCATCGCCGAGGAGCGGAAGCTCGATCCCGCCGGTGTGAAGGCACTGATCGACACCGCGCTGTTCCCGTCACCGGCCGCGAAGACGACGAAGCTCGTCGACGAGGTCTCGTCGTGGGAGGACTTCCGCGAGAAGGTAGTCAGCGGGCCATGGGCCGAGCTCGACGACGAGGGCAAGCCGCAGGACGGCGCAGCGACGGATCAGCTCGGCTCGATGCTAAAGCTCATGCGCTTCATCGGGGCCGTGCCGCCGGAGAAGCCGATGGGCGACCACGTCGCGGTCGTCTACGCGATCGGCGATATCGTCGACGGTGGCGGCGATGGCGTCCTGGGAGCGCGCCAGCAGATCGCCGGCGCGACCCTTGTCGCGGCGCTTCGCGCGATCGCGGCCGATGACACGGTGAAGGCAGTCGTGCTGCGGATCGATAGCGGCGGCGGTAGCGCGCAGGCGTCCGAGCTGATCTGGGAGGCGGTCAGCGACCTGCAGGCGAAGAAGCCCGTCATCGTGTCGATGTCGGACGTCGCCGCGAGCGGTGGCTACTACATCGCTGCGGGCGCGACGAAGATCTACGCGCAAGCGGACACCCTCACCGGATCGATCGGTGTCGTCGGCGGAAAGATCGCACCCGGCGCCGCGCTCGCGAAGCTCGGCGTGAACACGTTCCCGATCGGCCGCGGCAAGCGCGCGACGATGATGGCGAGCCTGAACCCGTGGAACCAGGAAGAGAAGGACGTCATCCAGAAGTCCATGGAGGAGGTCTACGAGGTGTTCACGGGTCGTGTCGCGCAGGGTCGCGGCGCGAAGGTGAAGGACGTGAAGGCGATCGCGCAGGGGCGCGTGTGGACCGGCGCGAAGGCGAAGGAGCTCGGCCTCGTGGACGAGATCGGCGGCCTCGACGCCGCGCTCGCTGAAGCGCGCACACTCGGCAAGGTCGACGCGGACACGAGCCTCCAGGTCTATCCGCCGACGCCAACGTTGCGCGACTTCCTGGTCGGCGTCGGTGGCGTGAGCACGGGCTTCGGCGTGGAGACCGAGGCGGCGCTCGCGGGCCTCGAGAAGCTCCACCCCACGTTGGGGGTCCAGACGCGCCGCTTGCTGGAGCTGGCGCTGTCGTTCCAACACACGCGCATCCAGGCGATCGCGCTCTTGCCGGTGATCCGATGAGAGCCCTGCTACTCGCACTCGCGTGTTCGAGCGCGTGCTCGAGCGCACCATCGAGCGAACCGTCTCCGGCCGTGAAGGAAGGCACGCCCGTCGCGACCGCGACGAAGGGCGAGCTCGTGACCGCGTCGTTCGAGAGCAAGGCGCTCGGCGTGACGAAGGACGTCGTCGTATATCTTCCCGCGGGCTACGCGTCGCAGCCGACCAAGCGCTGGCCGGTGTTCTACTACTTGCACGGGCTCACCGGAAACGAGACGAACTGGAGCGACGGGTTCGGTCTCGACGAGGCCGCCGACGCGATGAAGCTCGGCGCGATCGTCGTGATGCCCGACGGCGACGACGGCTTCTACACGGACTCCGCCACGCCACGCGACTACGACGCGTGTTTGCGCGACGGGACCGGCCTGTTCGTGCCGAGCGCTCCAAAGAAGACCACGTGCGTACGCGCGGCCGCCTACGAGCAGTACATCGTGAAAGATCTCATCGCGTGGGTCGACGCGACGTACCGCACGATCGCGACGAAGCAGGGCCGAGCGATCGCGGGGCTGTCGATGGGCGGCTATGGCGCACTCAAGCTCGCGATGAAGTACCCCGACCTGTTCGTCGCGACGGCGAGTCACTCGGGCGTCGACTCGCTCCTCTACCTCGGACCCGATCCGTACGTCGCGGGGAAGGCTGTCCTCGTCGATAACCTCACGAAGGCGCCGAAGGATCCGTTCTCGCAATGGATGATCGGGATCTTCGGCGTGGACATCGAGAACTGGCGCGCGAACGACCCGACGTCGCTCGTCGGCAAGCTCGCGCCCGGCACGCTGCAGATCTATCTCGACTGCGGCACCGAGGACGAGTTCCGTCTGCACAACGGCGCGCAATACCTTCACGACCTACTACTCGCGAAGAAGATCGACCACGTGTGGTACCTCGGACCCGGCCAACACGACGGCGAGTTCTGGCGCGAGCGCGTGCCGCACAGCCTCGCGTTCCTCGCGAAGCATGTCGTGGCCAAGTAAGCCGCGGCCTGCGGGCTGAAAGGCGATCAGGAGCCGAGCGCGGACTGGAGCGCGCGAATGGCGCCGCGCGCTCGTTCGATGTGCTCCTGTGCGTTCGAGACCGCGTCGGAGATCGAGGTCATCTCCGGCGTCTGCTGGAGGTCCATCATGATGTCGCTCGCGACGCGCATCTCGCCGCGCAGCAACTCGACGGCCTCCTCGATCACGCCCGCTTGCTCGGCGACCGCGATCGGCAACTGGCTGCCGGTGCGCGTCGACTCGCTGTCGCTGTCGTCTGCGTCGCTCCGATCGATGGCCGCGCGCACGCGCGCCTCCGCGTCGTCGAGCTGCGCGCGAAGCTCGCCCTCCGTGCGTTGCAGCCGATTGACCTGCTCCGCGAGCTCCTTCGACTCCGCGAGCGCCTTCTCGTACGCAGCGAGATCCTTCGCGGCCGGGAGCGCGCGGTTCATGGTGTCCTCGTCGTCGCCGCGCGCATCCTTGACGGCGATCTCGAGGCGATCACGCTCGACCGTCATCTGCGTCAGCTTCGCGCGCGCTTCCTTCAGGTCGCGCTGGAGCTGGGCGATCTCGCGCTCGGTCTCCGCTGCGAACGAACGGACGTTCTCTGCCGCGTCGACTTCCTTCTGCAGCGCGGCGACGCGGGTCTGCATCGCGGCGAGCTTCTGTTCGGCCACCTGTGCGCGCTGATCGGCCGCGACCGCGCGCTGCTCGGCAAGCTCGACGTTGCCGCCGGTATGCGACGCGGCGCGATCCATGTCGGCAAGCGCGCGGCGCGACGCCGCGACCTCGTCCATGGCATCGTTTGCACGCTCCTCCGCGGCGCGCAGCCGTTGCTCCGCGTCGTGCAGCCGTGCCTCGGCGTCGTGCAACCGTGTCTCGGTGTCGCGGAGCCGCGCGTTGGCGCCGTCTTCAGCGGCCCGCGCACGCTGATCCCCTGTCTCGAGCGTCGCGAGTCGCAGCAGCGCCTCGTCGAGCTGCAGTTGTGCCGTGTTCGCGCGGATCGACTCCATCTCGAGGTCGTCGCGGAGGCGCGAAGTCTCGGCGTGCATGTGGCTCGTTCGATCCTCGGCGGAGCGCACGCCCGCGTCGAGCTGCATCTGCGCCTCGCGAAGTGCGTGCTCGGCAACCGCCTGCGCGTCGAGCGCTGCGCGAAGCTGCGGCTCGAGCTGTATCACGCGCGCCTCGAGCTCCGCGATGCGCTGATCCGCACCCTGCTTCATCACGCTCGCGTTCGCGAGTTGCTTCTCGAGCTCGAGCACGCGGGCGCGCGCCTCCTCGAGAGAGGCCGACATCGCGGTCTCGCTGACGGCCATGCCGCTCTCGAGGTCCGTGACGCGGTCCTGCAGGTTGTCGATCTGCACGTGCGCTTCCGCGAGCTTGGCCTCCGCTTCCTGCTTCTCGAGCTGGAGCGACGGGACCGCCGCCTTCGCGTCGGCGAGCTCGCGCTCGAGTCCGGTCTTGCGATCGACGAGCGCGAGCAGCCCCGAGCGCTCCGCCGCGAGCTCGCGCTGCGTCGCCTCGAGCTTGCCGCCGAGCTCCTTCTTGACGGCCTCGAGCTGCGCGTTCAGCTCCTTCTGCGTCGACGCGAGCTTCTCGCCGAGCTCCTTGCGGATCTCGCTTGCCTTCGCGGTCAGCTCCTTCTCGACTCCGGCGGTCTTCGCTGCGGCGTCGGCGGCCTTCTGCTCCGCGTCGGCGATGAGCTTGTTGCTCTCACCCATCCGCGCTTCCGCGTCGGCGGCGCGCTTGATCGCATCCGCGAGATCGCGCTGCTGGCCCTTCGCACGTGTGTCCGTATCGGCGGCGCGACGGAGCGCCTCCGCGACGTCCTTGGCCATCGCCTTCGCCATCGTGTCGGCGGCACTCGAGCGCTGCTCGGCATCCGCGGCGCGCCGCTCGGCCTCGGCGACGCGCGTGTCCGCCGTGGCGGCCTTGGCCATCGCTTCCTCGCGCGCCTTGGTCGCGGTCGCGATCGCGTCGTCGGCCGCGCCGAGCGCCTCGAGCTTCGCGGCCATCTCTTTGAGCTTCACGTCCGCGTCCGCGGCCTTCGCCGCCGACTTCGCGACCTCTTCCTTGGCGACGTTCGCGACGCCGAGCGACGCCTTCGCGGCCTCCTGCGCGACCGCGAGCTCCTTCTCCAGGCCGACGATCTTCTCGCGACGCTGGTCGAGCTGCGAGCTGAGCTCGTCGAGCTCGGTCTTCAGGCTCGCCGCGCGCCCCTCGGCAGCCTGCAGTGGCGCGTCGCCTGCCCCGAGTCGTGTCTCGAGCTGGGCGACGCGCTCGAGCGCCTTCGCGACGTCGTGCTCCGCGCTCTTGACGCGATCCTCCGCGTCGAGCGCCTTCTGCTCCATCTGCGCCGCGCGCGTCTCGGCCTTTGCGGCCTGCGAGTTCGCGCCCGACAGATTGCGCTCCGCACCCTGTGCGCGGATCTGCGCCGCCGCGAGCTCCTTTTCGAGCTTCTCGGCCTTCGCGGCGAGCGTCGTTACCTGATCGTTCGTGGCCCGCGCCGCCGCCGACGCCGCCGCCGCCGGTGCCGCGGCCGCCGCGCGAAGCTGCTCGACCTCGCGCTCCAGCTTCGTGATCACGAGGTCCGCCTCGGCGAGCTTCTCCGCCGCGGCCATCCCCGCCGTCGTCTCGGCGACCATGCCCTTCTCGCGGGCCTTCGCTGCCTCGAGTTTCGCCGCGTCGAGCTCCTGCGTCGACTGCTTCCTGACGACGAGCAGCTGCTCGCGCAGCTCCTGCGCCTCGCGCGTCACCTCGGCATACGCGTGCTCGACGATCGACTTCGCGGACTCCGACGCCTCGAGCGTGCGCCTGATCTCCGCGAGCTCCTCGTCGAGATCGATGTCGGCGTCGGCGGTCGACGCTCCCGCGGACCATTCGGCGCGCTCCTTCTCGAGCACCGCGATCCGATCCCGCAGCTCCTCGAGCTCGCCCGGGATCGGAGTCGGAACGTCGTCGTCGACGGGGCGCAGAGCTCGCAGCGCCTCGACTTCCTTGTGCATGCCCTCGAGCGCTCGCTCGAGCACTGCGACTTTCGCCTCCGCCTCGGCGTGCTGGCGAGCGAGGTGGCCGTCGACGGGCGGCGCGTTGTCGGGGCGGAGCGTGTCGCTCGCCTGCTTCATCGTCGCGATCTGCTGGTGCAGCTCGCCGACGCGCCTCGCGAACGCGTCGCGCTCGTCCTCGACGGTCGCGCGCGTCTTGCGCTCGAGATCGAGCCACGTCGCGAGCGTGCCGTGCAGCCCCATCGGCGGCGGTAGCGTCCCGCTTGCCGGCAGGAGCCGGATCATCAGGCTGCCGATGAGGATGATCTCGCCCGTCGGCACCGGCGCGCGCTGGACCTTGTTCGGTCCCACGAAGATGCCGTTCGAGCTGCCGAGATCTTCGACCCACAGCGCGCCTTGGTCGACGAAGAAGCGCGCGTGGTGTCGCGACACGCGCGGATCGTTCGAGCGAATTGTACAGTTCGGATCGCGACCTACCGTGACCGGGTCGTGACCCAGCGCAAACGACCGATCGACGCCATCCACGTCAGAGTAGACAAGGGTCGCCATTCCCGACGCGCGAACCTATCACGATCGCGGTGTTAGAGCGGCGATCAGGGCCTCCGCTGTCGCCAAACCGCGTTCGGTATCGTCATCCAGCAAGACGACATGACCCATCTTCCGGCCGGGGGCTGGAGCGTCCTTGCCGTAGAGGTGGAGGCGCGCCTCGGGGTGGGCGAGGACGAGCTCCCATGCTGGCGGCCCGGCCGCCCACAGATCACCGATCAGGTTCACCATGACGGCCCCCGACAACGCGCGCGGGTCCCCCAGCGGGAGTCCACAGATCGCACGGACATGCTGCTCGAACTGCGAGGTGGAGCAGGCACCGAACGTGTAGTGGCCGGAGTTGTGCGTGCGCGGTGCGATCTCGTTTACGAGCAAGCGGCCGTCCGCGAGCTCGAACATCTCGACCGCGATCACGCCGACGTGGTCCAGCGCCTGCGCGACCTCGCATGCGATCCGTGTCGCGTCTGCGGCGAGCTCGGGCGCGAGAGGCGCCGGCGCGCGGGTCGTGTGGAGGATGTGGCGGCGGTGGACGTTCTCGGCGATCGGGTAGATCGCGGTCTGGCCGTCGAGCGAGCGAGCCAGGACGACGCTGATCTCGCGCACGAAGTTCACCACCTCCTCGATCACGCACGGCTCGTTGCCCGTCGTCGGCGTGAACCCGTCGTCGAGCGTCGGGTTCGCAGGAGCTTTCGGGCGGAGGCGTGCGAGCAGGGCCGGCGCGTTGCTGCCCGGGTCGACGCGCATCTGGCCCTTGCCGTCGTAGCCGGCGCGCCGGACCTTCAGGATCGCGGGCCGCCCGACCTTCGTAAGCGCGGCGTCGAGATCGTTTGGGCCATCGACCTTCGCCCACGCCGCCTGCGGCATCCCGATGCGATCGAGGAACTGCTTCTGGACGAGGCGATCCTGGATCGTGCGCAGAACGTCGGCGCCGGGGCGCACGGGCGCGATCTTCGCGATCTCGTCGAGAACGTCGGCCGGCACGTGCTCGGTGTCGAGTGTGATCACGTCGACCTGCCGCGCGAGGTGCGTCGCACTCGCGACATCGTCGAGCGCACCGACGACGAACCCATCGCTGACCTGCGCCGTGGGGCACCGGGAGTTCGGATCGAGCACGACGATCCGGTAGCCCATCTTGCGCGCCTCGATGGCCATCATGCGCCCGAGCTGACCACCCCCGAGGATACCGATCGTCGAACCGACCCCGAACACGGTCTTGTTTCGATCGCGGATGTACCCGCTGTCGCGATGCGTGCGATCGCGCGTCACGGGCACTCCATCGTCATGGCAGCTTCTCGGAGAGGACCTTGTCGGTCTGCGCCTTGCGATACTCGTCGAGCTTGTCGGCCACGGCGGGATCGTGCAGCGCGATGATCGCCGCCGCGAGGAGCCCGGCGTTGACCGCGCCGGCCTCGCCGATCGCGAGCGTGCCGACGGGGACGCCGCGCGGCATCTGCACGATCGACAGGAGCGAATCCATCCCGCTGAGTGCCTTGCTCTGCACGGGAACGCCGAGCACCGGCAACCGCGTCTTCGCCGCCGTCATGCCCGGCAGGTGCGCCGCGCCGCCCGCACCCGCGATGATCACCCAGATGCCCCGCCCTTCCGCATTCTCCGCGTACTCGAACAAGAGGTCGGGTGTGCGGTGCGCGCTGACGATGCGCGTCTCGTGCGGAACACCGAGATGCGTCAGGATGTCCGCCGCGTGGCGCATCGTCTCCCAATCCGAATGACTGCCCATGATGATGCCGACGCGCGGTGTGGTCATTGGTCGTCCCTGGGCTTGTCTCGGGGCCCGGCTGCGCGAAGCAACCGATCGCCGACAGCTTCGCCCAGCCCTACCGCCGGTGGCAACGCGGCGATCACGACATCGACGCCGCTCGCGTCGAGATCCCGGAGCGCGGCATACAGCTCCCGCGCCATGCCGGCGGCATCGTCGGGGAGTGCGCGTTGTTCGGTGTGCGAGAGCGCCTCTGCGGGCCACAGTGCGAATGCCGCCGCCGGTGCGAGTACCGCGATCCTGACCGCGGTCTTGACGCCAGGCGGTGGTGTCACGAACACCTGCTTGATCATCGATGGAACGTCGACGAGACTGACCGCATACACGCGCGCGCGCGGCGCGTAGTGACTTGCGAGTGTCCCCGGCGCGGCGGGTGCGTGTGCGTCGGCGATCGCGAGCGGACCGATCACGGCCTCGATGTCCTCGCGCGCCAACCCGCCGGGCCGCAGCAGCACGGCGCCGGTGCGCGAGAGATCGACGATCGTCGATTCGACACCGACGTCACATGCACCACCGTCGAGGATGTAGTCCACATCGCTCCCGAGGTCGTTCGCCACGTGGTCCGCGGTCGTCGGGCTCACGGCGCCAAAGCGGTTCGCGCTCGGCGCCGCGACGCCACCGCCGAACGAGCGGAGGAGTGCGAGCGCCATCGGATGCGCGGGCACGCGCAGACCGACGGTGTCCGCGCCGCCCGTCGTCGCGTCGGCGACGCGGGGCCCTCGTCGAAGAATCAACGTGAGTGGCCCCGGCCAGAACGCACGTGCGAGTTGCCTCGCGGCGTCGGGGATCTCGCGCGTCCAGCCGTCGAACGTCTGATCGAATGCTGCCTCCGCGGTCGCTGCAAGATGAACGATGAGCGGATGCGCTCGCGGCCGGCCCTTCACGGCGAAGATCTTCGCGACCGCGCTCTCCGACGACGCGTCTGCGCCGAGCCCGTACACGGTCTCCGTCGGAAACGCGACGAGCCCACCGTCGCGAAGGATCGCCGCCGCACGCGCGATGTCGGTTCCGCGCATCATCGAACACCCGTGCGCCGGACCGAGACGCCCCCCGCGATGGACCACCAGTGCGGGTCAGTCATCGGTGTCGTCCTCGTCGTCGTCGGTGTCCTCACCCGTGTCCCCATCCTCGTCATCGCCGGCATCCTCGCCTTCGCCATCGCTGTCTCCCGTGTCCTCGGGGACATCGCGCAGATCGAACGGATCGCGCGTCGAGCACGACGCCGGAACCGCGATCTTCGGGAGCGTCGGCCCGGGCTTCATCGCGGCACGCAGCGCCGCGAAGTCGATCAGCGCGAGCCGTCCATCGCGCGTTGCGAATGCGGCGTGGCGGAGATCCGGCGAGATCGCGATGTGAAACGCGTCGCCGTAGCGCAGCTCCTTCGTCTGGTTCGTTGCGGGATCCCATAGGAACAAGTGATCCTCTGTGCGAACGAGAATCGAGCCATCGCCAGGCAGAAACGTCGTGTTGCTGATCGTGCCCGCGAACCGAGCGGATCCACGCGCCCGGCCCGTCGCGCGGTCGTAGACGATCGCGTCCTGCTCGTGGGTCGCCACGACACGATCGCCGTGACGCTCGAGCTCGACGACACCGTATTCGGCGCAGTCGGGGTTGTAGACGGTGCGCATCTTCTCGCCGGTCGTGAGGTCGAGGAGCGTCGCTGTCCCCCCGAGGCTGAACGCGGCGACGCTACCATCGACATCGACGTCGTCGATCGACGCGTCGGTGTTGTACGCGACGATGTCGAACAGCTTCGAGCCCTGCGCCCGCACGAGCTTCTGCGGCGCATCTACCTCCCACTTGTACGACGCGATGAGCTTGCCCTCATCGCCGATCCAGGCGGCGTCGGTCTCGCGCGGCAACGGCACCTCGCGGATCGCTCGCCCCTCGAGCGTCTTCACGACGATCAGAGACGGGAACTTCGCGCGGCTGAAGCCCGGCTCGAGGGGGCGCGAGGTACGCGTCGCGAAGCGGGTGAGCGGGTGGCCATTGACGAGCGCGGTTTGTTTGCCAAGCGACGCCGTGCTCGCCAATACGCCGTCACGGTAGCGCCAGACCTCGGCCCCGATCGCGGTGACGACGCCCGCGTTGTCGACAGAGAGCTGCTGGTACAGGCCATATGGCTCGGGCACCGACGTGAGCGATCCGGTCTCGAGATCTGCAACCCGGATCGTGTTCGCGTACGCGATGATCACTCGCTGCCCCGCAAACACGAGGTCGGCGCTGAAGTAGCTCTGCGGGGCGAGATCGAAACGACCGATCACGGTGCCGTCCTTTGTCGAGTACACGGTGACGACGCCGCTGCGCAGCGAGGCGATGCGCTCGCCTCGTTCGTCGACGGTCACAGCGAAGCCGAGCGTCGCCGGGAGATCTATTGTTCCGCTCGGCGTGGATGCCCGGAACTTGACGTTGCCCTTCTCGTACGTGCGCTCGACGACGGTGTCGCCGGCCGCGTCCAGGATCGAGCTCGACGCCGTGGTCGTGGCACCCGTCGCCAGATCGATGCGCGCTAGCTCGAGAGCCCCGCGACGCGCGAAGACAGCGGATCGCGTGACCGCTAGAGCTGTCCACGTCGCCTCCTGCTTCAGTACGCGTGTGCGCGCCATCGTGGTCGGGTCGTAGATCGCGAGCGGGAGATCGCTGCCCGTGATGACGATGCCGTGTCCCGCCAGCTCGAGCGCCCGCGCGGGTGCATAGGCGTCCTCCGCGGGCGGAAGGCGTTCGAGGGTGAACCACGTCGGCGCAAACGTCGTTGGATCGATGAATGCGACGTGTGCGGAATCGCCTTCCGTGCCTGCGAGGAGGTATCGACCGTCGGACATGCGCTCGAACGACTGCACCACGAGCCGCTTGCCGAGCGAGTGCACGCGGCCCCGCGCGCCGGTTGTCAGATCGATCTCCTCGATCTCGCCGCGCGAGACGCCCGCGACGAACGCGAGGTTCCCGTCCACGACGACGGCGCCCGACCCATCCGCGAGGTGCCATGGCAGCGCGGGCGTGATCCAACGCGTGCCCGGCGGTGCATCGCGCGGCACGAACGGGCGCTGCGCGGGCGTGCTCGCGCCACACGCAGCGACGAGACCGACGAGCGCGAGCCGCATGACGCTGTAGCGTAGCTCAAGGATGAGGTCGCGTCGCGGCGACGCTCGCGCGCTCTGCCCACGCCGCGCGCACACCCGCGAGCGCACTCGCGCCTTCGGTCGGATACGCCTTCCGGAACTCCATCCACTCGAGCGCGCAGATCAGCGAGAGCTCCGCGAGACCAAACCCACCGCCGAAGCTCGCGCCGTCGGAGGCGAGCTGCGTCCCGAGCCACGCGAAGATCGAGTCTGCTCGCTCGATCTGCCGCGTCGCGAACTTGCTCGCGGTCCACGCGACGTTGTCGTCGCGGCGCAGATAGAACGTCTGGATCACGGACTCGAGCGCGTCGTCGATCGCGTTCACCAGGTTCCGCGTGTGCCACGGATCGCGCGGCGGCGTCATCTCGCCCCACCCGCGCGTCGTCACGAGCCAGTCGATGATGACGCGCGAGTCGAACAGCGTCCGACCGTCGATCACCGCAACCGGCACCTTGCGGATCGGCGACACCTCGCGCAGCTGCGCCTGCCCAGCATCGGTCGCGGTGTCGATGCGATCGATCGGCTCGCCGACCTCCGCGGCCACGACACGAACGCGGCGGACAAACGGTGACGTCGTGGTGCCGTAGAGCTTCATGCGCGACGGTATACTACGAGCGTGCAGGTGTTCCTGGTCCGCCACGCGGAAGCCGTCGACGAGACGGTCGAGCTCCGCGATCCGTATCGACACCTCACGCCGCATGGTCGCGTTCAGGCACGCGCGCTCGGCGAGCGACTGCGCTGGCACGACTGCGGTCCGACACATCTGTTCGCGAGCCCACTCGTCCGCGCGCTCCAGACGGCCGAGCTCGTGTGCGCCGCGATCGGCGGCGATGCCAGCGTGGAGACCCTGCCTCAGCTCGCACCCGATGGTGCGGTGCGCGATGTCGTCGCGAAGGTGCGCGCGCTCCCCGCCGATGCCGAGGTGATGCTCGTGGGGCACGAACCTTCGATCTCGGCGATCGCCGCGCTGCTCGTGAACCAACCGGACTTTCCTGCGCTCGCGAAGGCCGAGGCCGTCCGCCTCGACCAGGGCGTGGTGCGGTGGCGCTTTGCGTGGGATGCGGAAGCCCCGGCCAAGCGCTGAG
>JBJXGN010000009.1:0-7786 GCA_046160585.1 Kofleriaceae bacterium
CGATGGCGTTTAGCGCTCCGCTGGGCCGGATCATTCTCTTTGGTGGGCGCGTAGCTTCGACGGCCTTCGACGATACCTGGGGATGGGATGGGACGACCTGGACCCGGATCGACTCGCCCTCTTCACCGACGCCTCGCGCGGGTGCGATGCTCGCTCGCGATCCCCGCGATGGTTCGCTGTTGATGTTCGGCGGGGGCAGCCCGAGCCCCAAATTCTTCGACGGGATCGATCCAGTCGACGAGACCTGGCGCTTCACGACCGAGTGGATCCGATTGCTTCCGGTCAACGTTCCGAGTGCGAGGAGTCGCGGTTCGTTGGTGTGGCATCCGGCACGTAAGCGGTTGATCGTGGTCGGGGGCGAGACGATCCGGTTCACCGCGATGGGCCCCGTGTCGGTGGACGATACCTGGGAGTGGGACGGTACGCGGTGGCGCGCGCTCGTCGATGCGACGCGTCTCCAGCGCTGGGCGGCCGTGTTCGCGAGCCCCGACGGCCGCTCGATCATCACCACGATGGGAGAGTGGGACACGTCGGGTCGGTTGCTAGAGCTCGGCTGGCAAGCGGCCGCCAGCGAGGAAACCTGCGATGGGCGGGTCGATGCCGATGGAGACGGGTTGATCGGCTGCAACGATCCGGACTGCTGGTGGCGATGTACTCCGACGTGTTTGCCGGGGGAGCTCGGTTGTAGGTCGTCGCCCGCGTGTGGCGATGGCGCCTGCAGCTCGATCGAGGATGCGGTGTCGTGTCCCGCTGATTGCGGCGAGCCAACCATCGCGTGCGGAGACTTGGTGTGCGACGGATCCGAGACCTGTCCTGCGGAATGCACTCCGTGACGCTGCACGGCGCTTCCACGATCGCGTCGCTTGTGCGTTAGCAGTCGCCGGGGCAGGTAGCGGCCTCGCCGCCTTCACAGATCGAGTCGCCGCAACGAGGCACACATGGAGCGCAGTCGGCCGGGCAGCTCCGGCACGTCTCGAGCGACGAGCAAGTACCGTCACCACAGCGAGGCTCGTTGGCTGCGCACGACATGCCGGGTGCACAGCTCGGCGAACATTCGTGCCAGCACGCGGGATCGGCGCAACCGGCGCCGGAGCCACGCACATCGACACCCGTGGCACACGTGCTCGAGTCGGGGCCGTAGCCGAAGCGCCACGTGTCCCCCAGCGTCGTCCCGCTGCCCGTGAACAGATCGAGCTCGACTCCGCCAAAGAGCATCAAGCCACCTCTCGGATCCGCTGCGATGGCGTGGGTGATTCGCCGGGGAACCAGGACCTCGAAGTCGAGCGGGCGCCAATTCGATCCATCGAACTCCCACGTGTCACCGAGCGGCCCACCAGGCACACCGCCGCCGAGCCCACCAAACAGGACGGTCCGAGCTCGATCGCGATCGAAACCAAGCGCGGCCCGGCCACGTGCGAGAGGACCGCCCGGGAGCATCGACCAGCTCGTTCCGTCCCACGCCCACGTATCACCGAACGTGACCCCGCGCTGGAAACCACCGAACAGGATCACGCGGCGCAGCCGTTCATCGTAGGTCAGGGCCGCAGCGTATCGCCCTGGCGGAGATACCCCGACCGTCGGCGTCACATCCGTCCACGTGACTCCGTCCCACTCCCAGGTCTGGAGCGGACCGGAAAACACAGCGCCGATCAGGACCACAACACCTCGACCCCGATCGAATGCCATGATCGGTTCGACAAGCCCCGCAGGGGTCGCGGTCGGGTTCAACCCGTGCCAGCCAGAGGCATCGTAACGCCACGTCGACGGGGATCCCATGGGGCCGACCAAGGCGACGACGCCGTCGATCGGATCCTCGGCCATCGCCACGGTCGCACCCCCGGGTGGAGGAGTGCCGCTCGTCGATGTCATGTCGCGCCACGCGAGGCCATCCCACTCCCACGTGTCTGCGAGGCGGACTGCGCCGCTCGCGTCTGCGGTGCCGCCGAACAGCACGACACGGCCAGCCCGACTCCAGTTCGCGAGTCGTGGATCGGCCCGCGCTGGTGGCGACAAAGCGAGGGGCACGGAAATCCAGTTCCCTCCCTCCCGTTGGCGGATCGTCCCGGTCGAATCGAACGCGACCACGTTTCCGGTCGTGGGATGGCTCGAGAAACCAATTAGATTTCCATTCGGAGCGGGCGTCGGTCCATCGTCGATCCAGCTGGTCCCCGTCCAGCTCCACACACGTGCAAGTGTTCCAACGTTCGGTTGACGTACCAGTCGGGCCGATTCGCGGTCGAAGACCAGATCGCGCTGAGCTCCTGTGGGTGGCACCGGACCCGCCTGCGGACGCGCGACCCAGGTGTCCCCATCCCAGACCCAGGTGTCGTTGTAGTTCGCGAGGTATGTGAACCCTCCAAACAAGACGATCTGACCGCGGACCGGATCGGTCGCCATCGCAAAGTTCGAGCGCGGCGAAGGGGATGTCGCCGGCGACAACTCGCGCCACTGCTCGCCATCCCACGACCACGTGTCGGCATGGTAGGTCGCGGCGGGCCCCGCTGTGCTCGCACTGACTCCGCCGAACAGGATCATCACCTTGTGCACCGGATCGAACGCGAGGCGCGCCGACTGGCGCGGGGTGGGTGCGTTGACGGTGATGCGCTCACGCCAGTCGAAGCCATCCCACTCCCATAGATCGTTGCGATCCGTCTGGCCGCGGAATCCGCCGAACAGCAACGTGGTTCGCCGGATGGGATCGTAGGCAAGTGCAAAGCCCGAGCGGGCGCCCGGCGACAGACGCGGGGTCAGCCGGCGCCACGCCGTGCCATCCCACTCTTCGGTGATATCCGAGAAGCGCACGACGCGTTGGCGCGTTGGGTCGACCACGTTTTGGCCGAAAGATGTCGAGGTGGAGACTGCCCTCGAGGTCCAGATCGGTGTTTCGGGCGAACACGTAGCGGAGCAGCCGTCGCCGGGAAAGCGGGCACCGTCATCGCACAGCTCGCCAACCGCAAAATCGATGACGCCGTTGCCACAGGCTTCCGTCGAGCCGCAGTCGGGACGACACCCATCGCCGTCGACGCGGTTACCGTCGTCGCACGCCTCCCCTCGCAGATCATCGATGATCGCGTCGCCGCACTGCGGGAGAAGGCAACCGGGTCGACACGACGCGTTGGGAGCGTTCGTGTTGCCAACGCCGTCGTCGCACTCCTCGCCGGCGTGAAGGATGCCGTCGCCGCACGAAGCGAGTACACAGACCCCGGCATCGCACGTACCACTGCCAAGCTCGGTCACTTCGCAAGGCGATCCATCCGCAACACCGTCGCACGCGGTCACTAGATCGGCCAAGACACAGCCACTGCCGCGCGGATCGCAGACCTGACTGGCTCCGCACAACCATCCATCGGCGCACTGTTTGAGCTCGTCGGACAGGCAGGCCGAGAGCGCGCCGAGGACCAGCGAGCCGGCGACGATGCTTGACGTCACGACGTGGTGAAGCGCGCCCATCCCCCGAGCATATCAACCGTCGGTACGACGGCGGCGATAAAGACCTCGTCGGCCCGATCGCATGCGGTTGTCAGGTCACGCGCTAGAGTGCGCTGATGGCTAGACCGCGGATGCGAACGCCGACGGTGATCGGCGTGGATGCGTGCGCATCGGGATGGGTAGTGGTCGCGTGTACCGATGTGTACGAGGTCCGCGTCCACGCGACGTTCGAGCATGTTCTCGCCGCGAACCCTGGAGCGAGGTGCGTCGCCGTGGACATGCCGGTCGGATTCCGGTCGCGCGGATGGCGAGCTGCGGACGACGCTGCGCGCTCGTACCTGAGAGGATCGGGGCGTACGTCCTCCGTGTTCGCGGCGCCGCCTCGGATGGCTCTGTCTGCGGCCACGCACGAGCAAGCGTGCGCGCTGACCAAGAAGCACTGCGGCAAAGGCATCACGAAGCAGAGCTTCGCGCTGTTCCCGAAGATCCGAGAAGTGGATCGACACGTCGATGACGCGCGGATCATCGAAGTGCATCCGGAGATTTGCTTCCGAGCGCTGGCCGCGCACGCGGCGATCGCATCGAAGCACACGTGGGCGGGCGTCATGACCCGGCGCGAGCTCCTGACCAAGGCAGGAATCCAACTCCCCGCATCCTTCGTGGGCGATCACGAGGTCGGCGTCGATGACGTCCTCGATGCCGCCGTCGTCACGTGGACCGCTCAGCGGTTCGTGAACAAGCAAGCGCAGTCTCTGCCGCCGATGTCGAAGGAGAAGGACGCGAGCGGGCGAACGCTTCGAATCGTCGTTTGAGGAGCGACTGCGGTCGACCTCCCCCGAAAACGAATCGCCCCAGCACCAACCGGTACTGGGGCGAACATGCACCGACGAGTTACGCCTGGTTCGCGACGAGGGTCGCCGGCACTGGCTCGGCCGACTTGGCGCGCGCGATCGCGTAGATCACGAGACCGAAGCCCGCCTTCGCCGTGATGTCTGCGATGGTGTAGCCG
The DNA here is from genome assembly GCA_046160585.1 of Kofleriaceae bacterium. Classification (GTDB taxonomy): domain Bacteria; phylum Myxococcota_A; class Polyangia; order Haliangiales; family Haliangiaceae; genus JABFXX01. The sequence goes on from JBJXGN010000009.1 coordinate 4,439, forward strand.
ACCTGGATCGCGGTCTCACCAGCACCCGACGACGCGCCGAGCGCACCGAGGATGTAGGCGAGCGGGTAGAACGACCAGGTCGCCAGCACGACACCCCGCGCGAGCGCGAGCAACGACTTCACCTGCGGGGACTGCGTCTCGGCGGCCTTGCGGAGGGCGCCGAACAGCGTGGCCAAGATGTATAAGAACGGGATCATGCTCGCGGCGAACCACGCCCAGACCGCGGCGTTACTCCCCGTGCCGATTGCAGCTTCGCCGGGATAGCCCAGGGCGATCATCAGTGCCGCGGCAATCACGAGTCGCTTGAGCAAGCCGCTCGCTTGTGCTTTGGCGAGCGCCAACACGGCGACGAGCTCGACCATCAACAACGGCACTGTCAGCAACCAGTCGGCGTAGCGGTAAAAGTCATTGAATGGCACCGAGGACGCGACGTACATCCCGCCGCTCGCAGTGTATGCGGACGAGAACGAGCCGATGATGCGGGCGTAGTGGTAGCAGGCGATCAGCACCACCAGGCCGGACACAACGAGCGCCGGTTTGAATCGGCGCTCCACACCAGGCGACAGGAAGAAGAACACCGCTGCAGCACCCATCGCAGCGACGGTTAGAGACATCAAGTTGTAGATCAGGTCGTACTGGAAACTCGAAAGTGTAGGCATGACTCACTCCGGGTTGGGCTCGGTGACGAGCGCTACAGAGATCGACGCGATCGTGCTCACGATGAGCGCGACCCCGATCGTCGAGAACAGAGACTCGAGTACCCGCGGATGCTCGGGCCACAGGCGCGACAGCACCATCCCGACCGCCCTCGCCGCGAGCGCGGCGAGGGCACTCAAGCAAAGACCGACACCGAGAGCGCCCGCACCGCAACGCTGCACCCAGGAAGCGATCCAGAACCACCCGACGCACGCAGGGCCGATGACGAACAAGAAACCGGGTCCGCCGTGCTGAGTCACCGGCGACCAAGTCGCACCGTCCTCGAACGGCTGCGCGAATGCGACGAGTACGAGGACTCCGACCCCCGCGACCACACCGCCGAGGAAGAAGGACCGAATCGCGAGACCAATGCTCACGCGTGCTCGCGCTCGGTGGTTACGATGGTCAAATCGTCGCACTCCCTCGACGCGACACGTCGAGATCGAGATGCTCCGCTCGCTGCGACATCTGGCCGCGCGGTGTACTTCGGCGCGTTCCGCTGGCGTCTCACGATCGTGATGGACGTTTCCGCTGCCGTTCGCCCCGACCTCCGCACGCTCGTTGCCCTCCACTTGCAGCGCACGGCAGAAGAGATCGACGCTCCACTCGTTCCGCTCGCAGGTCGATTGCCGGAGGGCCTCGATTGCGTGTGGTGGCGAAACGGTCCAGGTCGATTCGAGCGTGGAGGTGTCTCGTACGGTCATCCGTTCGATGGCGACGGGTTCCTTGTCCGCTTCGATCTCTGCGCCACGGAAGCACGCGTTCGCACGCGGTTCGTTCAGACGCCGGAGTTTCTCGAGGAAGAACGTGCGGACAAGATCTTGTACCGAGGGTTCGGTACCGAACGCCCGGGCGGCGTCGCCTCGAACATGATGCGGCTGCACTTCAAGAACGCCGCGAACACGTCGGTCATGTGGCACGCCGGGAGCCTGCATGCGCTCTGGGAGGGCGGTGCGCCGCCACGGATCGATCCAACGACGCTCGAGACGCTCGGGCGCGACGACCTTGGTGGGAGTCTCCATGGTCGAGGGCTCACTCCGCCGACATTCTCCGCGCATCCCCGGCGCGATGACCGGACCCAGACGCTCTACAACTTCGGTCTACGATGGGGTCTCAGGCAACGTCTCTTGATCTATGCGATCGACGCCAACGGTGTGACTCGCGTGGAGCGAAGCATTCCGCTCGACGGGCTCACGTTCATTCACGACTTCACGGTCACGCCGAACTGGTTCGTGTTTCTGCTTCCGGCCGTCCGCTTCGACGTCATGAAGATGGCACTCGGGTTGACGACGCCGATGGGCAGCCTGCGCAGCCAGACCACCCGAGCAATGACCGCGTTACTCGTGCCACGCAACGGCGGTGCGCCGATCACGATCGCGACAGTTCCAGGCTTCGTGTTTCATCAGGCCGGCGCGTTCGAGGACGCGCAGGGGCGTGTGGTGTGTGACGTGATGAAACTCGAGAAGATCCCGGAGCTCGACCTCGACCACCTCGAGACCCTCTTCGAGCCGTCGAGTACGGACGGCTGTGCGGTTCCTGTGAGGCTGATCCTCGATCCGAGGTCTCGTGTCATGGTCGAGGCGCGTCAGTTGGCCAGCATCCCCACCGAGCTGCCGATCACGGCGCGCTCCGACGGATATCCGTATCGTTCGTTCTGGGCGACCGCGGCCTCGCCGGGTTGCCAACAGCCGTACCACTCGTCGTTGGTCAGGATCGAGCCGGAGCGCGGAGTCGTCGCGCGGTGCGAACTGTTTCCGGCGGTGCCATCGGAGCCGGGCTTTGTCCGGCGCCCGGACGCTCGCCACGCGGAAGACGGTTGGATATTGACCGTGGTCCATCGTCCCGGTGCGGCAGCCGAGCTGTGGATCCTCGATGCGGAGAGCTTGGCCGTCGAAGCGCGCTTCGGGCTACCGATCCCACTTCCACCGGGTCTTCACGGTTGCGTGGCGGACCGCGGCGTCGACCGCGTCGCTCACTCGGAACCACGAGCAGCCTGAGGCCCATCCGCGGTCTCGAGACTACACTCGCGGCGCGAGGCAGCCTCTGAGCCAAGACACCCGCGTTCGGCGAGTTTCCGCTCCGACACGACCCTGCGAACCACCGTACGAGCGACAAGCCGCTTCCCTACGACATGGGGCGGATGGTCAGGCACGCAGTCTCGCGGACACCCCATGATAGAACTCCGTGAATGGGGCGCAGCAAAGACGTCGATGCGTGGTTCGCTCGCTACCAGAACCCGACGACGATCAGAAGCTCGAGCTCAACGACGCGGATCGAACAGGTCGACTCGAGGCTTTAGGGACACACGCCATTCCACAGCGTCAGTCGGCGAACACGGAGGACGCGCGGTGCCAGATCGTTGGGACCGCCCTGGATATGGATCGCGAGGTAGACCGTCGAGTCGAGCAGAGTGGCCGGTGACGAACCTGCGCCGTACGTGCCTGAATCGGTGATCGAGCCCTGATTCGCGAGCAGCCCTTCGGCGACGTAGCTCCAGGTCGTGTCACGGAGGACCCAGTTGATCTCGATGGCGTTTAGCGCTCCGCTGGGCCGGATCATTCTCTTTGGTGGGCGCGTAGCTTCGACGGCCTTCGACGATACCTGGGGATGGGATGGGACGACCTGGACCCGGATCGACTCGCCCTCTTCACC
>JBJXGN010000010.1:0-34245 GCA_046160585.1 Kofleriaceae bacterium
GTTCGCGGCAGGTGCGCCATATCGAACGTCTTGATCGCGTTCATCACGGGGCTGTACGCCCCCATGAGCAAGAGGATGAACGAGCCGCTGATCCCGGGGAGGATCATGGCGCAGATCGCGATCGCCCCCGCGAACCCGTAGAACACGTAGCTGTCCGGCGCCGTCGCCGTACCCAGGAACGCGAGAACGGCAGCGGCGCCCGTCCCGACGATGAAGCCGATGATCGGCCCGCTCGACCAGCGGCGGACCTTGCGACCGCAGATGTACACGCTCGCGGCGACCAGCCCGAAGAAGAAGCTCCAGATCAGGACGGGCTCGTGCTCGAGCGCCCACGTGATCGGGCGCACGAGCAAGACGATGCTGGTCCCGATGCCGGCGAGCAGCGTGACGAGGAAGGTGCCGTTGATCTGCTTCCACGCAGCGCCGATGCCCTCCTTCCGAAGCGTGGTCACCGTGTGTGGGCCGATCGCCTTGATCGACGACAGGAGCTCTTCATAAATGCCGGAGATGAAGGCAATCGTGCCTCCGGACACTCCGGGTACGACGTCGGCGGCCCCCATGGCCAACCCCTTCAGGTAGAGCAAGACTCGCTGTCGGACTGTCATTGCGGGCGAGAGATACAACCCGTCGTCCCGGGGACGGGGAGAGGCGCCCGGTCGCAGGGGCCGTATATCGTCCGTACGATGAAGACGCTCCTCTTGGTCGTGTTCGCCGCTTGCAACGCTCCGTCGAAGCTCGACGCCCTCGGTGCGAACGAGCCTGCGGCCCCGGCGGCCATCGCGACGCCCCTCGTGTGGGACGCCGGCGCGGTCGACGCGTGGGTCGCCTCGGAGATCGCGACGCGCGGGGCGATCGGTGCGTCGCTCGTGGTCGTGAAGGACGGCGCGGTGGTGCTCGCGAAGGGCTACGGGAAGACGCGCGCCGGCGACGGCGTCGCGGTCACCGCCGATACACCGTTCGCGCTTGGCTCGGTGAGCAAGCAGTTCCTCTGCACCGTCGTATACGCGCTCGTCGATGCCGGCCGCGTCGCGATGACCGACCGCGTCGCGACCTGGTACCCGACGGCGACGCGCGCGAGCGACATCACGCTCGCCGATCTCGGCGGTCATACGTCCGGCTACCGCGACTACTATCCGCTCGACTACATCGACACGCGGCTGGAAACGCCGGTGACACCCGACGAGGTGATCGCGACCTATGCAGGGATGCCGCTCGACTTCGAGCCGGGCAGCCGCTGGTCGTATTCGAACACGGGCTTCCAGATCCTCGCGCGTGTCGCCGAGAAGGTGACCGGGCAGCCCTACGCGAAGCTGCTCGCCGACACCATCTTCACGTCGCTCGGGATGACCACGGCGACGCTCGAGCCACGCGCGACAGATGCCGCGGTCGGGCACGCGTCGTTCGTCCTCGACGGCGCGAAGCCGTCGCCGCGGGAAGCCAACGGCTGGCTGTTCGGCGCGGGTGACATCTGGGCGTCGGCGAACGACGTCGCGAAGTGGAACCTCGCGATCGCCGATGGCAAGCTGCTCGCGCCGGCGTCGCACCAGGCATTGCGCACGCCGCGCACACTCGCGAACGGGCGCGGCACCGGGTACTCGTGCGGTTTTGTCGTCGGTGTTTCTAGCCAGGAGCAGACGCTCTCCCACGGCGGCTGGGTCGGTGGCTTTCACACGTCGAACATCATCGTGCCGCGCACGCGCAGCGCCGTCGTGCTGCTGACAAATGACCAGTACACGGACGTCACCGATCTCGCCGACACGATCGCGAGCTTGCTCACGCGCGAGGTCGCATATCCGATGCTCGCGGTCGATGCGGGCGATGCGGTGCGCGAGCTCGTGGTGCAGCTCCAGTCGGGAGTGCTCGATCGCACGAAGCTCGGCGACGACGCGAACGCGTACTTCGATGATGCGCGGGTGGCAGCGGCCGCGACGCGGTTGCGCGACCTGGGCCCACCGACGGTGAAGCTGTCGCGTCTCGGCGAGCGTGGAGGCATGGAGGTGTCGCGGTTCACCGTGAAGTTCACCGCGAAGTCCGTCGATGGTTGGATGTTTCGCTCGGCCGACGGAAAGATCCGCCAGCTGTTGTTCAGCCAATAGGCTGCGCGAGTACGCTCGCGTTATGGCCAAGGGAACGAAGTCCAAGAAGAGTAGCGTCGACCCGAGCTGGGTCGACTCGGTGGTCGAGGTTCTCGAGAACAAGGATCATGACGAGCCCGCGCGGTTGTTCTACACGGACTACGCGCTCGGCCAGCAGCGCAGCCCCGAGGCGCTGCAGGCGGTGCTCGCGAAGACCGACGCGGTGAACGTCTCGCGGCACTGGCTCGCCGTGATCGCCGGCGCTGGTACGACGCTCGAGGCAACGGCGATCGCCGAGCTCGCAGCGAACGCGAAGAGCGCGCGCTCTCTCCTCGCAAAGACGATGCCGCAGATCGTCGACATGGTCGGTGATCAGTCGCTTCTCGCACGCGCCGCGGAGAACCTCCAGGAAGGCTCGCCGTTCGCACCGTTCGTCCTCGATCACGGCCGGAAGGCAGCGGCGAGCGTCGGCCACACCGAGCTCGCGCGAATCCTCGATACGCGAAACGCGTTCGTCGAGAAGCATCGAGCGATCCTCACGGATCTCGGCGAAGGCACCCAAGAGAAGAAGGTAAAGGCGGCGTTCGCGAAGCTCGAGCAGCTCGCGGGCAGCGAGCGCTCTTTCGCCGTGTTGTGGATCCTCGATCAGGGGACCGCGGATCACGACGTGCGCAAGTGGGCGCGTAGTGAAGCGATCCTCGACGCGACGGTGTCGCCACTCATGGCCGCAGCCGCGCTGAACACCAGCAGTGTCTACGACAGCGAGGAGAAGGCCCTCGCCGAGAAGGTCGCGGCTGCGGGCGAGGCCGGTGTCACGCGGCTGGGCGAGATCCTCACGGTGGCGATCCAGCGGATCTGGCTCGAAGCGATCGAGCACATCGCGGAGATCTGCCCGAAGGCATTCTCCGCCGTGTTCGAGGTCGTGATGGCAGGGATGGACGTGAAGTACACGCGCAACAAGCTGTGCACCGAAGGACGAACGTGGACGCACCTGTTGCCGGCAGCGTATGCCGAGCGCTTTGCGCGGAAGCTCGTCGCGATCGCGAGGGCGCGCGACGATGACGACGACGCCGACTTCTGGCGCTCCTGGTTCTACCTCTACAACGCAGGCGGCCTGGCGCCGATGGTCGAGGTCCTCGGGGACCCCGAGAGCACGAGCAAGATGATCGACCGCGCGTACGACGCGATCGAGAACATGCCGGGCGAGGCACCCCAGCTCGCGCTCGTCGACGCGTTGTGGAACGAGAAGCGGAACGTCCGCGACCTCGTGTTCGCGTTCAACAAGGCGTGCATGCCGAAGCAACACCGGCATGTCCTCGAGAGGCTCGAGCGCGAGCCGTCGCTCGACGCGGCGTGGATCTATGTCGGCACGCACGTCCACTGGGCGCATCGTCCTCGCTTCGTCGTCGACACGATCGAGCGCGTCCTCGCGTGGTCGCCGGCGGTCCTCGATGCGGATGCCGACAAGCGCGCGAGCATCGCCTCGATCGGCATTGCGAGCGCGCTCGAGATTCATCGCTACGGCCTGGCGAAACGACTGCTCGCGATGCTCGGGACCGCGAAGAAGTGCAACGATCCGACGGAGGCTGCGCCCGCGTCGACCGTCCTCGACAAGCCCGAACAGAAGGCGAAGCTCGCGGATCTCGCCGCTGGGAAACTCGAGGCCGCGCAGCAGAGGATTCGCGACGAGATCGCGACGCTGCGCGGGGCCGGGACGCCGAGGGAGGCCGACGACATACGGCTCGGGGTTCTAGCTGAGGGCACAGTAAGCACACGCATTCTCATGAACGCCTCGACGCACGAGGTCTGGTTCTTCGACGGCGATGGCGAGCTGCACTTCTACGACGGCTACGATGTCGTCGAGATCCCAGCGATCTTCCGGCGGTTCCAACTCGGCCAGGGGTGGTCGACGCACATGGACGGCGCACGCGAGTTCTTCGCGGGATGGCGGATCGACGGTCGTTCGCTCATGAAGTCAGAAGAACCGGGCAAGCGCGTCGAGGTGATGCGCTCGGGGAACAAGCTGCTGTTGACCTCCTGGAACACGCAGTACCTCCCGGTATGGAGTGTGCTCACCCTTGAGTTCCCATCGGAGGACGAGGCGGCGCGCGTGTTCACCGCACATGTCGCGCGACCACTGCCGGGCTTCGTCACCGTCGATCCGTACTACGTCCCAGGTAAACGGAACGGCGGCACGTGGAGACGCGAGTACGGCAACGACACGCAATTCGGCTACACGGTCGGGAACCAGACAGCGTGGGGGACGAGCAGACACTCGCTCGAGCCGGTGACGTACGAGACCGTCGAGGATGCGCGCACCGCATTCGACCTGCACGAGGCGGCGGCGCTCGCAGAAGGATTGTTCCCGCGCAAGCTGGAGCTCGACGAGGATCTCCGGCCGGCGGCGGAGCGGCCGCTCCTCAAGTGGATCGACGATCGCGCTCGCGACGACGACAAGTCCGCGGCGTGGCACGTCGGCGCGCTCGCGGCGATCCGCAAGCAGCTCGCCGCGTGTCAGCTCGATGTCTCGGCGGTCCACGTCGAGATCGGACCACCCGCGACGGAGGCAGAGCTCGCGGCCTACGACGCCAGCCTCTCCGACCGAATGCCGGACGAGTTGCGCGACCTATGGAAGGCCGTATCGTACGCGTCGTGGACCCTCGGCACGGCGAGCAATCGCCTGCTGTCACCTGCGCAGGTCGTCGCGCAGCGCGCGGCGATGCGTGCCGAGTTGACCGCGCGCCTCGCGACGATCAAGCGACAACGGTCGGAGTGGGAGCCGCAGTTCCTCGACCTCCTCGTGCAGAACGAGGCGGGGGAGGGGGTGCTCGCGTTCGACACGCGCCAGCAGGAGAACGACTGCTACGTGACCTCGTCGACGAAGTCGCTGAAGAGCTACTGGACGTCGGGGCTCGGTTGGACGCTCGCTGTCTCGTTCTGCTCGGACTACGTCGACGCGATCAAGGCGCACTTCCCCGAGGTCAAGCGGCTGTTCGTCGGCCAATCCGTCGGCGAGCTCGGTGGAAAGAAGAAGGCTCCCGCGGCGAAGGCCCCGGCGAAGAAGACGCCGGCGAAGAAGGTTCCGGCGAAGAAGACGCCGGCGAAGAAGGTTCCCGCGAAGAAGGCCGCCGCGAAGAAGGCGCCCGCGAAGAAGAAGCGCTGATGCGACATGGTCGCGCAGGCGGCGCAGACGTATGCATCGACGCGATCATCGCGCCGATGCCGTGTGGGGAGCTCTTCGTCACGCATCTACGCGAGTGACTACCCGAGGTAGGCGCGGATCCGATCGGCCGCGGCGTACAGCTCGGGCGGTGGCGGCTTGCGCTTACCGAGGATCGTGTGGAGGAGCCGTGCCTCCACGCCGGTGTTCTTGCGCGTGGCGATGATCGATCCGCGGCGAACCTCGACGGATGCGATCTCGGAGAGCGAGCCACGGACCTTCTTCCCGTGGCGAAAGGTTCCGCGGTCGCCATCGATCTCGAGCTTCGAGCCCGTGAGGTAGATCGCGACGACGAGGCTGCCGAGGAAGAGGAGCGTCGCCGCGACCATCCAGAGAACGATCACTCGCGACACCGTGACCGATCCTTCGACCACACCCTTCGATCCGTTCGCGACGTGCGCCTCGAGCTTCGCGGCGATCTCCCGATAGACATATGCGCTGCTGTCGCCGCGCGAGGTCCACGGAGCTATCTCGATCTCGGTGTCGCCGCGCACCACGAGGCGCACGTTGTAGCGCGCGCCGCGGCGCTTCTCCTCCGCGACGGCGCCGCGCAGGTCGTTCACCCGGATCGAGGTCGTGCGGAGCAGGGCGATCTTCTCGACGACACAGGTCGTGCCGTCGCACCGCACGGCGACACGGCGTGGCTTCAGCATGCCGGCGACGAGGACCACGAGGCCCAACGCGACGATCAATCCTCCGAAGATTCCAATCATGAGGGGCCTGTACGTGATCGAGAGCTGTCGTCCATTCTCTCGGATCGCGAGCATGCCGTAGCCTACAACACCCCGCCTTCGAGCCCTCAAACAGGCTCCCGCGGGGCACTTTCCAGGCGGCGAAGCGGTAGAAGGAGGGAGCATGATTCTCCACCTCACCATGCCGGGCGGCTGGACCTCCATCCGGGCGGGAGACGCGGTCATCCATCGCAAGGGGCGCATCGGCATTCGGGCGCTCCCGATCCGCGAGCTTCCCGAGAACGCGAAGTTCTGGATCGAGCGATCGGCGCTCAAGGGTGCGCCCGCCGGTACGAAGTGGACGCAGCGGAAGCGCGCGGAGCTCGTGACTCGTGACGGGTGGCCGGCGGTGGTGGTGGAGGTCGTACTCGCACACGAGACGTTCCAGCAGGTCCGTGTCATCGCGCTGTACCAGTTCCTCACATATGCCTCGGGGGCCGAGGTGCACTCGGACCCGGAGGACTTCGCCCACGAGCGCGAGGCGATCTACGACATCCTCCAAGGAGGACGGCCCGACTGGGGACCACAGGAGACGGTCTCGCTGCCGAGCCTCCTCGAGGGTGTGGTGCTCTGATGAGCGACACGGTCCTTCGAGGATGGGAGCGAACGATGTCCGGAGATGGGGTCGTCTTTCGCCACCCGCGCGGCACGATCCGGATCCGGCCTGCGCTTGTACCCCTGCAGTCGTTCGCGGCGATCATGCGAGCGAACATCCCTGCGGGCGGCGACGTGCAAGGCCCGATCGCGATGGTCAATGCGGAGGGCGAATACGGAGCGATGGTGAACGCGATCAGCGGCGACGAGCAGTTCACGCTCGTCGTGTTGTTCGCAGAGACCTCGTATTCGCTGATCATCGGGCACACGGCCGACAAGGAGGCGCATAGGCTGTTCGTCGAGACGGTGCGCCGGACGGCGTACGGGAACTCGCTCGGCCTCGGCTCGGACCGACGCCGCCCGTACCTGTACGAGCGACCGGCCGGGTGGAGCGGTGTGCGCCGCGCGTTCTCGACGCTGTGGATCCCCGACGACGCGGCGCGAACCCGGGCCTCGATCGAGGTGTTTCACGCGCGCCCGGCACGCAACTCGGTCACCTCGCTGCAATACCGGCGTGTGTACGAGCAGCTCCCTCGCGAGTTCGGCGAGGAGCGACCGTCCGAGCCTGTCTCCGCAGAGAACCGTCACGGGATCCAGAGCCAGCTGGTCACGTTCAGCGGTGTGGTCGGCGGCGAGCCAACGAAGGTCACCGATGCTGCGCTCGCCGACGGTCGCATGCTGTACCTCGTGCGGTTGTCGTCCCGCGCGGCGCCGCACGACACGTACTTTCCGGTGCTACAGCAGATCGCGCGATCGGTGCGCCCCCTCGCCGCGCCGAAGGGTGACGTCGACGTACTGATCGACTGGTTCGACTGAGTGCGGCACCTGTTCCTCGCGATGAGCGCGGCTGCGTTCGGTGAAGCGACGCTGGCACGCCGCCTCGCGTGGGAGCTGCACGCACGCGGCGACGAAGTGATCGTCCTCGGCGCGTCGACACTGCACCCGATCTGGCAAGGCACGCCGTTCCGGTTTGGCGCGATCGACGCGATCGCGCGCGTCGTCCACGATGCGCTTCCGGGCGTGATCGCGAAGCGGGGGTGCGATTCGCTCGTTCTCGTCGATCTCACGTCGACGATCGTCGCGTGTCGTCTCTACGGCATCGATCCACGGTTCGTGCACGCACTCGGTGTCCGCGTGTCGGCGCTCGACGCGTGGAACCTGCCGGAGACGACGCGCTGTTGGGATGTGGGTGGTCGCACGCTCGATCTCTCGGGCCTCGACGTGGCGGCGAGGATGGTCGCCGTTCCGTTCGTGCGCCCCGATGCGCCCGGTGCGTACTGCGCGCTGCCCGCGCCGGCACCGCGGACGCTCGCCCCCCGGCCGCAGGTCCTGCTGACGACGGCTGCGTGGCAAGCAGCGCCACCCGGTGACTGTGTGGCGCACTACACGATCGTGCCCGAACGCCTCGTCGCCGAGCTCGGGCGTGTGGACGCCAAGGTCGTCCACGTCGGGCCCGCACCGCTCGGACCCGCGACGGTGCTCGGCGACCGCTATCGGTGGCGCGGGCGCGTGTCGCCGGACGACATGATCGCGTGCGTGGCGCAGAGCGACGTCCTCGTCACGTTGAACCTCGCAGCCACGACGATCAGCACGGCGCTCGCATGTGGCGTTCCCGTCGTCGCAGGGATCAACTCGCACGCGACGCCCGATGTTCCGCGCTTCCTCGTGTGGCCGCTCGGGCTCGCCGACTTTCTCGCGCCGGTGCTCGTGGGGAATCCGTATCGCGACGTGATCGGCGTGGCCGAAATCCTCGAAGACGGCGCGCTGGCGGAGGCGTGTCGCCAGCGGATGCGCGACGCCGCGACCGAGGCGCGCATCGCCGACTACGTCGCTCGTGTCCGCCGGCTTCCGAGTGGAGCCGAAGTGTTATCGTCGCTGTCGTGAACATCGGTGTCCTCGGCGCGTGGTCGATCGACAACGCGGGCGACGCGTTGATCGGCCTCGCGACGCGACGGGCGCTGCGCGCACGGTTCCCCGCAGCGACGATCCGCGCATTCGCTCCGCGGTTCTCGGGGGCGTCCTGGCGGCACGACACGAGCGCGGCGCATGGGATGGACGGGCCGATCGAGCTCGTACCCGTCGACGATCTCGCGTGGACCCGCGAGCTCGACGCGCTCGTGATCGGCGGGGGCGGAGTCGTTAACTTCGTGCCGGCGTTTCGCGCGTTTCTTCTCGCGGCCCCCGGGCTCGCCGATCTCCCGGTCGCATGGAACGGCGTCTGCTCGCAGAACACGCCCGCCTACGGCGCGAGCGCCGACGATCGCGCGCTCGTGCGTCGCTGCTGCGAGCGCCTCGCGTACGCGAGCGTGCGCAACCGGACAACGCACACGTTCGCGCGCACGTGCGGATACGCGGGCGAGCTTCACGTCGTCCCCGATGCCGCGTTCGATGCGTCGCTCGACGAGAAGGCGCGTGATCGGAGCGGTGGATCAGACGGCTCGCCGCCGTTCACGCTCGCGCTGTCGCTCGGGAACGCATTCGAGGATGCGCGTGCCGCGGGCTACTACGACGCGTTGTTCGCCGAGGTCGGCGCCCTCGTCGCCGCACGCGGCGGGAGGCTCGTGCTCCTGCCGTTCGGCAGGCTGTACGGTGACATCGCGCTGGTCCAGCGCGCGGCTGGCAAGCTCGCAGGCGCGGAGGTCGTCCAGCCGTCCTCGCCGCTCGACGCGTGGCGCGCCGTCGGTGCGGCGGACTTGTACATCGGCGCGCGGCTGCACGCGGTGATCGCCGCGATCGTGCAGGAGGTCCCGTTCGTCGTCGCAGACGAGTACCTCTCCGATCAGATGGCGACGAGCAAGCTGCGCGAGCTGATCGTGGATCTCGGTCTCGAGGCGCACTACACGTGTCCGTTCATCACGCGCACGCCTGCACCGAAGCTCGCGCTGGCGGCGCAGGCGATCGGCACGCGGCCGTTCTCCGCGATCGTCGCTGCACAACGCGCACGGCTCGACGAGCACTGGTCCGCGATGTCGCGCGCGCTGGGCCTCCCGTGTTGACGGCGGGCACGACCCCGCCGACCGCGAACCCCGGATGGGTGCGGTGCTTCGGCGATGCCAACGCAGCTCGGCGGATGACGCTCGGGCTGTGGTTGCCGATCGAAGCGGTGTGGCGCGCGAAGCCCGCGCTCGTCGACCAAGAGCGGCTCGCACGGCGCGCGGAGGAGCTCGGCTTCGCGGCGCTGTGGATGCGTGACATCCCGCTACGCGATCCGGACTTCGCGGACGTCGGCAGCGTGCACGACGCGTTCGTCTACCTCGCGTGGCTCGCGGCGCACACCAAGACCATCGCGCTCGCGACCGGTGCGATCGCGCTGCCGCTTCGGCACCCGTTACACGTCGCAAAGGCCGCGGCTTCGGTCGATCAGCTGTCGCGCGGCCGGCTGATCCTCGGCATCGCGACCGGTGATCGCGAGTCCGAGTTCCCCGCGTTCGGGAAGCGCCGCGTCGATGCACCCGCCGAGCTGCGCGATGCGCTCGTGGCAATCCACGGCGCCGCGCGATCCGCCGAGCGTGGACCCGACGTCGTGCCCAAGCCGGTGGCGCAGCGCCTCCCCATCGTCGTCGCAGGAAACGCCGGCCAGACGATCGACTGGATCGCCGAAAACGCCGACGGTTGGATCACGTGGCCGCGCACGCCGCAGCACCAGCGCGCGCTCGTCGTGACCTGGCGCGAGGCGGTCGCGCGTCTCGCACCAGGAACGCACAAGCCGATCGCGACGGCGCTCTACCTCGACCTCGCGACGGATCCTGATCTCGCGCCGTGGCCGATCCGCCTCGGCATACGCGTCGGCCGCAACCGGCTCTTGCCGATCGTCGAGGAGCTCGAGGCGTCGGGTCTCGATCACGTCGTTTTGAACCTGGGGCCGGGACATCGTCCGGCGGCCGACGTACTCGAGGAGCTCGGCGAACACATCGCACGGCGCTTTCCGCCGCACACGTAGCTCGAGGCTAGGCGCGAGAAGCGCTGGGCATGGAATCAAGCGGCCTCGCGACAACGAGTGCGCACTCGGGAGCGATCGACATACGCCGTACGCTCACGTCGCGTCCTGGGGAGCGAACGAGATCGGCGAGCTCGGACTCTGCGAGGACGGTCCCGTCGCCGAAGATCGCGGTGACCAGCCCGAACGCGAGCGCGACGAGCGGTCCGTCCTTCGCATCGGCGAGCGCGATGTCCTTGAGCGCGACCGTCTTCGCGGCGGCCGACACGGTTCGTGCGATCGCCGCGCGGTCGTCTGCGGAGTGGAGGTGCAACACGTTCGCGATCAACGCGACGTCACAGGCGGGCAATGCGTCGCGTCGAAGATCCGCGGCGATGAAGGCCACGCGCTCGGCGTCGGCGCCGAGGTGACGTCGCGCGGCGGCGAGGATCGGCGGCGTGTCGACGAGGAACGCGCGCCCGCCGGGACACGTCGCGAGGAACGCGCGGGTCGCATCGCCGAGGCCGCCTCCCGCGTCGAGGAACACCGTCCCGTCGGGCGGCGCGAGGAGCGCGATCGCCTCTGCCGCTGCGCCGCGCGACAACAGCGCCGCGATGGGCAGAGCGCGGGCGTCGAGCTGGAAGCTCCAGGGATCGCGCGCCGGATCGAAGGCACGATCGCGACGGATGACCTCGGCGACGAACGCTGCACCGGGGACGTCGGTCGGCGTCGCCGTCTCGCCCGCAGCAGCAAGCAGTGCGTCGAGCGCGCGACGGCGCGGCGTTTCGGCGTTGCGCGGCCCGAGTCGACGTGCGGCCCCCGCAGCGATCGCGACGAGCGTTTCGATCGCGGCCGCGGCAGACACCGCGCCACGATACACGCCCGAGGTGGGCACCGCGAGAGACTCGTGATCCGGGGGCAATGTCCCGGCCAGCGAGACCAAGTGCAGCTGGCATCTGTGGGATGAATAGGGGCTGTGGAGCGAGCACGTCGTCACGTCACGTTGATGGTGATCCCACTCGCCGTGATCGCGTTCGGAATGTTCGCGGCGGTGCTGGTTCCGTACGGCTATCCGCTCCAGTGGATGACCGTCACGATGCCGCTCGAGGATCTGTCGCCGTTCCTCACGGTGCACGTCGTTTCTGCGATCCTCGCGGTGATGATCGCGCTGGCCGCGCGCAAGGACGTCGCACCGGGGCTGGGCCCGGCACTCGTCGCGCTGGCCGGGATCCTCGCGATGACGGTCATGACAGTGATCGCCGTGAAGACGTTCTCCGACGGCGGGCACTGGACGGCGGTGCTCGTGTTTGTCGCGCCGGTCGCGCTCGCGGTGGTGCTCTCGTTCAACGCGCTGCGCGTGCGCGGGTGGGAGCGAATGCTGATCCTTCTCGGTGCATTCGCGGTCGCGGGCTTGCCGTACAGCTGTCCGCTCGTGCCCGGGATGTACAACCTGTTCTCGAGCGGCCTCGTGTATCTCGCGGCTCAGGTGACGGTGCTCGCGCTGTTCGTGCGCGGGATGCGCTGGTCAGGGTAGCGTCACGCCTTCGTTGTTCGCGATGCAGTCGAGCTGCGCGCTGATCGTCGCGTTCGCGAATGTGGTCGTGCAGCGATCGATCAAGCAGACGGGGTCGTTTGCGGGCGCGGCGCCCTGAATGCACGCGAGCTTGCCGGTCACGGTCGACGGGAGCGCGTCACAACGCGTGACCAGCGCGCCGGGGACGTCGGATGGCGCTGCGAACCCGATGCAGTCGATCTGACCGGTGATGTTCGCGCCCGAGAGAAGGGTCGTACACGCCGTGATCGAGGCTGCGGGCACCGACGAGCGCGCCGCACCTTCGATGCAGCGCAGCTTGCCGGCGATGGTCGTGGGAAGCGCCTCGCACGCGGTGACGAGCGCGGTGGGTGTCGACGACGGACCACCGAACCCGACACAGTCGATCTGACCGGTGATGTTCGCGCCGGTAAGCGTGGTCGTGCACGCGTCGACGAGCGCGACCGGCATCGCCGATGGCGCGCCGCCGGCGATGCAGCGGAGCGTGCCGGTGCCGGTGGTGGGGAGCGCGTCGCAGCGCGTGATCAACGTTGCCGGATCGGACGAGAGCGCGCCGTTGGCGACGCATTGGATGTGCCCGCTGACATTCAGATCCGCGATACCGGAGCACGCCGTCACGAGCGCGGCGGGTTGCGCCGACAGCGCGCCACCGGCGATGCACTCGAGGTGGCCCGTCACTGTCGACGGCAGCGCCACACACGCGGTGACCAGCGCCGCGGGCTGCTGCGAGCGGCCCGCGCTCTCGATGCAGGCCAGCTCGCCGGTCGCCGTCGCCGAGAGCGTGTTGGTGCACGCGTCGATCACGGTCGCGGGCGCTGCGGACGCCGAAGCGCCGGCGATGCACTGGAGCTTGCCGCCCACGGTGTAGGGCAGCGCGTCGCAAGCCGTGACGAGCGCGGTCGGCGCAGGCGAAGGCGCCCCACCCGCGACGCACTCGATCTGCCCGGTGATCGTCGCTTCGTCGAGCGTGGTGGTGCAGGCGGTGACGAGCGTGGCCGGCACCACCGACGGTGCACCGCCGCGGATGCAGTCGAGCTTGCCGGTGACGGTCGCGGGCAACGTGTCGCACGCCGTGATCAGCGCTGCCGGCGCAGCCGACCGCGCGGCGCCTGCGATGCATTCGATCTGCCCGGTGATGGTTGCCTCGTCGAGGGTCGTGGTGCACGCGGTGACGAGCGCGGCCGGCGTCGCCGATGGTCCGCCGCCGCGGATGCAGTCGAGCTTGCCCGTGACGGTCGCGGGCAACGCATCGCATGCGGTGACCAGCGCGGCCGGCGTCGTAGACGATGCGGCGCCCGCGATGCACTCGATCTGTCCGGTGATCGTCGCCTCGTCGAGCGTAGCGACACACGCGGCGACCAGATCCTCGGGCACGCCGCTACCGTGACCACCGGCGATGCAGTCGAGCTGCGCGCCGATCGTCGCGTTCGCGAACGTCGTGGTGCACGCGGCCGTGAGGCGCGCCTCGAGCGTCTGATTGCAGTCCGTGCACGTATTGCACACGGGCATTCGGGTCTCGCCACAGTTGTCGGTCACTGTCGCGACACCGCAGACCATCGCCGCGTCGCACAGCTCGTCGTCGGTCTGCGGCACGCATGGACCTCCGTCGGACAGCGCGTCGTCCGTCGAACCGCCGTCCGTTGGCGTCGACGCGGAGTCGCCGCAACTGATCGACCACAGCAGCAGGCAGGCGAGCAGGAAGCGCGACATGGCGGGACCCTAGTCAGTGAGCCCGAGGGGATCAACGAGAATGTAGAGCCGCAGGACCGCACGGTTGATGCGCCGACCCGTTCGTGGTCGAGTACCCCTCGATGCGACGGCTGTGGCTCTCGTGCCTCCTGGTGGCGTGTGGTGACACGCCAACCGGTGATCCCGACGCCGCGTCGCCAGTCGACGACGCTGATCTTCCGCCGGTGTCGTTGCGGTATCCGTCGGGTACGGTCGCGTCGCCGGTGACCGTGGGCGTGGCCGACGCGATGCGCGCGATCGCCGCGCGCGGGGACGGGCACGACGATGTCTTCATCAAGGTCGGTGCGTCGGGGACGGTCAGTCGCAACCTGCTGTTCTGCTTCGCCGGTGCCGTGCAGCCGCAGTACCGCCTCGAGCTCGACGGTCGCGATGCGTTGATGCCGGCGATCGACTTCTTTCGCGGTGGTGATATCGCGGGCGCGACCCCGTTCGATCGCGTGACGCTCGCGGCCGAGGTCGGACGCACCGCGCGCTGGGTGGTCACCGGATCTCCGTCGCCGCTCGTACAGGAGCTCGACGCCGCGATGCCGCGGTTCGCGTTCGTGAACTACGGCACGAACGACATGGGATCCGGCGCGACGTACGCGACGTCGCTCGGCCTGTTCTGGAGCTCGATGAACGAGGTGCTCGACATTCTCGACGAGCGCGGCGTCGTCACGATCATCACGGGCCTCAACCCTCGTGGCGACACCGCCGAAGCCGAGCGATGGGCGCCGACGTTCGACGCGGTGACACGTGCCTTCGCGGAGGCGCGCCAATTGCCGTACGTGAGCCTCTACGTCGCGTCGTCGCCGCTCGCGAACCAGGGTCTCCTCTCCGACGGCATTCACGGCAACGCATACTCCAACGGCGGCGCACAGCCGTGCGTGTTCGACGCGGCGGGCCTCGCGTTCAACTACAACGTGCGCAACCTCGCTTCGATGGAGATGCTCGCAAAGGTGCACGACGTAGTGATCGACGATGCGGCCGCACCCGACGTCTCGCCGGTGCCGCTGCTCGCCGGAGCAGGGACCGAAGCATCGCCGTTCGAGATCGACGCGTTGCCATTCACCCACACGTTCGACACGACGAACGGCGAGCGTGCGCGCGCGAGCTACCCCGAGTGTGGAACACAAGACGAGAGCGGGCCGGAGGTCGTCTACCGCCTCGCGATGACGTCGCAGCGGCCCGTACGCGTGATCGCGCTCGATCGCGAGGGCGTCGATGTCGACGTGCACGTTCTCGTAGACGGGACCTGTGTCGAGCGCGGCGATCGCGTCGTCGATCGCACGATCGGTGCGGGCGAGATGAGGATCGTCGTCGACACGTTTGCGGGCTCGAGCGGCGCGCGGCCGGGCAGCTACACGCTCGTCGTCCAGCCGTGTGAAGACGGCGACCCGAGCTGTTAACCTCAAGAATCTGAGTCGCCGACCACGGATGCTGCGTACTTGCGCCTGGCACGTGCCCTGCTGTGTGCTCGTCGCATGTACGCCCGCGAAGACGCCCGCCTCCAGCGCCACTTCTCTCGGACCCTGACTTCGCTGTCGCGCCAAGAGACGTCGCACCTGACGCGCGCGGCGCGATCTCGACGTGAACGAATGCTGCGTGTACTGGCAGGGTATGCCGAACGCGGTCGATTCCCGCGCAACCCGGACCACGCGCGACCCACGCCGTATTTCATCGACGCGCACGAGACTCGCTGTGCGATGGCGCACCTGATCGAGCAGAGCGGCGATCGCGAGCTGGTCGAGCGCGTCGCCCGAACGCGCAACAACGCGTTCGTACGCGAGCTCGCCGCCGACCTCGCACTACGTGCGTGGCTCGAGCACGTGGGGCTCACCGCGCGCGAGGCCGCGCAGATCCAACCGTCGTATTGCTTTGTCACGAAAGGCGAATCTTGCCTCTGCCAGAGCGTTGGCGGAGCGAATGGGGTTGTCGACGGGACGGTCACAGCGGTGGCGATGGCGAATCGGGCTACGGTGATGGTCGAGGCAACGCACGGCGATACGGGCGCCATCGCGGTCGGCGACACGATCGAGGCGCCGGTGTACGAAAACGTACAGGTCGGCGACGAGGTCCTCGTCTCGATCAACGTCAACCCGATCAGCCTGGTGCGCGTAATTGGTACGTCCGTCGAGCTTTCATGTTCGCGCGACGATGTTCCCGAGCTCGCGAAGTCCGACGCGATCTCCGCCATGCTCGCCACGTCGTGCGCGCAAGAGCTCGCGAACCTCGACTCGACCTGGGGCGAGTCGCAGTGCGAGGAGGGCGGCGGTTGCTCGGCGGGCGGTGGCGTGTCGCCGTTCGTCGCGGTGTTCGCGGCGGCGCTGTGGGCGCGGCGGTTTCGCTAGCTGTATCTTCACGTCAGGCACCTCGCGTGCTGTCGGGATGGCGCCGGGGTAGCCTCTCGTATGCGCGTCGCGTGGCTTCTCCTCTTGATCGCCTGCGGCGGGTCTCCCCGCGCGCCGATCGAGTGGGACGCACCGAGGGAGCTCGCGTCGGGCGGCGGCGAGCGAGGCCCGTGGCAGCAGAACAACTCGCGTTACGACCACGTCGACGACCCGAGCGTGGTGCTCGGCAACGACGGAGCCGCGTGGATCGCGTGGGTCGATCACCGCGCGAAGGATGTGATGTTCCAGATCGTCGAGCGCGACGGCGGCAGCAGGCTCGCAGCGCCCACGAACGTATCGCGCACGCCGGCCGTGTTCTCGTGGCTGCCTCGTCTCGCGCTCGTCGACGATACGATCCACGTGTTGTGGCAGGAGATCGTGTTCTCGGGAGGATCGCACGGCGGCGAGATCTTCTTCGCGCGCTCCACCGACCGAGGCGTCACGTTCGAGGTGCCGCGAAACCTTTCGTCATCGGCCGCCGGCGACGGCAAGGGACGCATCGACGGCAAGACGTGGAACAACGGCAGCTTCGATCTCGTGACCGCGAACGGTGCGGTGTACGCCGCATGGACTGAATACGAGGGGCGCCTGTGGTTCGTGCGATCGACGGACAACGGCGCGACGTTCTCCACGCCGGTCGCGATCGCGGGCGACGACGCGCGCCCGGCACGCGCACCGGCGCTCGCCGTCTCGCCCGCTGGCGTGCACCTCGCGTGGACCGTCGGCGAGGATCCCGAAGGCGATGTCTACGTCGCGACCGCGCGTGACGGGGCGACGTTCGCGGCGCCGGTGATCGTCGGGCGCGCGGGCACGTACGGTGATGCGCCGAAGCTCGGCGTCGATGCGAGCGGCACGCTTCATCTCGCATTCGCCGAGAGCGCGCGCGGGCCGTTCTCGCGGTTCGACGTTCGCTACACGCGCTCGCGCGATGGCGGTCGCTCGTTCGAGGAGTCGCGCGTCGTGTCGCGTCCACATCCAGCCGACACGGAGAGTGCTGCGTTTCCGTCGCTCGCGATCGAGGACACGACGCTGCACGTGATCTGGGAGCTGTATCCCGATCATCGCGAGGCGCCACGCGGACTCGGTTACGTCGTGTCGCGCGATGGCGGGGCGACGTTCAGCGCGCCGAGCCTCGTGCCTGGATCCGTCGATCCATCGGGTGGTGGCAATGGGTCGTTCCAAGGCCGCCTGATGCGCAAGATCGCGGTGCGTGACGATCAGGTGGCGATCGTGAACTCGAGCCTCGCCCTCGGGCGAGGAAGCCGGGTCTGGCTCGTGCGGGGAACGCTCGCCCGTGCAACCTCCGCGACGCGGTAGTGCAACCTCGGAGTATCGACGTCGTGCGACGCGCGCACAGGCGATCTTCGTCGAGGTAACGCGATGTCTCACGTCGGTGAATTCTGCTGACACGCAATGCTCGTCGGCATACAAGCACTGACGAGGTCCAACATGCGGGCGAAGAGCGAGATCGATACGGAGGAAGTGCTTCGATCGCGCGCGCTAGAGAGCGTGGATGACCTCGATTGTCCGACGCCGATCGCGATTCCCGTGGTGCAACGATTCGCCGTCGGATCGCAGGGCGTGGAGACGCGCATCGTCGACGAGGCGCAGATGCACGCGGCCGCGCGCGCCAGTGTCGCCGCGATCACCGTGACGCGCGAGGTCTCGGAACCCGCGATGCGTCGCGCTGCGCGCGCGAGCATGTCACGCGCTGCGCAGCCGAGTGAGATCTTGGGCGATGCGTTCGAGGTCGAGCCGTCGACCGATATCGACGCGCGCGATTCGTTCGAGCAGGTCTCCACGATCGAGAAGAACACCGCGGCGGTCGATCGCGTGACGACCGTCGATGCGAGGTCGTACGACTGGCTTCGCGCGCGCGTGTCGCGCGCGAAGGCACGCGGGTCCGTGCCGACGGCACTGGCGCATCCACCGGTCGCGCGCGTCGAGAAGTCGACGGAGTCGTTGCGCCCGCTCCCGCGCACACAAGCGGCCGACGACGCATCGTGTCCGGTCGCGGGCGCGCAGTCGAGATCGTCCGTTGTCCGGACGACACCGGTCGTCCGAGCGACGCCCGAGCACGACGAGCATTCTCCGGAGCCGGTCCTGCTCGTCGCGCGAAAGCCGCGTGGCTCGATGGCGCCCCGCGTGTTGCCGGTCGTCGAAGCACAGGAGCGCGTCGAACCGCGCCCACAGGTACGCGCCCAGGTAGATGTCGTCGCGCCGCTTCCGCGCATCGATCCCGCCGTTGTCCGGCCACGTATCGCGCCTCGCGACAACGCGCCGCGCGCGCACGCCGAGGTCGCGCCGCCGATGCACATCGATGTGGTGCCGCCGATGCGCAACGAGTTCGCGCCGATTCCGAGCCTGGTCGCGCGTCGTCCTGTGCCCAGTGCGCCGACACTGAGCCGGCGGGTGACCCGCTGGCTCGCGGGCTGCGCGCTGATCGCGATGGTCGGGGCGGTGGCGATGGGGGCTACCTACCTCCTCGCGCGGGACATGCAGCGCCAAGCAACGGGGCCAGCGCCAGCGGCGGCCGCGGCGCCGGTCGTCAGCGAAACCCGCACGCTGCCGGTGATCGCGGCGCCGACGTCGGGCACCTTGCGGTTCACTGTCGAGCCGGTCGACGCGAAGATCCGGATCGACAAGGTCGTATATGCGTCGTCGTCGATCGATCTTCCGCTCGGCAGGCACGAGGTCCGCGTCTCACGCCGGGGCTACGCCTCGTGGCGCCGCACGATCGAGGTGACCGCGACGACGACCGATGTCTTCGTCGTTCTCGCGCACGCGCCGAAGCGTCGCGCCCGTCCCGCACCGCGCGCACCGATCGTCGAGCCGATCGCCGAGCCGACGGTCACGCCGATTGCCGAGCCGACGGTGACGCCGATCATCGAAGGTCCGCAGGCGAGCGACGACGAGGATCCGTTGAAGGTCATGATGTCAGCGAGCACGCGCCGCGAGGACGATCGGTAGTCCGATGTGCTGTCCGCGCGCGTGGCGGATGCGCTGGTAGGCGAGGCGGAGCACGTCGTGCCCGCCCGTGACCTCCGCATCGCCGAGGACGGTTCGCGTGTAGCCCGGGACCGACACGATCTGGCTCGCGAGGGGGCCACCGTCGAGGTTGAGCGCGACGCGCAACGAGAGTCGATCTGCGCGCTCGAGCGTGTCGCCGAGGCGGCGCAACGAGAAGAAGCCGGTGCGAGTCGTGCCGATGACGATGCGCCCCGACGTGTCGAGTGCCACGAACACGCGATTCGCGAACCAGTCGTCGTGGCCCGCGGCCCGCGAACGTCCGCTCGGGTCGACGAGAAGCGGATAGGACACCATCGCTTCGCGGTGACGCGCGAGCTCGCCTGCGAGGTCACGCCCGCGGAGGTCGACGATATCGACCGCGCCGTCGTCGATGACGAGCGCGCCATGGGTCGATGTGTAGTCCGTCGGGCCGACCGGCGCGCCCGCGATCCGTAGCGGTGTCGACGGGCTGTGGTCGGGCTCGAAGTAGCTGCCGTTGATGACGACGGCCGCGCCGAGCTCGCGCTGCCAGACGTCGATAGGGCGCGATCCGCTCGCGTCCCAGTGGACGGAGAAGCGGTAGCGCGCGAGATCGATGCGGACGAGCGCGATGGAGTC
Organism: Kofleriaceae bacterium; assembly: GCA_046160585.1. Classification (GTDB taxonomy): domain Bacteria; phylum Myxococcota_A; class Polyangia; order Haliangiales; family Haliangiaceae; genus JABFXX01. The sequence continues at coordinate 19,834 of JBJXGN010000010.1, forward strand.
GACGCGTTCGCCCCCGAGGTCGATCGCGATCTCCGTGGTGTCGAGGCCCGGCGCGCGTTCGGTCCACACGAAGTCGCTTGGCACGACGGCGCCGCGGGGATCCTCCAGGGCAAGGACGAGCCACCGAGGTCGCCACAGGTACAGCGCGGCCCAGGTGGTCGCGAGGACGAACGCAGCGGCGATGGACGCGACGAGCGTTCGCCGATGATGGCGACCGGCTGCGATGCACGCGACGACGAACGTCACGCACAGCGGAACCGCGAGGAAGCGCATCGTGAAGCTGCCGCCCGCGGGAGCGATCGTGAACAACGAAGCGAGGCTCATGCCCGTCGAACGGGCCGCGCGTGCGCCGCATTTCGTCTGCGCGAAAGCTCCACGAACGAGGAGAAACGGCCTAGCTGAGGTTCAAGAGTCGCGCGGCCTCGCGGAGGAGATCGGCGGCCGGAAATGGCTTCTCGAGAAAGGCAGCGCCACGTGCGATCAGCTGCTGCGCCGCATCGTCATTCGTGTGCCCCCGTCGTGATGAGGACGGGCACCTTGGTCTTCTCGCGCAGTCGCTCGAAGCACTCGTGCCCGCCCATCACCGGCATCACCATATCGAGCACGACGAGGCCGATCTCGTCGGAGTGCGCGGCGAACACCTCGAGCGCTTCGGCGCCGTTGACCGCTTCGAGTGTCTCGTATCCTTTTCGCTCGAGGATGCGCCGCGTGCCCCGGCGAACGTTCGGTTCGTCGTCGACGACGAGGATCATCGTGCGAACCACCTTGTCATTGTCGGGCGCGGGCGGTGGGGGCGACACGGCGACCGGGCGCTCGTCGGTCATCGGCAGCCGGATCGTGAACGTGGTGCCGCGACCGACCGTGGAACGGACGTCGAGCGTGCCGAGGTGGCCCGTCACGATGCCCCACACCGTCGACAGGCCGAGGCCGGTGCCCTTTCCGCGCTCCTTCGTCGTGAAGAACGGCTCGAACACGCGCTTCAGCGTCTCCTCGTCCATGCCCGTGCCGGTGTCGACGACTTCGATCTGCGCGATGTCGCCCTCGGCGCGCGTGATGATCGAGATCGTGCCGCTTCCGTTGATCGCGTCGGCCGCGTTGACCGCGAGGTTGATCAATACCTGTACGAGCTGCGTCGGATCGCCGCTGATGAAGATCGGTTCGTTTGGGGCGTCGATGCGCAGCGTGATCGCCTTCGGCAGTGTTCGCACGAGCATCGCGCCGACGTCGTGCACCAGCTCGCCGACGGACAGTGCTTGCTTGCGGTACTGGCCGCGCCGGCTGAACGCGAGCAACGCCCGCGTGAGCTCCGCACCGCGCGCGGCCTGAGAGATGATCAGCTCGAGCTCCTCGTGCGGATTCGAGATCGGCGAGCCGAGGTCGGCCCGCGCGATCTCGGCGAACGACATGATCGAGCCGAGGATGTTGTTCATGTCGTGCGCCATGCCCGCCGACAACGTGCCGACCGCCTCCATGCGTTGGGCGTGCACGAGCTGCTGGTGCAGCCGGTCGCGCTCCTCTTCGCTGCGCCGGAGCTCGTCGAGCTGCGCGGCGAGCTCGGTCGCGGTCTGTTCCTGCTCGCGACGGTGGGTCTCCAAGCGGACTAGTTGCTTGGTGTAGACGCGGTGGAACAGGAACCCGATCGCCTCGCTCATGATCAACAACGTTCCGAACAGTGGCAGGCTCGCCTGTCCGCGATCGATCGCGAGCAGCACCCAGGTGACGTCGATGGCGGCGAACGCTAGCACCCAGGGCGCTCGCAGCAGCATGCCGCACGCGAGTAGCTCGACGGTGAGCACGTACGTCAGCATCGGATCGCGCGTGAACGCCTGCGAGACGAGCGTGGTCGAGATGGGGACCATCCACAAGAGTCCGAGGGCGTGGTGCGCGAGGCGCGCAGGCACACTCTCCTTGTGGAGACCGACGATCAGCGACGTCGTGGCGGTGATCGCAAACGCGTTCCATGCATAGACCGAGAGCGGAAGCGGAATTCCCAGCGCACCGCTGGCGACGACCGCGATGACGATGCCGGCGAGCACGAACGGTGCGAAAGCGCGCGCACGCTCTAGCGCGACCGCGGCGAGGGTCGCGTCGAGTTCGGGCGGGCCGGTTCCCACGGGATCCGATTCGACCACGCCTCCCCGCCCGTGAAGGGTCGATGTATGCTGGACCCGTGCGATTCCTCGCGATCCTGACCTCGGCGATCCTGCTCGTCGCTGGGTGCGACGGTTCCGCACCTACGTCGCCGCCGCCGCCTTCAACGCTCCAGCGGCTGAACCTGAACTCGGCGACGGAGAAGCAGCTCGAAGCGCTCCCGGCGGTCGGGCCCAAACACGCACGCAGCATCATGGCCTCACGAAATGCGCGGGGCGGTCGATTCCAACGTCTCGAGGATCTGCTCGACATCAACGGGATCGGGCCGAAGACCGTCGACGCGATCCGTCCGTACGTCGTCGTCGAGTAGCGCTTAACGCGGGGGCGTCGCGTAGCCGCGCTGCGGGAACGGATCCGCCGTGTCCCGTGCGTGCAGCTCGCCGACGGTCCACCTCGCGCCGCGCTCGCTGAAGATCGCGAGGCCGACGACGCCCACGTTGCGATCGCCCGAGGTTTGCGCGGCGTACGAGTCGGCGACCTTGCCGAAGCGGAACGCGGCGACTGCGTCGTCCGACGTTCGGAATCCATCGATGACGAGCGTGTCGTGTGGGTCGACGATATAGCCGCGGCGGTTCGGGTCCGCAGGACGACCGTCGATGACATCGAGGCCGTCGACCGACGCGACGATCTCGAAGCGCGCCGTGGTCGCGTTGCGCACGACGATGCGATAGCGCGCGCCATCCTCGCCGATGATCAGCGAGCGTCCGCCCGCCGTGTAGCCGGCGAGGGTGCGACCGACGTCGTCGACGAGGGCGACCGAGATCGCGCCATCACCCGCGATGACCTCCATTGGCGCCGGGCCTCGACCGAGATACGACGCGTGCGCTCGTACGCCCTCCGCGTCGTTGTAGTGCAGCGCGACCTCCGCCCACGCGTTCGCCGACGCGCGCTGGAACGGCGCGTACGAGATCGGAGCGGACACCTGCTCGCCCCACGACGTACCGAGGCCGGGGCGGTCGGGCACCGGCTCGGCGATGTAGCCACCTCCGGGTCCGCTCACCGAGGACGAACGGTCGACGGAGACATGCGCTGGTTCGGCGGCCGCGTAGTCGGACGGTGGCGCGCCACCACCACCACCGAACGCGACGCTTGTCTGCTTCGATCCACCGCACGCGGTCGCGAGGATCAGGACCGAGCTCACCCAGGAGTGCCGCAGCACCTTCGCCATGGTCATCATGCGCCTTTCAACGCACGGCGATCGGGGTCGCTTACACGCGAAGTTCTACCGCGGCGGAGGCGGAGCAGGATGACAGCGCGTACACCCAGTTCCCGTCAACTTGAAGGCCGTCGCGCCGTCGTGACACGGCACACACGCGGACTTGGTTGGTGTCGGCATTGCCGCGACGTTCGAGCCGAGATCGACGTGGCACGCGATGCACGAGAGCTCGCCGCCGTCCTTCGCGCGCGTGTGCGTGGCGTGCTGGAACGTCGAGCGCACGGACCACGGAGCGCCGACGCGCTGCACGGCGCGGGTCGTCGCAAGCGAGAGTTGGTGGCAGCCCTCGCACGCCACGAGCTTCGGATCGGGCCCGGTCGTCTCCGCGTGGCAACCGCTGTTCGTGCACGCGCGATGCCCGCGCGGCGGACGAAGTTGAGAACCCGCCGTCGTCAGCGAATGGCAGGTCTTGCAGTCGCGCTTGTGAGCGTCGCGCGAGTGATCGAGCTTCGCACCGAACTCCGTGCGCGACGCGGGAGCGCGATCCGCGATGAGCTTGCGCCACGGCTCCGTCGAGTTGTGGCACGCAGAGCAGTACTGCGGCTCGCGCTTGGTGAAGTCCTCTGCGTGACAGGTCACGCACGGTCCGTGTCCAGCGGTGACGACCTCGGTGCCAGCGCTGATCGGATGACACGAGGTGCACGGGAGTCCGGTGTCCTTGTGGGTCGCGTGCGAGAAGCGGACGTCGCGCAGCGCCTGATCATATTTCGAAGGTGCCGTCGTGTGGCAGCGCGTGCAGCTCGCGGTGATCGCGAACACCGGCGCGCCGTCGTGGCAGCCCGCGATGGCGCACGACGTCGCCTTCGTGCGCGGGAGGATGTTGTCGTTGGTCTCGAGGATCTCGGCATGACATGTCAGGCAGTTCGCTCCCTTGCCGCCGCGCGCGGCGTGCTTCGGGTGCGAGAACGTCGCGGTCACGGTGTTGACGGGCTCGGCGAGCCGTGGAGGCTGCGGCGTTCCGCTGCCGGGTGTGTGACACGGCTGGCAGTTCGTCATCGCGCTGGCCTTCCATATGCCACCCGATCCGTCGTGACACGTGAGGCACCGGCGGTGCGGTGCGGTCTTCGCGGCGACATGACACGACGAACAGGCGACGCCGGAGTGCGACTTGTGATTCGCCGCGAGTGCGAAGTCCGTCGGTGCGTAGGGTGGGTACGCGACGGGGAGCTTCCCGTCGAACGGCTTCGCGAGCGCGGAGGGTGCGTGGCAGTTGGTGCACACGCGGGCCTGGCTCTCGGCGATCGCGATCTTCTGCTTGCGCACACCCTTGGCGGGCGCCGGGCCGTGACACGCGCCGAAGCACGACGCGTGATCGGGGCGCCCGGCGAGCAGTCCGTTCTGCATGGTGTGACAGCGCGCGCACGGGATCGGTTGGTCGTTGCCGGCGAGGTTGTAGTCGCGCTCGTGCAGGTTGTGATCGAACCCGGCGGGCACGCTGTCGTCGGCAACGGCGATGCCTGCCCCGAACGCGATCGCGATCACGACGATCACGCGCACCATCAGTAGACCCCCGTGATCATCAAACGGAGTGTCTTGTAGCCGTTGATCTCGGGCTGGAAGTCGAATGCGCTCGACAAATCGTACGCGGCGAACAGGCGCAGCTGACGCCCGACCCACGCATCCAGCGTGATGCGCCCGCCGTAGCGGATGTCGCTCGACGGGATCTCGAGCGCGGGGTCTTCGTAGAGCACCGCGTAGCGCGTGCGGCGGCCATAGAGCTCGAGCTGCGACGAGAACGTGCGGGCGCCGAGGCTGAGCTTGATCGTCGCGCCGACCTCCGTGAACCCGTCTTCGCCACGGAGCTCGTTGGCCGGTAGCGCCTGCGTCGACGAGGGCACGTCGAACGTTGGCATCTCGAGCTCCTCGTGCACCGTGGCGCGCGTGATCGCGCTGGCGCCGAGCGCGAACGTGCGACGGAGCCGGACCTCGAGCGCACCGCCCACCTCGTAGTACGGGGCCGCGAAGGTGTTCTTCACGTCTATCTCGTCGCCGGTCACGTTCGCCGCGACGGCTCCGCGCAGCAGCAAGTCGATGTTCTCGGCGATGAGCGTGCCGGCGCGCAACGAGCCGACCAACCGCGGGACGACCGGGCCGAGATCGAGGTAGCGACGCGCAGCCGTGGCGTCGGAGTTGTCCGCGGCGACGAGCGCGGGATCCCATCGCCAGTCGAAGGCGGTGTGGCGATTGAGATCGAGGACGACGTTGCTGACTTCTTTGTAGCGAGCGCGCAGCTCGAGGCGCTGGCTCGCGACGTTGCCGTCGAGGGTGCGCACGGACGCGATCATCGCGACGTCGCGGCGCGGACGCCAATCGCCCCGAAACAGGCCGCTCTGCGACGCGGGCTGACCACCGGCGGTGTATGCACCGACGGCAAGCAGATCCGCTTGCACGGCGAGAGGCAGCGGGCGCGGCAGCCCGCGGAGATCTGCGCGTACCGTAAGGCCCGTCACCGTCGGTCGTCGTTCCGGCTGCTCGCGAGTGTAGTCCGAGTGACGGAGACCGGCGTACGCCGACGCCTCGAGGACCGCGCCCTCGTAACCGACGAGGAATCCGTCGACGTGCATGACCCACGGTCCGTAGACGTATTGCGAACCACCGCGCACGCGCAGCTTCTGCAACCCCCATCGATGCGGGAGGAAGTCGCGCACCTCGCCCCAACCGGAGCGCGTCTCGACGCCGGAGCGCTGGAACCACGTCGCGATCGGCGGCGTCACGTCGACGATAGTCGGTATGTCCGCAGCCGTCGTCAGCGACTTGCGCGCCGCCTGGAAGCGGAACGCGAAGTACGACGAGAGGCTCGCGAGGCCGACACCGCGAGTCGCCGCGAACACCTCGCCGAAGCCGTACGCGCGGAACGCGTCGAACTGCCGGCCCTCGACGGGCGCGGGGCGATCCAGCGACGCGCGCCCCGTGGGCGGAGCGGATTCGACCTGGTAGCCGACGTCGATGCTGAACGACACGCGTTGGTTGATGTCGCGTAGGGCGGCGGTCGTCTCGTCATCGCGCGTGGTCGGTGCCGGCGCGCGCGCCATCGTGGGTGGCGCCTGAGGCATAGGCGTCGTCGATGTGGGCTCGGTGGCGGGCTCGGTCTGCGCCACGCGAGGGCGCATCTTGAGGTTCCTCGGCGGTGGCTCGCGCACCTCCGATGGCTTGGGCACGCGCGGCTCCGCGCCAGCCGTTGCTCCGCAGGCGACGAGCAGGAGCGGGAGTCGTCTCATCGCATCCTCGGTGCGGTGGGGCCGTGGCACTCGGCGCACGACGACTCGATGTGGCACGTCAAACATGCGCGCACGTTGATTCTCGCGAGGCGTCCGTGCTCGACCTGGAAGTCACCGGCGAAGCCGTGCGAGCGCGGGCGTTGCTGGTGACACGCGGTGCAGAACTCGACGACGTGGCACTGCGCACAGCGGTCGCGAGAGGCCGCCGCCTCGGGGCCGTGGTCGAGCTCGCGCCATGTGATGCGATGGTCGGCGGGCTGCGTCGTCTGGTGGCATTCGTCGCAGGCCTGGCGCGGGTTTCCGCTCATGCGCACGTGGCAGGTCGCGCATCGAGAGGCATCCCGCTCCGCGACCTCGGCGTGGTCTCGGCGGAAAGCGAGCGTGTGATCGAGCGGCCGCTCGGTCGCGGGGAGGTGACTGCGCGGCGCGATCGTCGTCAGCTGGTTCTGGCGCGCGGCGTGGCATGTCTCGCAGGCGCGCATGCGCATTTCGCCGGGTGTGCGATCGGTGTCGTCGTGACACGTCACGCACTGCTCCACGCGCGGTGGAGCGTGGTCGGTGTAGCTGCCCGACTTCGAGGTCTCGCTGTGGCACTGCTCGCAACGGATCGCGCGGCCCTTGCGATCGGTCTTGTGTCGATCGTGATCGAAATGCAAGTCATCCTTGATCAGCCGCCGGCGGCTGCGCTCGCGGGTGCCCGTCTCGTGGCAGACCGCGCAGGCGTTCATCTTCGGCGCCTTGGGCAGGTCAGCCTCGGGCGCATGACAGCGCGCGCAGGTGGCGTGGTTCGGCGGCGTCTTCACGCCATCACGAACGTGACAGTCCGCGCACGTCACATGAAAGCCCACTCGCGCCTCCATGAGCCCCGCGTCGAGGTGGCGGCGGTGCGAGAACTTCGACGGCAACATCTGCCACGGATCCTCGATCGGGTAGGGCTTGAGCGGTGCTTCGAGGCCGTCCGCGGTGGTGATCTTCGTGTGGCAGACCTGGCAGAGCTTGCCCGGCTGCGCGAGGAACTCCTTCGCGTGGCATGCACCGTCGTCGCACGGGCGGTGGTTGTCCGCGCCGGGCTGGCCCTTCGGGAGGTGACATGCGACGCACGTGACCTGTGCGTGCTGCGCGTGCGATAGGCGCGTCGGATCGAGTGGAGGCAGCGACGTCTCCGCCGCACGTTGCTGCGAGCACGCAACGACGCCGAGCGCTACCAGCGCGATCAGAAGGGTCCGCATTCCTCCCGCGACGGACGTTACACCGACGGAGCGCGACGCGTCTTCACCCCGCGGCGCGAGAACCGAGCACCCGCTGGACGATCGCGAACGCGGCGCCTTCGAGATCGGCCGAGGCCGTCACGAGCGGTAGTGCCGCCGACAGCGCGTTGATCGCGCGCTTTGCGTCGCGGGGCGTATGCACGAGCGCGAGCCCCTGACCGCCCTCGGGATCGAACAGGGCGATCGCGCTCGAGAGATCGCGCCCGAGGCGCGCCCCGAGCCGGTCGAGCCCGCCGACCATGACGCGCGCGAGCATGATCCGATCGGCCGGTGGCAACACGAGGTGGGTGTGGACGAGCCGGTCGAACGCCCGCGGATCGAGCGGTGACGCGACTCCCGCCCCGGTGCTGACCGCCGGCGCCACGGCGGCGCGGTCGAGCGCGTGTCGATCGATCGCGATCACGATCGTGATGTACGGGATCGCTGCGTACATCTGCAGCGCAGCGAACACGGCGCGCAGCTCGCCCGATGGCATGTAGTCCACATGATCGACCGAGAGCACGAGCCGCTTCTTCGCCAGCTGCAAGTTGTTCGCGATCTCGGTGCGCAGCGATGCGGCCGAACGTTCGAGCGCACTCGTGAGGTTGACCTTCACGCCTGCGAGTCCGATCACGCCCGAGACGATGCCGCCGTAGTTTACGAGCGTGTCGCGGATCTTGTCGGTCTCCTTCGCGACGCCCAGCTCGCTGAACAGCTTGCTGACCGCCGACCCGATCTCGCTCGTCAGCGCCTGCGCGCTTCCATACTCCTCGGCGTCGATCGACACGATCGCTAGGCCCGCGCGCTCGGCGACGATCTCCGCCACCATCCGCAGCACGCTCGACTTGCCCGCGCCGCACGGGCCGTCGAGCGCCACGACGCGCGGAAGGGTCATCGGCTCCGCCACCGCGAGCTCGACGAGCCTCGTCGCGATCGGCCGCCGCTCGAAGAGGTCCTCGGCGGCCCCCAGGATCGGGACATCGGCCAGCAGCTCGACGCGCGGATCGATCACCTCACCCATCGGCGGCATCTTAGCCTCCCCTCCACGAGCCCGCGTGGCGCTCAGGTCGATCGTGCCTCGTCGCGATCGCGCGCGTCGAGATGGGGCCGCGCCGGCGTTAGCGCGCGGCGGTGAAGCGTGCGGCGCGCCCGCGCATCGGGTGACCACCAGACCACGCAGTACGCGCGCTCGCCCTGCGGCGTGTAGACGACGATCGTGACGTCGCCGTCGAGCGCGCCCGCCACCTCGCTCTCGTTGCGCATCCCATCGAGCTCATGCGTGCCGGGGACGCCATCGAGCACGCAGTGAACGATGACCTCACCGCCCGGCGCGACGCACGCACGCGCGGTTCGCCACAAGCGCTCGAAGAACGCGCGATCCGTGGCGCGCCAGATCGCGACGTCGGGGTCCCCGAGAATCGGTGCGTTGCATGTCACGAGCTGCGTGCGCGTATCGAGGGTGGGCTCGGCACCGAGGGCTACGCCGATGTCCGCGCAGCGCATCGTGACGTGCGCGCACCCCGAGAGCGCCGCGCCGAGGCGCGCGAGCTCGACGGCACGCGGGTTGAGATCGATGCCGGTGATCTGCGCGGCGAGGCTCGGGCGCGCGAGCGGCGCGAACGCGGACCCGGTTGCAAGGTCGATCCATCGCTCGCGGCGGCCACCGGGGATCGCGCTCGCGAGGTGATAGCTCGAGTCGTCGGGGTACAACACGAGCTCCCGGGCGGAGGAGGCATCGAACCGATCGCACACGACGAGCGTCTGCTCGAGCGGCAGGATCGCGACACGCGCGCGGACGTGGTCGCGCTCGAGCGGACCGTGCGCGTCGGGCTCGATGGGCGCGCCGGCCGTCGCGTCGCGAGGCGGAATCTCGAGGAGCCCGAGCGCGACGAGCGCTTCGAGTGGCAGTCCGCGAAGGCGCGGGAGCGGAATGTCGGCGCCCGCGACGAACAGCGCGAGCACGGCGGAGGCTGGCGTGATCGGGCGTGTCGCGAGCGCCGGCGCGATGCGCGCGAGCGCGGACAGCCGGTGCGTGCCCGCCCACGCGAGCAGCGCGTTCTGCGTCAGCCCCATGCGGCGTAGTGCGGTGCCGATGTCGTGCAGCGCGCGGTCGCGGTGGCGCTCATCTCCGTCGGTGGGGATCGCAACCGGTGAGGCAGCTGGCGACGCGGACGATCCCGACGCAGACGATCCCGACGCAGACGGGCGGTCGTTCGATGCGGGCACGAGCTACTTCTCGGCGGTGGCGGGCGCGCTCGATGGCGGGACCGGCTGTAACAGGTACATGCGCGCGAGGTCGTATTCCTCGTCGAACACGATGCGCGCCTCGATGACCGAGCCGAGCAAGAGTCGTCTTCCTTCGGGGGTGGACGCGTTGGGGTGGAAGCCGAGCGTCGCGCCGTAAAATGCGAGCTCGGCCTTGCGGCGCGTGGTCGTCGCGGCGGCATGGACCGTGTCGAAGGCGATGCGCTTCGTGGCGGCGCGCGCGAGGAGCTCGGGCCACGTGTCCCCCTGGCGCGACGCGAGGTACTCCTGCGCGAGGCGATCGTTCTCCTCGCCGCGCCGCTTGGCCTCGCCGGTGATCCACAACGCGAGCGTGATCTTGTCCGCGTCCGGGAGCTCGGCGACGAGCGCCTCGTGGAACGCGTCGACGGCCTCGCGGAACCGATCGGCCTCGATGAGGAGCGCGACGGCGGATGGTGTCTTGTCCGACGACGGCACGAGATCGATCGCGCGCGCGACGAGCTTGGTCGCCGCTGTCGGGTCGCCGAGCCGGAGCATCGCGCGGCCCATCTCGAGCTTGCGCTCGGCGGCGATGAAGATCGGCAGGTCCTTGTCATCGCCGAGTGAGGCCCACGCGCGCAAGCCCTCGAGGTAGTGCGACGCGGCCTCCTTGTGACGGCCCGCGCCGAGGAGCGCGTCGCCGGCGAGGCGCTCGAGGCGCGCGCGGCGGTAGCGATCGCCCATCGTGTCCCCGAGCATGCCGAGGCCGGATTCGGCCCAGCGATTCGCGGACGCGAAGCGATCGGTCTGGACCTCGATCGCGGTGAGCGTCTCGTACGCGTCGATCGACGGTGCGCGCTCGAGCGATCCCGTGAGCGCGCGCCGTGCGTCCGCGACGAGTCCCTCGCCGGCGAGTCCGCGCCCCAGCGACGACTCGGCGATCGCGGCGGCCTGTTGCCACACCGTGTGCGGCCGCTCGCGCGCGACCAGGCGCGTGAATGCGAGCGCGCCCCGCCACGCGTCGTGCGCGGCGCTGGGACGACCGGTGTCGGCAAGCCGCTCGATGCGCTCGCCGTACCACTTGCCGAGGCGGAGCGCGGCGGTGGCGTCGACTTCTTCTTCGCTGCGGAGTGCGGCCTCGGCGTAGGCGATCGCGAGATCGAGTCGGCCGAGCGCGTGTGCGTCGTTGGCTGCGGCGCCGAGGAGGACGCTGTCTTCGGGGAACTTCGCGAGGCCCGCGACGCCGACGGCGAGGGCGGCGGCCGGGTCGGCATCGGCGCGCCGATCCGAGCGGTCGCCGTCGGGTGCGCGCTCGTCCTGGCGGAACACCTCGGCGAGCTCGGCGTACGCCTCGGCGGTGCCCTGGACGGCGACCAGCTCCGCGCGCATCACCAGCTGGCGCTGATCCGCGCCGATGCCCGTGAGCTTCGCGATGGTGGGGTGGATATCGGTGACGCGACCGGCGCGCGCGAGGATGATCGCGATGCGCCGCTGCGTCGACAGGATGTCGTAGTGCGCGCGCACGAGCTGCATCGACGCCCCTCCCTGGGCGAGTAGCGCGGACACCGCGATCTGTCGCTCGACCAGGAGCTTCACGTAGCGATCGACGACCCACGGGACGGGCAGGGCGAGCGCCGTCGGTGCCAGCAGCAAGATCGGTTGGCTGCGCATCGCGTTGGGCCCGTTGTCGGCGACCGCGAGCTCGTCGGCGAACGTCAGGATCTCCTCGAGCTCGGAGAGGCGGCCGGCGCGTTGGGCGGGTTGGACCTCGGCGAGCAGCACGAGCGTCTGCATCGCGGGCTGGAGCGCACCGGCCTTCGCGAACATGGCGCGCAGCTGCTCGAGTAGCGCGACGTGCGGCGCGAGGCCGCGCCCCACGTTCTCGGGATCCGCGCCCCACAGCGACGCGAGCTCCTCGAGCAGCGCCTCCGCGACGAATGGTCGGTCCTCGTCGATGGCGTCGCCGATCCTCCGCACGGTCGCGCTGGCGATCGCCGCGCGGCGCTGGTCACGTTCGATGCCGGGCGCGAGTACCCAGAAGGCATCGATCGCCTGGTCGCGGTCGGCATCGTCGCGGAGCTCGACCGCGGCGTCGGGCCAGGTCGGCCGCTTCGGCGTGCTCGGACCGCACGCGCTTATTCCGAGAAGCAGCGCGACGAGTCCGTGGCGAAACCGTGACACACGGTAACGCTAGCACCCTCCCGCGAGGGATGAGGAGGGACCTCGAACGCGTTGATCGTGTATGGTGCTCGACGTGACTCCGACCGGAATCGTGGTTCAGAAGTACGGTGGTTCGTCGGTTGCCGACGCCGAGAAGATCAAGCTCGTCGCCAAGCGCATCGCGCGCACCAGGGCGGCCGGCAAGAAGGTCGTCGTCGTCGTGTCGGCGATGGGCAAGACAACGAACCAGCTCATCGAAAAAGCGAAGAGCGTCAGCGCCTCGCCCTCGCGCCGCGAGCTCGACATGCTGCTCACCTGCGGCGAGCGCGAGTCGATGGCGCTCCTCTCGATGGCGTGCACCGAGGAGGGCCTCGAGGCGATCAGCTTCACCGGCTCGCAGGCGGGCATCCTCACGAACGACCGCCACTCCGGTGCCCGCATCGTCGAGGTTCGCCCGTTCCGTGTCGAGGACGAGCTCGATCGCGGCAAGGTCGTCATCGTCGCCGGTTTCCAGGGCGTCTCGTACAAGCGCGAGATCACCACGCTCGGCCGCGGCGGTTCAGACACCACGGCCGTCGCGCTCGCCGGTGCGCTGCGCGCTGACTACTGCGAGATTTGCTCGGACGTGGACGGCGTCTACACTGCCGACCCGCGTATCGTCGACGCGGCCACGCTACTCGATTCGATCTCGCACGACGAGATGCTCGAGCTCGCCGCGCAGGGCGCAAAAGTCCTTCACGACGCCTCGGTGGAGTTCGCGCGTCGCTCGGGAATCGCGCTCTACGCGCGTGCGACCAACAAGGACGGCGGTGGCACGCGCATCGACTTCACGCCGGAGCGCGAGCGCCAGGTCGCCGCGGTCACCGGCCAGTCGTCGCTGATCCGCCTGCGCGTGAACGGCGGCGCCGCGGTCGAGCACTGCCTGCAGATCCTCGAGGCCGCGTCGATTCCGCTCACCCACCTCGATCTCGAGGGCAAGGATCTACGCGCGTGGTTCACCATCGCGGACGTCCCCGACTGGGGCGAGGTCCGCAAGCGCCTCGACAACGTGCTCGCCGATCAGGTCGAGTTCGGCGAGGAAGGCGCGGTGACCATTGTCGGTCACGGCATCGGCTCGAACCCGGGCGTCATCAACAAGGCGCGCGCGTCCGCCGTCAGTGCCGGCGTCCCGCTCAACGCGGTCAGCGTTTCGCCGCTCCGCGTGACCCTGTGGTGCGATCGCCAGCACGTGGACGGGCTCACCAAGGCGCTCCACAAGACATTCGTCGAGTAGCGCTTGCCGAAGTCCGGCCTCGCGCGGTTCCTGCCGCACCTCGGTCGTCATGGCCGCGCCTCGCGCTGGAAGCGCACGCGCTCGCGCCCGCGCGTGTGGGCGCATCGCGGCGACTCGGCGAACGCGCCCGAGAACACGATGCTCGCGTTCACGAAGGCTGTGGCGGCCGGCGCCGACGGTATCGAGCTCGACGTGCGCTTCGACGCCGACAACACCGTCGTCGTGTTTCACGATCGCGACCTCGAGCGTCTGTGCGGCCAGAAGGGGCGCATGGAGGCGCTGTCGACGGCGGAGCGCAAGGCGCTGCGCGTGCGCGGCGAGCCGGTGCCGACGCTCGCCGAGGTGCTGCACGAGATCGACCTCGAGATCGACGTCGAGATCAAAGTGAACGACACGGGCCGCGGCGGCGCGCTCGTGGCGGCGACCGCGAAGGCGATCAAGGACTCGAATCGCAGCGATCAGATCTGCGTGTCGTCGTTCGATCCGATCGCGCTCGTCCAGTTCCATCGCTACTTGCCCGAGGTCGCGCTCGGCTACATCTTCGGCGACGACCAGTTTCTTCCCGCGCGCAAGGGTTGGGTCGGCGCGTGGATCGGCGCCACGCTCGTGCACCCGCAGCACACGCTCGTCACCGAGGATACGGTCGCGAAGTGGCACCGCATGGGGATGCCCATCAACACGTGGACGGTCGACGATCCGGCCGAGCTGCGCCGCCTCGCGGCGCTGGGTGTCGATGGGGTCTTTGCGAACGATCCCGCTGCGGCCCTCGCCGTACTCCGATAGCCTGATCCCATGAGAATCTTGCTGGCGGCCGCCGTGCTCGTCGCGCTTCTCGAGGACGCACACGCAGGGTCGTGGAGCTTCTCGTGGACGTGCGCAGGCGCCTGTGCGCCGGGGCAGCTCGACGCGCGCGGGGTGGAGGAC
>JBJXGN010000011.1:0-48861 GCA_046160585.1 Kofleriaceae bacterium
CAGAACTGGTCGTGGATCTCGGGGCGAGATGTGGCACGATCGCTCCCATGTCCTCGATGGCTCGCTGGCTCGCTGCGCTGTTCGTCTCGTTGTTCGTGCTCTCGAGTACGAGCCCCGCGAGCGCGCAGGCGTTCAAGCCGAAGGCGAAGTCGGCCAAGTCCGCGAAGAAGGCACCCGCGAAAAAGGCCGCGCCCAAGAAGGGCGGCGCGAAGAAGGGCAAGAAGTCGCGAGTCTCGGAGACCGCCGGTCGCCCCGAGGATCTGACGCCCGAGCAGGATGCGAAGAAGAAGAAGCCTGAAGACGACGATGACTACGTGCTGATCGAAGACGACGAGGAATAGCTCGTCGGCTCGCACGCGGGTGTCGTCTGGGGGCTCGAAGCGTGCTCGCGATGGGTCGTGAGATACACGCTTGTTCAGGTCGGATGATCTGAGTCTTGGCTGTCGAAAGATCAAAAGATCTCCACAGCCTCCAAAAAATTGCCCACCCCCGTGGTGCGTGCGTATTTGCAGACCATGGATCGATCCCGTCGCGGGGGAACGAAGTCGACCCGCGCCAGCTCGGAACCTCCCGCCGCGTCGCGGTTGACCGTCCGCGCGCGCGCGAAGGGAGCGCGCGGAAATCGCCGGCGCCAGGGCTCGCTGTGGGCGCGGATGCCCAAGCCTGGCGTCGTGGTCGATGCGTGTGGCCGCGCGGTTCGTCGTTCCATGCCCGGGATCGCCGCCGTCGCCGCGATCGCGACGATCGGAACGGGCGTGTGGCTCGGCTATCGCTTCCTCACGACGGACGCACGCTTTGCGATCGTCGAGATCCGCATCGACGGAGAGCATCACCTCACCGAAGATCAGATCCGGGACGCGCTGCCCGTGAAGGTCGGCGACAACGTGTTCGCGAGCAACCTCGACACGGTCACGAACAAGCTTCGCGCGACACCGTGGATCGCCTCGGCGTTTGCACGCCGCGTGCTGCCGGACACGCTCGTCATCGAGATTCGCGAGCACGCACCCGCGGCCATCGTCGACCTCGGCGCGCTGTACCTCGTCGATCCGACGGGCCACCCATTCAAGCGCGCACAGCTCGATCACGGTGACGGCGATGGCCTCCCGGTGATCACCGGCTTCTCGCGCACGGTCTACGAGCTCGATCCCGCCGGCACCGCAGAGACGATCACCGCGGCGCTCGCCGCGCTGCACGCGTGGACGCGCGATCCGGCGCGCCCCGCGATCGGCGAGCTGTATATCGACGCGCATCGCGTGCTCACGCTGCGCACCTACGATCACGCGACGGCGATCCAGCTCGGACCGCTGAGCGGCGCGGCGTCGTTGACACGAATCGCGAGCCGCATGGCGACCTTCGACGCCGTGTGGGCCGATCTGTCCGACGCCGAGCGCGAGCGCGCTCGTGCGCTCCACCTGGATGCGCGCGCCGACCAAGTCACCATCGCCCTTCACGCCCCTGAAAAGAAGGACTGAGAAGCACTCCCATGGCCAAGACCAAGAGCAGCGAGATCATCGTCGGCCTCGACATCGGCACCACCAAGATCGCGTGCATCGTCGGTGAAGTCACCGAAGATGGCGTCGACATCATCGGGATCGGAACCGCACCGTCGAAGGGCATGCGCCGCGGTAACGTCGTCAACATCGACGCGACCGTGTCGTCGATCCGCCAGGCGGTCGACGAGGCCGAGAACATGGCGGGCTGCGAGATCAGCTCCGTGTACGCGGCGATCTCCGGGCCCAATGTTCGTGGGCTCAACTCGCACGGCATCGTCGCCGTGAAGAACAAAGAGGTCAGCGACGCCGACGTCGCACGCGTGATCGAAGCGGCCAAGGCCGTCGCGATCCCGATGGACCGCGAGGTGCTCCACGTGCTGCCGCAGCAGTACATCGTCGACGATCAGGACGGCATTCGCGATCCGCTCGGCATGGCCGGCGTCCGCCTCGAAGCGAAGGTCCACATCGTGACGACGCTCGTCGCGTCCGCGCAGAACGTCATCCGCTGCGCGAACCGCTGCGACCTTCAGGTCGCCGACATCGTGCTCGAGTCGCTCGCTGCGTCGCAGGCCGTCCTCGAGGACGACGAGAAGGAGCTCGGCGTCGCGCTCGTCGATATCGGCGGCGGCACCTGCGACATCATGGTCTACGCGGACGGCGCCATCGTGCACACGTCGGTGATCGAGCTCGGGGGCGAGCGCGTCACCAACGACATCGCGACGCTGCTCCGCACCCCTCTCGAGTCCGCCGAGAAGCTCAAGCGCAAGTACGGTTGCGCGTGGTCCGAGCTCGTCGAGCGCGGCGAGATGATAGAGGTCCCTTCGACGGGGGGTCGCGGTCCGCGCCGCCTCGCGCGCAACGAGCTCGTGCAAGTCATCGAGCCGCGCATCGAGGAGATCTTCGAATACGTGAAGAAGGACCTCGTCCGCTCCGGCTACTTCGACGCGCTCGCGGCGGGAGTCGTCCTGACCGGCGGCGCGACGGTGATGGAAGGCACGGCCGAGATCGCCGAACAAGTACTCAAGCTCCCGACGCGCCGCGGCGCACCGACGAAGATCGGTGGCCTCGTCGACGTGGTTCGGTCCCCGAGCTACTCCACGGGCGTCGGCCTCGTGATGTTCGGTGCCCAGCAGAACCGCAGCACACAAACACAGACCCGCAGCGACGACCGTCCTGGTATGTTCAAGCGAGCGTGGTCGCGGCTCGCCGAGATGTTCTGATCGTACGCGCGCTTCTGCTGGTAGCGCTGGCCGCATGTGATCAGGTCTTTGGCCTCGATGACCGCGCGAAGCTCGACGCGGGGACCGGCGATGGCTCGGCTCCTCCGTCAGACGGCTTGACGAGCTCGTGCTTCTTCGCCGAGCCCAGCCAGAGCGGCGTCGCCGCCGACGCTTGGTTCCCGGACGCGGCGCTGCAGCGAGCCGTGCGTCTGAGCAATTCCGGCTTCGTCGAGATCGGGGAAGACTCCGGTAAGACCGTCGACATGTTCGGCGCAGACGACTACTCCGCAGCGTTCGTTTCGCTCCCCGCGGGCTACTCGGCGATGTTTCACCCGAGCCTTTCCGCCGACGGTGCGTTGCTCATGGGGTTGCTCCTTCACGAGGACGGATTCACCCATCGTCTCGCAATCGCCCCTCGTACCCTTCAGATCTTCGCGACGCCCGCGCCAGCGGACTTGCGAACGGCGAACGATGTCGAATGGATGCTGTTCGCGAGCCACACGCCGTCCGGACCGACGTCCACGACGCCTCGGCGCATGATCATCACGAGCACGGTCGGCGTCACGGAGGTCGTGGAGCAAACTGCCACGTGGCGCGCCGCGGAGACTTTCTTCGCCCCGTCGTTCGGCCTCGGGGTCGTGACGTACGCGACGCTGACAAGCAACGGACTCGGGCTCGTCCTTGTCGGCACCACGACCGCGAACCCCAACGCACAGAAGGTGATGCTCGCGACGCGCGACAGCCTCGACGGCCCGTTCGGCGCAGCGAGCGAGATCTTTCGCCCGGCGGGGGGCGTCGGCACGCGAAGCGCCTATCTCACGGCCGACTGCTCGAGGTTGTTCTTCTTGCAACAGGGTGAGGTGCGCTCGGTGGTTCGGTGAGTCATGGGCAGACCGGAAGGTCGTCCTTGTTGATCACGAGATACATCGAGCGATCGACGAAGGCCACGGCCGCAGGCCGTGCGTAGGCGACGACGAGCTGATCGCTGAACCGCGTGATCCGGAGATCTCCGACCGGCGACTCCGTGCCGGGAACGAGGAGCGTGCCGACCTCGCGCATCGCTGGAACGGCGATCCAGCGGATCTTCTTGCCCTTCCACGCGGCTACGAGCTCGTCGTCGAGCACCGCGTACGTGCTCTCGAAGTCCGCCGTCACCGGGATCGCATCGCCGTTCGTCGCGACGAGCCACGAGCGGCACCCGGACGCCGACCGGGGCGCGTCGACATACGACGAGTCGTTTCCGCACTCAACGACCAGCACGTGGCGGTTGCCGACCCAACGCGAGCTTCCTGCGCGTGGAGGCTCGAACGTGCGCGGGTCATCCGGTGCGAGCGACGACAGCTCGCGGATGCCCAGCCGCTTTTTCGTTCGCAGATCAAAGAACACCGCATGCCCGTCCTCGAAGCCGAACGCGCGCGTCTGGTCGTGCGTGCCGAGGTACTCTCTGATCATGGCCGTACCGTCGGGGTCCTCGTTGATCGCCACGCGCGGCTGTCTGAGGTCGCGTTCGGCGAGGCGCGCGGCCTCAGCATCCGCGAACGCGCGCGGGCCGAGGACCTTGCCCACTTCGTCCAGCACGAGGCACGCGGTCACGGAGCCGGGCGAGTCGTCGCCGTTGCCGTAACACACGGTCACGCGCGAGCCGTCGGCGCGCAGGTACGCGACGTTCGCGTCGGCGAGGCTCGGCGGCAGGCACGACCGCGTGAGATCGACGGCCGCGTCCGGCGCGGCATCGGGGGTGACGACGACGGGTGGCGGCGGCGGTGGTGGCGGCGGTGGCGGCGGTGACTCGGATTTCGACGAGCAGCCCATCGCGAGCACGAGCGCGATTCGCGTGAAGAACACAGGCGGGAGGCGATGGGGCACGTAGGGAAAATGCGCGCTGGCGTCCGGATCGCAACAAAACATCGCCGACGAAGATCAAAAAGTTGCCCGAGGATCCCCCGCACTTTCATATGGACCCACCAAGGGGGAATTCCAGACCATGGCACTCATCGAATTCGACGACGTCTCGCACGCAAAGATCCTCGTCATCGGCGTCGGCGGTGGCGGCGGCAACGCTGTCAACACGATGATCAGCGGCAACCTCGACGGCGTCGAGTTCGTCGTGGCGAACACGGACCTGCAGGCCCTCGAGGCCAACATGGCTCCCCACAAGATCCGCCTCGGCAGTGCCCTGACCAAGGGTCTGGGCGCGGGCGCGAACCCCGAGGTGGGTCGCCGCTCGGCCGAGGAGTCGATGCAGGACATCGCCGATCTCATCTCCGGCGCTGACATGGTCTTCGTGACCGCGGGAATGGGCGGCGGCACGGGCACCGGCGCCGCGCCGGTCATCGCGCAGATCGCGCGTGACTGCGGCGCGCTCACCGTCGGTGTCGTGACCAAGCCGTTCGGCTTCGAAGGCAAGAAGCGCTCGCGCCAGGCGGTCGAAGGCATCGATCGCCTCTCGGCCGCGGTGGACACGTTGATCGTGATCCCGAACAACCGCCTGCTCGGCCTCGTCGGTCAGTC
The DNA here is from genome assembly GCA_046160585.1 of Kofleriaceae bacterium. GTDB lineage: Bacteria > Myxococcota_A > Polyangia > Haliangiales > Haliangiaceae > JABFXX01. The sequence continues at coordinate 5,225 of JBJXGN010000011.1, forward strand.
GACGTCGATGGTCGAAGCGTTCCGCAAGGCCGACTCCGTGCTGCTCAACGCGGTGCAGGGCATCTCGGACCTCATGACGGTCCCCGGCCTCATCAACGTCGACTTCGCTGACGTGCGCACCATCATGGCCGGCATGGGCCGTGCGCTCATGGGCACGGGCATCGGCACCGGCAAGAAGCGCGCGACCGAGGCGGCCGAGATGGCGATCAGCTCGCCGCTCCTCGAGGACGTCAACATCGAGGGCGCGACCGGCATCCTGATCAACATCACGGGCGGCCCGGACCTGACGCTGCACGAGGTGAATGAAGCATCGTCGCTGATCCAACAGGCGGCACACGAGGACGCGAACATCATCTTCGGTTCGGTCATCGATCCGAACCTGTCCGAGGAAGTTCGCATCACGGTGATCGCGACGGGCTTCGATCGCGCGAGCAAGACACACATGATCGTCGAGCAGACGTACACGCCGGTGCCGCAGGCCGCGCCGAAGATGCGCCTGTCGAGCACCCTGCCGCCCGCGTCGCAGATCCAGCTCCCCTACGACGTCTCGACGCAGACGACGAAGGAGTACCCGGCGCCGATCCTGACGCCGCGCGCCTCGCAGAACTCGCTCCACGCCCAGCGCCTCCAGGCGCAGGTTGTCGAGGAGCCGGACATCGACGTCACCTGGGCGTCGGACAACGAGGTCAGCGAGGTCGAGCGCGCTCTCTCCGAGCTCGCCGAGTCGATCCCGCAGGGCGACCCGTCGATGCGCGTGGCGAGCGGCTCGGGTCCGAACACGCCTGTCGAGGGCACTCCGCTCGTGCAGCCCAACGAGCGCAAGCGCGCGCAGTCGCGCCCGAGCATGAAGACCGTGCTGTCCGGCGAGATCGACACCGAGAACGAGCTCGACGTGCCGACCTTCATCCGCCGGCATTCGACGCACGGCTAGAAGACTCCGTCTCACCTTTTACTTAGCTTCGTTACCCTCCCTGAACGGCTCGCATGGTGCGGGCCGTTCGACGTTTCGGGTAGTGTCCACGCATGCTCGATTCACGCGTCCTGCTTCTCGTTCTCGCAACGTCGTCGATCGCGATCGCGCAACCCGCCGGGGGCGCGAAAGCTCCGGTCCCGCCCCCGAAGCCCGCGAAGACCGAGCTCACGTGGTACGGCCACGCGGCGTTCGCGATAAAGACGCCTGGCGGCAAGACGATCCTCGTCGATCCGTGGATCACGAATCCGTCGAACCCGAACGGCAAGGCCGACGTCGCCGCCGTCGGTGGCGACCTCATCCTCGTCACCCACGGCCATACGGATCACGTCGGTGACGCCGCCGCGATCGCGAAGCGCACCAAGGGCAAGCTCGTCGCCACGTTCGATCTCGGCAACGCGATCGTCGGTGGTGGCTTCCCGAAGGATCAGTACGGCATGGAGACCGGCGGCAACTTCGGCGGGACCATCACCGCCCTCGACGGAGAGGTCGCCATCACGTTCGTTCCTGCGGTGCACAGCTCGAACGTCGACGGCGGTAAGGCCGGCGGCACCCCGGGCGGCTTCGTCATCGCGATCAAGGGCGGCCCGACGCTCTATCACACGGGTGACACCGACGTGTTCTCGGACATGTCGCTGATCGGCAAGTTCGCGAAGGTCGATCTCATGCTCGCGTGCATCGGCGGGCATTTCACGATGGATCCCGTGCGCGCCGCGGAGGCCGCGAAGCTCGTCAAGCCGAAGTCGATCGCCGGCATGCACTACGGCACGTTCCCGCTGCTCAAGGGAACGCCCGCAGCTCTCGGCGCTGCGCTCAAGAAGACGGCCCCCGGTGTGAAGCAAGTGACACTCGACATCGGGAAGACCATCCAGCTGTAAGCAGCGCGCGACCCATTCGTTGTGGTAACGAAGGCCATGCGCACCATCCTCGCCAGCTTCTTCCTGTCTGCGCTCGTCGTCGCCGCTTGTGGTGGTGGATCTCAGAAGGGTCCCGCTACGACGGACCTCAGCGGCAGCGGCGACGTCGCCGCCGAGACGTGCTGCTGCAAGTCGAACCCGCTCACCAGCGAAGATGGCAAGGCCGTCTACGAGAACGGCAACCGCATGGAGTGCTCGTCCAAGCAGGGCGAGTGCGTCGACGAAGTGCAGTGCCAGGCCACTCCGCAGCCGGAGTGATCACCAGGTCATTCCGAACGTCGACTGGAACAGCATCGACCGATCGATGTAGCGATCGGCCGGCATCATCGGCGCGGCCGCGCACGTCACGCCGCTCGAGCGACAGATCGCGGCCGGCTCCGCGTCGTGCGGCGCCGCCGCGACTCGCCAGCCGAGCGACCAGCCGATGCGCTTTGGAAAGCCGATCGGCTCCTGGAGTCGATGGTCGATCTCGATGCCGAAACCGCCTTGTGCTTCGATGCGCTTCGAGTCGGCGGGCACGATGCGGGCGCCCTCGCCAGGACCGGGCTTGAACCAGGTGTTCCACGCGACGCCAGCGCCACCCTCGACGTAGATGGCGAGCATCGAGTTGCCACCGACCACCGTCGAGCCGAGACGTAGCACGTCGAAGCGACCGAGCACGCTCGCGCGATGTCCGTCACCGAGCCGGGTGTCCGACGGGCCGCGCTCCTGGAACTGGAGATACGTGTATTCGCTCCCGATGGCGAAGCGACCAAAGCGATGGCCGATGCCCGCTGACAGCCCGACGGCGGTGACGTCGATGCGCTCGTTGTAGAGGAACCCGACCGCGGTGCCGAGACGGGCGACCGGGCCGACGGTCTTGTGCGGCGCGAACGGACTTTCGACCCAGTCGATGGTGGCCGGGTGGGCCGCATCGGCCCATGCGACATCGGCTCCTGTGAATCCGAGGCACACGAGTCCCAATGACATGCGATGGACGAGGCGCATGGAGCACGATCGCTGCAGCTCATGTACCCGCGACTTACCGCGCTTACTCGCTTCCCCGCTGGCGGGTGGATGAGGGCCTGCGATCCTTACTCGCGGGTGGACGCTTCGAGGGCGCGTGTCATGACTTCGATCGGTGCTGGACGCCCCGTCCAGATCGTAAACGCGCGCGCTCCTTGATGGACGAGCATCCCGCGTCCGTCGAGGATCGGGAGTCCGCGGGCCTTCGCGCGCTCGAGGAGCAGCGGCGTCCGGTGATAGACGAGCGACGACACCCATGCGTGTGGCGCGAGCGCATCGAGTGGCAACGCGTCGACGAACACGGCTTCGTCGACGGCGGGGCCGAGCGCGACGGGCGTCGTGTCGACGACAAGATCTGCGCGCGAGAACGCGTCGCGAAGATTCTCCGCCGTCCATGGCCATGCCGTCGCCCAGCTGGCGCCGCTTCGTGCGACGACCTCGACGGCGCGACCCGCGCGCACGCCGTACGCGACCGCGCGCGCAGCTCCGCCCGCGCCGAGGATCACGGTGCGCTTGCCGGCGAGATCGAAGCCCGCCGCGACGAGCGCGTCGACGAAGCCGCCCTCGTCGGTGTTGTAGCCGACGACGCGGTCGTGTTCGAACGCGAGACAGTTCACGGCGCCGATCACCTTCGCGCCGACCGAGAGCTCGTCGCACAGCGCGGCTACCGCGACCTTGTGCGGCACGGTGACGCTCGCGCCCAGCGCACGCATCGAGCGCAGTCCTGCGAATGCGGCGGCGAGTCCCTCCGGCGGCACGCCGATCGGGACGAGCACCGCGTCGATGCGCTCGTGCGCGAACGCCGCGTTCAACATCTGCGGACTGCGCGAGTGCTCGACGGGCCAACCGATTATCGCCGCGACGCGCGTGGATCCGGTGATCGCCATCAGGGCTGCACCGCGAGCTCGGCGCCGTCGCGCAGCGCTGCTTCGAGCGCGCGCTGCGCATCGCGGATCAGCTTGTTGAAGCTGAGCTGCTGTCCGGGCTTCGCCCCGGCGATCGCGCCGACGAGCGTGGGCTGGAACTCTCCTCCGCTCGCCACGACGGGTGGGATCGCGCGGACGGCGCTGATGATCCGCCGGGCGACCTCGGTCGCACCCGTGAGATCGGTGTACGGCAGAAGCACGAGGAACCGCTCCTGATCGAGCTCGGTCGCCATGTCGATGTCGCGAATCGAGTGCAGGAGCGCGTTGCCCGCGCGCGCGCGGAGGATTCCCTTGATACCCGCGGGCGGCGGTTGCGTCGATGCGATGTCGAGCGCGAACAGGCCGAGCGAGAGCGCGTATTGGTAGCGGCGCACGCGCTTTAGCTCGAGCTCGAGCGCGCGCTGGAACGCGTCGAACGAGAGCAGGCCTCCGACCTCGTCGGACTCGGCGTCGCTGCCGAGGCGCGAGAGCAGATCCTCCTGGCGGCCCTGTTGCGCCGCCATCAGATCGCGACGCTGCTCGAGGATGCGCGCGGCCGCGAGCAACACGGGGCCGAGCCGCTCTGGATCGTGCGGCCGAATCGCGACGAGATCCGCGCCCGCAGCGTTTGCCTGGCGTGCTGCCTCGTCGGCCTTGCCCGAACACGCGGCGATGACGATCGGTCCCCACGGCGCCATGCTCAGCGCCGCCTTGATCAGCACCTCGCCTCCGGGGAGCCCGACGAGGATCGCGTCGAGGTGGCCGTCGGTCATCGCGATTCCGATCTGCTCGAGGCCCTCACGCTCGCTCGTGCCCACCGTGATCGCGTGGCCGGCGCCGATGATCGCCGACGACGCCGACTGGAGGTGCCCGCCATGCTCGAACACGCCGAGCTGGAGGATCGCGGTGTCGTCGCGCTCGAGCGCATCCGAGATGCTCGGACCGCGCTCGGCGAGCTGCATCGTGCGCAACGGAGCGATCGCCGGCCCGAAGTCGCCGCTCTCGTCATCGAGCGCCACGTCGACCGAATCGTGCAGTGCACGCTCGAGGGCGCTGTTCGCGCGAGGCGCTTGCTCCATCGGCATGCGCCCACTGGCGTCGTTGTCGAGAGCGAGCGACGAGTAGTCAAACTCGCTCTCCGCGCGAGACACCGTGATCGCGGGCTCGGACTCGGGCCGGATCGCGTGCTCGAGGATCTTCGTGTCGACCTTGCCGATCGACGGCGACGAATCGCGCAGCGCGAGCCTGGGCACCGCGAGCTCGGGACGCGGTGGCGGCAGTGCTGCCTTGCCGGGCGGTCGCGTCGGTGTGGTCGGTGGTGCCGCCTTGACCGACGCCGACGCCCCCGCCGAGGTTGGCTTCGGAAGCGGGACCGGCGCCCCCGCCGAGGTTGGCTTCGGAAGCGGGACCGGCGCCTTCGCGGTCGGCGCTGACGGCACCTTCGCGGTCGGCGCTGCGGCGGGCTTCGTGGTCGCCGCGGGCACCTTCGTGTTCGGCGCGGGCACCTTCGTGTTCGGCGCGGGTGCGGGCACCGCAGGCTTCGGTGCGTTCGCCCGCGCGGCGCCCTTCGTGCTGGGCGTCTCCGCGCTCGCGGTCGGCACCGGGCCTTTCATGCTCGGCTCGGAGTCGAAGCGCAGCGCGGCATCGAGCACCTTCGTCGGAACGGGCTGGATATCGAAATCCGACCTCCGTTCAGGTGCCTTCGTCGAGACGGGCTGGATATCGAGCTCGGACCTCCCGTCGAAGCTCAGCGCCGCATCGAGAGCCTTGGCCGGGACGGGCTTGATGTCGATCGCCGATTGCTCGTCGGGAAAATCGAGTGCGGCGTCGAGGATCTTGGTGGGCACGGGCTGGAAGTCGAACTCCGAGTCGGCTGACGGCTCGCGGACGGCGGTTGGCACCTCGGTCTCCACCTTGCGGGGGAGCCCTGCACGCAGCGCGTATTCGAGGTAGCTCGCCGGGCGCTCGTTCGCGCGAGGCGCGGGTGGCTCTCCATACGGAGACTTGCCCTCGGGCTCCATCTCACTGGGCGGGCGCGGCGGTGCCTGGTCGTTCTCTCGCAGCTTCGCGGCGAGATCTGCCGAGGTCATCGCATCATCGTCCTCGACATCGTAGTCGCGCTGGCTCGTCGCACGCTTCGCGCGCCGCGGCGGGACATACGCCCGTGCATCGCTCACTTCGGATTCGCCGCGCGGGAATGCGCGCCCGCCGCCCATCTCGGAGTCGCTGTCGCGCTTCGCATCGACGAGATCGAGAACGCTATCGGCGCGCGCGAGGGGTGGCGGGTCGTCGGGCCAGCGCTCGTCCCGCGACGACTCGAGCGCCTCGCCGAGCGACGCGAGCGGGTTCGGCGTGACGATCGTCGGCGGAGCTTCGAGCGGCAGCCGGAGCGGCACACCTCCGACGGGAGTCCCGGCGACGGTCTCGGCGCGCGTCGCAGGACCACTCGCGTTCGATCGTGCCCTCTCGACTGACGGGGTCGTCGACGCGCTTCCCGGTGGTGTCGACGTCGGCGGAGGTGGTGGACGCGTCGAGGTTGCGGGGCGAGGAGGCGGCTTCGGAGGAGTCGTGCGCGGCGTCGAAATGCGACCGATCGCGGCGCCACCCGTCGACGGTGCAACGAGTGGCTGCGATCCAGACGGTATCGACGAGGTCGATGAGCCGGCGGATGTAGTGGTCTCGGCGGTCGGTGACGATGCAGCTGCCAACGAGGCGGTCGGTGACGAAGTCGGTGACCCCATCGTGGATGAGGGAGGCGATGCAGCCGTCGAAGACCCCAACGATCCGGCCGCCGTCGAAGCCCCAGGCGATGCGGCGGTCGGTGACCTCGTCGATGCAGCGGTCGATGTGGCGGTCGACGGCATCGTCGATGCGGCGGTCGGTGGCTTCGTGGGGGCGGCGGTCGGTGGCCTCGTCGATGCTGTGGTCGACGACTCGACCAGCGACGGCGCTGGCGCAGACCTCGCAGGAACCGATTCGGCGACCGACCCGGTGGCCTTCTCGGCAGCCTTCACTCTCGACAAGATCGATGGAATTCCGGAGCCGGCCTTCGCGTCGAGCTGACCGACCTCGGACTTCGCTCTCGGTGCCGACACACTTGCATCGGGCTTCGTGGCCGTGTCGCTCTTCTTCGGCGGTGGCTTTGGTGGACCGCGTTTGACGGGCACGTCCTCGAGCGCAGCCTCGATGGGCTGCGTGCGCGCGCGGCGGGTCGGCGAGTCTGCCTTCTTCACCACCGCGAGGTCCGCCAGATCGGGCGCGAAGTCCGCACCGCTCACCTCGATGGGGATGTCGTCGTCCATCGACAGGTCCGCGATCGCGGCCGCTGCAGCGGCGGCATCGGCGTCTACATCGATGAGCACGTCGGCGCGACCTGCGCTTACCGCGGGCTCACTCTCCATACGGATCACGTCGAACGCCGCGTCGACATCGGCGTCGTCGATCGGCGTGAGCTGCGGCGGCGTGGCGAGGCGCTTCTTCGGCGGTCGGGTCGGGTTCTGCGTCTTCGATCGACTCACGACGGCTCCCGTGTGCCGACGCTGGCGTCGGCGCCTTGCGACGAGCCGTCGACACGTCCTTCGACGACGACATCGATCGAGCCGCGCGCGAGCCGTACGCGCAGGGAATCGCCGACCTGCGTTCGCGACGCGTCGCGCACGATCTCGTCGCCGCGCTGGACCATCGCGTAGCCGCGATCGAGGACCGCGAGTGGTGAGAGCGCCGCCATCTGTGCACCGATGCGGCCCAGGGTCGCGCGACGCGTGTCGAGGATACGCTGCATTGCACGATGTACGCGCGCCGAGAGCGCCTCGTGTTCGCGATAACCGCGTGCGATACGAGCGCCGGGATGGACGGCGACGAGGCGTGCGGTCAGCTCGGACAGCTCCGCGCCGCGCGCGAGGATGCGCGCGCGAGGGTGCAAGCTGGCGAGGCGGTGCTGCAGATCGAGGAGCTGGCGGCGCGTCGTCGAGAGGGCGCGTTCACCGCGGCCGTGCAACGCGAACGTCGCGCGATCGAGATCCTGGCGCGCGCGATCGAGCCGATGGCGCATCTCGCGATCGAGGCGGCGGCGCTCCTTGCCGAGAGCGTCGGCGATCGCGTGACCGTCGGCGACGGCGAGCTCGGCCGCGGCGGTCGGCGTGGACGCGCGCGCGTCGGCCGCGAGATCCGCGAGCGACAAATCGATCTCGTGTCCGACGGCGCTGATCACCGGGACCGGGCATCGCGAGATCGTGCGCACGACGCGCTCGTGGTTGAACGCGGTGAGATCCGTGACGGAGCCACCGCCGCGTCCGACGATGATGACGTCAACGCCTGCGCGCACGACCATCGCCAGCCCGTTCACGATCTGCGCGGGCGCGGTGGGTCCTTGCACCGCACAGTCCGCGATCAAAATTGCCGTCGGCATGCGGCGATGGATCGTCCGGATGATGTCGTGGATCGCGGCGCCGGTGCGCGAAGTGACCACGCCGATGCGACGCGGAAAGCGAGGCAACGCGCGCTTTTTCTCCACCGCGAAGATGCCCTCCGCGGCGAGCTTGGCCTTGAGCTGCTCGAGTGCGAGGGCCTCCATACCGGCGCCCGCGGGCTCCGCGAAGTCGGCGTAGAGCTGCATCTTGCCGTCGCGGTCGTAGACGCCGAGGCGACCGCGCACGCGCAGGCGTTGGCCCGCGGCGAGCTCGAACTTGATGCGCACGGCGTCGCGCCCCCACATGATCGCGGACAGGACGCAGTCGCGATCGCGGAGCGCGAAATAGAGGTGTCCCGATGCGGCACGCGTGATCTGCGTGACCTCGCCCTCGAGCCACAGGATGCCGAGCGAGTCGACCGTGCGTCCCGCATGACGCACGACCTCCGCGACAGCCAGCGGCTTCTGCCGGCTGCTCTCTAGCCGCTCGACCACGACCCACGGTAACTCGTGGAGAAGACGATCGCCAAGCCCCGCGAAACTGCAGGAATCGGCGCAACCCAGTGCGGTAGCGCGTTGTCGATCCCCACGATAGGATGCCAATCGCTTCTGCCATGGCCGAAACCGCGTCTTCCAAGGACTCCCTGGACAAGGGGGCCGGCGCGTCCATCGCGATGGCCCGGGAAACGATCGGAGCCCGCAATACGGAGCCCGATGAGGAGCTGATCAAGCTCGCCCGCAAGGGCGGCCCCAAGATCGGTGTGATCACCGGTCTCGGCGTCGTCATTTTGTGCTTCGTCTTCGTGCTGCGGCTCAACGGCGACCGCAAGTTCAGCGGCGACGACGCGCCCGAGAAGGTCAGCGTTGCGGCGATCGTCGATGGCAAGGTCGCTGGCGATCACTTCATCTCCGTGGATCTCGAGCCGCTGATGTCGCATGCGATCCGCGCTGCGCGCAACAAGACCGGCGTCGGCCTGCGCGTCGTCCCGGTACGCGGCGCGAGCGACAAGCTGTGGCTCGTCATGAACGGCGACGGCTGGGATCAGCCGACGACGGAGTCGTACCAGGGTCGCCTCGAACAGCTCTCCGATCTCCCATTCGCCGATGCCGTCACGGAGTACGCACGCACCCACCCGCGCCCCGTGTTCGCGAAAGCCGCGGCGGTCCGCGCCGGGCTCGCTGCCGCCAAGGTCGCGATGGTCACGGGGGACACGTTCTCCGTCGCAGACGCGGACAAGGTCGCGATCGATGTCCTCGATCCGAACGCCGCGACGATCGTCGCCGCGATGAACGAGCGATTTCCCGACGCGGCCTCGTGGGCGGGCGCCCTCGGTCGCGCGGGTGTCCCCGTCGGTGCGCCGCTCGCGCCACTGCCGAATAGCTCGCCGGACCAGGTGCGCTTCGAGGTCAAAGGCCCGAACGCCGTCGTCGACACCACGGCGAAGCTCGAGAAGGCCGAGTTGTGGGCCGCACGTGTCGAGCCGCTCACGCGGCACTACGAAACCACGTGGGGCACGCTGAAGACATCGCCGCCGACGGGGTTCACCGTCGCCGCGAGCTCGACGATTCCGGATGCGGAGCTCGATCTCGTGGGCTTCTACGTCGCGCGCGGAATTCCCGACGGTGCGTACGCGTTGATCACGGGCGACCGGCCGCAGCAGTATTGGTACGTCCTGCCGATCACGATCGTGCTGATCCTGATCGGTCTGATGTTCGCGTGGGGATTCGTTCTCGCGGTGAAGCGCGACTTCCTCGGTCCCAAGATCGACGACGACAAGTCTGCGCCTTCAGCAGCGTGAGCGCGTAAAGCGTCGCATACTCTGCGCGTGGCGGACGACGCGAAGACGATCAGAGGGCGTCCTCCCTCGTCGTCCGAGGACGACGTGCCGCCGCTCCCCACGGAGCGGGATCTCGTCGCACCCGCCGCCGCCGGGGACTCGAGCGTGATGCCCACGCACGTCGGCGATTCGCGCCACGACAGCCGCGGCAACGTGCTCGCACCTCCGTCGATCCCGCCATCGCGGTACGTGCTCGGCGCAGAAATCGCGCGCGGCGGCATGGGCCGCGTGGTCGAAGCGACGGACACGCTCCTCGGGCGCGTCGTCGCGCTCAAGGAGGCGCTGTCGACGGATCCGGAATCGCTCGAGCGCTTCGCGCGCGAGACGCGAATCACCGCGCGGCTGGAGCATCCTTCGATCGTGCCGGTGCACGACGGCGGCAAGGGCCCGAACGGGATGCCGTACTACGTGATGCGCAAGATCGAGGGGCGACCGCTCGAGCGGCTCGTCGCACAGAGCGAGAAACTCTCCGATCGCCTGTACCTGGTGCGGCACATGGTGGCCGCGGCCGAAGCGATCGCACACGCGCACGAGCGCGGCATCGTGCATCGCGACATCAAGCCGTCGAACATCCTCGTCGGCGAGCTCGGCGAGACGATCGTGATCGACTGGGGCCTCGCGAAGGTGATCGGCGAGGAGGACGAGCCGACCCAGATCCTGGGAGTGCCGCTGCAAGGCGTCACCGAGGGCGACACGATGGGTGTCGAGCGCGTTCTAACGACGCGCGCTGGCATCGTGTTCGGGACGCCCGGCTTCATGGCGCCCGAGCAGCTGCGCGGCGGTCCCGTCGATCCGCGATGGGACGTCTACGCGCTCGGCGCGACGCTGTATCACCTGTTGTCGAAGAAGCCACCGCATCACGCGAAGAGCGTCGACGAGATGATGCGGGCCGCGGTGCTCGCGCCGCCGATGCCGATCTCGGAGCTCGTGAACGGTGTGCCGCCGGTGCTCGGGACCATCGTCGACAAGGCGCTCGCGTTCGATCCCGAGCAGCGCTACCAGGACGCGCGCTTGCTCGCCGAGGATCTGCAGCGCTTTCTCGGCGGCCAGCTCGTCGCGTCGCACCACTACACGCCGCGCGAGAAGATCTCGCGGTACGTCCTGCAACATCGCTACGCGTTCATCGTTGGCGCGGTCGCCGCAGCGGCGCTCATGGTCGGCGGCGCGATCGCGTTCGTGCGTATCGTCAACGAGCGCAATCGCGCCGACCACAATGCGATCGAAGCGCGCCGCGCGCAGAAGGTCGCAGAGGACGAGAAGCGGCTCGCCGAGAGCCGTAGCGAGGATCTCTCGCTGAGCAGTGCGCGCAGCGTCGCGAGTACGAACCCGACGTTCGCGATCGCGCTCGCGAAGCCGCTCGTGGACAAGCGCTGGCGCGAGGTACGCGCGATCGCCGCCGAGGCGCGCGCGGCCGGTGTCGCGTGGAGCCTGCCCGCGTCGACGACGATGCAGTCGTTGCACTTCTCGCGGGACGGGCGCCGCATGCTCGGTGCAGGTGAGGAGGGCACGGTGCGGCTCTACGATCTCGACGCGCGCACGCACAAGACGCTGCTCGACGCCGGCGCTCCGGTGACCGCGCGGTTTGTCGACGACGAGAAGAAGGTCCTGTTGTGGATCGGAGCGCGCATCTCGATCCTCGACCTCGACGATCCCCGCGGCAGCGGGCGTCGCGACATCGAGATCGACGTGCCGATCGTCTCGCTCGAGGTCGTCGGCACCTCCGTCTACTGGGTCGATGTGAAGGCAGCGCTGTGGCAGATGGACCTCGGCGCGGTCGCGCCGAGGCAGATTCCGCTCGACGAGGGCGTGTCGATGCTCGCGGCCTCTCCCGACCAGAGATGGATCGCACTTGCCGGCGTCGATCATCTGATGCTCTACGATCGGAACGAACCGGCGAAGCCGCCGATGCAGGTGCTGAACGGGACGCTTCACGCGCTCGACTGGGCCAAAGACGGCGCGCGGCTGGCGATCCTCCACGACAACCAGGCCGTGGAGATCGCGATGGAGCCGTCCCCCTACGTCGTGCATCGCCTCACGGTGGGCGAACGCTCGCACGTCGTCGCGAGCAACAAGCGCGTGTTCACGATCGGCCCGACCGGCGTGGGAATGCTGTCGGTGGCGCAGTCGCGCCCGCGCAAGCAGCTGTCGCGACCGATCGGACTCGAGGAGTCAAAGGACGACGCGATCATCGCCGGCGGCGAGGAACAGCTCGTCGTGTTGACCGAACACGGCGACCACAACCTCGGTGCGCCGAGCGGCAGGTTCTCGATGGTGCGTGCGTCGCCAGCGTCGCCCTATGTCGTCGCGCTCGCGGAAGATCGCCTGCTCGTGTGGAACCTCGACGAGCTCGTGCCGCGCGTCGCGAGCACCCAGATCGCGACCGCGAAGTTCGTCACGGGCGACGATCTCGTCGCGACCACGCTCGACGGTCCCGCGCAGTGGATCGATCTGGTGACCGGCAATCGGCGCGACCTCGGTGCGTGGCCTGCGATCCTGGACGTCGTCGTGTCGCCGAGCGGCCGGCACGCCGTCGTCGTCGACATGGCGCACGTCGCGCATCTGATCGAGGCCGGCAAGCCCCCCGTGACGATCGAAGGGACCGTCGAACGCGCGGGCTTCGTCACCGACACCCAGGTCGTACTCGCGACCGACGACGGCACGATCGATATCTACGACGTGCCCGCGCAGAAGCGAGAGCGCTTGCACCGCCACGGAGCGAAGCTCGTGAGCATCGCGTGGGGCGGCACGGCTCCCGCATTCGTCGCCGTCCACTTCGTCGACGGGATGTTGTGGCGCAAGAACCTGACGAGCGGAGAGGTCACCGCGAACACCGTGCCACGCACGCCGACGAGCAACCTTCGCGTCACGGCGGGTGGCGACGCGTATTTCGCGATCGGCAACGAGCTCCGTCGCTGGCCAGTGCGCGCGCGCGACTTCGCACACCACGCGACGTTGCCATTCGAGATCACGAGTCTCGGTGCGATCGGCAGCGAGTACCTGCTCGCGTTCAGCGACGGTGGAGCAGCGTACCTCGTCTCCCTCGCGAAGCCCGACGCGTTCACCGACCTCGAAGAGTCGCTCGGCCGAGCGAGCGCGTCGATGTCGTCGATCACGGGGCTCGTCGCGGTCCAGAGCCGCGGCTCGATCGACGTCCTCGATCCGCTGATCAAGCCGGCCCGCTTCCGCCTCGCATCCGGAACGACCTACGCGGACGTCCAGATCTCCAATGACGGGCGGCGCATCCTCGCGAAGGCCGGGAGCACCCTCGTCGTGTGGGACCTGACCCTCCCGAACAACGCCCCCGAGACATCCGCCTGGCTCGACAAGATGACGAACGCGATCACCGGCAGCGGCGCGAAGAGCCTCGACTGGCGCTGAGACTGGGGGCCAACCAATGCTAAAACCCGAAGAGTGACGCAGCTCCGCCTCTACGACTCGATGCGCCAGCAGAAGGTCCCGTTCGAGCCCCTCCAGCCGGGCAAGGTCGGGATGTACGTCTGTGGCCCGACGCCGTACGCGCCCGCGCACCTCGGCCACGCTTTCTCGGCGATCTCGTTCGACACGATCCGCCGTGGCCTCGAGTTCCTCGGGTTCGACGTGAAGTACGTCCGCAACATCACCGACGTCGAGGACAAGATCATCAACGCGGCGAACGCGATCGGGGAGGATCCGATGGCGCTCGCGGCGCGGTTCGCCGCCGACTACAACCGCGACATGGCCCGGTTCGGAGTGCGCTCGCCGACGGTGGAGCCGCTCGTCTCGACGCACATCGCGGAGATCATCGCGCTCACCCAGAAGCTGATCACAAACGGCAAGGCCTACGCGACCGACGACGGCGACGTGTACTTCTCCGTCGAGTCGTTCCCGACATACGGCAAGCTCAGCAAGCAATCCATCGATGATCTGCAGAAGGACGCGAGTGGGCGCGAGCTGATCGAGAAGCACAAGCGCAGCTTTCACGACTTCGCGCTGTGGAAGGCCGCGAAGCCGGGCGAGCCGTCGTGGGACTCGCCGTGGGGTAAGGGGCGTCCCGGCTGGCACATCGAGTGCTCTGCGATGACGCATTCACACCTCGGCGAGACGTTCGACATCCACGGCGGTGGCAAGGACCTGATCTTCCCGCACCACGAGAACGAGATCGCGCAGTCGCAGGGCGCCTACGGCGAGGAGTCGTTCGCACGTCACTGGATGCACAACGGCTTCTTGAACCTCAACGGCGTGAAGATGTCGAAGTCGCTCGGCAACGTCTTCAACTGCGATCCGCTCGCGAACCACGCCGGCGGCGAGGCGCTGCGCTTCTTCTGCGTGAAGCATCACTATCGTTCGCCGGTCGAGTTCGAGGTCGAGGCGATTCCCAACCGCGACACTCCGACGGAGCTGCGCTTCCACTCGCTGTACGCGGCCGATCGCGACCTGTCGTACTTCTACGAGACACTCGTCAAGCTCGACGCGTTCGTGGCCAACGGCGGCGACGGCGGCGACGGCGCCGTGCTCCCCGAGATCGAGCGCGTACTCCCCGCTGTGCGCGAGGCGATGCTCGACGACTTCAACGCACCGCGTGTCCTCGCCGCCATGCACGACGCCGCGACGCTCGGCAACAAGCTCGCTGTCGAGGGCAAAGGCATCGACAAGGCGCTCCGGCGCCGCACCATCGCGCGCATCGCGAAGGACCTCCGTACGGCGGGCAGGACCATCGGCCTCCTCGAGGGCGATCCGCAGGTGTACTTGCGCGAGCGGCGCCAGCGCCTCGTCTCGCGCAGCACGATCGATCTCGCGCAGGTCGAACGCCTCCTCGCCGAGCGCGCCACGGCACGCGCTGCCAAGGACTTTTCGCGCAGCGACGCGATCCGTGGGGAGTTGACGGCGCTCGGCGTCGAGCTCCTCGATACACCGCAGGGTACGGATTGGCGTGTACTGGACGGCGCAGGCGGTACCATGGTCGGGATGCAAGTGGGCACCCGGTAATGGCCGACGACAAACCCGCCAAAGACGGGACCACCGCGCTCGCGCGTCCGATGATCGCGCGCGACCTCGACAAGGCCGGAAAGGGCCAGCTCGTCTACGTCGGCCGCGACGGCGAGGTCAAGGATCCCAAGGGCGTCCGCAACCGCCAGGTCGCGGCGTACGTCGCGTTCGGCGGCATCACCGTCGCGGGCGTCGCGCTCGCGGCCTCCGCGTTCCCGCTGCTCATCCCGTTCTACCTCGCGCTTGGCGGTCGCTTCATCGGCACCGTGCGCGCCGTGCAGAAGGTCAACGAAGCGTCCGTCGCGCTGTCCAACGGCGACTCGCTCGAGGGCCGCGCGCTCGCCGAGCCCGTCGCGCGCGCGTGGTGGGCCCCGGGTCGGGTGCGTGCCCTCGCCGAGCTACGCGTCGCGATCGCCGACGCGCTCGAGGGCAAAGGCGAGGCCGCGCTCGAGCGCGTCCGCAAGGCGCGCAGCAAGCTCTCGCCGCGCCTCATCCAGCACCAGTTCTCGTACTACACGGAGATCAACCTCCTCACCGCGCTCGGCCGCACCAAGGAAGCGCGTGTCGTCCTCGATGCGCGCGGCCCGATCCCGGCGGGCGAGGTGCTCAAGCTGTCCTACTGGATCGCGCAGATGCATCTGTTCGTCGCCGAGGGCGGCGCGCCGACGACGGGCCCGCACGCACTCGAGGACGGCGAGCTTTACGATCGCATGCGCAAGGGCCTGTCGATGACGGCTGGTCGCGATCTGCTGCTGCTCTGTGCGTGGGTCTACGCGCAGCGTGGCGAACACGACGAGGCGGCGTTCGCGTGGAAGCAGGCGCAGGACCGCGAAGGATCGCAGCGACTCGAGGTCGCGATGCCGAAGCTCGCCGTGTGGATGAAGGCGTATCTGGTGGAGCACCCGACGCTGGATGATCCCGATCCCGACGAATAGCCGTTGCGATCCGGGGCCCGAGACCGGCCGAGACTGCAATTCCGAGGGTGAGTTACCGCCAAGGCGCCAGCCGAGTTACTGCCAAGGCGCCAGCGGAGTTACCGCCAAGGCGCCATGAGCGCCAAGGATCTCTTTGGGAAGTTCGCCCGGGGGCGACTGGCGACAGCGCCAACCTATGCGAACCGTCCACACGCTGTGGACTCTCCCGCACTTGGGCGATCGACTCTTTCGCGCTCATCGGTGCAGCGATCTCGGTGAGCAAGGAGCTCGAGGTTCATTGAACGCGACTCCCTCGCCCCGAACCAATTTTTGCTCGTACGGCCTTTCGGAGGCTCACACGCTGCCAATCTTTCCGCGAAGAGTTCGCAACCCGAACAGGCGACCGGCGAGAGCGGTACCCATGTTGATCGAACCATCAAACGAAGTCGACGTGCTCGCCCATCAACTCATCGGTGCTGCGATCGAAGTGCACCGTGCGCTGGGTCCGGGGTTCGTCGAGTCTGTGTACCAACAAGCGCTCGCGATCGAGCTCTCTCATCGCGACATTCCGTTCTCGCAACAGCCGGTCGAACAGATCTACTACCGCCACCAACTCGTCGGTGAGCATCGACTCGATCTTGTCGTCGGCGGAAAGCTGCTCGTCGAGCTGAAGGCCGTCGAGACCATCAACAACCAGCATCTCGCTCAGATGCTCTCCTATTTGCGCGCCACTGGATTCGAACTCGGCTTGATTCTGAACTTTCACGCTGCCGTCCTGCGGGAAGGCATTCGACGAGTCGTGCCGCGCACCCACGTTCGTGATGGGATCCAATGATCCTTGGCGCCCATGGCGTTATGGCGGTAACTCCGCTGGCGCCTTGGCGGTAGATCTGCGGTAGCTGGCGCGCAGCCCGCGAGTGGCGCGAGTTCCCTCGTCGTTACTCGGCGCCTTGCCCCAGGAGCTTGTCCAGCTTCCCATCGCGATCCAACGCCCGCAGCTCCGTGAACCCACCGATCGGCTTCTCGTCGATGAAGATCTGCGGAACCGTCCGCTGACCGGACACCTTGGCGAGCCATGTTCGCAGCTCGGGCTTTCCGCTCGCGTCGATATGTTCGTAGTCGATTCCTTTGCTGTCGAGCAACTGCAGCGCCGCGGTGCAGTAGCCGCACCACTCGCGCGTGTAGATCTTGACCTTGGCAGTCATGTTTACAAGCGTTCGATTCGACAAGCGTGCACGGTGTGCCGCACGATCGCGAGAGGTTACTTCTCGTCGGCGTCTTCGGAGAGATACGCGAGGATCACCTCGTCGAGTGACTTCTCGGAGATCAAGCCCTGGCCAAAACCGCGGCCCTCTTCTTCACGCGCCTTGCGAACGCGGGGAGGTGTCGAATTCGGTTTCGACGGTGCGCCGACGATCACGGCGGGTCGAGTCATCACGACGCCGCCGCTGCCGCTCGACGAGGGCGCGCGCACGTTCGCCGACGGCGGCGAGATGCGCGCTGGCGTCGGCGTGCGCGGACGTTCGGCCGGACGCTCGGCGGCAGTAGGTGCGGTCGCGCGAGGACCGCTGCCCGGCGATGGCTCACGCGTCACGCGCTGCGGGACGCTATTGCTGTTCGGCGTTGGCTCACGCGTGATGCGCTGCGGGACGCTCGGTGGCGGGCTGGGCTGTGCCGCTCGACCTGGTCGTGCGAGACCCGCGGGAATCGGTACCGCTCCGGCGCGTTCGCGCTCGGCCTTGAGCACGTCGACGGACCTCTGGTTGACGCGTTTGTGCTGCGCGTACTGACCGGGGCGCTCCTGCATGCCCGGCGGAGGATCGACCGACGGAGGCGCGGGCGCGTACACCTCGACGGCGTCGCTCTCGTGCCGGCTACGATCGCCGTCGGAGTTCGTGAGCGGACGTGACATCACGGCGGGTGGCGACATCGCCTGGCGCGATGGTGGGCGTGTGATCGGTCGCGCGGGAGGCAGCGCTCCGGCGGCGAGCGCGTTCGGTCGCTTCTCTTGCGCCGGTGCGTTCGAGCCGGGAATGCCGTCGCTGACCTCGGTGTCGTGTTTGCTTCGCGTGCGCGCGACGGCGGAGTCCTCGCTCTGGAGAATCTGGATTTCGGGCGCCGAGTCGAAGTCCGGCATCGGTGTACGCACGGTGGCGTTTTGCATCGCCGCGTGCATCGCGTCCGTGGCATCTGGATCCGTGGGTGGATCGAGCTCGGACATATCCGGCAACGGCGGCGGGCTCAGGCTCGTGCGAACAGTCGTCGGAGCGCTCTTGCGCTCGGCGGTCTGTGTGCGCGGTATCGGGATCCCGCTCGAGCTGGGCGTCACGGCGCGCTGGCCACTGGGGGGCGTGGATTGGCGCTGCGGGATCGGAGGTGGCGTCGCCGTCCGCGCGACCGCGATGGGCTGCACATCGATCGGCTCGATGTCGTGGTCAGTCTCCGGGCGCGAGAGGACGATCTCTGGATCGCTGGGACGCGGACCGTCATCGATGGGTTTGGGCGGACCTACCGAGGCGGCAGGTGTCGCGCGCGGCTCCAATCCCTCGGTTCCCACCAAGTACTGGTCGATCTTGTCGTCGAACTTCCCGCCCTTGAGGTCCTTCAGCACGATCTTGTGCTGAGACTGCATGAGACCCTTGATCGCGTCCTCCGCCGAGCCGGAGTCATAGACCAGCTTGCGCGTTGAAATGATCACGCCACCGTAGAAGAGGTGCGTGAAGAGGTGTGGGCTCAACAACCCCGAGTCCTCGGTCTGAACGTGGAAGATCAGACCGCGGTACTTGACGTTGTGGTTGTACCCCAGGATGGGTGAACGCTTGGCCACCGCCCGACGAGGGTAGCACGCACCTTGTAAATCTGTCGCGGGGTTGGTACTCACGTCCTTCAGCTTCAATCTCGAAGCGCCTTGGAGGCCCCGCTGTCGCGGGGTACGCAATGACCGTGAGTGCAGCTGCAGCGGAGTCGAAGTTCGTCGAATTGGTGCGCGGTTGGTTGGTGTCCCTTCCCCACGATCTCAAGATCGCGTTCGATGCGATGGATGACGAGAACCTGCCCCGCCCGGTGCGCGAAGTCGCTGCCGGCGTGGTTGCCTACGTCGTCTCACCGAACGATTTTATCGCTGACCGCAATGACGCGGTGGTCAGCTTCGCCGATGACGCCCTCCTCCTCCGGCTCGCGCTGACCAAAGCGCTGGGCAAGGGCGAAGACGAGCAGGCGTTTCGCGAGCGGTTTCCGGAGCTCTTCGAGAACATCGACGAGAACCTCCTGCTCTGCAAGTCAGTCATGGGTGATCTCATGACCTGGCTCGAGGGCAAGGTGCCGAACCTCGCGACCATCGAGTACAAGGGCAAGAAGGCCACGAAGTACCTCGACGACGAGGAGCTTCGCGAGCAACTGTTCGACGACGGTCTCGTGTTCCGCACGGACTATCCGGTCGACGAGAAGACCATCTCCGACAAGCTCAAGAAAGCGACCACGGTCACCGAGGTCATGAAGCGCCGCAAGGACGAAGAAGCCCGCACCAAGGGCAGCAACACGAGCAAGAGCGTCCGCGCGTAGAGCGTCCCGGTCGTCTTGGTCATGGTTCTCGTCAACGCAACGACGCGTGGCGTGACGATCATGGTGACCGCGTACGCGAGTTGGGTCGACTACAGATCCACGAGCTCGAAGCCGCTCAGCGGCTCGCCGAGGAAGCGCGGTGCGATCTCGGTGAGTCGCGAGATGTCGGTCGTGAATGCGTCGAGGCGTCCGGGCTCGGCGCGGCGATTGGCGGGCACGCTCGTCGGGCCCGAGCCGAGCTGCTCGCGCGCGGCGTCGGCCATGGCCGTCGCGCTGTCGACGACGGCGATCGAGCGCCCCGCGATCTCCGCGGCGACACGCGCGATCGTGTCGCGTAGAAGCGGGTAGTGCGTGCAGCCGAGAAGGAGCGTGTCGATCTTTGCGTCCTGCGCGAACAGCTCGACGAGGTAGCGCTTCGCGACGAGCGCCGCGACCTCGTCGTCGGTCCACCCTTCTTCAGCGAGAGGAACGAACAGCGGACACGCGAGTTGCGCGAGCTGTGCCGATGGATCGCGCTCGGCGATCGCTGTCGGGTATGCGCCCGAGCGGATCGTGCCGAGCGTTCCGATGACGCCGATGTGGCCGTTCTTTGTGGCGGCGAGCGCACTCTGCGCACCGGGCCCGACGGCACCGATGACGGGCACCTGGCTCGCAGCGACAAGCGCGGGCAGCGCCGTGGCGCTCGCGGTGTTGCATGCGATGAGGACGAGCTTCACGCCGCGATCGAGCAGGAACTGCTGGCACGCGAGCGAGTAGCGCTCGACGGTACGCGGGCTCTTGTTGCCGTACGGAACCCGCGCGGTATCACCGAGGTAGATGATGTCTTCGCCGGGGAGCGCCTGGCGGAGGGCACGAACGACAGTCAGTCCGCCCACACCCGAGTCGAAGACACCGATCGGATGGCGTCTGGTCGATGTTCGATCTTGCCCCATATAAGCGTCCGGATTGCGACGGACTGTCACATCTGGCCGTTCGAATGGCCAGGGGTAACGCCGTGTTGCAAGGCAACGCTCTAGAGGTGGCGATGCTTCCGCTGTGTCGGTCGCGCGAGCTTGGTGGCCTCGAACGCCCAGACGAGCTGGAGGAATGTCGCGGGCTTGTCGTCGAGCGACCTATAGAAGCGCGAGATTCCCGGAAAGGATCGCTCTGCCATCGGCAACTGTCGCTCGGTAATTCGGCCAACCACGCGCGGCGCCGAGGAGCACGGTCCGTGCCGAGTTGTGTTCGAGGGCTTGCGTAGGCCCCTACCTAGCAATTGTGGTAGCTATCGCGACCCATGTCCGGCGAGCAGACGGCCGCTGATCGTGTGCGCGGCCTCGTCGAGGTCGATCCGGTCGTCGTGATCGAGATCGCATCTGCGATCTCGAACGAAGGCGAGGGTCGCTGGCCCAACGCAGGCATCACCGACGTCGCGCACGAGCACGCGCCGCGCCTCGCCGATGCAGACAAGCAGCGCTTGCGGGTCGCGATGGAGCAGATGCTGATGGGCCGTGACGTCGATGCAGCCCTCGAGTGGCTGCGCGAGGCGGGCGTGCTCGGCGTGCTGTTCCCCGAGCTGGCGGCGACGGTGGATCTCGTCCAGGAAACGGGGCGCCAACACAAGGACGTGTGGGCGCACACGAAGCAGGTCGTGCGGCAGACGGTGCGCCGTCCTCTCGTACGTTGGGCCGCGCTGCTGCACGACATTGGCAAGGTCCCGACGCGCACGTACACCGACGATGGCGTCCACTTTCACGGGCACGCCGAGGTCGGCGCGCGCATGTTCGAGGCAGTCAGCAAGCGCTTCAACTTCGCACGCGACGAACGCCAGACGATTCGCTTTCTCGTGCGGCATCACCTGCGCACGAACCAGTACGGCGATCAGTGGACCGACTCCGCCGTGCGCCGCTTCCATCGCGAGATGGCCGCGCACATGACGGACCTGCTCGATCTGTCGCGCGCCGACATCACGTCGAAGCGTCCGGGCCGCCGCAAGGCGCTGCTCGAGCAGATCAGCGCGCTCGCCGATCGCGTGGAAAAGCTCGCCGAAGCGGACGCGAAGCTCCCGCCCCTCCCCACAGGCGTCGGCACAGCGATCATCGAGGCCTTCGAGATCCGGCCGAGCAAGCTGATCGGCGACTTGATGCGCGAGCTCACGCGCGCGATCGACAGCGGCGAGATCGAGGCACGCCGTGAGGGCGCCTATTACGTCGCGTACCTCGCGCGCAAGGACCTCGTGCCCGGCATCTCGCTCGAGAAGCGCGACGCGATCATCGCGGCAGGCGGTGACGAACACGGCATCGACGACGAGGTCGGCATGCACAAGGGTGTCGATCCCGACGACGATTCGCCGGGAGTGCTCGCGTGCGGTCACGATCCGGACAACGATCCGTGCGTGCATCGTGACGCGGATCCCGACGATCCCGACCTGCCTCGTTGAGGCTGGCGAGATCTGTGGTGGCGGTCAGCAAGGTCGTGCCGTCGAATCCATCCGTCGTCACCGGCGATGTGGAGTCGTGGTTCGTCGCGGACTTACACGCTCGGTAGATCCGCGCGCGAGCTCGCGCGTTGATTTTCGCACCCGATGGCAAAGCTTCTCGCGAGTCTGGTGTCGCTGTGTTTGCTGGCGGGGACGGCCATCGCACGACCTCCTCCGCCCTACGAGTATCCGGAGGTGTCGTCGTCGACGAGGCCGACGTTGATCGAGTGGAGCTCGTGGGTGCGGCTGGGAGTCGCGGTTGCGCATGGCGACGCGCCCTCGACGATCGCACGCACGACCACGGAGCCGATTCGCGAAGCCGATCGCCGATTCGCAGGCGCACTCGGACTCGACGTCACGCTCCCGATCGGATCGTGGGCTCGCATCGGTGCATGGGCCGAGATGCGCGGCTGGGAGCTCCCCGTCGCGGGTGGCGAGCTGTTGTTCATTCCCGGCGATCTCGACATGTTCTTCTACAAGGGCAAGA
This sequence comes from Kofleriaceae bacterium, assembly GCA_046160585.1. Lineage (GTDB taxonomy): Bacteria > Myxococcota_A > Polyangia > Haliangiales > Haliangiaceae > JABFXX01. The sequence continues at coordinate 27,653 of JBJXGN010000011.1, forward strand.
GCGCGCTCGTGCTGCGCGCCGGCGGCAATCCCGATCTGTGGACCGGACAGGTCGGATTTCACTACCGCGCGCCGTGGGATCTGTTTCGCGAGCGGACGCCGCGCGGAAGCAGCTACACGATCGGCGTCGGGATCGTCGCGACCGGCACCCAGAGCCGGCTCGATCCCGAGGACTGGGCAGTGACCGTCGGCCTAGAGTTCGAGCCGATCGGAGCGCTTCGCTACGTGCTCGGAATTCGCTCCTGGTACTAGCGCTAGAGCGAGCGGCGTGGCGTGAACGCGGCGTTCGCGACGAGGAGCCCGCCCGCGATCGCGAGCGCGACGATGAACATCGCGAACACGGTCTCGATCCCGACGAGCGTGTCGCGCCCGAGCAGCGACGACATGCCGCGAAAGCCCATGCTGCCCGGCACGAGCATCAACACCGCGGGAACCTGCACGACCTGCGCGGGGCGCTTCCAGAAGCGCGCGTACGCATTGCTCGTCACGCCGACGGCGAACGCGCCGACGAGCACGCCCATGTCTCGGCCGAGCCACGCGTCGCCCAGCTGCGCGCCGACGTAGCCCACGAGCGACGCGCCGAGGATCCAGCCGAACGCTCGCGGCGCCGCCTGCACGACGATCGCGACGCCGAGCGCCGACGCGACGAGCGCGAGCCATGGTGACCACGCCGGCAGCGGGATCGGCGTCGCATGCTGCACGTCGACGAGGACGCTCGCGAGACGCGAACCGAGCGCGACACCGACGACGAGCTCGAGCAGCACGATCACCGCGAACACGAGACGCGACGTGCCGGCGATGATGTGACGCGTGGTGAGCTCGGTCATCGCGACGGTCAGCGTGAGGCCCGGCAAGAGGATGATCAGCGCGGCGATCGTCACGAGCGACGGCGAGAGCTGCGGCCAGATCGACGACGCGAGTCCCGCGGTAGTGGCCGCGATCATCGCGCCGACGAGCTCGAACACGCGCGCCCGATCGACCGAGCGCTTCGTGAATGCCGCGAGAACACCGAGGAGGAGGCCGATCGCGGCGGCGACGGCGACGTCGACCAGCGAGCCGCCGAAGAACACCGCGAACGCACCGACGGTGATCGCGTGCGTGAATGTCGTGAGAACGCGCCCGTAGCGCGCCGGTGCGCGACCGATCGCTTCGAGGCGCGCGAGTCCCTCGCCGATCGGGATCTTCTTGGCACCGACCTGATCGGCGAGCGCGTCGACGTCGGCGAGCTTGCCCATGTCGAGCTCGCCGCCTTCGACGCGCATCATGCGAGTGCGCAGCTCGTGCGGATCGCCAAACGACATGATGATCGTTGTCGGCGTCGTGAACACCTCCGCGTCGGCGAGGCCGAGCTGGCGACAGCACACGAGCAGGCCCTCCTCGAGCCGATGTGCCGGCGTACCGTAGCGATGGAGCGCCTTGCCGAGGGCGAGCACGAACGCGATGGCCGCGTCCTCGTCGACCTCGGGCTCGTCAGCGTTCACGCCCGCTTATAGCGCCAACCCAGCGCGCATCACGACGTGACGCGGGACGCGAAGCGCTGTGAGGGTCCGCCGAAGGCGAACACCCGAAAATGACCGAACGCCCGAGCGGCAACTCAGGCGTTCGAAGTACTTTAGACCAACTAATTTAGTGAACTCGACGAGTTAGGTAATAAATCGAGGTGCAGAGACAGCGCGGCAACGCTGTGATGCGCCTCCCGTAGAAGCAAGGTGCGGGCCACGGTGTTCAAGCATGTTGTAATTGGTTGTATTCGTGGCGCTTCGATGCTACCGAGTTGCCTCGACCCGTCATCTCGCGCGACCGCACAAGGACATTCATGTCGCGGCGCTCCGGAGCGGGCGCAACAGATTGCAGAGCTTCAATGCAGAACATGCTCGTGGTCAATGCAGAGGGACCCGAGATCCGCGTGGCGGTCGTCGAAGAAGGTTCCCTCGCAGAGTTTTTTGTCGAACGTAAACGTGATCGAGGCATCGTCGGAAACATCTATCGCGGCAAGGTGACTCGGGTCCTCCCGGGCATGCAGGCGGCCTTCGTGGATCTCGGTCCCAAGGTCGAACGCGCCGCGTTTCTCTACGTTGCCGACGTTCTCGGCGCGGGAGACACCGGGAAGTTGTTCGAGGACTCCGAGGTCGATGACGGTGACGAGGCGCCCGAGGGCGCGGCGTCGCGGATCGCTCGCTCGCGCAAGCAGCTGGCGAACCGCAAGATCGAGGATCTCTTGCGACCGGGTGACTCCGTCACCGTACAGGTCACCAAGGATCCGATCGGTCTCAAAGGCGCGCGCGTGACCGGCTACATCTCGCTGCCCGGTCGCTACTCGGTGTTCATGCCGCACGTCTCGCAGATCGGAGTCTCGCGACGTGTGGGCTCCGACAAGGAGCGACGACGCTTGCGCGATCTCGTCAACGAAGTGCGGCCGAAAGGCTCGGGCTTCATCGTGCGCACGGCCGCCGAAGACGCGAGCGATCAAGAGCTGCGCGACGACGTCGACTTCCTCGCGCGCTTGTGGGGAAACATCGAGGCGCGCGAGCAGGAGCAGCGTCAGCCGGGCCTGATCTACGCCGACCTCGATCTCGCGCTCCGCGTGATCCGCGATCTCATGCGCGAGGACACGAGCGAAGTGATCATCGACGACGAGGAGCAGTACGACCGCGTGAGGAAGTTCACGCTGGCGTTCCTGCCTCGCTTCGCCGAGCGCATCAAGAAGTACGAGGCGAGTCGTCGCCCGATCTTCGACACCCACCACATCGAGCCAGCGCTCCGACTCGCAGTGTCGCGCAAGGTTCCGCTCAAGTCCGGCGGCTCGCTGGTGATCGATCAAGGTGAAGCGCTCACCGCGATCGATATCAACACCGGAAGCTTCACGAACTCGGGCTCCGGCAACCTCGAGGACACGGTCACCGCCAACAACCTCGAAGCCTGCGAAGAGGTGGCGCGGCAGCTTCGCCTGCGCAACATCGGCGGCATCATCGTCGTCGACTTCGTCGACATGGACAAAGAGGGCAACCGCCGCAAGGTGTGGGACGCCTTCCAGAAGGCGCTCACGCGCGATCGCGCCCGCACCAACGTCACGAAGATCAGCGAGCTCGGCCTTGTCGAGATGACGCGCAAGCGCACGCGCGAGTCGCTCGTGCAGCTGCTCACCGAGCCGTGCCCCATGTGCGAGGGCTCGGGTGTCGTGAAGAGCGTGACCACGGTCGCGTACGAGATCCTCCGCGAGGTCCGTCGCTCCGGAACGCTCGTCGACAACGACAAGATCGATCTCGAGTGCGCGCCGCGCGTGGCCGAGGTGCTCTCGCGCCAGGAGCGCGACTACCTCGATCACCTGGAGAAGCGATTCCAGAAGAAGATCGAAGTCGTCCCGCAGAAGGGCTGGAAGCCGGATCAGTTCCGCGTGGCGGGGAAGATGTCAACGGAGATCGCCGCCGAGGCCGAAGCGCTGGCGCCGCGCCCGAACGGTGCGCACACGCACGGTGGTGAACGTGGTGGCGAGCGCAGCGGTGGAGCCGAGCGTGGTGGTGGTGGTGGTGGGCGCGGCGGTGGCAAGCGTCGCCGGCGCGGCGGACGCGGTCGAGATCGCGCGAGCGCCTGAACCGTTCGTTGTGGCGTGCACGACCGTGTGTGATCCGCGCACGGCGTGCAACCTATCGTCTACGTTGACCGCACCGACGAAGATTGTCACGCTGGAGTCGTGAAGCTGGGGCTGTTCACGCTGCTGTTCGCACTCTCGGGGTGCGAGCTGATCGCGGACATTCCCACGCCGACTGGAGCGAGCGGCGTCGATGCGTCGATGACCGATGACGCGACCGACGATGCGATGATCGATGCCGACGGCTGCAGCGGAACGTTCGTGCGGGTGTGCCCGCAACCGAGCGGCACCGACGTCGCGCTGCCCGCGGCGATCGATACGAGCGAGTCCACGCTGTGCACGATCGAGATGGATGCGACCGCGGGCGAGCTCTGCGTGATCGCGGCGCGCTCGATCAACCTCGCCGCCGGCGTCACGCTCGCGGTGACCGGCACGCGCCCGCTCGTGCTCGTCGCGTCGACGACGATCACGATCGACGGCACGATGAACGTGCGCAATCCATCGGGCACGGGTTGCACGCGCACCGAGGCCGGCCAGTTCAGCGGCGGCGCGGGCGGGAGCCGCGGCGGCAAAGGCGGCAAGGGTGGCAACGGTGGAGAGAGCCAAGGTGGCGTCGCTGGTGATGCGATGGCCCCGTCGCTCCTAGGTGGTTGCCCGGGCGGCATGGCGACGAGCAGCGGGCCACCAGGAGTCGGCGGCGGCAGCGTGCTCCTCGTCGCGAGCACGATCATGATCACGGGCACGATCAACGCGGCGGGCACGGGCGGCGGCGGAGCCACGGGATCGCTCGGCGCCGGTGCCGGCGGCGGATCGGGCGGCGTGATCGTGCTCGACGGACCCGCGGTCACCGTCGCGGGAACGCTACTCGCGTCGGGCGGTGGCGGTGGAGAAGGTGGGCGAGGGTCGCTGTTCGGCGGCAATCAAGGTGGCGCCGGCGGCGCGACGCCGAACCCGGCGACGCCCACGATCGCGGCGGCGGGCGGCGCAAGCTCGAATGGCGGCGACGGAGGAGCTGGTGGCGCGAGCCTCGCGATCAACGGCACCGACGGTGGACGCTCGGGCACGAACGTCGTGACCGGCGGCGGTGGTGGTGGTGCGGCCGGCATCATCGCGATCACGGCATCGGCGCCGACGATCACCGGACCCGTCGTTCCCAGCGCGATGTGACATCGAAGACATCGGTGTCGCACCGGCTGCATGTCGACGGATCGCGGTGTCGGCGACGATCGCGTATGGTGCGCGCATGCGCATCGCCCTCGCCCTTCTCCTCGTCGCTGCGTGTTCGAAGTCCGAGCCCGCGAAGTCCGCCGACCCGACGCAACCGGCGACGTCTCCTGCCGCGGCCGCCGCGCCCGCGAGCAAAGATCCCGCGAAGGCAAAAGAGATGATCGCGAGCGGCGCGACGGTCATCGACGTACGCACGACGGAGGAGTTCTCCGGCGATCACCTCGTGCAGGCAACGAATATCCCGGTCGATCAGATCGGGTCGCGGCTCTCCGACGTCGAGAAGCTCGTGGGCGGCGACAAGTCCAAGCCCGTCGTCGTGTACTGCGCCGCCGGTGGTCGCGCAGGCAAGGCGAAGAAGCAGCTCGACGCCGAGGGCTACACGAATGTAGTCAACGGCGGCGGCCTCGACGACTTGAAGTAGGCCGTAGTCCGTTTCCGCTGTCCGAGAAGCGGACAAGTGTGCTCACGCATCACGAACAGCCTCCAACGTGACTCGAACGTGCACGATCTCCTGGGGGTCGAGGGGAAGGCAAAGATCGACCGAGCGCGGCCCGGTGACGAGGTGGTCGCCAATCTCGGACAGATCCTCGACCGAGCTCATGTCGACGCGCCACGCGATGTCGCCGCCCTCGGACCGGGCGCGCTCGCCGTCGAGAAATCGAGTGACGGCCGCGCTCACCGCGTCGACTTCGGTTCGAGCCCAGGGGCGCAACGGAGGCTCGGAAGCGCCGATGGAGCGCGTGCGACAGCGCAACGCGCCATGGGAGTGAGCCGCGCCGTCGGTGAAGTCGGCCCTCGCGTCGTAGAACGACAGCCAGGCATCGTCGCGATAGGTCAGCTGGATGCCGCGTTCCACCCACGAGCCGTGGCCAGCGCCGAGGATCGCGCGATCGTCTGGCGACAGAACGGGTTCGATCACGAAGTCACACTCGTCGGTCGGGGCGGCGGCGGCGCGCAGACCCCCGACCGCTGCGCACGGAGCCAGCGCGCCGTCGGCAGTGACGTGTTCGCCGGAGACGACGCCGTCGACGCAGTAGCCATCGTCGCAGGCCGTCACGACGCGGTATCCTGGGACAGAGGTCGCAGCTTGCACGGTGATTCCACGGGGCAGGTCGCGGGCAGGGATTTCGACTGCCTGCAAAAGCGTCGGGTCGCGGCCCAGCACGTCGTAGATCGTCACGCGTTCGCCCCAGCCGACCGCGATCGCGGGCTCTGGCTCGGCTGTAGGCGGGGCCGCCGGACCGCAGCCGGCCAGCGACAGGATGAGGAGTGCTCTGGCGGTCATCGTGGCGGGAACGACACGAGCCTTCATCGTATTTCGCGACTCGCTCTGGGAGCGCTCGGTCAGCTCGTCGACGCTGCAAGGTTCACGAATCTAGCGCAGCGAGAGCGTGGAGCTCGCGCCCTGCCCCTGTCGACGTAAGCGTCGTGACGTGTGCCGGGAGCACGGCCGCCGGCTCAGTCGCTGAGGATGTGGGCAAACTCGATGCCGTTTGCGGTCTCGACCGCGACGGTGTCGCCGAACGCGGGCTCGAGTGAACGTCGAGCCGGCACCGGGTACTGTTCGACGAGCGCCGCGAGCTCATCCGCGAAGATGCCGGCCGTCGCTGGGCGGCGTGAGCGATCGAAGTGCACCGAGCGGCCGAGGAGCTCCTGCCACGCACGTTGCCACGCCCGATCGTGGTCGGTATCGGTGATGTCGAGGAAGACGCCCTCCGCCTTGAGCAGCTTGACGTGTCGTGATCGATCGCCGCCGATCGGCACGATGTATTCGGTCTGCTCGCCGAACACGACGGCGCCGAGCACGGCGGTCGCGATCCGGCCGAGTGCGTAGACATCGGTGCGTGGGTCTACGGGGTGACCCACGATCTGCTCGGGCGCGGCCCACTCGAACGTCGCAGCGGTCGCCGGACTGCCGGCTTCGAGGTCGAGACCGTCGAACGCGCGTGCGCCATCGCTGCAGATGAGGACGTTGCCGGGTGCGAGGTCTGCGTGTACACGTTCTCGACGGTGGAGCGTATCGACGGCGCGTGCGACCTTCACGAGCTGCGCGAGCAGCTGTTGGCGCTCGATCTCGAACCGGAGCCAACCGCCGTGCGAGTCCCGATGCGCGTTTGTCAACGCGAGCTGATAGCCGGCGCGATCCGCCAAGTGTGCCGACCAACTTCCCGCTGCCGATCCCACGATCGCTTTGACGTCACCGAGAGCCGACAGCGTTTCGAACGCGAGTGGACGAATCGGCTCGCTCGGCACCCGGAGTGCGCGGTCGGTATCTCGTACCGAACACGCGTACGCACCGCCTGTCGCGAGGTCTAGCGCGAGATGCCGCTTCGCACGCAACGCATCGATCGTGCGATCGACTGCGTCGAGCAACGCGACATCTTGTTCGCGTGCTGCCATCGCACCGACGGCGGTGATCGGGTCGTTGGCTGCGTCCCCGACGACGGGCCGGCGATCGAACAGTTGCGCGAACAGCGTCGGGCCAAGCAGCGCCTTGAGCTTGCGGCGGGCAACGAAGGCACGCGCGGTGCGACCCTCGATCGCGACATCGTGCACGCCCATCAGCCCTGATGCGACTTCGTGTTCGAGGGCCTCGCGCACGCGCGTCGGCAGATCCTCGCGTCGCGTCAAACCGAAAACGCGTGGGACGACTTGGAAGAGCGTCGACAGCTCCTTCGATCGATCGACACGAACCAGCCATGGAAGCCCATCCGGCGCGGTGCCGAGCTGGATGACGACATGGGGAGATGTCGCGAGATCTTCGATACGTCCGATCTGGATTCGATTGCCGGCAGCGTGGATCTGCATCGCGCTACGGTAGCTCGATCCCCCTCGCGAGCCAGCACGGGCGCCACGGTCACGCGCACTAGCTGTCTCGATCTCCGGCCAGAGAAGATCGAGATACCGTCGGAGGATGAAGGAGGCGGCGCTTGTCGCATCGTGGGTTCGAGACGCCGCGCTGCTCCGAGAGTTCGTCGAGCGCTCACTCTCGGATGGGCTGGCCGGTACCGAGTATGCGGCTCCGTCAGCTCGACGACGGTGCAAGGTTCACGAATCTAGCGCAGCGAGAGCGTGCAGCTCGCGCCCTGCCCGGGCGACTCTTCCACCGTCGACGTGAGCGTCGTGACGTGCGCGGGGAGCACGACCGAGAGTCGCGCGCGGAGCAGTGCGGCGGTGTGAGCGGCGAGCGATTCGGCGGAGATGTTGTCGATCGGCAAGAGCAGCACGTCGCCGCGCGGGAACACGTAGCGCGCGCCGCACACGGTGACCTCGAGCTCGGTGTCGTCGCGCACGATCACCACGAACGGGTTCGTCGTCGCGATCATCACGCGCTCCTTCCACTCCTTGCACAGCTCGCGGATCGCGTCCTTGATCACCGCGAACGGGATCATCGACGCGAAGTCGACGCGCTCGACGTCGATCGCCACAGACACCGTGTAGTTGTGACCGTGCAGCCGCTCCTTGGTCCCGTCGGGGAACACGGTCATGTGCGCACACGAAAACTTGTGTTCGCTGCGCGCGATCGTGATCTGGTGACTCACGTGGTCAGGATAGCGGATCCGTTTGTGTGCGCCGGGTGCAGCGATGATTTCGTTCGTTCGTTCGGTCGGTCGCCGCTAGGATGGCGACACGACGCCGTTCCCCGTGCGCGCACCCCGTACCTCCACGAAGCCCGCTGCGCCACCGCCGCCGCCCGCGCCGACGATCGTGTCCTGCCCCTCCTCTCCATCGCCGTTCGAACCTGCCGCTCCATCGCCGCCGTCGCCGGACGAGCCTTGTGCACCACTGCCACCAGACGCGCGTGTTGTACCGAGATTCCCATCTGCGCCGGGATTGCCGGTGATGGCGGTCGAATCGATGCGCGTACCGCCTTCTCCACCACCGCCACCGTTCGCAGAGATCTGACCATCGATCGTGACGGTCGTTGCTTCGAGGATGATCATGCCGCCGGAGCCGCCGCCCCCGCCTCCCGATTGCACCTGGCCCGGCGAGCCGCCAGCTCCGGTCGCGCGGATCGCCCCCGCGATCGTGATCGTGTTCGCTGCGACCAGCCACACTGAACCACCGGAGCTGCCGCCCATCCCACCGGTTCCTCCGTTGCCTTCGTTCCCACCCGCGCCACCTCGGCACCCGCCGCGCACCGAGGCAGGAGCCGCGATCCCGTTGCTCGCGAGACCGGGCTGCGCGGTTCCGTCTTCGCCGAGGCTGTCATCGGTGTCGCCCTCACCGCCGTCGCCGCCCTTGCCCTGGAAGCTGCCACCCGCTCCACCAGCCGCACCGCCCCGATCCGACTGTGCCTGACGTTGCACCGCGCATGTCGAGTGGTTGGCGCCCGCGCCTTCTCGGACGCCGCGCTGACTCGAAAGATCCAACGTCCCCGTGACAACGAGAGTGGAGGTCGAGGCGATCACGAGCGGACGAGCTCCGATCGCCACGAGATCACCGATCGTGACTTGCGTCGCCGACACGAGGCACGCCTCCGGTCCGTTGGACTGAACCAGCGCCGTGCACCTCGGGTCGCTCGTCGTGTCGATCATGCCGGAAAGCGTAAGAGGGCCGACCGGATCACAGACCTCGCTCTCGCCGACCATGAAGCACGGAGCATCTTGCGAGCTATCTCCGGGAGCGTCTCGACCATCCACAGATGCGGCATCCGATGCGGGACTGCTCGTCTGAACGTCGAAGCCGCACGCGGCCAGCGAGAGCAGCACCACGGAAAAACGGCTCACAAGCTCACTCTACCCGTAACGGGCCCTCTCTCGGGTAGCCGTCGGAGCCGCAACGCGAAGGCCTCTCGTAGGCAGTTCGCGCACACGGGATTCGAGTGAAGATCCGGGTCCTACACGGCTCGTAAACCTCGGCAACCGCGCGCGGCTACGATCAACGCCGAAGGGCCGTACGCGCGAGCAGCACACAGACGATCGCGTTGACCGCGAGCCAGATCGGCGCGAAGCCGAACATCGACGGCACGTACGATAGCGCCATCGCCGGCGTGATCGCCGCGAACACGAGGTGCGCCGCGACGCCGAGGGTGAGCCCCGCGAGCGGAGCGCGCAGCTTCGGCACGCCGTATCCGACCGCGAGCAACACGAACGGGATCAGCGCGCTGAAGAACACCGCGTTGCCGTGGCCCGCGGCACCGAGGATCGACATGTCCCACGACGGCATGCCGTGCGACAGCATCTCGAGGACCGGCGCCTCCGCCAGCGTGGCCGAGACATGCGGCAGGAAGAACAGGCCCGATGCACCGACAACGACGCCCACGAGGTAACCGGCGCCGAGCTTCACGCCCGCTCCGAGGCCCTTGCTGCGCGCCGATGCAGCGACCGCGCCCGCGATGAGCAGACCCAGCGCGAGCTCTCCGCCACCGCCGCCCGCCTTCTTCTTGGCAGCCTTCACTGCTGCCGGGGCATCGATGATGCCCGCGCCGTACTTCTCCTTCGAGTACTGCTGGTTCGTCGGCTTGCGCGCCGTCAACTGCAGGATCTTCTCCACCGCTGCTGGCTTGGTCACGCCTTCACCGACGACGAGCGCCGCGACGCCGGCCGCGTGCGGCGACGCCATCGACGTCCCCATGTACGCGTAGTAGTCGTTCTTTGACGGGTCGCCGATCGCGATCGTGTTCTGCAGAACACCACCATCGGGGTTGTTGCGGCCCCCGTTCTTATCGCGCGTGTTGCCGCCCGGCGCCGCGATGTCGATCGCCTCGCCGTAGTTCGAGTAGAACGTGATCGCCTCGTCGTTCTGCGTCGCGCTCACCGCGATCGCGCCCGGGTACGCCGCCGGATAGCCGACCTTGTCGCGGCTCTCGTTGCCCGCGGCGCACACGATGGTGACGCCCTTGTCGTAGGCGTACTTCACGGCGTTCTTGAGCGGCGTCGATGGGTACGAGCTGCCGAGGCTCATGTTGATGACCTTCGCACCGTTGTCGGCCGCGTAGCGGATCGCATCCGCGATGCCACCGACCGAGCCCGAACCGTTCTTCGACAGCACCTTGAGCGGCATGATCTTCACGTTCAACGCGACGCCGGTGACGCCGATGCCGTTGTTCGTGACCTGCGCGATCGTGCCGGTCACGTGCGAGCCGTGGCCGTGATCGTCATGGGCACTCTTGTTGTTGGCGACGAAGTTGTACGGCTTGACCCACTTGATGCCCTTGAGGTCGGGCAGCTCGGTGAACTTGCCCTTGTCCTCGTAGCCGATGCCGGTGTCGAGCACTGCGACGATCACGCCGTTGCCGTTGGCGAGCTTCCACGCGGCCGGCATGCCGATCTGCCGCATGTGCCACTGCTTCGCGTAGAGCGGATCGTTCGGGAAGCCTTCGTAGCTCGCCTCGGGCGCGGGCACGCGCAGCGCTTCTTCGCCCTGCGGGATGTATGCGAGCGCGTCCGGCTCGGCCACCTCGACGTCGGAGAGCGCCGACAGCTGCGCGAGGATCGAGTCGCGCTTCGCCGGGTCGACGTGCGCGCGATAGAACTGCTCGTCGGCGCTCTCGTCGCTGACGAGCACGAGATCGATTCCGGATGCGCGCTCGATCTCGGCGACGCGTTCGACGGACACGTCGTCCTTCAGATCGACGAGGATGTCGTCGGGATCCGCGTCGGGGGAATTCAGTCGATCCATCGCCTGCTGCGCGACCGGATCGGGGTCCATCGCTTCGCCGGCGCCACGGTAGTGCCACCACAAGATCACGATCGCCGCGATCACCAGGAGCCACAGAATCCGTCCGAAGCTAGAGCGCTTCGCGGGCGGTGGGGTCTCTTCGTCCATGACGAAAAGTATAGGTGACTAAATGAGGATGCGCTCGTCGGGCGGCGTCTCGTCCTCACCGAGCACGAGCTGGTTATCGATCTCGCGCTCTTCCGCCAACGCTTCGAGATAGCTCTTGATTTCAGGCATGCCTGCGACCATACGTGCGACGAAGTCGCGGGCGAGGAATAGAACGGTCGCGGGCCGTGTCGCGATTACCGTCGCAGTCGTCCGGTTACCTCGGAGCAGCGCCATCTCGCCAAACACGTCGCCCGTCTTGAGGCCACCGAGCGGCACGGTGTCACCGTCGGCGGTGCGGCGGGAGACGTCGAGCTCGCCGGACAGCACGACAAACAGCCCGCGCCCTTCCTCGCCTTCGTTGATCACGACGGTCCCCGTCGCGACGTCGTGGCTCGTGAACCGCCGTAAGAGGTCACGCTGCTGCATCCGATTGAACGGCTTGAATAACGGGCTTGTCGCCATGAGGTTGCCGAGCAAGCGCTCCCGCGTGAACCCATGCAGCGCCTCGGCCACCGGGGTCAGCTCGTCGGCGAGTGTGGCGAGCGATTGCCGCCCGACCTCGAGCACCTCGACATCGCTGAGGCAGCCGACCGTGGCGCTGCGCGGCTGCGCCGAGAGCAGCGCCATCTCGCCGAACACCGCGCCCTCGCCGAGGGAGGCGAGATCTGTCTGCCGCCCGAGCCCGTCGGTGGCGAACACGCGCAGCTGCCCGCCGGCGACGAAGAAAAAGGAGTTGCCGGGCTCGCCCTCTTTGATCACGAACGCGCCCGCGGGCAGCCGGCGCAAGAGCACCGTCGATAGCACGCGTTTGAACGCAGCCTCGGACATCTGCGAGAGCAGCGGAATCGGGTGCACCGCCTCGGGGAAGTCCTTGAAGTTGTCAGTCGCGTGCTCCGCGCGGCGCAGCGCCTGCGCGACGATGTCGGGCGGGCCGGGCTGCCGTACGTCGGGAACGGTGACCGGTACGTTGTCTGCGGGGAGTGCGACGCGCGCGGCGACCTTGCCCAGAAGCTCGGACTCCGAGCCGTAGCTCACGACCAGAGAGGTCGTGATGTCGCTCGCGTCGGCGCCATGCGCCTCGAGAACGCGTGCACATACGAGGGCCGGCAATGGATGCCCGCTCTTCAGGCAGTACCACGCGGTCGCGCGATACACGTTCGCTGCGGCTGCGTTGCCCAGCGCGAGCGCACAATCCGCGAGGCGAATACGCGCGTCGAAGTCGAGCGGCGCGGCCGTGATGATCGCGTCGTACAGCCGCAGCGCAGCAAGATGTTGGCCCTGGCCATAGAGCGTCGCAGCGCTCTTGCGTACGTCTCCCAGCGCGACCATGGCGGCAACGGTACACGCGTTGCGATGCGCGTATGATGCAACCGATGGCGAAATCGAAGAGGTCCCCGACGAAGCCAACGAAGGCCACCGCGAAGAAGCCTTCGTCCGCGACGACGAAGGCCACCACGAAGAAGCCTTCGTCCGCGACGACGAAGGCCACCGCGAAGAAGCCTTCGTCCGCGATGTCGAAGGCCAGCGCGAGGAACTCGACGCGATCGAGCGCGCCGTCGAGGTCGACGTCAACGAGGGCGCCTTCGAAGTCGGCTGCACCGAGAACCTCGAAGTCGACATCGACGAAGGCATCGAAGACGACCACTCGTTCCAACGCAAAGCCGGTCCGGACGTCAGCCACATCGTCGAGTGCGGCGCTCAGAGGCAGCGCCCTCGTCGAAAAGGCGATCGCCACATTCGATGCCTCTGACGCGTCGCCGCTCGCGCCCGAGGTGCTCGCCACGCTCTCGCTGCCTGGCGGCGCGCCACTACCGCCGAGTCTCGCGCAGCTCCTCGCGTTCGATGCCACGACATTCCTCGACAGCCGCGACCGGTTGAGGCTCCTGTCGTTTGGCGATCTGATGCGGCAGGAGTTCGGCGAGGACACTGCTGCGAACTTCCGTGACTTCGAAGCGCTCCTTCCGGGGAAGTGCTTGCTCCTGCAAGGTGGGAGCGACTCGCGGCGCTTCATGTATGTCGGCGCGTCCGACACCCTCGGTGAGTACCCAGTATTCGTCGTCGACACCGACGACACTCCGTACGTTTGCATCGCGTATCCGGGGCTCGATGTCTACCTGGCCGACGGAAACGTCCTCATGATCTGCGAAGGGACCTACGAGGACTGTGCGACGGACCCACGTTACAAGGATGCGCTCTTCGATCAGGCAAAGCGGAACTTTCACGGGTTGCTGTCGGTCGAGCTTGGTGGAGAGATCGAGGCGATTCCGGGCGTCGACCCCGACGAGCTGTTACTTGCGATCTGGGGTGATGGCTAGCGGAGATCGCGTTTGCAGCGTGTAGGCACGCGGCCCTATATTCCGCAGGTCGGAGTCGAGCTCGCGACGCAGAGGGATCGTGAAGAAATGTTCTAGTTGCACCAAGGACCTGCCCGACGCCGCACTGCACTGCGTCTTCTGTGGTGCGAAGCAAGCACCGGCGGCAGCTACGCCGCCAGCAGCGATGGCGAAGACCGTCATGGGCTACAACGCGAACGACGAGATCAATCGTGCGCGTGACCAGGCTGCGCAGAATGCCGCTCGCAATGCGCCGGGCGCGCTCGGTCACGCATCGACGATGGCCTCGCCCGGTGGGCTCGGTCACGCAGCGACGCTGGCGACGCCCGGGGGACTCGGTCATGCATCGACGATGGCGTCGCCGGGTCCGAGCCCCGGTGCACGACCTGGACAGTCTCCGTATGGCGCTCCAGCAGGCGGCAGCTTTGGTGGTGCGCCTGGAGCAGGTGCGCAAGCACGCACGATGTTCGTCGACCAAGGTCCACCTCCCGGCGCGATGCCACAACAGGGTCGCCCGCCCTCGCCAAGTCAGCCAGCGCCGATGCTCGGGCCTGCGGTTCCCGGTGGCATGCCACTCGGCGGTCCGTCCCCGATGGCCGACGTGAAGACGTTCGCGCCCGATCCGGGGCGCATCGCTCCGGCGGTCGGCGCTCCCGGCGGTCCGCAGCTCCCTCATGGTCACGGTGGTCCGGCGATGGGGGGACCGGGTCAGGGCTACGGTGGACCGTCGATGGGCGGACCGGGTCAGGGCTACGGCGGACCGTCGATGGGCGGACCCGGGCAAGGCTACGGTGGACCCTCGATGGGCGGACCGGGTCAAGGCTACGGTGGACCCTCGATGGGCGGACCGGGTCAGGGCTACGGTGGACTGGGGCACGGACCGGGACCGGGCTACCAAGGGCCCGCGGCGAACCCCGACGCGAAGACGATCCTTCCCGCGTACAACCCGCAGCCGGTCGCGCCATCGGCGCCAGCGTGGGTGCCGTCGTACCAAACGACCCGCGGTGGACGGCCGATCGATCCGTTCAAGGACACGCTGCGCACGCAGCTGTTCATCTGGGGTGGCATCCTCGTCGCGTGCTTCGCAGTACCGATCTCGCTGAGCCCGATGATCGGCATGTGGGACGCCGTGATCCACGGGGAAGGCACCGCGAAGCTCGGCCCGTTGCTGCTCGTCGCAGTTGGACTTCTGTCGATCGTGATCGCCGCGATCCCGATGACGACGGGTCCGCGCGGACTCATCGCCTCGATGCTCGCACTCGCGGGCATCTTGGTCCCGATGCTCGTCATCGCGCCGGCGTTGCCGGAGTGGCAGGCACTGCTGTCGATCGCGGGCACGATGATCCTTGTTCCGGCGCTCCTCGCGCGCAACGAATACACGGAGTCGTCACTGCCTCGCATCTTGATCACCGTGGGTGCGCTTGCTGCGCTCGCGCCGTTCTTGATCCCGCAGAACGGGAGCATCCCGCTCGTCGACTTGTTCAGACTGCTGATCGATGCCCCCGGCAAGCTGAAAATCCTCATGGCGCTGTTCGTCGGCTACGTGCTGGTGCTCGTGCTCACGCTGCTCGCGTGGATGCCCGCACCGGCGACGGCGGGGGCGAAGGTGCTCGCGTGGGTGCTGCTCCTGTTCCCGCTGATCGTGCACGCCGTCGGTATCGTGCTGAGCGGTGGTTCGGGCATCGACTTCGAGCGCAACCTGAACCCGCTCGTCTTGGGCTGGGCGTACGGCGCGTCGGCCGCGGGTGCGGGTGCCGCAGCGGCGATCGGTGCACTCGGTCTCGGCTCCGCGTACCTCGCGATCTCGTCGTACGGGTTGGCGAGTGTCATCGGCAAGAAGCTCGAATAGTCGATATATGCGTTCCTCGATCGCTCCAGCTCGCGGGGACTCTCGATGACTCCGCGCGAGCTCGTCATCGGTCATACGGTCCTCGGTCGACCGATCGAGGCCCTGCACTTCTTGCCGCCGAGCTACGCGAAGCCGCGTCCCCTCGCACTGCTATTCGGCGCGATCCACGGCGACGAAGCGGTCAGCCAGCTGATGCTCGAGCGACTGGCCGACGAGCTCGTCGAGCGTCCGCCCGGCCGCGAGACTTGGATCGTCCCGTGTGTGAATCCCGATGGAGTCGTGGCGGGCACGCGCAACAACGCGAACGACGTCGACCTCAATCGCAACTTCGCGTCGCGTAATTGGGGCGAGCAGCGACGTCCTGGCTACAACCCGGGCACCGCCGCCGAGAATCAGCCCGAGACGCAGGCGCTCGTCGCACTCATCGATCGCATCAAACCGCATCGCTTTGTCTCCGTGCACGCGGGCTACCGCATGGTGAACTTCGATGGCTGTGGCGAGCAGCTCGCTCGCGAGATGTCCGAGCGCTGCGGCTATCCGACCGAACACGACATGGGCTATCCGACGCCTGGCTCGTTCGGCGCGAAGTACGGCGTCGAGCAGAACCTCGAGGTCATCACGCTCGAGAGCCCGTATCTGTTGGTCGACGAGGCGGGTTGGACGGAGACCCGCACGGCCTTGCGGTGGTGCGTGGATCTCCCGGACTAGCGCGAGCTTGCGTCTCGTGTGACGGCTTGTCACACTAGCTTTCAGGATGACGCAGCCATGGTGGACCGGGTTGGATCTGCGCGTGCTGCGGCATGTCCGCGGGGTGCTGCGCCGACGCCATCTCGAGCTCACGCTCGTCGAGAATCGCCCACGCGACCCCGCCGTGTTCGTACCGCTCATGTCCGACGAGCCTCGTGGACCGGGCCTCGCAGTGCTCGCGCCATCGCTGACCTCCGAGGAGCGCGCGCTCGTCGAGAGCATGCTCGGCGAAGCCGCGCTCGATGTCGCGCACGCCCTCCGCGAACGCGCGGCGAGCGAGCTGATCGAAGCCCCCGATCGACGCACGAGCTTTCACGGGATCATCGGCGGAGCACCGATCATGCAGGAGCTCTACGTGCTCCTCGAGCGCGCAGCGCCGTCCGACGCGACCGTGCTGATTCAGGGCGAAAACGGCACGGGCAAGGAGCTCGTCGCGCGCGCGATCCATCTCGGCTCGGATCGACGTGATCGAAAGTTCGTTGTCACGAACTGCTCCGCGTTCAACGACAACCTCCTCGACTCCGAGCTGTTCGGTCACAAGCGCGGCGCGTTTACCGGCGCGGTCGCCGACAAGGCCGGGCTGTTCGAGATCGCGGATCGCGGCACGTTCTTCCTCGACGAGATCGGCGACATGTCGCCCGCACTTCAGGTGAAGGTGCTGCGCGTGCTGCAAGAGGGCACGTTCAACCGCGTCGGCGACACCGAGATGCAGACCGTCGACGTGCGCATCATCGCGGCGACAAACCGCGATCTCCAGGCGATGGTCGCTGCCGGCACGTTTCGCGAGGACCTCTACTATCGCATCCACGTCATCAGCGTCGTGTTGCCTCCGCTGCGCGAGCGCGTCGATGACATCCCGCTACTCCTCGAGCACTTCCTCGCGCGGCACCGGCGCCAGAAGGTGAAGCGCCTCACGCCGGAGTGCGCTGTGCGCATGCTCGCGTATCCATGGCCCGGCAACGTCCGAGAGCTCGAGAACGAGGTCGAGCGCCTCGTCGTGCTCGCAGGCGACGAACCGATGATCGGCCCCGAGCTGCTCTCGGCGCGCATCAAGCAGTGGGCACCGCCGGACGGCGTCGTCGAGGCCACTCCCGACTCGCTGCCCGCCGCCGTCGAAGCCCTCGAGCGCCGAATGATCGGCGCGGCGATGCGGCGCCACAACGGAAACAAGACGCGTGCCGCCGAGGAGCTCAAGGTCTCGCGGCGCAACTTGATCCGTCTCGTGCAGAAGTACGAGCTCGAATAGTACGAGCTCGCATAGTACGAGTAGCCGCTCTGAGCGGCCGCGCGCGATCGAGGCTAGGCGCCGCGCTCGCGTCGCGACGCTCGGCGCTTGCGCATCGCGTATTCTTCGCGGAACTCGCCAGCATCGGGATCGCCGGCGAACTCGCTCGGGTCGAGCTGCTCGTCGCGCTCGTCTTCCTCCGCGCGCCACTGCGCCCACAACGCTTCGAGCTCGAGCTGCGTGACCGTTCGCGTGATCGTGCCACCGCAGTGTCGGCAGTGTGGATCGTTCGCTCCGACGAGCCCCGAGCAGGCGGCCTCGGCGCAGCGATAGTACGGGCGACACCACCGCCGGTAGCCGACCACGAGTCCGACGAGGAGGCCACATCCGACGGCGATCAAGGCGAGCTCCGGCGGCGCATCGACGACCTGCGATCCGATCGAGGCGAGCAGTAGGCCCAGGATCGCTCCGCCTGCCAGGCCGAGGTATGAGCGGCGGACGACACGCATCGTCTCTTCGCCGACGTTGAAGCGCTTGCGCGTGCCTTCGTCGTACGCGGGCGCGCGGCGAGGCGCGGCCCCGCGCGACAACGGTCGAGGCTCGCCCCGCGTGTCGACCCCGAGCAGCACGCGTAGCTCCTCCTCGTGGGGATCGAGCTCGACCTTCCAATCCTCGACCCACTCGCGCTGCGGACCGTGGAGCGTCGACAACGCACCTTGCACCTCGTCGCGCAGGATGTCCTGCACCGCCAGGAGGAGCGTCACCTCGGCGATGTCCAGGCCACCGACATGCGCGATCAGCTGCTCGCTGCGTTCCTCTCGGCCGATGATCTCCGTGGCGTGACGGCGATACATGGTCGCGTTCGCCGCAGGCACGCCGAGCCCGAGGAACACGGCCGCCACCGACGCCTCGCGCTCGTCGGGAACGCGCGGCGTGGAGCGAAACGGCTCGCCGGGCGCCAGGTCTAGGAACGCTTCGCCGACCTTGTGAGCGAGCATGCCGGCGACGTCGTCGTTACCGATATTGGTCAGGTGAAACGTCACGACGCCGGCGGTGCACGACGCGATCTCGATCTCGCTCGTCCGCAACAGCGCGGTGCCTTCGACGAGGGGGCGTTGATCCTCGACGACGACCTCAAAATCGATGTACGCGTGCCAGCATAGTCGATACAGCACCTGGTGCACCGAGTGCAGCGTGCCCTCCCACGGGTCGGGAAAGTCCGCCTTGTCGGCGCGCACGAGCTTCGCGTCGAGGAAGCGCTCTGCGCCGAAGCGTTGAATCATCGACGCGAGCATGACGAGCAGCTCTTGCTGTTCTCGCGTGAGAGGCCACCGTGCTTCGCCCGCCATATTCCGTCCGGACGTCAAAAGTGCCGAATAGGCGCATTTCTGTCCACGTTTCCGCGACGAGAACTCGCAGAACCCGAGGAGGAATCATGGAAATGCTCAGTGAAAAGCCCACCGAGACCGGCCCACGCTGGATCGATCTACGGTGGATCGGTCTTGTCGCGATGGCGATCGCCGCGGTGCTCTGCACCGGGAAGGTGATGGACACGTATTACTCGGTGAAGGTCAAACCGGAGAAGCGCACGATCAAGGTCGTCGGCTCGGCGAAGAAGCGCATCGCGTCCGACCTGATCGAATGGGCCGCCGTGATCGAAGCGCGCGCGACCGATCGCACGGAGGCGTACAAGCAGCTGCGCGGTGCGCGCGAGAAGACGGTCGCCTTCCTCGAAGGCTACGGCGTCAAGTCGTCCGAGATCCAACCGCAGTCGGCGACGTTTACCGAGGAGTGGGACACGAGCTTCGAGCTAAAGATGTTTCCCGGTGCCAAGGAGCCGACGCGCATCGACAAGCGCACGTTCAAAGGCTTCCTCGTGCGCGAGGTGGTCATCGTGCGCTCGGGTGACGTACAGCGCGTCGAGAAAGCGTCGCGTGAGGTCACCGCACTTCTCGAGCAAGGCATCTCGATCACGAGCGGCTCGCCCAGCTACTACTACACGAAGCTCGGCGAGCTGAAGGTCGAGATGCTCGCCGCCGCCGGCAAGGACTGTCGCGCACGTGCGGACAACATCCTCAAGTCGACGGGTGGCGCCGCGATCAAACGCCTCCTCGATACGAGCATGGGCATCATCAACATCAACCCCGCGAACTCGACGGAGACCTCGCACGAGGGCAACAACGACACCTCGTCCTACGAGAAGGACATCATCACGATCGTTCGCGCCGAGTTCGAGCTCCACTAGCCGACTCCGTCACGTCGTCGAGCGCGTCCGCGAGCGTCGGCCGCGCGAATTGAAAGCCGAGCTCGCGCAACTTCGCGGGCACGGCGTTGCGTCCGTTCAGCACGTATTCGGCAAACTCGCCGGCAACGATCTTCACCGCGAACGCGGGAACCGGCAACCAGCTCGGCTTGCCGAGCGCTTTGCCCAGCGCCTTCGAGAAGTCGCGGTTGCGCGTCGAGGCGGTCACGAGGTTGATGCCGCCGGCGTAGCGCGTGTCGTCGAGCGCGGCGAGATAGCCGAGGACTGCATCGTCACGGTGGATCCACGAGAAGAACTGGTAGCCGTTCCCGATGCGCCCACCGACGAAGAACTTGAAGGGAGTAGTGATCTTGTCGAGCGCACCACCCGGCGGACCGAGCACGATCGCGCAGCGCATACACGCGACTCGCACGCCGTGACCCGCCGCGGCGAGCGCTTCTTGTTCCCAGTCGCGACACAGCCGCGCGAGGAACGACGTGCCCGGCGGATCCTTCTCGGTGACCTCGTCGTCGTCGAAGTCATCGCCGCGCGTCGAAGAGAAGCCGTAGTAGTCGATGCCCGACGCGCTGACGAGCACCTTGGGGCGCTGGCTCGCGGGCAGCGCCCCGATCGTCTCGACGATGTGACGCGTGGACTCGACGCGCGAGTCACGGAGGATCTGCTTCTGGCGCGCGTCCCACTTCTTCGCACCGATCGATTCGCCCGCGAGGTGCAAGACCGCGTCACAGCCCGCGAGCGCCTTCTGCCACTCGCCTGGCTCCTCGAGATGTGCGGTCACGACCTCGAGCCTCTCGCCGGCGGCGTTGTCTGCAGCATCGTTGGGCACGGCAGACGCGTCGGGCTTCGCGAGGGATGCCTTCGCACGCTCCGCATCACGCGACAGAGCGATCACGTGGTCGCCGCGTCCGAGTAGCTTCGCGACGATCGGCTTCCCGACGAAGCCCGTGGCACCGGTAATGACGACCTTCATGCCAATTCTTTCTCGATCTTCATCTCGATTGCGATGCGATGCCGCGGTCCCACGTTACAGCACGGATGGCGCGCCTTGACCGGCCCTCACGGAGTTGCCGATGCACTTCGCGACGAAGGTCTTCGCTTCACGACACGCGGCGGACATCGGGTGCCCGAGCGCGAGGTATGTCGCGATCGCGGTCGACAGCGCGCAACCGGTGCCGTGCACGTCGGCGCCCGCGATCCGCGGCCCGC
>JBJXGN010000012.1:0-3273 GCA_046160585.1 Kofleriaceae bacterium
TGC
Source organism: Kofleriaceae bacterium (assembly GCA_046160585.1). GTDB lineage: Bacteria > Myxococcota_A > Polyangia > Haliangiales > Haliangiaceae > JABFXX01. The sequence continues at coordinate 4 of JBJXGN010000012.1, forward strand.
GCTCGAACGACCTCGGCCGCTTCGCCGAGGAGCAGACCGACGCAGACGGCGAGTTCGAGTTCACGCTGCCACGCACGGTCTACACCGAGGCATCGGCGATCGTCCTCGGGCTCTTCGGCAAGAACGGCTCCGCCCACCTGGGCCCGCTCGCGATCGATCGGTCACGCGACGATCTCGTGCTCGTCGTCCCGGCGCCGCTCGTGGTCGAAGGCCGTATCGAGGGGCTCGCGAACGAGGAGCACGCGGGAGTCTCGCTGCGCTTCACGCCCGCTCACTTCGCGGCATCGGAGCTCGAGGTCTCACCTTCGATCTTCGAGCGCGATGTCGAGGGCCGGTACTACCGCATCGGCGAGGACGGCCACTTCCGATTCGAAGGCCTTGCTGCTGGTGACTACGTGCTCTGCGTCGAACCGGTGCAGAACGTGAAGCCCTCGGCACGCGTCGTCGTCCGCGCGGGGGATCGCAACGTGCTCGTTCGCCTTGGTGACGGACTCGACGGCGATGTCGTGTTCGCGTGCCTCGTGTTGGACGCCAGGACACGGACGCCTGTGCCGAACGCCGAGGTCGAGGTGCGCGGTCCGAACGCCGACAGCATCGTTCGAGGCGCAGGAGCGCGCACCGGCGGGGACGGCCGATGTGAGCTCCTCGGCCACGCGAGCGGCGCGTGGTTTCTCGACGTGCGCGCGCTCGACTACGCGCGGCGCCCCGAGCGCTTCGTCGAGTACGGCCCCGGACGGCATTCCGTCGAGCTCGAGCTCTCGCCATGTTGTGCTGTCGACGTCGAGCTCGTCGATGCGACCGGAGCTCCGCTCGCCGGCATCGAGGTCGGCGTGACGACGAAGGATGGCGTGCTCCTCGACCTGCTCGACTCCTACGGGAACTGGAACGGGTGCATCACCCGCACGAACGTCGCCGGCCGCGCGCGGTTGACCGGCTTGCCGATGGGTCCGGCGCGCGTGGTCGTCGGATGGATCGATGGCAGCGGGGCGAGGGAACTCGGGACAACCGCCTGGTCGAATCGGATCGACAACGTCGAGGCGTTCGCCTTCTTGGAGGCCGAGCTCCTCCACGATCGACGTGTTCGGGCTCGACGAATGCTGCGCTGATCGGGAGCGCGCCGCTAGGATCCGGGCCCCCCAGCGCGGAACGAGGAGACAGCATGACGCCCGAAGTCGATCGCGAACGAGAGTGGCTCGAGAAGACGTACCGGCCCGGCGTGCCGCAGTTCACGTGGCGTGCGGTGGTCGCGGGGATGGTCATCGGCGTCGTGATGTGCCTCTCGAACCTCTACGTCTTCTTCAAGACGGGGTGGTCGATGGGGGTCACGATCACCGCGGCGATCCTCGCCTTCACCCTGTTCCGCACGCTGAATGCGGTGAGCCTCACGCGCACTCCGCTCTCGGCGCTCGAGAACAACACGTTGACGACCGTCGCGTCCGGCGCGGGGTACATGACCGGCGGAGGGAACATGGCAGCGTTCGGCGCGCTGCTCATGGTCACCACTCTCAGGCCCGACACCTTCGCGATGGTGGTATGGTTCGCGGCGATCGCGGCGCTGGGCGTGTTCGCGGCGATCCCGATCAAGCGGCAGCTGATCAACAAGGAAGAGCTGGCGTTCCCCACGGGAACCGCGACGGCGGAGACGATCCGGTCGATCCACGCGGCGGAATTCAAGGACGACTCCAAGCCGGACGGGGCTCAGGCGGGGGCGAGCCAGTCGACCGCGCTGATCCTCGCGTCGGTCGGCGCGGCGCTCATCGCCTGGTTCCGCGACGCGAAGGCGGCGTGGATGCCGTTCAACCTGCCGGGGACGCTCTCCGCTCCGATCGAGATCGCTGGCCGCAAGGCCGCGGAGTGGACGCTTGCGATGAAGACCGAGGTCGTGCTCGTCGGCGCGGGCGCGTTGATGAGCTTCCGGACCGCGTGGTCGCTGCTGCTCGGGGGATTGCTGACGTATGGCGTGCTCGCGCCCAGCTTGCTCGAGAAGGGGCTGATCACGGGCGCGAGCTACAAGGCGATCGTCGCGTGGACCGTGTGGCCAGGTGCTGCGATCCTCGTCGCGTCGGGGCTGACGTCCTTCGCCCTCGACTGGCGCAGCATCGTGCGCGCCTTCACCGGCATCGCCGCGATCTTCAGGAAGCGTGACGCTGGCGTCGAGCACCCGATCGAGGCCGTCGAGTGCCCGCCCTGGTGGTTTCCTGCGGGTTTCGTCGTGCTCGGGCCGCTCGTCGTCTTCTTGATGGTGGTCTTGTTCCAGATCCCGATCTGGGCCGGGCTCATCGCGCTCCCGCTCGCCGTCGTGATGGGCTTCGTCGCGGCGCGCGTCACGGGCGAAACGGACGTCACGCCGACCAAGGCCCTCGGGCCGGTGACGCAGCTCATCTACGGTGGCATCGCCAAGGGCAACCTGCCTGGCAACATCATGGCCGCGAACGTCACGGGCGGGGTCGGGCTGCACGCGGCGGACTTGCTCACGACGTTGAAGACGGGCTGGTTGTTGGGCGGGAATCCGCGGGCGCAGTTCTACGCGCAGCTCTTCGGCGTCGCGGTCGGGGCGGCGATCCTCGTGCCCGCGTTCAACTTGCTCATCCCGGATCCGAGCGTGCTCGGCGGGGACGATTGGCCTGCGCCGTCGTGTGTCGTGTGGTCGGGCGTCTCGAAGATGTTCGTGGATGGATTCGCGGCGCTCGGCGGCGAGGCGAAGCTCGCGATCGTGATCGGGCTGGTGCTCGGGGTCGCGCTAGCGCTCCTGGAGAAGTTCGCGCCGAAACCCGTGAAGCCGTACGTGCCTTCGCCGGCGGGACTGGGGCTCGCGATGGTCATTCCGGGGAGCAACGTGCTGGCGATGTTCCTCGGTGGAGCGCTGGCGGAAGCTGCGCGGCGGGCGTGGCCAGTGCTCGCGGCGAGGTATGTCACGCCGATCGCTTCGGGGTTCATCGCTGGCGAGAGCTTGATGGGGGTGCTCGTCGTCGTGTTGAAGGTGAACGGGGTGCTTCCGATCTGACCGAGGGTTGTTGTCGGCCTGGTACGGAACCAGGTGGCTCTGTATCGATCGGGGGGACGGCGGCAGCCGTTGCCAGAACCGAGAGAGAGGCGTTGCTTGGCCAAAGGCGCACATGAGGGTGCTCCGCATCCCTCATTCGGCGCAGCCCTCGGCCGGAGGACCAGCCGAGGACTGCACCGAATTCTGTTCGATACGGTGTCAGGTGTCTTTTTCCCCGATTCGTCGCGACGCGGCCTCGCGCCGGCCGACGCGCGCGGCGGGGCGCG
>JBJXGN010000013.1:0-14982 GCA_046160585.1 Kofleriaceae bacterium
TGCTGGTGCTGAAGGACCTGTCCCGGGGGCCAGTCGTGGCGCGGCTGGTGGCGGGGGTGCGAGCGCTGGCCGAGCGGCGCGGGTGCGCCTCGATCCACTGGTTGTTCACGACCGAGGCGGAGCAGGCCGAGCTGCGGGACCACGGGTTCATGGCGCGGGCGAGCTTTCAGTACCACTGGCGGAGCGCGGGGGAGCGGGACTTCGAGGGGTTTTTGGCGCGGATGACGTCGCGGCGGCGCAAGCAGATCCGCAAGGAGCGGGCGCGGGTGCACGCGGCGGTCGGGCGGGTCGAGTGGGTGTCGGGGGCGGCGCTGACGACCGAGGACGTGGCGACGATCGACCGGTTCTACCGCCAGACGACCTTCAACCACTTCGGCCACGACTATCTCCAGCCGGGGTTCTTCGCCGAGGTCGTACGGGCCCAGCCGGAGCGGGTCCAGTGGGCGCGGGTGCAGCGGGAGGGGCGGACCATCGCCGGGGCGCTGTACTTCGAGACCGAGCGGGCGTTGTACGGCCGCTACTGGGGCTGCGACGAGCAGGTCGAGTTCCTCCACTTCGAGGCGGCGTACTACGCGGCGATCGACCGCTGTCTGGCGCGCGGGACGCCGCTGTTCGAGGCGGGGGCGCAGGGCGAGCACAAGCTGCTCCGCGGCTTCGAGCCGTCATCGACGTATTCGGCGCACTGGATCCGGCATCCGGGGCTTGGCGCGGCGATCGCGGAGCACTGCGAGCGCGAGGCAGCGGCGGTCGCGGCCGAGATGGCGGAGCTCGCGCGCGCAGGGCCGTATCGCGAGACGGAGTCTTCCAGCGAAGCGCATGACGGCGGCGACCGCGGCGAGTAAGGTCACGCCATGGCCGACATCGACTCTCGCGCCGGAACTCGCTACTCGACAAAGGACATCCTCGAGTACGTGAACACGACGCACGTGCCGCACGACGCAGGTCTCGCGCGCGCGTTCGCGGTGCCCGAGGGGATTCCGGCGATCCAGGTCGGTCCTAGCGACGGACAGACCGTGGCGTTGCTGCTGCGCCTCGCGAACGCGAAGAAGGTCGTCGAGGTCGGCACGCTCGTCGGCTACTCGGCGATCCACATGGCGCGCGCGATGGGCGAAGGCAGCAAGGTGTGGACGGTCGAATACGAACCGAAACATGCGGAGGTGGCGCGCGGAAACTTCGCGGCCGCCGGCGTGGCCGATCGGGTCGAAGTCCTCGTCGGTGCGGGGCGCGACGTGTTGCCGACGCTCGTCGACAACGGACCGTTCGACGCGGTGTTCATCGACGCCGACAAGCAGAGCTACGACTTCTACGGCGCGTGGGCGATCCAGAACCTACGCATCGGCGGACTCGTCCTCGGCGACAACGCGTATTTGTTCGGCGAGCTGCTCGAGGACACCGAGCGTGGTCGTGCGATGCGAGCGTTCCACGAGCTCGTCGCGAGGAGCTGCGACTCGGTGTGTTGTCCCACGCCCGACGGCCTCGTGATCGGCATCAAGCGCTGACCGTGACGCGGCAGCGTGCGGCTGTCACTCGTTGGGGCGCCGCCCGCGCGGTGCTTGACGAACGATCGGATCACACCCCACGATCGAGCGATGCCGGTGGTCACGCGTACGGAGCTCGAGGCGTCGCTCTCCGAGCTCTGCGCGCACATCGACGATCCTCGGGAGGGCATCCTCGGGCCGCGCTCCGTCGCGTGGCGCCTCGGCGGAGATCTCGCGATCTTCATCGGCGGCGGACGCGCCTCGCTACTACAGCTCGCGCACCCGATGGTCGCGCACGCGATCGACCATCACTCGAAGACGCGGACCGACGTCGCGGGCCGATTCCAGCGAACGTTCCGGAACGTGTTCGCGATGGTGTTCGGCGAGCTCGACGACGCGCTTCGCGCCGCGCGCCGCGTGCACGCGATCCACGCACGCATCGAAGGGACCTTCGCGGAGGCGATCGGCGGTTGGCCCGCGGGCACGCGCTATCACGCGAACGATGCCGAAGCGCTGCGCTGGGTGCACGCGACGCTCGTCAACACGACGATCGTCACGCGCGAGTTGATCGATGGACCGATCCCCGCAGCGATCGCGGATCGGTACCTGGTCGAGATGCATCGCTTCGCGCGGCTGTTCGGAATTCCTCGCTCGATGTTGTCGCCGACACACGCGGAGCACACGGCGTACATGCGCGAGATGATCGCGTCCGATCGCATCGCGGTCAGCGCGAGCGCGCGCGAGATGGGGCAGTTCCTGTTCGGACGTCAACCCGGTCGGCCACAGCCGCCGCTCGGCCGGCTCGCCGAAGCGATGTCCGCATCGATGTTGCCGCCATCGCTCGTCGAGGCGTTCGAGCTCCGGCCCGCACCACGGCTGGTCGCGGCGGCGCTCGGCGTGTTCCGCGCGATCCACCACCGGTTGCCGCTCGCCGTCACCCGGATCCCCGCACACGCGGAGGCAATCGATCGTCTGACCGGCCGGCTCGCCCAGCGTGGTCCATCACGGATGACCGCATGGACCGAGCGCCAGCTCTTCGGCCTCGCCAAGAGCGTCGCGGGCTAGTCGCAGCGACAACACACCGTCAGCGGTACGAGCCCGGGTCGAGACCGAAGCGCTTGATCCACCGCTGGATCTGCTTGCGGTCCTTGTCGAGCGCGCGCGCGACCGCCGACACGTTGCCCTGGTGCTCGCGCAACGCGGCGACGACGGTGTCGCGAACCTTCTGATCTGTCTCGGAGAGAACGACGGGGCGGGGGGCGCCCGGAGGGCGGCCGGTGCGAACCGTGTCCGGGAGATGTTCGCCGCGCACGAGCTCGACACCCGCGAGCACCTGCGCCGTCGCGAGCGCTTGCTCGAGCTCGCGCACGTTGAGCGGCCATGGATAGCGAAGCAGGAGGCGCGCGGCGTCGATGTCGAAGCCGGGGTGCTCGGCCGCGAACAGCCGCTCGTGGAGCGCGCCGATCAAGAGGCCGAGATCGCCGCGCCGCTCGGACAACGTCGGTACCGTGACGCGGAAGCCCGCGAGGCGCGCGAACAGATCGTGACGGAACGTGCCCTCGGCGACCATGTCGTCGAGGTCGCGGTGCGTAGCCGCGACGACGCGCAGATCGATCGGCACCGCGCGCGTCCCACCGACGGGCATCACCTCGCGCTCCTGAAGGACGCGCAACAGCGCGGCCTGCGAGCTCGCGGGGAGATCACCGATCTCGTCGAGGAATAGCGTCCCGCCGTTCGCCGCGCGAACGAGGCCGTCGTGATCCGACTGCGCGCCCGAGAACGCGCCCTTCTTGTAGCCGAACAGCTCGCTCTCCACGAGGTTGTCGGGGAGAGCGCCGCAGTTGACGGGCACGAACGCACCCTTGCGTCCGGACAGGCCGTGAATCGCCCGAGCGATCATCTCCTTGCCCGTGCCGCTGTCGCCCTCGATCAACATCGGGATCTCGGAGCTCGCGATCTGTCGCAGCCGCGCGAGCTCCGTATGCCAGCCGGGCATGATCGTGACGGTGCCCGGCGAGCCCTCGGCCGGGGTGAGCTCGAGCAATGCGGCCGCATCCTCCGCGATCGGCATCCGCTCGAAGAATATGAACAGCGTGTGTCCCAGCTCGATCAGCGAGCCGTCGGTCAGCACCGCGCGCTTCGTCGTGTGGCCGTCCACGATGGAGCCGTTCTTGGACTCGGTGTCGGTCAGCACCCAGCGACCGAAGCTCGGTTCGATGCGCGCGTGCCGGGACGACATCCATTTGTCAGGTACGCGGACGGTCAGCTCGGTGCCGGTCTTCTCCGCGCGCCGGTCCGGCCCTCGCCCTAGGGCGATCCCGGTCAGTTCATGAAGTCGATAGCGAACCGATCCCGCGCGAGGTCGGCCGCATTCCAATACCAGGACGAGCACCGGTTCCGGCTTTGGACCGACCCGCCCACTCTTACCATCCTCGTGAAAGCTAAGGGTGGTGCCGTGCGTCTCCCCCACGCGAGCATCTTACATCGAACCGGAACTGTCATACGGTTCCGGTAGCGTCGTGCTCGTGGGCGATATCGTCTCCATGGGCATCGGGCCTCGCCGGGGCTTCCTCCGCGGCACGAGTGCGACGGCGTGGTACGAGCTCGGCTGCGCGCAGGAAGCATCGGACCCGGAGCGCGCCATTGGTTGTTACCAGCGAGCACTCGCGGGCCGACCGGATCACGCGGACGCGCACAACAACCTCGCGCGGTTGATCCACGATCGATGCGATCGCGTGCGCGCCGCGGGCATCGCAGAACGTGCGAGCGATGGCGGCTCGGCATCGGTGCGCGATCGCGTGCGCGCGGACCTCGCGATGGCGGAGGCGCACTATCGACTCGCGATCTGCGCGCGGTATGTCGTCCCGTTGTATTGGTTCAATCTCGCAGTCTCCGTCGAGGACCAGGGACGCATCGCGGAGGCGATCGAGCTGTACCACCACGCACTCGCGCTGGATGCGTCGCTCGCGGACGCGCACTGGAACCTCGCACGCCTCTACGAGCTGACGGGTCGCCGCACCATGGACGAGCTCGCGCTCCGTCGCGCAGTGAATCACCTCGTTCGGTACCGGAAGCTTCGCCGCGTCGGCTGATCCCATGCGGCGCTCGAACGCGTCGCGGGTCGCACGGCTGTCGCGCGGAGCCAACGATGCGGGAGCGTTGGGGGTGTCGCATGCGACATGCTGGGACGCGACAGCGCGTCGCGGGGCGGTGCGAGATCGGCTGTTTTGAAAAAAGTGCCAAAACCCCGACTAGAAGCTCGGACCGATCAAGTCAGCCTCCAGCCCAGGCCGTGCGGGCCTCGGCCTTGGGGTCGTTCGGACTCGTGCCTTCGGCGGTGAGATCGAGGGCGCTGGCGTCAGCGTGTGCGTCGGCGGCGGTGTCGTCGCTTGCGGCGCGCTCGTGATCGAGGGCGTTGCGACCCGTGCCGGCGGAGCGGGCGTTGCGATCCGTGCTGGCGTCATCGGCGGAGCGAGTGGCGCTGTGACCGAGCCCGAGCCGATCGGCTGCGTGAGCGTCGGCGAGGCAGCAGGGCCGAGTGCGGGCGCGTCATCGAGAGAGCGCTCCACGACGAACAGTGCACATGCGAACACCACGATCCCCGTGATCAGCGCGAGCCCGACCGAACGAAGCTTCGAACGTCGCGCGATGCGCGCGGTGCTGGTCACGCGATCGGTCGCTGCGTGATCGGTCGCCGCGCGATCGGGCGCGGATCGATCGTCGCGACGATGAATCGCGACGGTGGGCGTCACGGTCGCTGCTGCGGGGGGCGCGGTGAACGGCTGGAGCGCCGCGGCCAGATCCTCGACGCGATGGAACCGCTGGGCCGGATCCTTTTGCAGGCAGCGTTCGATGATCGCGAGGAACGGCGGCGGCACGTTCGCGCTGTGGATCTGCGCCGGGTCGCGCAGGATGCTCGCCATCACGTGGGCGAGCGCGGCGCCCGTGTTGAACGGGGACGTGCCGGAGACGAGCTCGAAGAGAATGCAACCGAGGGCCCAGATGTCGGTGCGCGGATCGACGGACTTCGCGGACACGAGCTGCTCGGGCGCCATGTAGTGCGGCGAGCCCACGATCGCGCGCGTGTCGGTGTCCGCGACATCGTCGGCGAGTGGACCGCCGGCGAGGATCTTGGACACGCCGAAGTCGAGGACCTTGATGCACGGCGTGTTTGCGCGGTGAGTGAGGAACAGGTTTGCGGGCTTGAGATCGCGATGGACGATGCCGGAGGCGTGGGCTTCCGCGATCGCGTCGCAGACCTGCGCGATGTAGACGGCGGCTTCGTGGATCGGGAGCGTGCCTCGAAGCGCGAGGACCGCACCGAGATCGTCGCCCTCGAGGTACTCCATCGCGATGTACGGGGCGCCGTCGTCGAGTGTGTCGAGATCGATCACGCGTGCGATATGCTCGCTGCGTAGCTGACTCGCTGCGCGGGCCTCGCGCACGAAGCGTTGCGTGGCGAGCGGGTCGACGGCGAGATCGGGCCGCATGATCTTGAGCGCGACCAGCTTGCCTAGCGTGAGGTGTGTCGCGGCGAGCACGATGCCCATGCCCCCTTGGCCGATGACGCCCTCGACGCGGTATTTGCCCGCGAGGATCGTGCCCGGTGCGGGCGTCGCGGAAGCGCGGCTCGAGAGCGTCGAGGTCGAGAGTACGCGCGCGGACGCGACGAGCTCGGCGGCGCGTCCAGAGTCGATGCGCGTGCGGCGCGCGGCGGCATACGACGATTGGCCGACCGAAGAGACCGTGCGACGGCATGACTCGCAGGTGTCTAGATGATGCTCGAGCTTCGAGGACGAGGCGATGGAGAGGAGGCCCTGCACGAGCTCGGCGAGCAGGTTCTCGTCGGGGCAGAGATCCACGTCGCCCAAGTCGACGTGGATCTCGATATCCTCGAAGCGATCGAACGGTGCGGTAGGAGCGAATTCGTACATCACAGCCTCACCGTGATGCCGGCCGACATCGCGAATCCACGCACCGAAGGAATGTCAGCGGCGAGTGGTGCGCGGCGCGGGCTCCACTGAACCCCGAGCGGCGCGGCGTGGATGCCGATGCGTTCGGTCACTTCCCAGTCGACGCCGAGATCGAAACGAAGCGAGGTTGTCGCGATCGGCGAGGAGGGCATCGCATCCACCGTGTACGGGTTGCCCTGGCCGAGCCCCGCAATCACCAGCGCGCCGAAGCGGGCGCTGCCGATGAGCGAGAACCGTGGGCGCAGCGGATAGGTGGCGTGTACGACGAGCTCCGGCGTGACGAACCAGGTCGTGCCGGAGCTGGTCTGCTCGTACGGCATCGCCGCTACGGACAGCGCCACGCCGGCGTCGACACGGACGCGCGATGCGTGCACCGATCGGCGCGCGCCGACATCGAGCCGGGGCACCGTCGGAACGACCACGGGGCCCACGTCGAGGAAGAGGAGCCCCGTTGCTGCGCTGACCGCGTATGCCGATCGTTCGCGTCGGCGCGCTGCGGAGTGAACGCCCGAGTCCGAAGCCGTCGAAGCCGTCGAAGCCGTCGAGGCCGTCGACATCGACGAGGTCGATGCCGTGCGTGCCGTCGATGCCGCGGGTGCGACAGGCATATCGAGCGTCGCCGGCTGCGGGCCCGGCGGCGGCGCGCATCGATCGCGGAGCGACGCCATGGCACGCTCGACCTCGGCGCGACTCTTCGCATCGGGTTTCTCGGCGAGGTAGCGCTCGAAGTATCCGAGCGACTCGCACCGATCGAGGCGCCGATACGCCTGCGCGATGTCGTGCAGGTACTCCGGGGCGGGGAACGCGGCATAGGCGCGCTCGAACTGCGCGATCGCCGCGTCGAACTTCCCCGCGGTGTACGCGGCGCGACCCTTGCGATAGTGCTCGAGAGAAGTCGTGCGCCCATCGCCGGCGTGGGCGAGAGCGGTCGAGAGAAGGATCGCGATCACGAGAGAGCGAGTCATCGGAGCTCCTTGGCCTCGAGCAGGCCACGCAGGCTGAGATCGAGACGGCTGCGCGCGTCGTCGACGAGGTGCGCGACCTCGGCCGTCTCGAGCCCGAGGCGCGTGGATAGGCTGCGGCGGATCTCGCGAAGCAGCACTCGCTCGGTACGCGCGAGCCAGCGCATCACCGTGATGCGATGTACGCCGTGCAGCGCTGCGACCTCGTCGAGGGTGAGCGCGTCGAGGTAGCGCTGGCGCAGCACGAGCCGGTCGCGCGTCGGGAGCTTCGCGAGCGCGTCGGCGAACGCGCGCCCGAGCTCGGCGCGATGTTGTGCCTTGATGTGACGGAGCTCGAGGTCGTCGTCGTCGGGGAGCGAGTCGAGGATGCGATCGTCACCGCGTGCGGGCTCGCGGCGCGCGACCCTGTAGGCTTCGCGCGTCGCGACCACCTCGAGCCAGCCGCGAAGATCGCCGCGCCCCGAGTACGACGCGAGGCGAGGCTGTCCGCCGCCGAAACCACCGACGAACAGCACGGCGCGCAGCCTGCCGATCGTCTCCTCGGCGACGTCGCCGAGGCCGCTGCGCACGAGGCGCGCCGCGATCGGTACAAGCAAGCGCTCCTCGAACAACGCGAGCGCGGTGGCGTCGCCGGCCAGACACGCGCACGCGAGCACGAGATCCGCGCACGGCTCGTGGGTCGTCGCGCTGCGGTCCTCGAGGAACGCGGCCATGCGCTCGCGATCGACTCGCACCGTGGGCCACACCGCGCTCGCACGTTCGACGAGCTCGTCGATCTTCTCGTCGATCATCTCGTTGGTGCTCATCGCGTGATCACCGTTCCGAACGTCGCCGCCGGTAGGACGACGCCCGTGCATTGACATTCGTTCGTCGTGTTGATGCGGATCCGACCGACGCCACCGCCACCGCCACCACTACCGAGCAGGTAGGGACCGGCGCCGCTGCAGTACGTGCTGATGTTCCCGCCTCCGGGCTGCGCCATGTTCATCCCAGTCGCGCCAGCGCCCCCGGCGCTCGCGTGGGTCACGTACCAGTTCGGACACGTATAGTGCCCTGGGCTGCCTCCCCGCGGCGGCTCCGTGATCGGAACGTTTTGGGTGCGGACCATCGCGGCGTCCCATCCGTCGGTGCCGTTGCTACCACCACCGCTACCACCGCCGCCACCGCCGCCGTTCGCGAGCAAGCGTCCTCCGACGATGACGGTCGGTGCTTCGAGCAGGATCGCCCCGCCGCTGCCGCCCCCACCGCCGCGGAGATCCGGTTGCATCGCACCACGCGCACGCCCGCCTCCGCCGCCGACGTCGATCGTGCCGACGAGGTCGACACGAAACCCGGCCGTGATTTGAATCGCACCACCACCACCGCCGCCGAGACCGCCTCCATCGGCTCCGCGCATGCCTCCCGCGAGCGGGCTCAGCGTCTGCATGCCGGCGACACCACTCGACTGCACGGCGCCGGAGGCGCCACCGCGCGAGCCGTAGCTGCCACCGGGCGCGCCGCCGGGATCGGGGGGCGTGACGTAGCTCGCGCCCGGGCCATCGACGTTCTTCTGCGCGGATAGATCGAGCGTGCCGGTCACGAGCACCTCGCGATGCGCGAACAGGACGAGCGCGCGTGTTCCCGTCACGCGCAGGTTGCCGATGCGGATCTTGTCGGCGCGACATACGCACGCTTCGCCGAGCGTCGCGCGCGCGACCACGCTGCACGAGCCGAGCGATGCCCCTTCCGTACACTCGGTGGACGTATCGAACGTCCCGTCCAGTACCTCGACCTCGAGCCCGTTCGACACGAGGCCACCGAGCTCGACCGAGCTCGAGGGCGACACCGCACAGCAGTGATCGTCGCAGCATCCGAGCGCGCCGCACTCGACCTCGGTCTCGGGATACGAGCACGTGTCGGCTTCGCAGGTCGCTTCGTAGCTGCGCAGTGTGTCACCGTCGATGCACGCGGCCTCGGGCGGGTCGTCGCAGACTTCGCCGCCGCAGGCTGGTGGTGCATCGATGCCAGCGTCGCTCGCCAACTCGCGATGCGCGCCGGTGCAGCTCGCAACGAACAACAGGATCGAGAGCGTCTTCGTCATGGTGGTCCTCATTGCGCGCACACCGTGTCGCGCTCGGAACGTCGTTCCGTTCATGGGTCGATGTGGCTGGATGCAGTTGCTAATACGGCGACCTCGCACACGCGTGCGCGCCAATCGCATGCGCGCGGACGCCAAACGAATCGCACGCACGCAGCATCGCGAGCCGCGTTACACGATCGACATCGCACCGGTCGCGATCAGCGGCGGCGCCAGATCTCGATCTTCAGATAGTCCGACTGCGCGAACGTCGCTGGGTGATCCAGCTCGGGTGGAACGTCGAGCACGTGTTCGAAGCCCGCACCGAGGGTGCTCGCAACGGTCGCGTGAAACTCGTGTCGCTCGACACGGCTCGTGCAGCACGCGGCGACGAGGAACCCGCCGGGCTTCACGTGCGGAATGACCGCGCGGTAGAGCTTCTTGTATCCGGCGAGCACGGCGGGGACCTGCTGCTTGTTGCTCGTCATCGACGGTGGATCGACGATGACGAGATCATAGAGCTCGCCGAGAGCCAGGGCAGGGAGCCACTGGAAGATGTCGGCGGTGACGAAGACGTGTTTGCCGGCGTCTGCCACGTGGTGTGCTTTCGCGAACGCGAGCGCGCTCTCGGACGCGTCGACGTGCGTGATCGAAGCGGCGCCCGCCTGCTCGGCAGCGCGGCCGAGCATCCCCGAATATGCGAACAGGTTGAGCACGCGCGCTCCCACGAACGACGCTTCGACCGGAGGCCGGGTCGAAGACGCAGGTCGCGACGAGGGTGATCGGGTGGAGCCCACCGCCGGCGACGGAGGAGTCGCTTTCGCTGCGCGCTTCGCCTGATTTTCGGCGATCGTTGCGATGCTCGGCGCCGCCGGATCGGGCGCGGGCGTCGCGGTCGCGAGGGTCGTCGCGATCGCACGGCGCAGCCCTCGAAGATCGAGGTATGTGCCGGACTTCTGTCCGCGCGCGAGATCGACCGCGTATTCGACCCCGTCTTCGGTGAAGCGAGCGATGTCCGCCGCGGATCCGCGGAGCACGCGAGTGGGTACCTCCTCGCCCTTTCGGCGATGCGCTGGACGCAGGAGCACGTTCGGCACGCGCAGCTCGTTGGCGAGCGCGATCGCGGCGAAGCGAGTGATCGAATCCGCGCCACGCGTGTAGCTCTGCGCGACCAGCGTGTCGCCGAAGCGATCGACGACGACCCCCGGAACGCCATCACTCTCGCCGTGCACGAGTCGGATCCCGTTCGTTCGCTTGACCAGCGGCGCACGCTTCGCGAGGGACACCGTTAACGTGGCGCGCAGCCAGGCGGCGTCGGGCTTCGTCTCGCCACGTCGCACGATGCGGATAGCGATCGCTCCCTCGGCGTCGTAGATGCCGTACCCGATGACCTTGTTCTCGCCGTCGACGAGTCGGAGCCAGTCGCCGTCGTGAAAGACCTTGGCCGCCGAGCTCAGATGGTCGCGAAAGATCCACGGCTGGTCGCGATACACGATCGCGACCGCTTCTTTGGTGAGCTGATACCGGCGGAACTTCATCGAGTGGCCTGCGGCATTGTAGACGCGAACACGAGATCCGCGCGACCGGCGGCGATCGCTGCGTCGAGGTCCGCCAGGGTGGCGGCGTCGGCGTCGACGCACGTGGGCAGGTGCAGCTCGTTGCGCAGGCGATCCGCGATCGGCGCGGCGGGCAGGCGAGCGCTGCCATCGCCGGGCGAGTCGATCCAGAGGAGGTTCGCGCCCGCCCGACGGAGCTGCGCCGCGTGCCCGACGACGGCGTTGCGCGTGCGCGGGATGTCGTGGACGACCGCGGCGATCCAGCGGCCGGCCGGCCACACGGCGCGCACGCTCTCGACGACAAATGGCAGGAGCTCGATCGCGAGGCTATCGCGCTCGGGATCTAGGACGAGTAGATCGACGCCGGCTTCTGCCGCGCGCTTCGCCGTATCGACGACCGAACCGTCCGTCGCGCGTTCTGTCGCGTTCGACTCGGCGAGCGCAGGGGCTCCACTCGTCGATACAACGAGCGCGAGCTTCGCGCCCGCGGCGTGCACGCGCGCGGCGAACGGCGCCCACGTGGCGGTATCGTGTGCGGATTCGCGCGCGACGATCAGCCCGGCCTTCGTGGTCGCGTCGTCGATCGTGCCCGTCGATGTGGCGCCCGTCGATGTGGCAACCGTCGATGTGGTGCCCGTCGATGTGATGCCCGCTGGATCGACGACGAGAGCGATGCGCGAGCGCAGCGTGACTTCGCCCATCGCGAAGGGCAGGGATGTCGGCGCGATGACCGACGACTCGTTTGCGCGCGACGCGACGAGCTCTTCGAGCCCCGCGCGAGTGGCGAGTAGCTCCTCCATCCCGCGCGCGAGGTGCGGATCGCGCTTGTGCATCGAGCGATGCGACACGCGCAGCGAACGCGTCATCAGCGAATATGTCTGCTCGAGGGGCGTCATCTCCATGTATCGCTCGGTGCCTTCGAACCACTCGAGCGACGCCTGCGCCGCGGCCTGTAGCGCTTCCACCTCGGGGCGGCGGCGCGCCTCGTAGGTGGCGAGTGCGGAGACGATGTCCCGCGAGGCGAGCAACTCGTCGCGGAGCGCGATCGAGTCCTCCATCGCGAGCTTGGTGCCCGAGCCGATGGAGAAGTGCGCTGTGTGCGCCGCGTCGCCCATCAGCACGACGGGCGATCCGTCCGCAGTCGCGGACCAGCGCGCGCAGCGCACCGTCGGGAAGTTGCGCCAGATCGAACGGTTCTTGATCAGCCGATGCCCGGCGAGCTCGTCCGCGAACACGCGCTCGAGGATCGCGAGCGTGCCGTCCTCGTCGGAGCTCGCGAGCCCCGATGCGCGCCACGTGTCCTCGCGGCATTCGACGATGAACGTCGACAGCTCGCTCGTGAACGGGTACGCGTGCACGCGATAGAGGCCGTGCGGCGTCTGCTTGAAGATGAACGTGAACGCGCGATACGGGACCGTGCAACCGAGCCACACGAACTTGTTCGGCCTGACGTCGACGTGTGGAGCGAGCTCCGAGGCGAGCGAGTCGCGCACCCACGACGCCACTCCGTCGCACCCGACGATCACGTCGGGGCTACCACCACAAAGCGCGGCGGTCCGCGCGCGAACGCCGTCGAGCGAGCGCACGTCGCTCTCGAACTCCACGCGGACGCCGAGCTCCTTCGCGCGTGCCTGCAAGATTCCCAGCAGCACCTTGCGCTCGAGGCCGCAGAAGCCGTGGCCCGTCGAGCGCAGGACCTCGCCGCCGGTGTGGATCTCGATGTCGTCCCAGCGCGCGAACTTCGCGGTGATCTGCGCGTGCGTCTCGGGGTCGGCTTCGGCGAGGTTACCGAGCGTCGCGTCGGAGAACACGACGCCGAATCCGAACGTGTCCGCGGGCCGGTTGCGCTCGAGGACCACGACCTCGTTCTCGGGAGCCGCGCGCTTCACGAGAATGCCGAGGTACAGCCCGGCGGGGCCACCGCCGATGCATGCGATCTTCACGCCGCGAACGTAGCAGATCGTCCGTCGGTCGGCGGCCACGCCCGTCATCGGCGACGACCGCGCTGGTGGTATCGTGAGCACATGAGACTCGGGGCGCTGGCGCTGTCGCTGGTCGTGGTCGTGTGCGGTTGCAAGTACCAATACCTGCCGCAGCGATCGGCGCCGGCGCAGCTCGCGCCCGCGCTCGATCCGCCCACGTCGCCGCCCCCCGCGGATCACGGCCGGGTCTACATCGATGTCGAGGACGGTACCGCCACCGTCGGTCGCATCACGAAGATCGAGCAGAAGGAGGAGCTGCGCGCCGGCGCCAACGTGATGATGGTCGGCACCATCCCCATCGTCACGCCGACCACGGTGAGGGTCGATGTCGAGTCGCGCTCCGTCGACGTCTTGTGCACCACGCCGTGCTGGATCGATCTCCCGCTGGGCACGTCACACCTGCTATCGATCACCGGGCTGCGCCGCAAGCAGACGGACATCATCCCGCTCGCGCCGAAGCAGCAGCCGTTCGCATATCGCCACGCGCTCGGCCGTCACGACGAGATCGACATCGGCAAGCGCTTGCCCGCCGCGCTCGTACTCGGTCTCGGCGTGGGGTTTCTCGTGACGCTTCCGATCCTCGCGGTCGCCAACGTCGGTACGTCGGTGTTGATTGGATGGGGGGCAGGTGCCGCCGCCGGCGTCGTGATCGGCAGCATCATGATCTACGGATCACGTGCGGTGCAGCAGGATGGCGCGGGTGTGAGTTACGCGCTGCCTCCCGTCACTGCAACGCACTGAGGCCCGTCACTCGTCTTTCGCGAGCTCGCCGAGCTTCTCGAGGACGCCGTGCAGATCGGGGCGCTCGTCGAGGATTCGCAGACACGGATCCTCGGACCACGCGCACACGCGATCCAGTGCGGTGCGGATGTTGAACTGCTTCGGATCGAGCCCCGGCACGACCTCACTCCACACGAGTGGCATCGACACCGGCGCGCTCGCGACCGGGCGCACGCTGTACGGCGCGACGA
Organism: Kofleriaceae bacterium; assembly: GCA_046160585.1. Taxonomy (GTDB): domain Bacteria; phylum Myxococcota_A; class Polyangia; order Haliangiales; family Haliangiaceae; genus JABFXX01. The sequence continues at coordinate 13,979 of JBJXGN010000013.1, forward strand.
GCAGTTGCCCGTGTGCATTCTGTCCCCAATCGAGGTACACGCGACCGCCGCGCTGGCTCGGCGCGCGATTGGTCGTCGCCATGTCCGGGTGCTTGCGCTCGACGAGCAGGCCGATCAAATACGCCAGCGTGCGCGCTTGCTCGAACGTCAGCTGGCCGCCGAGCGGGATGAGCACGTGCAACCCGGACTGCCCCGAGGTCTTCACGTAGTTCGGCAGACCGACCGCGTCGCACAGCTCGTGGATCGCGAGCGCGAGCGGCACGACGTTTTCGCGCGGCGCGTTCTTCGGATCGAGATCGACGATGGTCCAGTCCGGATGCTCGAGGTGGCCGATGCGCGAGGCCCAGCAGTGGATCGGGATCGACGCGAGGTTCGCGACAAACGCGAGCCCGTCGGCGTCGTCGATCATCACGTAGTGCACCTCGCGCTGGCTGTGCTCGGACCACAAGGTCGTCGTGCGCAGCCACGGCGGGATCCAATCGGGCATGTCCTTCTGATAGAAGCGCTCGCCATCGATACCGTCGGGATAGCGATCGAGCACCGTCGGTCGATCGTGGAGGTACGGCAGCATCCACGGCGAGATCGCCCGGTAGTACTCGATCAAGTCGCCCTTCGTGATCTTGTCGTCCTTCCACAACAGCTTATCGAGGCGCGTCAATCGCAGCTCGCGCACCTGCGAATCGACGACCAGCTCGAGCGAGTCGCCGGGCCCGGGTTCTTTGGTCGCCGCGCCCGCCATGTGCGGAGTCGCTTCGCCGGTGCGGCGCTTTGGCATCCCGCAGTCCTTCGGGTTCTTGTCGCGGCGCAGTCGCTCGAACACGGGGAAGCGCAGCGACGAATCCTCGGGCCACTCGCGATAGCGCACCTGCACGACGAGCTCGGGCGCGATCCAGATCGCATCGCTCGATGCCTCGGGCCTGGGAAACGGCAGCTTCCACTTCGGCTTCTTCGACAGCTCGGCGGTCAGCGACGCGAGGAGCTTGTCGTCGAGACCGGAGCCGACC
>JBJXGN010000014.1:0-8860 GCA_046160585.1 Kofleriaceae bacterium
GGCGTCTATTTCGAGCAAGCGCGCACGGCGCGCGAGCGGGGACCGGCAGCCGGCGACGGCGCGACAGATCGATCGCGGGACGTCGCACGGCTCCTGGTTCGTCGGGGTCACGCGCTACGGTGTGCCGGTCAGGCGAGCCCGGCGATCGGGTGTTTCGTCGAGGCGGCGAAGCTCGCGCGCGCGATCAGCGACGGTTCGTTGATCACGCAGTGCGCCCTCGGGTACGGCGCCACGCAACGCGGCTTCGGTGACTTCCAGCTCGTCGCTCTGTTGCGCGAGGCGTCGGAGCGGTGGGGGCCGCACGATCCAGCGACGGCCGCGAGGCTCGATGTCGAGCTCTCGCTCGCGCTCCGTCAGACGCCGGAGCAGAGGACTGCCCTTGAGCTCGCGCAGCGCGCCGTGGAGCGTGCGCGTGCGATCGGTGATGACGCGCTGCTGTCGCGCGCGCTCGTCGCGCTGCGCTGGAACGCGCAGGAGTCGGAGCCGATCGTCGAGCTCGTCGCGACCTCGCGCGAGGCCTTCAAGCGGGCGACTGCGTCGGACGATCTCGCGCTCGTGAACGACGCGCGGCTGTGCGTCACGTGGGATCTCATGCACGCGGGTGATGGCGAAGGACTGGAGCGTGAGGTGCGCGCGTATCAAGCGAGTGCGCATCGCCTCGGGCACGGCTACGATTCGATCATCGCGGCCCGCTTCGACGTGGTCGTGGCGCTCGCCAAGGGAGACTTCGAGCATGCGGACACGTTGGCCGCCGAGGCGCTTCGTCTAGGGCGCGCGGGCGGGGACTCGACGACCGACATCGTGCGTTCGATCCAGCTCCTGCTGCCTCTGCGCGAGCGTGGCCGGTTGCTCGACATGGAAGGCTTCGTGCGCCTCATGGATCAGATCGTGCCCAAGCCAAGCATCTGGCGCGCAGCGCTCGCGATGGTGTACGCAGAGAGTGATCGCGCCGATTCCGCACGCGAGGTCGTGCACGAGGTGGCGGCGCAGCTCGCGACTGCCGATCGCCACTTCAACTAACTGCCGATGATCGCGTTTCTCTTCGAGGCCGCGGCAAGGCTCGGAGAGGCAGCGCTCGCCGAGCGCCTCGCCCACGAGCTGCGTCCCTACACCGATCGTCATCTCGTGCTGGGTGGCGCGAGCCTTTACCTCGGTCCGATGCGCCGGTACCTCGCGATCGCTCTCGCGGCCGCAGAGGTCCGCGAGGAGGCCGGCACCGAGCTCGTCACCGCGATCGCGGAAGCCGAGAGAATGCGGTCACTGTATTGGCTCGCGCGTACACAGGTAGACCTCGCGCGCGTCCGCGACGACCGTGTGCTGGCGCATCGCGTCGCAGAGGTGGCCACGGCGTCTGGCTGGGGGACGATCGCTCGCGAAGCACACGCGCTGACGCTCCGCTGAGTTTCTGCTGACGGAGAAAACCCGAGGCGAGACGTAGACATCATCGATGATGACGATGATGCGTACGTCCGGTTGGCTCTTGGTGGTTCTCGTGGCCTGTGGCGATGATGGCGGAGGCAGCGGGATCGATGCCGCTGGTTCCGGATCGGATGCCGGCGGCATGGATATGGGAACCGGGCTGACCGGTAGCTTGATGTTCGCAAGCCCGACGGACATCGCGGTCGGCGACACGGGAGGCGGGACGCTCGCTCCGCTCAACTCGTCCACGCTGGTGCCTCAGCACTTCTGGCGGTTCGTTCCGCCCACGTCCGGCAACTACCGGATCAACCTCAACGGGACCGCCGGCATGGCGGTGAACTGGTGTGGGAACTTCGGAAGTGAGCAGGGTTGTGGGTGCTTCATGTCGCCCACTCCGCCACAACCGTGCTGCACGGTCGCCACGGGTGGCTGTATGGCGATCACGAGGGACGCGATGGCAGCCGACGATGGCATCCTGGTCGTTTTCAACGACGGCGCGGCGATGCAGGGCAGCTACACGATCACCCTGGAAGCGCCGTGAGACACCTCGGGTTGGCGATCGTCCTGGCGATGGCAGGTTGCGATCAAACCTTCCTGCCCGTCTCGCTCTCCTTCGGTGGATACCCGTGCGACCCCTCGGAGCCCACCGAGAACGGCGCCGTCGCGTACAGCGCCACGACCGATACCGACACCTTCGAAGAGGGAGATGCTGCGCTGTGGACGGGCGAAAACTGCTCCACCGCGACGAGCATCAGTGCAGAGCAAGCGGAACAGCCGATCGCGATCGCAGGGGTCAACGCAAGAGGCACCCTGTGCTTCTTCGAGTCCAGTACGAGGTTTACCGTTGCTGGCGATGTGGCGACCCTCGACGTGCCCGCTCTCGACTCGGCGTGCGCGACGAACACCACGTGCCCGGACCACGTCGATGCCATGAATCCGATCTATCAGCTCGCGCTCGAGCTCGTCGCAACCTCGCTCGCGTTCTGTGGCAGCACGTATGCGATCACCGTCGCGAATCTCCTGTTGTCTAACGCCATAAACACTGCAGCCCCCTCGGGAAACCACACCGAGGGAGTGAGAGGCGTCGCCGCGAGGTTCACGCTAGCGCGACCGTCGGGGGGAGTCGTGCTCTCCTCGGCGAGGCCTCCGCCGTTCGCGCTACGCTTGGGGTTTCCTACGTCGGGCTATCGGCTCGGAATCACGTTCCGCGGGACACCGAGCTTGTCGAGGCCAGCGATGATCGATCCGCCACCGGGCGAATACTTCGCTTTCGCGCAGGTGCTCAAGGGCGAGCTGCCGGCGCAGGACCCCGTGAACCACTACCAATACGCGTTCGTGTTCGACGCCGATGGGGATACATCGAACAACTACACGCCACTCGCGCAGTATCCCGCCGACTTCTTCAAGGACACCGATCGCTGGTACGAGCTGCTCTACACGCCGTCCGCGGGCTGGACCACGAAGGTCTCGACCGCCCGGGGTTCGAGCATCCAGGTCGCACAGTCCGACGCACAACTGCTCGTCGTCGGCTCGGTGATCCTCCTCCTCGTGCCCGTGAGTGAATTCGCGAGCTCGACACCGGCGTATCGCTTCACGGCCTTCCGCCACACGGGCAACTACGGGCTCCAGCCGCCTCACGACTTCGATGGATACGTCGATCCGCCCGTCGCGATGGGACTCCACACGTTCGAACCGTGATCGAACCGTGACTCTTCACGCGCGAGGACGCGACGCCAACAGGGCGTGTCGGCGAGCTCGCGTCGCTGCTAGCGCGAGGCGGTCGTGCCGCCCTCGAGCTGCTGGATGCACTCGAGCTGCTCTTGCGCGGAGCTCTGTGTCGGTCGGCCCGTCGACGGGTCACACGTGAAGTGGTCGACGACGCACGCAAAGGTCTGCTGGTTCACGGCGGTCTTGGCCGCACCGGTATCTTCCACGCGAATGACCTGCTGGAGGCACTGGGCCCGCGGGTCACCCTTCAGGTGCTCGCAACACTCGCCCTGGACGTCGGTTGCCCGCGTGTAAGTGTCCTTGGTCGTGCTGCTGCCGCCGCCACCGCAGGCCGCCAGGGACAGGGAAAACAGTAATCGCGAAATGACAGTGTGCCGCCGACCAGTGATTGCATGTTCACGATCGGGGGCAATTCGAAGCGAAACAAGGGGCATGACCGAGGGCATCGCAAAGACGGGGCCAGTGGCTGACGCTTTGCAACCGGCCGCGGCATGCGCTCCTTCGTTTACCTCGCGATCGCCCTCGTGGGGTGTGGTGCCTCTCGCTTCAAGACCGAGCACGTGGGTGTCGTCCCGCTCGGCAACGGCGGATCGGTCACGCTCGCCCGCGGCAACTACCAGCTCGCGATGCGGTTCGATGTCCCGCGCGCGCAGATCGTCGAGTGGACGCTGCGATGTCCGAGCGTCGAACGTGCGGGCGTGGCAGGCGAGACGTTCGAGAGCTATCGGACGCGCAGGCTGGCAGAGCTCCAGCGCATGGTCGAGCAGGACCGGCATCGCCTCGCCACCGTCACGAACGTGATCGGTGCGCATGCCGGCGCAGCGGTACAGGTCCAGGGGCCGGCGACGACCGTGAGCGCGGAAGCGCGGGCGCCCAGTGGCGAGGTGGTCGCGGAGCAAGCGATCCAGCAGATTCACGAGCTGCCGTACGGCGATGTCGGTGCAGGTTCGTACACGACGGCGATTCACGTGCAAACCGCGCAGGACGGTGAGTGCACGCTGAGCACGAAGGCGATCGATCCCGTCGGTGGAACGATCGCGGTCGATCGCATTCGCGATCTGCGGGCGGAGAAGCAGGAGCGAGTCGCCGCGCAGAACACGACGGCGATCGATGCGCGAATGCGCGTGCGGACGCGGCTCGTCGCGCTCGGTGCCGACGAACATGCGCGCGAGCGGCGGATCGCCGAGGAGGCGCGCCGTCGCGAGGAGGAGCGCATCGCGCGCGAGCGGCGCGAGGAGGAGAATCGGTTGCGGCTCGAAGCCGAGGCGCGGCTCAAGTGGGAGTCCGAGGCGCCCGAGCGCGAGCGACGTGCGCGGCTCGAGGCCGAGCGAAACGCGGCCCTCGAAGCTCGACGCATCGCGATGGAGAACGAGCGTCTCGCACGCGAGGCCAAGGAAGAGGAAGCTCGGCGCGCTCGTATGGTGATCGTCGAGAGGGAACGCCTCGAGCGGACCCGCATCCTCGAGGAGGAGCGGCGCGCTCGCATGGTGATCGTCGAGAGGGAGCGCCTCGAGCGGACCCGCATCATCGAGGAGGAACGGCGCACCCGGATCCTCATCATCGAGCGCGAGCGTTCGGAGGCGCTGCGCGTGCGCGGCGCGTACGTCGCGTGGCTCGTCGGAACGTGCAACGCCGATCCGCATCGTCTCGCGCGGATGGAAGTGGAGCGCGTCGAGCGGATGCGGCGCATCGAGATCGAGCGCGTCGAACGCATGCGGCGCATCGAGATCGAGCGCGTCGAACGCGAGCGACGCATCGAGATCGAGAACGAGCGCCTGGCTCGCGAGCGTCGCGAACGCGAGCGACGGATCGAGATCGAGAACGAGCGCGTGGCTCGCGAGCGTCGCGAACGCGAGCAACACGAGCTGCGGATCGCACTGTCCGTGCGCGCACAGCTGGCTGGCTACCTCGTCGCCGCGGGTGCACGCCTGCGCCCGCCCCGCCCGAACATGATCGTCGAGGTCGCGGGCACCGCGCCGTTCGATGGAGCGCGCTGGGAGGCGGGTGTCTGGATCTGGGTCCAAGAGAGCTGGAGTTGGCAGTGGCGCAAGGGCGGCTGGGTCGACTCCACGCAGTTCGGTGACACGGGCGGCGACGTGGTGGTGCGCGCGCCAGTCCTCGAAGCACCGACCGTGACGACGAGGACCGTAACCACCACGACATCGTCGACGACGACGAGCCAGCCATCGACGACGGTCGTGGCTCCGGCCACCACCGTGATCGTCCCGGCGGGCGTCACCGTGGAGGTGCCACGCGGCTCGATCACCATCGACGTGCGGCCCTCGCCGCCAACTCGTACGAAGAAGCCCGCGCGCGTTCGCGACCATCGTCGACGATGATCGACGTCGAGCCCATGACGTTCCACGTCCCCGGGCAGCTGGGCGGGGTGATGGCGACGCGATCGTCGGTGGCGAGGTGACCCTCGTGGTGGGGCTTACCTTCGAGGCGAGCGACGATCTGCAGCGATTGCAGGTGCGTCTGCTGGAATCGCAGGCCGTTCCACACGCGAGGCACCGATTGCTCGCACTTGACCGATGGCACGTCGGACGCACGGCCCCGAACCCATGCTCTTGAAGCTACTCGCGCTGGTGTGCGTCGGTGTCGTTGCTTCCAGTGCGGCCGAAGCCGCTCCGCGGGGAGTCACGGTGTTCCTCGACGGGGGCGGTCGCGCGCTCGACGATGGCGACGCGATCCCACCGTTCGGCGGTGGCGCTCGCGCGTGGTCCGCGATCCGAGCGTGCGTCGCAAAGCACTACGCACCGTTCGCGATCGACGTGGTCGACGAGAAGCCGCGAACCGGCGACTACATCACCGTGGTGGTCGGAGGGCGGGCGTCTCAGCTCGGGCTCGACGATCGAACCCACAACGGCATCGCGCCTTATTTGCCCGGCAGCGTACTGCGCACGGCCGTGGTCCACGTGTTCTCCAAGGTCGGCACCGGAGAGCGCGACGTTCAGAACGTGTGCGAGGTCGCCGTGCACGAGTCCGCGCACGCGATGGGCCTCGACCACACGTACAAGTGCGGCGACATCATGAGCTACCTCGAGGGGTGCGGCCCCGCGCGCATCCTCGACCTCGACATGCCGTGCGGCGAGTATGGCAAGCGCGAGTGTGGCGATGGTGCCCGCACGCAGAACTCGTTTCGCAAGCTCGCGGCCGCGGTGGGTCTCCGCGGTGGACGCGATCGAGATCCCGAGCCCGACGCAGACGTCGAGCCGGAGCGCGACATGGATCCGGATCTCGATCTCGACATGAATCCAAAGTCCGACGTCGACGTGGAGGCCGACCCTGACATCGACGTGGAGTCGGAGCCCGACCCCTTCGCGGACGCCGACGACGACGTGGAGCCGACGTCGGAGCCCTACAGCGACACCGACGAGGCCCACGACGACTCCGTCACAGGTGACCGCGAGCTCGAGGACGCCGTGACCGTGCGCGGGGCCGATGGCTATCTCTATCGCGTCTCTCGCGTGCAGAAGAACGGACGCACGTGGATCGTCGTCGAACGCATCCACGACGCTCCCTCCTCGTGTTCCCGGGTTCACCGAGCGCACGCGAACGCGAGCTCGCAGACGTACTCGAGGCGGTGAGACGATCTCGTCCGCTCAGCGACGAACCATGACTGTCTCGACCGATTTCCGGCGAAGATCCGGAACCGTGCAATCGGTCGCTGGGTAGCCGACCGGGATCACGAGGAAGGCCCGCTCGTTGGCGGGACGATCGAGGATCTCTCGCAAGAATCCCATCGGGCTCGGCGTATGGGTGAGCGTGGCAAGCCCGGCGAGGTGGAGTGCAGAGAGCAGTAGACCGACCGCGATGCCGACCGACTCGTCGACGTAGTAGTGTTTCACCCGCTGCGGCCCGTCGGCTGTGTCGACGACGCCCCACGGCTGCGCGAAGACCACGATCAGTACGGGCGCATCCGTCAGGTGCGGTTTGTGCCAGTCGAGACCGAGCGGCTCGAGTGCCGCGAGCCAGTCCTCCGGCATGCGGCCCTCCCAGCTCTTGCGCTCCTCGGCTTCTGCGGCATCGCGAATCCGCGCTCTCACGTCTCGATCGGTGACGACAACGAACGTCCACGGTTGTTGGTGCGCTCCCGACGGAGCACTCGAGGCGGCACGAATCGCTTCGGTGACGATCTCGGCGGGAAACGGCTCGCTGGAGAACTCGCGTACGCTACGTCGCGAGGCCATCGCGTCGGCGAACGCACGAACACGTTCGATCATCTCGCCAGGAGAGAGCCGGTCGTACTGGAGCCGAATGCGCGAAGCCGTCATCGTGGCGCGATTCTAATCGGGAACACGCAGTCGTCATCGTGGTCGATGAACTACTCGTCGTGCATGATCGCCATGGGAGACTGAAGGACCGATGAGCGAGCTCCTGCTCCCACCTGAGAATCGCTGGGTGATGAAGCCCATCGACCCGATCGTGATTGCTCTCTCCGAGATCCTGCTTCCCCACCGGCTCGCTCTGGATGTGACGGCATGACCCTGGCCGATTCGCTCTGCGCTCACAAAGATCCGGTGGTCGCGTATCGGGCAAGACGCTTGCTCGGTGGCGAGTCGGAGCAATCCGCCGCGATGCGCCGCCTGCGCCGCTCGATCGGTGCCTCGAAGATGGCGCAGCGTCTCTTGTTGGGGCGGTCGACGCGCTACACGTGCTCCGCGCGGCTGGACGAGATCGAGGATGAAGGGTACCGGCGATAGAACGGACCGTTCCGTCGTTGCGACGAGCGAACGGCGTTCGCAGTGATCGCATGAGCGCGAGAGCGAATCTCGCCGCTCGGCCGAATCCTTTCGCTGCGACCCGGACTCTTGGCGAGCAGGAGGTCGTAGATGCTGACTCGATCCACATTACTTGGCGCCGTGACACTGGCGGGAGTCGCTTGGATAGCCGCATGTCTTCCCGATGACGCGCAGGACGCGTATTCGACGGACGTCGAGGAGCTAAGTAGCTCGTTGGGGTTCGACGGCAAGACAGTGCGACCTGACTGCGATGCGATGTCGACCTTCTACGAGTGCCGAAACATCGGCAGCGCCCCGGCGCTCGTTCGTGAGGGATACGAGTACGTGCATCACACGTCCAGCACGCTCGGCCCGGACGGTACGGTGAAGTTTCCCGACGGCTCGCCATACGCTGCGTCGAGCAACGCGTGCTCGAGCTGTCACTTCAGCGGCGGGCAGGTTCCGTTCGGCATGCCGTTCTACCAGTCGCCCGACAAATACGCGTCGCTGCCGTACTTCCGCCCGTTCGACTACAAGCGCGATCTCCGCGACTCGGTACTCGACTGCTTCAAGAACTGCATGGGCAACACGCAGGTTCCCCCGAAGAACGGCCAAGTGATGAACGCGATCACGGCGTACCTCGAGTGGATCGCCGACGGTGTGACCGACCCGAGCCTGAAGGGTCCGGGTTGGGTCAACCTCCCCGGCCACAGTTGGGCGTTCTTCACGGCGGACTGGATGAACATGACCGCCAACACGACACGCGGAAGAACCCTCTACACGAACAGTTGCAGCAGCTGTCACAGCAAAGACGGGCCAGGACAAGGCGAGTACCGCGCCGGCGAGTCGCGCCCTCGAACTTCAGCGCTATGGGGCGATCGCAGCTTCACGCGAGGCGCCGCGATGTATTCGGTGCCGCAACTCGCGTTCCTCGTGCGAGCGCACATGCCGTTCGGCAAACCCGACACGCTCAGCGAGCAGCAGGCGCT
>JBJXGN010000015.1:0-37875 GCA_046160585.1 Kofleriaceae bacterium
GCAGCTCGCCCTGGCCAGCGGCTGATCAACCTCTATGGCGCCTCGGAGACCGCCGATCAGGTTGCGGCGTACGAAGTGACAGGGGTCGATCCGGTGCGGACGCCGATCGGTACGCCGATCGCCAACACCCGGATCTACGTGCTCGACGACGCTCAAGAACTCGTGCCCATCGGCGTTGCCGGCGAGCTGTGCGCCGCCGGCGTAGGCATCTCGACGCGCTATCTCGGGGACAGCGCAGACACCCGACGTGTGTTCGTGCCGGATCCGTTCGTCTCGGGGGAGCGCATGTACCGAACGGGCGACCGAGGTCGGTGGCGCCACGACGGCATCCTCGACTTTCTCGGGCGGGCGAGTGACCGCATCAAAGTTCGCGGCGTGCGCGTGGACCCAGCAGATGTCGAGCACGCGCTCTTGGCGCACGCCGACGTCACCGCGGTCGCTGTCACCGTCCAAGGCGAGCGACTCGCTGCTCACATCGTATGCCGGCACGGTGCACCGCTCGACGCTCCGGCGCTACGTCGGTTTCTGCGTGGTCAGCTGCCGGAGCCGTGGATCCCGACCCTCATGGCATCCGTGCCCACGTTGCCACTGGGCCCCACCGGCAAGATCGATCGCGCCGCCCTGCCGCCCATCTTGGAGGTCGCGTGTGCATCGCGCGCACCCGCTGGCGACCTCGAGCTCGCGGTGGCAAGCGAATGGGAGTTGATCCTCGGCCGCCGTGTCGGCGCGGAAGACGACTTCTTCGCGGCCGGCGGTGAATCGCTGACGGCCGCGCAGCTCGGCGCGCGCCTCGGCGAACGCTTCGGTCTCGACGTCCCGCTCACCACGCTGTTCGAGCGACCGACGGTTGCCGCACAGGCGGAGTGGCTTCACGCCGCGCTCCGCACAAACCCGACGAGCCGGGTCACACCACTGGCCGGCGATCGGTGGGTGGCGCCGAGCTTTGCCCAAGAGCGCCTGTGGTTCTCGCACTCCATGACGCCGCTGGCTCCGCAGCCGACGCTGCGATCGGCCATCCACATCGAAGGCGCGCTCGATCCGGATCGCCTCGAGCGCGCGATCCGGCAGGTCGCCTCTCGCCACGGCGCCTTGCGCACCGTGTTCACCACGCGACCGGTGCTCGCGCAACGCGTCGTGCCGACGTGCCCGCGCGCTCACCGCGACGTGGACCTCTCGGGACTACCACCGACGGAACGAGATGTCGCACTCCGAGCGACCCTCGACGAGGATCGCGACCACACGTTCGCGCTCGAGTCCGGCCCGCCATGGCGCACGACACTCGTCAAGGTCGGTCCGACGTCGTACGTCCTTCTGTTCGCCGTGCATCATCTCGTCGCCGACGGGTTGTCGGTTCAACTGTGGTTCGACGAGCTGCATGTGTTCTACGAGCAGGACCGGCCCGAGCTCGCGCCGCAGCTGATCAACGCCGCAGACCTTGCGTTGTGGCAGCGTCGAACCGTGGGCAGCGCCGCCAGTAGCGTGTACTGGCGCGCCACGCTCGCGGGGGCAACGCCGCTCGACCTACCCCTTCGCACGCCGCGACGTGGGTGGCCCGACGGCACGGCCGGGCACGTGCGCGGGCAGATCGGGCTCGACGTGCTCTCCCGACTCGGTGCGCTGGCGTCGGGTGAGCAGGTCACGATGTTCTCGGTGATGCTCGCGGCCGCGTACATGCTTTTGCACCGCGTCACCGGCGCAACCGATCTGGTCGTCGGAACGATTCATGGCGGGCGCGAGGTTCCACAGGCGCGTGGGGCGTTCGGTCTGTTCCTGAACCCGCTCGCTCTGCGCTGTGACCTCGCAGGCGATCTAGCCGCGAACGAAGTCGTTCGCCGTGCTGGTGCCACAGCGCGCGCGGCGCTCGCGCACGCCGAGCTACCCTTCGAGCGCGTGGTCGCCGACGTCAATCCTGCGCGCTCGCCATTCCGGCACCCGCTGTTCGATGTGGTCCTCAATCACCACCCCCCGGCGCCCGAGTTGCGACTCGGAGAACTGTCCGTGGAAGCGGTGCGCGGCGTCCGGATGTCCGTGGTGCCATACGAGCTGATGCTCCGCACGATCACGTCCTCGCGCGGACTCGCGGTTCAGTTCGACTTTCAGCGCGATCGGTTCGACGAGGCGACCGTCGCTGCGTGGCACGCGGAGTACCTCGTGCTGTTGCATGACCTCGCGCGCGGTTCCGCATGAGCGCTCTCGGGGATCGATTGCGCGATCACGCGCGTACGCGGCCAACCGCACACGCGGTGCACACCGACGGGCGATGGTGGACGTATGGCGAGCTGGTCGAGCGCGCCGACCAGCTCGCCGTCGAGCTTGCCCTCGTGCCCGGCGACGTCATCGCCATCGCCGTCGACCGCGGCATCCGCGCCGTGTCCGCTGCGTGTGCGGCCGCGCTTGCCGGCGCGATCACCGCCGTCGTCGAGCCACGCGATCCGGACAGGCTCGCCCCGATCCTCGACACGTTGCGGCCCAAGGCGGTGATCACGGCGGCCGAAGCGCTCGATCGTCCGGACGCCCCGATCGCACGCGATCCACGGATCGCGCTCGTCCTCTACACCTCGGGTTCCGCGGCGACACCGAAGGCCGTGGTCTGGAGCGAGGCCAGACTGCGGTTCGATCTCGCGCTCGCCCAGGCACACCACTCGCCGCCGGCATGCGCGGGGATCGCGGCGCCGTTGTCCACGTCGTTTGGATTCAAGGACCTCGTGATGACGCTGTATCGCGGCGGCAGCTGCGTGCTCGTCGAGACGCCGTTCGTGTGGGGCCTCGACGTCGCGCTATCGCTCGGGATCGAGCGCATCAACCTTACGCCCACCCACGTGCACTTTGCACTCGCGAGCGAGAGGGAGCTCGGTGGGCTCCGGCAGATCGGTGTTGGCGCCGCGCCGATCAACGCCACCACGATCGCGGCGCTCGCCCAACGTGCCCCCGACGCTCGCGTCGGCCGAATATACGGCCTCACCGAGACCGGCGTGGTGACAGCGCTCTGGTTGCCCGGCGGGAGCTCAAAGCTCCACTCGGTCGGCCGGCCTTCCTTGTCGCGTGGCGTGACGATCCGCGATGCGGCCGGGCGCGTGCAGCCGGCCCAGACGTGGGGCAATGTCGTCGTGCAACTCCCTGTCTGGGACGAGCCCGACGGCTACCTCGACGCGCCGCCAGAGCTCCAGCGTCGGTTTCACAACGCGCAGCTGTGGACGGGGGATCGCGGCAAGCTCGATGCGGATGGCTACTTGGTCCTCGGCGCGCGCCTTAGCGAGCTGATCAAAGTCGGCGGCCGCAGCACGAGCGCGCCGTTCATCGAGAACGCGCTCGCGACTCGCGCTACCCTCGCTGTCATCGGTACGCCGGATCCGACGCTCGGCGAGGTGCCGGCCGTGGTCTACGAGCCCGCGCCCGGTGTCGACCTGCCGGCGCTCGTGGCCGATGCACACAGCCGCTTGCGCGCCGACGAGGTCCCGCGATGGTGGTTGCCGCGCCCCGTGCTCCCACGCGGAAGCCTCGACAAGATCGATCGCGCGACGCTCGCACGTGAAGTGCGGCGCTGGGCGGCGGCGTTCCCCAACTCCGTCGCGACCGACGACGATCGGCTGGTGCCCGCCGCCGATCTCGACGCAGATGTCTCGATCGCCGACGTCGCGCTCGCGCCGTGGTTCGAGTCCGCACGCAACGACGCAGCGGGACGCTACATCGCACTGGTCGAGCGCCGCACCGGCCGAACGCTCGCCGGTGCGTGGCTCCAGGTCGTTATCGTCGCGGAAGGCGCCGGAGGCGCTGCACGCGTGATGCGTTGTGCGGTGGGACCGGTGGCGATCGCGGGCGCGAGCCCGCCGGCCGCGTTGGTCGAGCGATTCGCTGCGCGACTGGCCGACCTCGCCCAACGACTGCCGGGACCCGACGGCCCCGTCCACATCGTGAGGACCGCCACGGAGCACGAGCTCCCGGCCGAAGCGCGGGCGTGTGTCACGTACCTGGCGCGGCTCGGAGGTGCTTCCGCATGAGCACGATCTCGTTGGCGCCGAATGCGTTGCCTTCCGCCCATACGCGCGGCTCGTGGCCTGGTATGCGTTCGAAACCCCAGCGTTGGTAGCGCGCCACATTCGATGCTCGCGCATACAGGAGTGCGCGCTCCCACGGTGCGGGCCACTGCGCGAGAGCATGGGCGACGATGCGGTGCCCGATGCCCTGACTGCGATACTCGGGCAGGACGTAGATCCCGCGCACGCGCACGACGGTATCCGAGACGTTGAATGTCGACGTCCATGCGACCGCACTGCCGTCGATGCTGGCTACCCACGGAAAGCACAACACGCGCTCGAACAGCTCTCGCCCGGCGTATTGCACCTGACCGTACCCGTTGATCATCGGACCGATGAACTGCGACCTCGCAGTCATGTGCCACAGCACCGAGATCTCGCGCCGCCATCGAGAGAACGGGACGAGCTCGAAGCTCAGCCGATCGCGATCGCGTGTCATCGGGCCTCGTTCCGTCCATAGGTGGGATCGGTGAAGGTCGCGTCGTACTGGACACCGAGATGGCGCGCGAAGCGGTCGAACGGCGTGTAGTGCGTCGCGCGTCGGCCGCGCAGGACGCTGCGCATTCGGCCCGAAAGCGCTTGTAGCTTTCGACGCAGGACGACTCCGTCTTCGTATCGGCTCTCGAACGGATGGACAGCGATCTCGGGATAGGTCTCGCGCAGCACGACGTGCGCGAGCCGTGGCGGCGGCGGCGGCGCTGCAGGATCGATATAGCGGCGCCAGGTGGGAGCGTCGACGACGGCAGCGACCAGCTCGGGAGTCCACAGCAACACGTGGGGGATGCCGCGGCGTCCATTGCCGAGAAGCCAGCGATGCACCCAGGTCGCCTGCTCGTAACTCGCGACGGCCCACGTCACCGGTGCGCGGTCCGACGCGAATGCGGCATCGTGCGAGTGCCGAACAAGCGCGAGCGTGCCCCGCGAGAACAGGTGCGTCGCATCCCCGAACGTGGCGTGCATCGCATCGAGGGCATGGAATGCATCACCGCATCCTTCCTCGTGGGCCACGTGCATGGCAAACGCGGTGAATTCCTCCCAGCTCACGCGGTGCCGGGTTTTGGCGACCGAAATGCTCCCGTGCGGTGCGCCGTGACCCTCGAGATCGAGCGCGATGCCGTCGAGCGGAACCCCCATCGCCATCGCCTCGGCGGCGATCACCTCGGCGACGATACCTCCGGTGCAGCCGATCGAAAGCGCTGCGTGCTGCGCGCGGATTCCCATCAGCGCCGCGCGTAGCTCGGTGCGCAGATCACCCGGTGGGCGCGCTGGGCGCCCAAACTCGACCCAATACGTGGCCGAGAAGGTACGGCGCCGTCCGAACGCGACGCCGTCGAATCCAAACGAGTGGTGATTGTCACGCGTGAGCTCGAACGTCGGCGTGGGGAGCGGCTGCCACGGCGTGTCCTCGGGCACGCGCACCGCCGATCCGAGCAACCCGTGGACGGCGATATTCGCGCGGATGAAGTCGGCGGCGGCGGGTCTACTCGACATGGCATCGATGGTCGGTCGCGGGAGGTGCGAGCTGCACGAGCAGTTCTTGGTAGGGCGTGCACGCGATGGCGTCGTGCTGGTGATATCTGCGTTGGAGCTCCATGGCGAGGGGCGTGACCGCATGCATGACGTTCTCGTAGCCGTGGTACTTGGGTCGTGGCTCGAGCAGGAAGTGCGAACGGTACAGCTCGTGCTTCACCGTGGCGGTATTCGTCACGGCCGGATCACCCCGGCCCGTACACAGCGTGGCGACCTCGGGATCGACGAGGAACGCGAGAATGCACTCGGCCGTGTATTGGAAGAAGCCCGCGCAGCCGTCGCGCCGCGTCGCGACCAGGTGGCGAAACCACGACGCGATCCGCTCCTTCTCGTGCATGCCCCACACGTGATCGGGCAGACCGCGCGTCGCGCGATCGGTGCCGCCGCGTACGAGGTAGCACTCGCCACTGCCAAGAATCGGGAAGCCGTCGACCTGATCCATTGCCCACATCGTCGCGAGCAACATCGCGTGCACGCATTGCGTACGCTCCGCATATGCGAGCGCGTCGTTCGCGAGGAACGTCTCGATATCGAGCGATAGTAGGCGGTACGGCACCTGGTACGTCTCGCAGAACCGGATCGCGTAGCGGATGTCGTGGAAGTTCGACCCGTCGGAGAAGCGGAGGATCGCGGCCGTCACGGGGATGTTGGCGAACACGAACGACTGCAGCACCACTTCGCTATCGATGCCGCCCGACGCGAGCACCCACAGCGGCAGCTCTGTCGCGCCTCGGAGCCGGCGTGCGGTCTCGATACACTCGCTACGCCAGTCGGCGGGCGCTCGCTCGCACGGCCCGTACTGAACGCACCAGCGATCCTCGGGCGTCGCGCGCGGCTCGAACCATCGCCCGTCGTAACCAAAGCGGAAGTGGTTGCGATGGCTCAGAACGGTCGTCTTTGCAGCGGCACCGATGAGCTACTATATGCCCAATGCGGTGGCCGTCGCATTCGAGACGGGCGTTCGCAGCCGCGGCGCTCGTATCCGTGTTCCTCGCGTTGTTGTACTGGCTCGATCAGCGCGGGTGGAACCCGTCCCTGCTGCGAATGGCCGGCGAGTCGCAGCAACTCGCCGCCTACATCGCTGTCGCAGCGAGCGCGTTTGTCTGTGCACTCGCTCCGACGACGTGGCGACGCGAGATCCTCCTCGTCTCCGCGCTGGTGATCGCGCCTCTCGTGCTTGGTGCGTGGTCGCTGCTGGTGTTCGCATTTGTCGCCTTCGTCATCGGCGTCGCGCGCGCACCTGGCTCGGTCCCCCTGCGAATCGCGATCGTCGGTGTCGCGTGGGCCGCGCTGCCTGTCGCGCGGGTCTACTGGCTCGGGACAGACGCGCAGGTGGCGACGATCCTGGTGATGATGCTGTGGACGGGTCAGCTCTATTCGGCCATCTACCTGATCGTCGAGCGCGCACGGGAACCGGAAGCCGAGCGAACGACCGCGCGCTCGGACGCGTTCTACCTGCTCGCACCTCCTCGCTTGATCGTCCCATTCTTTCAACCGATCTCACCGCGCCAGCTAGCCGCAGCGATCCGCCCGGAGATGCCCTTGTCACTGTTGAAGCGCTCGGCTGGGCTCGCCGGCTACGCGCTCCTCGTCGCTGTGGCGACGCCCCAACTCGGTGTGCTCGCGGAGCGGCAGGCCTACTACGCGGTCGAGGTCGCGATCACGTTTGTTCACGTCTACGCGCGCATGACGTTCACGATCTTCCTCGCGATCGCGCTGTTTCGCTTGCTCGGGTTCAACCTGCGGTCCGGGTTCGACGCGCCGTTTTTGTCACGTTCGTTCGCCGAGTTCTTCCGTCGCTTCAACTACTACGTACGCGATGCGGTGCTGTCGTTGTTCTACTACCCGCTCCTCGGGCACCTGCGTACCAAGTTCTCGCCGCGTGTCGCGACGATCATCTCCGCGTATGTCGCGATCCTCGTCGGCTCGTTTTTGTTGCACGACGTCCTCGTTCCGATGTCGCTCACGATCGCGCCGCACGATCCACTGCGCTACTACCTCGATCCGGTCCGGGTGGCCGGCTTCTTCGTGTTGTGGACGTTGATCATCGTGCCGACGGCCGGTATCGCACCGACGCGCCCGCCGCCCATGTCGCGCACCAAGGCCATCCTCGCGATCGCGCTGTTCAACGTCGTGTATTTCGCGCTGTGGTACGCGCAGCACGTGGGCCGCGGCCACTGGTAGTACGCTTTCGCTCGATGCAGCCGCTGTGGCAGCCCTCGGCAGACCGCGTTGGCGCCTCGGAGCTCGTCGCGTTCTGGCGGCTCGCCGCGGAGCGCTACGGAGCCGACCTCGGCTCCTACGCCGCGTTGCACGCATGGTCCTGTCGCGAGCCCGAGCAATTCTGGCCATTGCTCTGGGAGTTCCTCGGCATCATCGGCGAACGCGGCGAACGAGTGCTCGAAGCGGGCGCGAGCATGGCAGACACTCAGTTCTTTCCCGATGCGCGACTCTCGTTCGCGGAGAACCTCGTTCGGCGTCGCGACGATCGCATGGCGATCATCGCTCACGCCGCGGATGGCTCGCGACACACGCTGACATCGACCGAGCTCGCAGACGCCGTCGCGCGCGTTGCGGCCGAGCTGCGCGCACTCGGCGTGGTCGCTGGCGATCGCGTTGTCGGTGTGTTGCCCAACATTCCCGAAGCGATCGTCGCAATGCTGGCGGCCAACAGCATCGGCGCGATCTGGTCGCTCTGCGATCGCGACCTCGGCATCACGGCGATCGTGGACCGGTTCGGGCAAATCGGGCCCGTCGTGATGTTCGTGAGTACAGCGAGCAACGCGAGCGAGCTCTGCGAACGCTTGCCGTCCGTGCGCCACGTCATCGTCGCGTCGCCCGGCTTTCCTGATCTCGGGTCGCGAGACGTGCTTCGCTTCGATCGCCAAGCGTTCAACGCGCCGGCGTTCGTGCTCTACACGTCGGGGACGACCGGTCTTCCCAAATGCATCGTGCACAACACCGGCGGGATGCTGCTCCAGCTCTCGAAGGAGAACAGGATCCACTACGACGTACGCGCGAACGACCGCTACTTCTACCAAACGAGCACTGGGTGGAACATGTGGTACTGGGTCGCGATCGCGCTCGCAGCGGACGCCACGATCGTGATCCGCGAAGGCTCGCCGGTGCGGCCGCGTCCGACGAGCTTGTTCGATCTCGCGGACGCCGAACAGCTGACTCACCTCGGGGTATCGCCCGCCTACCTCGCGCAGATCCGAGCAGCCGGTGTTCGTGCTTGCGAAACCCACTCGCTCGAGACGTTACGCACCGTGCTGTCGACGGGCTCGCCGCTCTCGCCGTCGCTGTTCGACTATGTCTATCAGGAGATCAAGCGCGATGTCGCCCTGATCTCGCTGTCCGGCGGCACCGAGATCAACGCGTGCTTCGTCACGGGCAATCCGAGCAGCCCGATCTACCGCGGCGAGATCCAAGCGCCGGCGCTCGGCATGAGCACGGCGGTGTTCGACGACGCCGGCCGCGCGATCGAGCGAACGAAAGGCGAGCTCGTCTGCACCGCCGCGTTTCCGTCGCAGCCGGTCGGGTTCTGGGCGGATCCGGATCGCCGTCGCTACCTCGCGACGTACTTCGAGCGCTACCCCGGCGCATGGCACCATGGCGATTTCGCCGAGACGACGGAGCACGGTGGGTTCGTGATCCACGGTCGGTCCGACAGCGTGCTCAAGCCCGGCGGACACCGGATCGGCACGTCCGAGATCTATCGGCAGCTCGAATCGATGGAGGAGATCGAGGACTGCGTCGCCGCGGCACAGGCGTGGAACGAGGACGTCCGGATCATTTTGTTCGTTCAACTTCGGGCGGGTCGCCAGCTCGCGGGCACGATCGAGAAGGCGATCCGCACCGCGATTCTCCGTGGCGCATCGGCGCTTCATGTCCCGGCACGAATCATCGCGGTGCCTGCGATCCCGTACACCAAGACCGGAAAGAAAGCGGAGGTCGCGGTGCGGCAGGCGATGCATGGCGAGACGGTCGCCAACATCGGCAGCCTGGCGAACCCCGAGTCGCTCGATCACTTCCGCGACCTCGTCGCGCTGCTGCGTTGACTCCCGTGCCGGTGTCACGGGAGTTGTGGCGAGCGGCGCGAAGCGACGAACTTCGTGATCGCGGCGATCGTCGAGAAGTTCTGGGGCGCGAAGTCGATGGGCCGTACTTGGATCTCGAACTTCTGCTCGAGATACGCGACGAGCTGCAACATCGTCAGCGAGCTGACCTCGGTCCATAGGTTCGTCGTCGGCGACAGCTTCGCGATGGCCGCGCGACCGCCCGGGTGAAACGTTGCCAAGTACCTCCGGATCGAGGCTTCGAGATCCCTCATCTCAACGTCGTGGTCTCATCTCACATGGCAGCGACGCAGCCACATCCGCCGGTCTTCGGGCAGTCGCAACGCTGCGTCCACGCGCCACACCGCGTAGCACCCGTGCACAAGCAGCTGTTGCTCGTGTACGTGCAATTGGTCGAGCACGACAGGCCGCTCATCGCGCTCAAGTAGCCGAGGCTGCCGCACGATTGCGTGAGGGCAGCCGCGCTATCGCACTGCTCGAGCCCGTTGATCGCTCCATCGCCACATCGACCGCCACGACACGCGACGACATCGAACGTGCAGTCGGGCTTGCACGCGAGCCCTGGCGCCGCATAGAACCCGGCATCGAAGCACGTCGACGTTCCCATGTCGGCGCTGTCGCATAACTCGGGACCGTTCTTCACGCCATCGCCACAGCGACCGACGCATGCCGTTGTGTCGTAGCGACAATCGGCCGTACACGCCAGGCCAGCGCGACTGTAGAAACCAAGCGCCTGACAGGTGCGGCCATCGAAGTCGTTGGCATCGCACTCCTCGGCGCCGGTCACGCGACCATCACCGCAGCGGCTCGACTGGCAGACACCTCTCTCGCACGTCCCGGATGGAAGTCCCGCGACGTTGCACGTGTCGCCATCATTCCTCGCGTGGCACGCTTCGACGAGATCGGTATCGAAGCACCGTTCGTCGCCGGCAGGGGCACAGGTCGTTCCCTCGGCACACACGAGGCTCCCGCAGCGAGTCGAATTGCTCTGTACGCACCCTGCGGCGAGCGCGATGACGACGAGCAGGTGCATCATCATACGGCCTCACAGGAGTAGATGGATCCGGACAACACGCAGCGCTGCGTGTTCGGAGTGCAATGCACGTCGCCGCACAAGCAGCTCATCGGCGAGAGGGCGCACGTGGGCGAACACCGCATCGGCGAGACCATGCCCAAGAATCCGCGCCCGTCGCATGTCTCGGCTTGGAGATCGAGGCCGTCGCACGGCTCGAGCCCGTTCGCGACGCCATCACCGCACCTACCCGAGCAGTCTCCGACGTTGATCGTGCAGGCATTGGAGCAAACGATGTCTCCCGCGTAGAACCCCATCGAGATGCAACTCTCTCCGCCAACGTCTTGGCCGTCACACTCCTCGAGCTCCTGTTTGATTCCGTCGCCACAATGGGCGGTGCATCCGCTCGTGTCGAACGAACAGTCCGCTGCGCACGTGAGGCCCTCATAGGATCCGGCGCCGAAGTCGAGGCACGTCCTTCCTCCAAGCTCGGCGCCATCACACGCATCGATCGCGTTGATGACGCCATCACCACACGTTCCGATCAAACACAAACCGTCGTTGCACATGCCCTCACCAACGTCGCGGACATTGCATACAGCGCCGTCCGCGCGCCCTGCGCATGTCCTGACGATCGCGGTGTCCACGCACACGTTGCTACGCACGCATGCACGTCCCGAAGGACATGTGAGCTCGCCACAGCGCGTCGCTTCACTCGTCACGCATGAAGTGATGCAGAGCATGAGGAAGAGGGGAGTCGAGAACCCCACCATGGCGCCAGCCTATCAGGTTGCCGAGGCAGCTCGAGATCTGGAATGATAAGAGTCGATGACAACCGGCGCGCGAGCCGCTGATCGCGACACCCGACTGAGCACGATCAACAAGCGCGATCTAGCGGAGCTCTATGGCGTTCGCTATTTCGCCGCGGGCACCACGGACATCGCCGACGCGCGCGAGACGAACTCATATTTTTATCGTGCATTCATGGGCACTCACGAGATCAACGTCGAGACGGGCGATTGCGTCTACATGATCGGTGACGATGCTACATCCGCGCGCCTACATCGCGGTCCAACCCAAATCCACAGCCGCTCTCTCGCAACCGTCATTCGTGGCTACATGCCCGAAGACAAGACAACAACGATTCGCCAAGGTACGACATTGCCGTACGTCAACGGCTGCTCGACCAAGCAACTGTTCCCGCCAGAGCGACCCGGCGATCCGACGCTGCAGCTCCTCTACATGCCCCCATACACCACGGAGCAGGCGCATCACATCCATTCGACGGCACGCGTCGTCTATGTCGCGAGCGGCTACGGAACCAGCATCGTTGGAGTTGGTGGTCAAACGATCGCGCAACCTCTCTCACCTGGGATGGTGTGCATCCTCGAGCCGATGTGTCCCCATCACTTCGAGACCGCGGACCAAGCGCTGTTGTGCATCCCATTGCACATCTTCAGCTCGATCGGCCGGCAGGAGCTCGATCACCCGATGTTCAACGGCACCCATCTGATCGACCGTTGACGCCGGAACGAGCATGGTATCGTCGTCGACGTGCGCTGGGGATTTGCTGCCCTTGTGGTTGTACTAGCAGCGTCCGTGGCGCCGCCGGCGCACGCGGATAAGAAGCGCCCCGTCACGCCCTGGTCCGAAGGCGTCACGCCTGCTGCGCAGGAGGCGGCGCTCGCGCTGTTTCAAACGGGCAACGTGTACTTCGAGCAAGCGAAGTATACCGAAGCTGTCGAGCGCTACGAGAAGGCGCTCAGCGCCTGGGATCACCCAAACATTCGCTTCAACATGGCGGTGTGCTTCATCAACATGCGGCAGCCGCTCGCCGCATGGGATCACCTGAAGAACGCGCTGCGCTTCGGAGAGCCACCGCTCGGTAAGAAGTTATTCGCCGACGCGCAGTCGTACCTCGCCGTGCTCGAAGCGAGCCTCGGCGAGCTCACGGTCAAATCCGCACAGCCGGACGTGAAGATCGAAATCGATGGCGTGCAATTCCTCGTCGGTGTCGGACAGAAGACCACGCGTCTCCTCGCAGGCAAACATCAGCTCGTGGCAACCCGGCCTGGCTACATCACCGACTCGCGTGCGCTCGACTTACCTGCCGGAACGCCGGTGACGGAGGTGATCTCGTTGACCAAAACGACGTTCGCGGTCGAGGTGCGCCGGGAGAACTACGAGCGCCGCTGGGGCTGGTGGACCCCGTGGGCGGTTACGGGCATTGGTCTCGCGCTGGGGCTGACGGGCACGTTCTTGTACGTGTCCGCACGCCGGGACATCGAGGACTATGACCGGGCGCTGTTGAGGGAGTGCCCGGCGGGTTGCCTCGACAGCGATATCCCGGAGTCGCTCAAAGATCGCGAGACCGCAGCGAAACGCAAGAGTGGTGTCGCCATCGTGACGTGGAGCGCAGCCGGCGGACTCGCGTTGATCGGCGGCGTGATGGCGATCTTGAACCGGCCGCGCAAGACAGAGGAGCGCCGACCAACACCGACGGTGACGATCACGCCGGGCTATGTTGGCGCGGGCTTCTCCGTCTCGTTCGAGTGATCATGGTGGGAACCGAGCACAAACAGACGCAGGCGCGGCGTGTCAGAGCCAAGGCCGCCAATCTGTTGTCTCCCGGCACGCTCGTCGATCACTACGAGATCATCCGCCCGATCGGTGCAGGCGGTATGGGGCAGGTGTTTCTCGCGCGCGACGTCAAGCTCGGCCGCCTCGTCGCGTTGAAGGTGCTGTTCCCGACGAACCGCGAGGTCGCGACACGCATGCTCATCGAGGCGCGCGCGACCGCGAAGTGCACGCACGAGAACATTGTCGTTATCCACGACATGAACGAGCACCAGGGCATGCCGTACCTGGTGCTCGAGTACATGGAAGGTGCGCCTCTCCGGATGTTCACGGGAGAAGAGCGGCTCCCCTTGATTCGCGTCGTCGAGGTCATGGTCGCAGTGAGCCGCGCGCTGGAGCACGCGCACGCGGCGGGAATCATCCACCGCGACCTCAAGCCCGACAACGTGTTCCTCACCAGTAGCGGTGTCGTGAAGGTCCTCGACTTCGGAATCGCGAAGCTGAACGGGGCGCCTTCGATCGACGGCTTGTATGCCGTCCCGACCCCCGCTTCCGACGACGAGACGCACATCACCATCAGCGGAGACGGACCCGTCGGTACTCGGATGTTCATGTCCCCAGAACAGTGGGCGAGCGTGGACGTCGACGGCCGTACCGATGTGTGGGCTGCGGGTGTGATGTTGTTCCAGCTGCTCTCGGGTGAGTATCCGTTCCAAAACCTCGAGGCGGCCGCGCTGATGTTCGCGGTGATGTCGCCGGTCGAGCCGGTCCGCAGCATCACGACGGTCGTGCCGAACCTCCATGCCGGCCTCGCGCAGATCATCGACCAGTGCCTCCGGAAGGATCGCGAAGAGCGGCTCACCGCCGGCGAGCTCCGCCGTGCGCTCGAGTCGCTGCTTCCAAGTCGCGCGTCGCAGAGCGATGGACGTTGCCCGTATCCCGGACTCGAAGCGTTTCAGGAGAGCGACGCCGAGCGGTTCTTCGGACGCGCGGATCAAGTCGCGCGCGTGTGCGGCCGACTGCGGACGGAGCCCTTCCTCGCGATCGTCGGACCGTCGGGCGTTGGGAAGTCGTCGTTCATACGCGCGGGTGTCGTTCCCACACTCAAGACAGAGGCGCGATGGGAGTCGATCGTGTTGCGCCCGGGACGGCAGCCCCTGCTCGCACTCGCGACGGCGATCGCACCGCCGAACGCTGATCGCGAGTACCTGCGCTCGATCGTGACGCGGCTGTACGAGGAGCCGGGGTTTCTCGGAGCGGTCCTTCGAAGGCGAGCGAACGACAACGAGCGAAAGGTGCTGTTGTTCGTCGATCAGTTCGAAGAGCTCTACACCTTGTGCCCCGATCCGAATATGCGGCGCTCGTTCGTCACGTCACTGCACGCTGCTGCCGACGATGCATCGAGCCCCGTGCGGGTGATCATCTCGTTGCGATCCGACTTCCTCGATCGCCCTGCGGAGGACCCCGCGTTCATGGCGACGCTGACGGACGGCATCCACTACCTCCTGCCCCTCGGGCGCGAAGGGCTGTGGCACGCGCTGGTGCGACCCGCCGAGCAGGTGAACCACGTGTTCGAATCCCATGCGCTCGTCGGCCAGATGCTCGACGAGATGGCGAGCTCCTCGAACGCCCTGCCCCTTCTGCAGTTCGCGGCGGCGCGCATGTGGGAGGTTCGCGACCGCGCACGGTGTCTCCTGACCGCTGCGAGCTACGCCGCGATGGGCGGAATCGTCGGTGCTCTCGCGGTTCACGCGGACACGGTTCTGGCGGAGCTTTCGTTCGAGCGACGCCGCCTCGCCCAGCTCGTGTTTCAACGTCTCGTGACCCCGGAGGGAACGCGCGCGATCGTCGATCTCGACGAGCTCGTGACGCTGTCGCATGACCCCACTGCTGTCCGCGGGCTCGTCGACGCGCTCGTTTCTGCGCGCCTGCTGGTGTCAAAGTCCGACGACCAGGGCGTCGGCGCGACCGTCGAGATCGTTCACGAATCGCTGATCGTCGCGTGGCCGCAGCTCCGCATGTGGGCCGAGGCCGGTCGCGAGGAAGCGACGTTCCTGACCTCGTTGCGGCACGCGGCGCAGCAGTGGGAGTCACGCGGTTGTCCGACGGGGCTGTTGTGGCGCGGCGACGCGGCCGACGAAGCACGTCGGTTCTCCGCCCGACTCGGCACGACGATCGGCCCGCGCGAACGACGCTATCTCGACGCGGTCATTGGCCTCGCATCGCGCTCGAGCCGGATCCGACGGTTCGCTGTCGCTGCAACGATGATCGTGCTGGGTGCCGTCGTGATCGCGGGATCGATCATCCTGGTGAAAGTCCGCACTGCGGAGCACGAGGCGGTGCGCCAGGCGACCGAAGCCAGAGCTGCAAAGAGCGAGCTCGCGGATCAACTCAAGGTCGTGCAGGACAAGGAGGCCGCGCGGCTCGCCGCCGAGAAGCAGGCGGCCGAGGCTGAGAAGACCGCTGCGGTCGCCGGCGAGGAGGCGGAGATGTCTCGAGCGGAGCTGCAGAAAGCGAACGCGCAGCTCGCGAAGACGCTCGCGGCGGCGCGCAGGTCGAGCGAGCAGGAGAAGGCGCTGCGCATCAAGGTCGAGGGCCTCCTCGAGGCCGAGAAGAGGCACAGCAAGGGGCTCGCGAAGCAGCGCGACAAGATGGCGAGGGACCTCCGTTAGGTCGATCGTTCCCCGTCGCGCGCGAGAGCGCCGATGTGTAGCGGTTCGGCTCGCCAGCTGAACTAAGGATCCATCACGCGAATCTCTGCCGACGCGCCAGGCCGCGCGATCGCGGCGGAGTACCCGCGTGCGATCGAGAGATCGGCGATGAACCAGCCGGGTGTCTGCCCGGACAGGTCGACGGTATCGAGCGCGATGGTGAGCCCGCCGCCCTGCGCTTTGATCCACGCCTCCTTGCGTGCCCACAACCGGAAAAACACCTGAGGATCCGCCGCGACGAGCGAGGCCTCGACCTGCGTGAAGTACCGCGCCGCGAGCTTGTCGATATCGCGGATCACGCGGTGCTGTTCGAGATCGACGCCGAGCGGTCCTTCGCGGCTGACTGCGACGAGCGCGAGCGAGCCCGAGTGGCTGACGTTGAACGCGACGGAATCATCGTCGCGAAGCTGGGGCTTTCCGTATGGACCGATCACGATCTCGGCGGCTCGATCGAGATAGCGAGCGAGGACAGCGTGGAGCGCTCGATCGGCGCATCCCGATCGATGCGGGACATCGAGGACGATCCGATAGACGTCGATCGGAGCGGACACGCGTGGATAGTACGCGACGTCGATTGTGACCTCGTCATCGCTCGGGCGCAGGGCGCGATCTGGCGGGTGACGAGCGTGGAATTTCTAGAGAATCACAGGTGCCACGGTCGTGACTGCCGCGCCATACCTGACCTCCCCGAGAGGGCAGCTACAGCCTCGATGCGTTGCAAGCGCCTCGGGCGGCTCGTACAGTCGGCGTAATGAAGATTCCGCCGATGAGCTATTTGGTCCCGACGGTCATCGAACAGACGCACCGTGGTGAGCGTGGATGGGACATCTTCTCGCGTCTCCTGAAGGATCGGATCATCTTCCTCGGGACCGGGATCAACGACGACGTGGCGAACGTCGTCATCGCGCAGCTTCTGTTCCTCGACTCCGAAGAGCCGGAGAAGGACATCATGCTGTACATCAACTCGCCCGGCGGCCACGTTTCGGCGGGTCTCGCGATCTACGACACGATGCAGTATTTGCACTGCGACGTGGCAACGATCTGCATGGGCCAAGCAGCGTCGATGGGCAGCTTCCTCCTCGCCGCGGGCACCAAGGGCAAGCGGTACGCCCTGCCCCACTCGCGCGTGATGATCCACCAGCCGCTCGCGGGCTTCCAAGGTCAGGCGACGGACATCGAGATCCACACCAAGGAGATCTTGAAGACGCGTGACACGCTCAACGAGCTGTACTCGAAGCACACGGGTCAGAACGTCGAGAAGATCAAGAACGACACGGACCGCGACAACTTCATGTCGGCGGCGGTGGCGAAAGAGTACGGGATCATCGACGAGGTGCTGATCACCGCGAAGAAGAAGCCGGACGAGAAGAAGGACAAGTAGTCCCGGGGAGTACGATCCTCGGCGGGCGGCTGGTCGGGCGCCCCCGCGCACGGTACGCTTGTGGCTCCGATGCCCATCGAGAAACGAGACGGTGCGTCTCTGACCTGCTCCTTCTGCGGCAAGGCGCAGAAGGAGGTCAAGAAGCTGATCGCCGGCCCCACCGTCTACATCTGTGACGAGTGCATCGGGCTGTGCAACGACATCATCGCCGAAGAGATCGAGAAGGAAGACCAGTCATACGGCTCGTCGGCCATTCCGAAGCCGGCGCAGATCAAGAAGGTTCTCGACGAGTACGTGATCGGTCAGGATCGCGCGAAGAAGATCCTCGCGGTCGCCGTTCACAACCACTACAAGCGCATCGATCACAAGCAGACCGGCCAGGGCCCCGACGAGGAGGTCGAGCTGCAGAAGTCCAACATCCTCCTCCTCGGCCCGACCGGATCGGGCAAGACCCTGCTCGCCCAAACGCTCGCGCGCATCCTCAACGTGCCGTTTGCAATCGCGGACGCCACCAACCTCACCGAAGCAGGTTACGTCGGCGAGGATGTCGAGAACATCATCGTCTCGCTGCTGCAGAACGCGGATCACGACATCGAGCGCGCGCAGCGCGGCATCGTCTACATCGACGAGATCGACAAGATCGCACGCAAGAGCGACAACCCGTCGATCACGCGCGACGTCTCTGGAGAAGGCGTTCAGCAAGCGCTGCTGAAGATCATCGAGGGCACGACTGCGAGCGTTCCACCCAAAGGTGGCCGCAAGCACCCGCAGCAGGAGTTCCTGCAGGTCGACACCACGAACATCCTGTTCATCTGCGGCGGTGCGTTCACGGGCCTCGAGGACATCATCGAGAACCGTATCGGTCAGAAGATGATCGGCTTTGGCGCGGGCATGAACAAGAAGGTCGAGCGCAGCCAGTGGGAGCTGATCCAGGAGGTCGAGCCGGAAGACCTCCTGAAGTACGGCATGATCCCCGAGTTCATCGGACGTTTGCCCGTCATCGCACCGCTGCACGAGCTGTCCGAGGAAGCGCTGGTGCAGATCCTCACGCAGCCAAAGAACGCGCTCGTGAAGCAGTACCAGAAGCTGTTCGAAATGGACGGTGTGAAGCTCAAGTTCGGCAAAGGGGCGCTGACCAAGGTCGCGCAGATGGCAGCCGACCAGAAGAGCGGTGCTCGCGGCCTGCGCGCGATCCTCGAGAGCGCGCTGCTCGACATCATGTACGACACGCCCGGTCAGTCGGTGAGCGAGGTCATGATCAACGAGGACGTGATCGAACGGCACGGCTCCGCGCTCATCAGCTACTCCAAGGACGGCAAGCAGCCCGAGTCCACGGCGTAGGCCTGCGGTACGATCGGAGAATGCGCTGGACACTCGTCGCGATCTCTCTCGCGGGCTGTGGCCGGTGGGATTTCGACGAACTGCCCACCGGCGACGCAGGGTTGCCCCCGAGGGTCGTCGAGCTCAGCCATCGCGGCACCGCGGTATGCGTGCGCTCGAGCGATGGACGTGTCGCGTGTTGGGGCGGGAACGACCAAGGTCAGCTCGGGCGCGGCTCGGGTGCGGCCACCGGCGCGCCCGAGCTGCTCGCACTCTCGAACATCGTTCGGATCGCGACCGCCGAGAACGCCGCCTTCGCCATCGATGCGGATGGCGCGCTCTGGGGATGGGGCGGTAACCAGTTCGGCCAGCTGGGCCTCGGGCGGACGAGCCCGACCGAACAGACGCCACAGCTCGTCACGATCGCGCCGGTCGTGGATGTGGCGTCTGGCGAAAACCACACGTGTGCGATCACTCGACAGGGCGGCGAGCTCTATTGCTGGGGCAACAACCAATGCGGCCAGCTGGGGACGGGGGACACCATGCAATCGTGGACGCCGCGCCAGGTCCCGGGTGTCAGCGGTGCTCGCGACATCACCGTGCACGATCAGCAGACCTGCTTCATCGACAGCACCGGGATGGCGCAGTGCTTCGGCGCGCCGTATGTCGCCAACGACACGTGTCAGGGCCTTCGTCTGACGCCGACGCCTCCGGTTGGCCTCGGCCCGGTCGTCGACATCGCGGGCGGTTGCCACCTCTCGATGTGTGCCGCCGACTCGTCGGGCGACGCGTGGTGCTGGGGCGACGATGTCGCTGGTGTGCTGGGGAATGGCCCGGTGATGGAAACCGTGGACCCATCGCCGGTCGAGACCGTCACGAACATCAAGAAGATCCGGACCGGGTACATCGCGAGCTGCGCGGTGAACCAGACGAACGACGTGTTCTGTTGGGGCGCCAACACCGAAGGCGAGCTCGGCATCGGAAACATGTCGATCGGGCAAGCCAACGCGCCCCTCCAGCTCCCGTTCTTCAACGGCGTAGTTGTCGATCAGATCGAGACCGGTTGTACGTCGACCTGCGTGCGCTCCGGGTCGGATATCTACTGTTGGGGCGAAAACGAGTGGGCGGTCATCGACGACACCACCGTCAACGCGTTCAGTCCTCGCAAGATCCTCGGACTTCCCTTCTAGAACGTCGGATTCGCCTGGAAGAGTAACGAGTTACGATCAGTTAGCTCGGACTTGCGACTTGTCGACGTAGCCCTCCTCTGTCTCGACGAGGAGGACTGATGACCGAGGATTTCAAGAGACTAATGGTGGCGGGCTTCGTCGCACTTGTGGGATGTGGCGACGACGCGACACCGCCTGAGGAAGAGGAAGAGATCGTTCCGCTCGCGCACGCCTCGAAGTCGAGCACGATCGCGCTGTCGGATGACCGCGCACGCGTCGCGATGGTGAACCCCGATGATGGATCGCTGAGCGTGTTCCAGACGTCGGACAACTCGCGACTCTCGAAGCTCGCGACCGGCGGGAACCCGTCGAGCGTCGTGATCGCATCGAACAACACGACCGCGTTCGTCGCGAACCGCGCGGATGGAACCATCGTGCGCGTGATCGGGATCGATGGCGGCACGCCGTCGATCGACGCGACCGTCGAGGTCGGCGCGGAGCCTGTCGCGATCGCGCTGTCGCCGAGCGGCAAGAAGCTGTTCGTCGCCGAGCTGGCGGAGAGTCGCGTCTCGATCGTCGACACGAAGACGATGGAGGTGCTCGAGTCGATCGACGTCGATCGCCCGCGTGCGCTCACGATCACGAACAACCTCGATACCAACGACGACGACGAGACGCTCGTCGTCACACAGTTCTTCGGCGTCGCCACCCCGGGTGGTGAAGCAAAGGACAACGGCCGCACTGGCAAGGTGCGCCTCTACTCGCTCGCGGATCTCTCGACGTATCGCTCGATCAGCCTCGCGCCGATGGACTCCGGGTTCCCGCGCGGCGGCGTTGCCGGCAACCCGACGGTGCTCGCGTCGCCAAACCAGCTCTCCGCCGTTGCCGTCGCGAACGGTCGCGTGTTCGTGACGAGCACCGCCGCGTCGCCCGAGGGCCCGGCACGCTTCGACAACAACGTCTTCCCCGTCGTCCACGTCGGTGATCTCGAGACAGCCACCGAGATCACCGGCGCGGGCGGCTCCACGAACCTCGCGCGCAAGATCTACGACGCGATCCCGACCCCGTCGTCGGCGGCGCCGCGGTTCATCCCCGGTCAGCTCACCGACATCTCGTTCGTCGACAACTCGAACGTCGCGTACACGATCGGCCTTGCGGGTGACGTGATGACGCGCATCACGTTCGGCGATCCTGTCTCGATCGGCTCGTCTCAGAACAAGCAGATCGACCTCGCGGGCAACGACACGATCGGCAAGTGCCAGAACCCGACGGGGCTCGTCGTCGACTCGGTCAACATGAAGGCGTACGTGAACTGCTGGGTCAGCCGCCGCCTCGGCGTGGTCGCGCTCGACTCGCAGTCGCTCGCCAACACGTTCGAAGCGTCGCCGGCTCCGGCCAATGCCGAGGAAGCGAGCATCCAACGCGGCAAGCGCTTCTACTTCACGGGACGTGGTCGCTGGTCGGCCGCGCAACAGAACGGAGCCGCGGGTGGTGAAGGTTGGTCCGCGTGTGGCTCGTGTCACCCCGATGGCTACACCGACAACGTCACGTGGATCTTCGCGTCGGGCCCGCGCCAATCGACGTCGCAGGATGGCAGCTTCTCGCACGGACCCGGGCCGCAGAAGCATCGCATCTTCAACTGGACCGGCATCTTCGATGAACACCACGACTTCGAGCGCAACACGCGCGACATCTCGGGTGGACTCGGCGCGATCACCGAGGCGCCCACGCTAGGCGACTGCAACAAGCTCGACAAAGAGACGCGGGTGTCGGTCGACGGCATCAACGGCTTTCAGAAGCCGCTGAAGGAGCTGCAAGACACGGCGCTCTGTGGCCACAAGGACTGGGACGACATCGACAATTTCGTGAAGACGATCGCGCCGGTCAAAGCGCGCAAGGCGACGCCCACGGACGCGGTCACGCGGGGGCGCCAGCTGTTCGTCGACGGTGGTTGCGCAAAGTGCCACGGAGGCGCGGGCTGGACCGTGTCGCGCCGGTTCTACACGCCGCTCGCCTCGACGCAGACGTCGCTCGCACAGACGACGTTTGGCATCCCGGGCTTCTTCCCGGCGACGTGGATGTACAAGCTTGATCCGAACCCGCAGGCACCCGTCGATCGCTTCCTCGCATCGGGACAGCCGGCGGTCGCACCGGACGAAACCGGCGGCGCGGACATCGCGGTTGGCATCGCGCAGAGCGCATGTTCGTTGCGTAACGTCGGTACGTTCGGTGTGCCGATGGATACGGCTCGCACCGACGAGCTCGAGATCCGCCCGGGTGCGGCACCGCGTGCACAGGGTCGCGCGGGCTACAACGTGCCGTCGCTGTACGGTCTCGCACTTGGTGCGCCGTACCTACACCACGGCCAGGCGCCGACGTTGAACGAGTTGTTCACCGACCCGCGCTGGCAGTTCCATACGACTGCGGGCAACGCGAACTTCGGCGTCGTCCTCAATGGCGCCGGCAAGGTCGACGAGCTCGTCGCGTTCCTGCTGTCGATCGACGCGGCGACCGCCGAGATCGAGGTGCCGAGGGATCCGGGTACCGGCCGCTCGTTCGACGCCTGCCCCGACCTGTTCCAGTAGCGTCAAAAAACGGGCAACCGCCCGGACGCCGGAGTGTCATCATTCATTGATGCGCTCCGGCGTCGTCGTTTTCGGGTGCCTGCTCGTCGGCTCGTTTGCGGCCGCCGATCCCGCGCCCGTCCCTCGGTCGCAGCGCGCGCTCGACGTCGGCATCCACGAAGGTGTGCCGTGGCCGATCATCAACGCGCCGATCGACGGAGAGCTCCCCGACGCGCCGGCGCCGGAGCTCGCCGATCCGGCGACGCGCGCGGGCGCGAAGGTGCTGAGCCTCCTCGAGGGCATCCGCACGACCACCACCGACGACAAGTACCAGGCCGCGACGAAGGTCGACGCGAAGCGCGGCATCTACCACTGGGACTGCTCGGGCATGGCGTCGTGGATCCTGCGCCGCGCGTCACCCATCGCGCAGAGGTCCCTCGCGAGCTCGCGCCCCGTCGCGCGCGACTTCGCGGCGGCGATCGAACGCGCTCCGACGAAGCGCGCGAAGGCTGGATGGCAGCGCATCGCGGAGATCGCCGATGTCCTGCCCGGCGACGTGTTCGCGTGGCGCCGGCCGCGTGGCATGCCGAGCAAGAACACCGGACACGTCGGATTCGTGGTCGGGAAGCCGATGCCGGTGCCGGAGATCCCCGGCGCGTGGGCCATTCAGATCGCGGATTCCACGCGGGGCATCCATCAGAACGACACGCGCGCGAACGGTGACGGCGAGGGCGGCCTCGGCTTCGGAACGCTGACGTTCTTGACCGACGCCTCCGGAGCGGTGACCGCGTACGGCTGGGGTGGGACGTGGAGCGAGTGGTACGTCGTGACGAAGGTCGTGTTCGGCCGCGTGCACTAACGCCCGGGCGCTCTGTCCGCGTGTCCTTCACTCGGGTCGCCCCGAGCTATGTTCGCCGGCACTTCGCGTACAACCGATCGCGCCAGTCGAGGACGTCCGCGTAGGCCTTGGCGAGGGGCTCGTTCGTCCACGCGATCCGGGTTGCGGGGCGCAGCTCGATCCAGCGATCGTCGACGGGGCGCACGAACTGCAGCGCGGCCGCGATCGTGATGTCCGCGTACGTGAGCGACTCGCCGACGAGGTGGTCGCGTTGCCCGAGCGCGAGTCGCACGCGATCGAGTGCGCGCCGGCTCTCCGCATCGTGGATCGGACCGTCGGCGGCGCGCACCGCGTACTTGCGCATCAGGTGGCGCACGCCGATCGTCGTCATCCACGCCATCGGTGCACCTTCGCGCCGCGCGTCACGACTCGCCGCGATCCGCGGCAACAGCTGCGCGCGGCCGTTCACCATGACGAGCTCGCTCGTGTTCATCCACGAGGCGATCTCCGCCTCGTGACCAACGGGGAAGAGCGGCTTTCCCGTGCCGACGAGATCCCCGTGTCGAGCGATCGCGTCGGAGCTCACGAGGTGCGTGTTGCCGTCCATGAACAGCGGCACCGTCACACGCTCGAGCGTCCCTAGCAGGAGCCGCAACGTCACCTCCGCGAGCAGCGGCTTCTGCTCGATCTCGCGAAACGGGATGCCGTGGTGCTGCAGTGCCCAGCGCGCGCGCTCGCACCACGGCGAGTACGACTCCGCGTAGAACCGGGCCGGCACCGGATCATCATGCCCGAAACGGCGAACAGCGCCCGAAGACGCTGCACGCGAAGCCGGAGCTCGGGTCAGCTCAGCTCAGTACCAGTTGACGCCGACGCCGATCGTCCCGCCGGTCACCGTGTTGTCGATGCCCTTGTATGCGCCGTTGACGAGGCGACCGGTGAGCTCGATCGCGAAGTGGCGCGAGCTGAGTAGCTCGTAACCGACGGCGGCCATCAGCGCCATGCCGTTCTCCGGAATCGACGACTCGTCGACGATGCCATCACCGTAGTAGCTGCGCTCGAGGCGAAGGTTCGCGAAGCCGATGCCGCCCTTGATCCACAGCTGCGGCGTGATCCAGAACTGCGCCGCGATCATCAGCGTGCCCTGGATCAGCGTCGTGGTGTCACCGCTCAGGTCCGACGAGACGGTCTGTCCGTTGACGCCGACTTCACCGAGCAGCGCGAGGCGCGGACCGATGAAGCCACCGATGTGACCCTCCACCATCGCCGACAGCGGGTTGTAGTCGCAGTTCATGCACTCGATGTCGCCGAAGCGATCACTCATGCCGCCGAGACCGAAACTTCCGCCGAAGGTCAGACGACCTTGTCGATTCCAGAACCCCCCGGGGAGCTGATAACTCGGAGGTTGGCCTTGGTAGTACCCACCGCCGCCACCGCGGCGATAGCCCTGCGCCGACGCGGCCGTCGGCACGAGGAGCATGAAGGCAAGAACGAAGAGGAGCTTGGAAGGCTTCATAAGTGTCCTTTTGGCGAACGCCGTCGTGGCCGAAATGTTCGCAAGTATGGGGCCAGTATGCGAGTTCGCGAACGCACCGAGTATCGCCCAGTTAGAGGCCAAAATTCGGTCGGACCACCACATTGGCTGTGCTCGAACGCCACGTTGTGAACGCGGGTTGATGATCGATGTGGGTCTTTTCGGGCGCGATCTCTGTCACGCAAAGATGAGCAGCTGGTCGACGAGCGTGCGCGCGCGCTTCGCATCGCCATGGAGTTGCACGCACGGGATGTTGCGCGCCAACAGCGACTCGACCCACTCGCGTGACGCCGACGGCGAGAGCCACCCCGCGTCGATCAGTGCCGCATCGACCGGGCGCACGTCGCCACCTGCGAGCTGCACGAGCGCACCGGGATCGGTCGCGCTCGTCACCGCGTAACCGACGGCGGCGAGGTCCGCCTGGAGCTCCGGGAGCCGATGCGGCGGCGCGCCGATGAGGACGCGGCGCTCCGAGCGGCGCTCGATACGATCGAGGAACGCCAGCCAGCGCGTGCGTTCGTTGGGCCCCATCTCCGTGATGCACAGACCGTAGCCGGCGGCGAGACCGCACGAGCGCGCTTCCGCCTCCGTGATGTAACGGACGATCTTTGCGCGGCCGGAGACGGCTGCTCCCCCATCGTCGAGCACTGTCGAAAAGTTCGCGGAGGTGCCGAGGGTCAGCGCGTGTTGTGGATGCACGAACATGCCGTCGCGCGACACGTCGAGCGCCTCGCTCCTCACGATGCCCTTGCTCGTCTGCAGCGCGAACAGCCAGTCGACGGGGAACCGTCGCGCCGTGCGAGGTGGTGCAGGCTTGATGGTGATCTTCGCAGCGCGCGCGGCGGTGAGCAGCGCCGTGAGCTGGCGGCGCGATACCTCGTCGAGCTGGAAGCTCACGTTGAACGACGACGCTCCGCTCGCCGTGACTTCCTCGACCGACGAGATCTTGCCGACATTGCCGCGAACGAGCGCGCGATGCGCACCGAACGACAGCGCGACGTCGACGTGATCGTCGATCCGCGGCAGCGCCCCCGCCATCAGTGCGGCGCCCTTGAGAGAGAGTGCACCGACGCGGATCGGCACCCAGCGTCCACTTCGCAGGTACCGCGCGTAGATGATGTTCGGTTGCTTCGGTTGCGGCGCCGGCGTCTTGTCGGTCAGCGCGTTGTCGGTCATCGCACGCTGCGGGATCGGTGCGGTCGGCATGCGATCCGTGGCGACGTTCGTTTCGGATCGCGGCATGCCAGACGCGATCGGCATGCGCAGCGATTCGCCCGGTGCGATCTCGTTTGGCGTGGCCGACTCGCTCGCGCGGCGCTCGATCTCGTCCGGCGGCATCTGCACCGTCGGTGCGCGATGGTAGTTGCGCACGACGTGGCCGGTGGTTCGCGGCGCGACTTCAGGGACCTTACGCGTCGGCAGTGGCGACGCCTCGGGGCGGTCGCGAAGCGGCGCCGGCATCGGAATCGTCGACCGCGGGAGGTTGTCGCGCGTGCCCCTCGCCTTCACGAGCATCACGGGATCTTGCGTGTCGCCGCGCGGCAGGGGGATGCGCCCCGAACCAGACTTGAGCTCGCGGATCATCTTCACGAGCTCGACGAGCGCACCGACGACGTTGCGCTGGTTGTCGACGCGCAGCGAACATCGCGCGAGGCGCTCCTCGAGGAACCGGCGGCGATCTCCGCGCGACAGCTCCGCGGGCTGGATCATGCCGAGCTCGGCGAGCAGCGCGATCTCGACGACGTAGTGCAGGCGGTCCGTGCCGAGCGCGAACGGGTCGTACGCGAGGTTGATCAACGCCTGATCCGTCGTCGGATCCCAGTACGCGCGGACGTTCGCGAGTGGGGGTGCCGCTTGATCGTCGAGCGGCGAGAGCGCGTGGCTCCAGTGACCGAGTCGCTGCCGCGGTTGGTCGACGATCAGGAACGCTTCGACGAGCGCTTCCCCTCCCTGCTGCATGTTGCTGCACCACCTAACAGCAGCGCGAATGCCACGAACGTTGAACGCAAGCGCCCATACAGCTGGATCAGGATCGACCCTAGATCGTTGGACTGAGTTAGGAAATCGTTTCCCACGGGAGTGCGGCAAATGTGCCATGTACTCCGTGGCAAGAACACCACACCATGGTGGGAAACCAGCCGCGTTTTCTTGCCCAAGTATCCGTCCGACCTAGAGTATCAACAACATGAAATCCGACGAGCGTGGGCGTGGCTACCGGCTGCCCCTTTTGCCGCTGCGAGACATCATCGTGTTCCCACACATGGTCGTCCCGCTGTTCGTGGGACGAGACAAATCGCTGTCCGCGCTCGAGGAAGCGATGGCGGGAGACAAGCAGCTCCTTCTCGCAGCGCAGCGTCGTGCGAAGACCGACGATCCGAACGACGACGACATCTTCGCGATCGGAACCGTCGGCCACATCATCCAGCTGCTGCGGTTTCCGAAAGGACCGGTGAAGGTCCTCGTCGAGGGACGCGCGCGTGCACGCATCAAGAGTTTCGCCCAGACGGATCCGTTTTTCGTCTGCGACGTCGAAGATGTCGAAGAGCCCGAGGACGACGCGACCGAAGTCGGCGCGCTCATGCGTTCGGTGCAGGACGTGTTCGAGGATTACGTGAAGCTCAACACGCGCATCCCGCCCGAGATGCTCGTCAGTGTTCGCACGATCGAGGAGCCAGGCCGCCTCGCCGACACCATCGTCGCGCACGTCGCGCTCAAGTTGAAGGACAAGCAGGAGCTCCTCGAGACGTCCTCACCGGCGCGTCGCCTCGAGCGGCTCGGCGAGTTGATGCAGGGCGAGATCGAGATCCGTCAGGTCGAGAAGAAGCTGCGCTCTCGCGTGAAGAAGCAGATGGAGAAGCAGCAGAAGGAGTTCTACCTCAACGAGCAGATGCAGGCGATCCAGAAGGAGCTCGGTGGGGAGCGCGACGAGTTCAAGAACGAGCTGAACGAGCTCGAGCAGAAGATCAAACAGAAGAAGATGAGCAAGGAGGCCAAGGAGCGCTGCCTCAAGGAGCTCAAGAAGCTGAAGCAGATGTCGCCGATGTCCGCCGAGGCGACGGTCGTGCGCAACTACCTCGACTGGGTCGTTGCTCTCCCGTGGGAGGACAAGACCGAGGACAACCACGACATCAACAACGCCGAGAAGATCCTCGACGCTGAGCACTACGGCCTGAAGAAGGTCAAAGAGCGCATCCTCGAGTACCTCGCGGTGCAGGCGCTCGTGCCGCGCCAGCGCGGGCCGATCCTGTGTCTCGTCGGACCTCCCGGTGTCGGCAAGACGTCGCTCGCGCGCTCGATCGCGAATGCAACCATGCGCAAGTTCGTGCGGCAATCGCTCGGCGGTGTGCGCGATGAAGCAGAGATCCGCGGCCACCGGCGCACGTACATCGGCGCCCTTCCGGGCAAGGTGATCCAGTCTCTGAAGAAGGTCGGCTCGCAGAACCCCGTGTTCCTCCTCGACGAGATCGACAAGATGTCGATGGACTTCCGTGGTGACCCGGCCAGCGCGCTGCTCGAGGTGCTCGACCCGGAGCAGAACAACACGTTCAACGATCACTACCTCGATCTCGACTACGATCTGTCCGACGTCATGTTCATCACGACGGCGAACCAGCAGCACGCGATCCCGCTACCGCTGCAGGACCGCCTCGAGATCATCGAGCTCCCGGGCTACACCGAATGGGAGAAGGTCGCGATCGCGAAGCAGTACCTGATCCCCAAACAAGCCGAAGCGAACGGCGTGAAGGACCTCGCGATCCGATGGAACGACGAGGCGCTGACGTTCATCATCCATCGCTACACGAAGGAAGCTGGCGTCCGTAACCTCGAGCGCGAGATCGCGACGGTGTGCCGCAAGATCGCCAAGGAGTACCTCGCGAGCCATCGCGAGCAGAAGACCTTCGACGTCACGCCCGAACAACTCCAGCAGTGGCTCGGGGTCGAGAAGTTCCGCGAAACCCGTCGCGAGAAAGAAGATGAGATCGGGTTGGCGAACGGACTCGCCGTCACGATGTTCGGTGGCGACCTCCTTACCGCCGAGGTCACGATCGTTCCGGGCAAGGGCAAGCTCACGCTCACCGGCAAGCTCGGCGAGGTGATGCAGGAGAGCGCGCAAGCTGCGATGAGCTATCTGCGCTCGCGCGCGGGGACGTTCGGGCTGTCCAACGACTTCCAGAACAAGACCGACGTCCACGTGCACTTCCCCGAGGGCGCGATCCCGAAGGACGGCCCATCGGCGGGCATCACGATGGCAACCGCGATGGCAAGCGCGCTCCTGCGCATCCCGATCCGCCAGAACGTGGCGATGACCGGCGAGGTCACGCTGCGAGGGCGCGTGCTGCCAATCGGCGGCCTCAAGGAGAAGATCCTCGCCGCGCACCGAGCGGGCGTCGCGACGGTTCTCTATCCCGAGGAGAACCAGAAGGATCTAAACGACGTGCCCGAGGGCGTGCTCGCGGAGATCGCGGTCATCCCCGTGAAGCACATGGATGAGGTGCTGCGCCACGCACTCGCACACCCGCACCCCGAGGAGTTTCTCCGCGAGCCGTCGAGCGTCGTCGATTGGCGAATCGTCGAGACCATGCCGCCCGACGATCCGCGCGATGCCCACTGACCTCGAAGGTCACCACGTCGTACTACGACGCAGGCGGGCGAGCTTCGTCGCAACGCTCCCGCCCGCGAAGTACGTGCAGCTCGATCCGTTCCACACCTGACGTCCCCCCGACAGCCGGTCCCGGATCGGGGCCCACTGCTCACCGTCGAAGTGCGCGATCGTTCCGGAGCCGCCGATCGCGAAGACATCGCCTCCGGCGCTCCCGTGTATCGAGACGAAGTCGTCGTACGGCATCCTCTCCGACCGCCACATTCCCTGAGCGTTCCGATGCACCGCGACGCCGTCCGCACCGACGGCGATGAGCGGCCCACCCGGAACTCCCCACAGCGCGGAGAGCGCGCTCGTCGTTGGCAGCGGTTGGCTGGTCCACGTTGGGCCGTCGTAACGCAGCACTGTCGAGCCCGCGAGTGCATACACTTCATCTCGGCCGAGCGCGAGAACCGCTGTGGGAGTCACGCCCGCGAGCTGCTGGCTGCGCCACGCTCCGTCGAACACGTGGAGCCAGCGGTCATCACCGAGCGCGACGATCGTCCCGTCCGCCGCGATGCTAACCTCCCGAAGCGGGGTCGGGAACGCGTCGGTCGTGGCCGTCCACATCGCTCCCGTGCGACGAAGCAGCGTTCCGTCGTACGTGGTCGCGAGTGTCGTCCCATCCGTCGTGCCCGCGACGTCGATGATCGTCGTGTTCGGAGCATCGAGCTCGAGCGCCCACGCGACCCCGTCGAAACGAAAGATCTGCGAACGACTCGTGGTGCTCGCTCCCGCTGCGATGACAAACACGTCGTCGCAGGCGCGGCCCCAGACTGCGTTGATGGTGACACCGGCGGCGAGGTTCGGCAGCGTGTCTTCGATTTCGACGAACGCGTCGGGGGACTCCCGTGCGAAGCCGTCGAGCGTGCCGGCGAACATCTGTGCCCCGATTGGAACGATAGCTCTTCCACCCGCCGGCAATGTGGCGTCACGAAGCCAACGTACGCCGTCGAACCGGACGAGCCTGTTCTGGCCCAGCTCGAAGGCGTAGAGATCGTCGACTGCACGCCCGCCCACGCCGACGGAAAGGCCGGTCAGGCCCAGCTCGGTCGAGACGTCATATGTCGTCCACGTCGCGCCGTCGCCGATCGCGATCGCGCCGCGCCCGTTCGCCGCCCCGGCCAGGACGAGCGTGGAGCCAAACCCGATCAACTGGGTGATCGACGCCAAGGGCTGCGCGATCGTGTCCCAGTTACTTCCGGACCATCGACTCAGCGTCGAGCTGTCGCTCACGTAGACCCCTGCCGACCCGACCCATCCGAGCCCTGCGGGGAACGAAGGGCTCGGGAAGGAAACCCAGCCCGTCCCATCGAAGCGCATCGCGATCCGTGGCCCGATGGTCGGCGTCGCGAACAGATAGACGTCGTCGCGACCTCCTCCCACGACGATCCCGTTGTTCACGGACTGGATCGAGGTCAGATCCTGGGTCCACCTCGTTCCATCGAATCGAAACAAACCGTCCTCGGTCAGCGCCCATGCGTCGTCCGCGGCGGCCGCGAAGATCGAAAACACGATCGCCCCGGTCGGAGGCAGCGGGATCGGCTCCCATACGCCCGCGCGAAAGCGGAGCATGACATCGACACGCGCCGCATATCCGACGCCCTCCGCGCTCGCGAGCTCGGTGACGGCTCCGACGGCAGGGGCCGCGACTGCCTTCCATCCGATGCGGCGACACGCGGGAAGATCGACCGCACACACCGCCTCGTTG
This sequence comes from Kofleriaceae bacterium, assembly GCA_046160585.1. Taxonomy (GTDB): domain Bacteria; phylum Myxococcota_A; class Polyangia; order Haliangiales; family Haliangiaceae; genus JABFXX01. The sequence continues at coordinate 31,100 of JBJXGN010000015.1, forward strand.
CAGCCGAGAAAGCCCGCGTCGTACCCCAGCTCTAGACAGCTCGTCGTTGGCGGTGCACCGTCACATTGCTCGATGCCCTGCACCACACCGTCGCCGCAGACCACGGCGAGACACAGCTCGTCCTCGCAGATACCCGTCTCGGTGCCAACCGGACACAGCTCGCCATCCTGCTTCCCCACACATGACACGAGTTGGTCCGGCGCCAGGCACTGCCCGAACTCCGTATTGCACGTCGTCCCTGGAGCGCAGACCGTGCCATCCCCACAAGGAACGGCTGCACTTCGCACGCACCCCACCCCGGCCCCCCAACCCACGACCACCGCGAGGAGCCGCCGCATGCGTCGATCCTAGCAGGACACGACGAATCTCGACCTACTCACCGACGATCCACACATACTCGAGCCGACTCGTGCCGTCGGAGGTGACCTTGAACCGCTCACACGACGCCGCCTCCGTGAGGGTGGCAGCGGCAATGACGTCGCCATCCGCATCGAGAGCTTCGCAGCTAATCAACAGCTGCATGGCGTCCACGCGGAGCTGGAACCGCACGGCACCGGTCGGCGAGAGCGGCTCGGAGTAGCTGATCTTGAGAGGTGGCGGCAACCCCACGGTGACGACTCGATCGATCAGGACGAGCCTACGCATGAATTCGTTCAGCCCGCAGGTGGTGACCTGGGTCATCGACGAGCACCCGAGCGTGAGCGCTTGTGTCGTGGATGCGCGAGTCTCGATGAGAAACGAGCTCTTGATCTCGGTGAGCGTCGTGCGCGAGGTCCCTCCGACCACCACGAGGGCATCGTCCATCCACGTCCAGCCTTCGACCACGCCCGGCCAGAGCGTCGGGTCCTGGATGACGAGCGGGTCGAACCGAGCCGCGCCGGTCACACCCCGTTCGCACGCTGTCGGCGACTGGTCGATGTTTGGCTGGGTGGGGCAATTGTCGCAAGCGTCGGCCACACCGTCGCCATCCTCGTCGTGTGGCGGACCGAGCACACACAGATCACATGCATCATCGATGCGATCGCGATCGACGTCGGCCCCTGTCGCCGCGGAGCAAGGTTCGCAGCCATCGTCGATCCCGTTGTTTCCCGAGTCCACGCCGATCGCCTCGCCAATACAGTCGTCACACGCATCGTCGACCCCATCGTCGTCGGCATCCACGCCTTGCGTCACGCAATCACAGACGTCGCCGAGCCCGTTGTTGTCGCTGTCCCGTTGTTGCGGGTTCTCGTCGAGAGGGCAGTTGTCGACCGAGTCGGCTATGCCGTCGAGGTCGTTGTCGGCGATCCCCCGATCGAGCTCGAAGAGCTCGTTGCACGCGGCACACGCCACGAGCGTCCACACGAGGACGAGGTCAGCGGAGGAGGTCGACACCGTACACCTTCACACCTGCAGTGGCGGCGATCGTCAAGCCTCGCCGAACATCGGATCCAGAGCGGTAGTGGGACGTGGTGATCGCGGGAAGGTCGTCGACACGGAGCGCGCAGTGGACGAGCGCGACCTGATCAAACCCGACTTCGCCGAGGCTGACCTGCAGCGTCCCGCGTGCGCTTTCGATCTCCACCTCCGACCTGCCTCTCTCACTCCGCGAAACCAGAATGCATTTGCCCTGCGTGCACGACACTTCGCAACCGGTATCGGTCGACAGATCCAGGCTGACGTGTGAGTCCGGCGGGGCCTCGAAGGACATCGAGGTGGCAACGAGCCGGTCGGCGTTGGTGGGGGTGTAGACGAGCGATGCGGAGACGGTCGAAACCACACTCGACCCGTCACTGCCCGATTCCCAGTCTTCACTGCCGACCCACTCCGGCGCCAGCGAGGTGAACGGCTCGAACAAGCCGCGTTCGCTGTCGATGTTTTGACCGACCGGGGTGTCACACACATCGCCAATGAGATCGCCATCCTCATCGAGCTGGATCGCTGCGAACGTGACGGGGCACAGATCGCACGCGTCCATGACGGCGTCCCCATCGTCATCGATCTGCGGACCGAGGATGCAGCTATCGCACGCATCGTCGACACCATCCGCGTCGAGGTCGCGCGTGGGAGGTGACGTCGGACAATCGTCACACGCGTCGCCGCGTCGATCGTCATCGCTGTCCTCTTGGTCGGGGTTGGCGACGTTCGGGCAGTTGTCGCGAGAGTCGACGAACGCATCACCATCTGCATCCCTGATGTCCTGGACTTGCTCCGGCTCGTCCAGATCGAAGATCTGGTTGCACCCCGAGACAGCGACCAACAGGACGAGGCTCCTCACCGATCCAAAGGATAACTCGGTCCGGACGGAGTACGATGTTCGAGTGCGTGTCACCGTGATCATCGCGAGCCTCGCGATCGTCTGCGTGCTGTTCTCCGTCGTAGCCGCAGACACGACCTCTACCCCTTGGTCGGCGGGTGTAAGCGAGGCGAAGAAGGCCGAGGCCAATCGCCTCCTCGAGCACGGCAACGCCTTGTTCCTCGACAAGAAGTTCAGCGAAGCGCTCGGCAAATATCGAGAGGCGGTTACCGCCTGGGACCATCCGGCGATCCGGTTCAACATCGTTCGTTGCTTGATCCAGCTCGATCGCGCAGTCGAAGCCGCGGAGAACCTCGAGCAAGCGCTCCGCTACGGTGCGGCTCCTCTCGAGGACGCGGTCTATACCGAAGCGCGCGCGTACGAGAAGCTGTTGGCAAAGCAGGTCGGCGACGTGACCATTGCCTGTGCGCAACGCGGCGTCGAGGTCTCGCTCGATGGCCAGAAGCTCGGCGTATGCCCGCTTCGCGAAACCCGGCGCATGACTCCAGGGAAACACCAGATCTTGGGCACCGGTGGTGGGCTGCTCGCGCGTGTGACGGACACGTTTGTCGTCGGCGGCGATGCCCAGACGGTCGAGGTGTCGCTCCAACCACTGCCCTCGCGACGGGGGCTCGGCGCGCGGAGCTTTGGCAAGGCAGCAGTCTATGCGGGCGGAGGCCTGCTGGCGATCGCGAGCGGTCTCGGGCTGTATGCGTGGCGCAGCTATCGCGGTCAGTTTCCCGAGCACTGCATGGATTCGCCGAGTGGTGGGGCGCCGCTCTGTGACGAGGAAGGCGCGGACTCGCTCGATCGTTCGCGCCTGTTCGGCAACATCGCGACCGTTGCAGGCGTCACTGGAGCGGTTGCGGTCGTTACTGGCCTCGTCGTGCTCTGGCGCGTGCCGGCGAAAGAGTACGAAGCGGTGATCACACCAACGGCCACGGGTGCGGGCGTCTCCGTCAGGGGTACGTTTTGATCCCACGAGGTGGGCAACGAGGTGGGCAACGAGGCGCACGACGAGGCGTGCGATGATCACTTCGTGATCGTCGTGAGCTGGAACGTCCTCCACCGCGTTCATGCGGTGAACTGGAGCGAGCCGGCGATCCGCCATTGGACCGACGAGGAATCTCGCATCCGCTCCGTCGCGGACTACCTCGTGGCGACGACCGCCGACGTGGTGTGTCTACAGGAGGTCTCCGGCGATCAGCTCGCGCTGCTCCGCGATGTCGAGGAGGGGGAGCTGTTCGTGACCAAACATCCGCGCGTTCCGTCGTTCCGCAGACCGACGACCGAGTCGCTGCGCGACGCCGGCGAGTACCTCGTCACGATCGTACGTGACGCGGGTGCGCGGCTCGTGCGCGGCGAAGCGTTCCCGACCGACGGTGGGAAGGGCTTCCAGCGCGTCGAGCTCGCGAACCGATCGACGGTCATCAACACCCACGTCAGCTTCGGTGACAAGCGCACCGCACAGCTCGCGCGTCTCGCGACGGAGGCGCATCAAGCGCCAGGGCTCGCGATCCTGTGTGGTGACTTCAACGCGGACCGCGACACGTGCGTCACGGACCTGGGTTCCGGCTGGTCGGCGGCCGTTCCGCTGGACGGTCTACACACACGCCCACGCCAAACACCGAGCGGGAAATCGCAGGACATCGATCACGTGTTCGTGCATGGCGGCAAGGCGCTGGAAGCCATGGTGCTCGACGCCGAGATGCGCTCGGACCACAACCTGCTGCGTGCGCGGCTGCGCTTCCCCGCGGTGCCATGATCGCTCGGGCGGCCGCGATGCCGTGCCCGCGGTGAAAAACATCGGGCCCGGCAGCTGTTCGCCACCGGGCCCATTCCATCACTCGCGATCCGTTACTTCGCGATCATCTTCATCACGGAGTCCGGCACCACGTCGTAGCGCATGGGTTCGAGCGTGAAGCGTCCGCGACCGTGCGTCAGCGAGCCGAGCGAGTCGGCGTAGCCAAACGACTCGGCCAGCGGGAGCTCCGCACGAACGACGCGATCGTCGTTGCGTGTCTCGATGCCGAGCACCTGCCCGCGCCGACGACCAACGTCACCGATCACGCTGCCGACCTCCGTCTCGGGGCACGTCACCTCGAGGAGCATGACGGGCTCGAGCAGGACCGGATCGGCCTGGGCCGCTGCCTCACGGAACGCGAACATCCCCGCGGTCTGGAACGCCAGCTCGCTAGAGTCGTTCGAGTGCATCTCGCCGTCGAGCAGCACGACGCGAACATCCACTACGCGATGTCCGCCGCACAAGCCGTTGTCCATCGCATCGCGCACGCCGCGCTCCACGCCGCGGATGTACTCGCGGTTGATCGCGCCGCCCTTGATGCGGTCCTCGAACACGAAGCCCGTGCCGCGCGCGGTCGGCCCGATCTCGAGGACAACATGCGCCCACTGTCCAGGTCCACCACCTTGCTTCACGTGCCGGTACTCGGTCCGCACCGTCTTGCGCAGCGTCGAGTGATACGCGACGAGCGGCTTGCCACTCGTCACGCCGACATGGTGCTCCGTCGCGAGTCGCTCCAGTGCGATCTCGAGATGCAACTGCCCCATGCCCGCCAACAGCGTCTGGCCAGTCTCGTTATCCGACTCGATCCGCAGCGACGGGTCCGCCGCGATCATGCGCCCCAGTGCGATGCCCAGCCGCTCGCGGTCCTCGGAGCTCTTCGCTTCGACGGCCACACGCATGACAGGCTCGGGCGCCACGATCGACTCGAGCTCGAGCGGCGCATCCGGCGAGCACAACGTCTCGCCACCGGCGATCGGCAACCCGATCACCGCACCGATCTCCCCCGCTTCGAGTCGCGTCACCTCTTCGCGCCGATCGGCCATCAGCTGCACCAGCCGCCCGATGCGAAGCTTTCGCGCCGCCCTAGCCGCCAGCACGGTCATGCCCTTCTCGAGCGCACCCGCATACACGCGCACGAACGTGAGCTGTCCATGGCCGTCGAACACGACCTTGAACCCCAAGGCCGCCAACGGCACCTCGGGCATCCCACGATCGCGCGGCGACGGGAGCAACGCCACGACCGCGTCGAGCAACGTCTCCACGCCCCGATGCTTGTACGCCGATCCAGCAAGAACCGGCACCACCGCACCACGCAGTGTCGCCTTGCGCAACGCGGCCCACAGCGTAGCCGCATCCACATCGCGCCCGTCGACCACCGCCGCGAGCACCGACGGATCTTCGTCGGCACACGCGTCGAGCAGCCGCTCGCGCGCCTTCGCCAAGTTGTCAGAGAGCACCACCGGTGTCCTCACCGGCGTCGACGGTTCGTTCTCGACCGTCCACCGCACGTCCTCCTTCGCCACCAGATCGACCACGCCGACGAGTACGTCGCCATCACCATCGTTCTCGTAGATCGGCCACTGCACGGCCACCGCATTCGCGCGCAACCGCGCACGCACGTCCGCAACCGACCGAGCGAAGTCGGCGCCCACTCGGTCGAGCTTGTTGACGAACACCAGTCGCGGAACGCGATGCCGGTCCGCCTGTCGCCAGACGGTCTCCGTCTGCGGCTCCACACCGGCCACACCATCGAGCACCACCACGGCGCCATCGAGCACGCGCAACGAGCGCTCCACCTCGATGGTGAAGTCCACGTGTCCCGGCGTGTCGATCAGATGGAGGCGATTGCCTTTCCAATCGCACGTCACTGCCGCCGCAAAGATCGTGATGCCCTTGCGCTGTTCGATCGGATCGAAGTCCGTCGTCGTGTTTCCGAGATGCACCTCGTTGTGCGCCTGATGAATGCGCCCGGTGTAATAGAGGACGCGCTCCGTCAACGTGGTCTTTCCAGCGTCCACGTGCGCGATGATTCCGATGTTTCGAATTCGGTCGATGTCGATCCTTCGGGTCATATGACCCTGCCTTCCTGAACCTTGATCCAAATGCACTGCGGCCACGCGCCGTCGCGCACAGCCAAATGGGACCACAATTCTCCGCGAGGTCGGGACCACGCCGCGACGCCAGACGGGCGCCGCGCGGGTCAGCCAGCCTCCCCGCGGACTACGGACGGCCGGGGAAGACCGACAGACGGGAGTAGTCGGTGGAGCGCACGCGCGCCTCCATGACGGAGGCCACGCGGCGATCGAAGCGCATCATTAGATGTAGCGTCGTCATACGTGAGCCTTGCGGTCGGCCAAGCTAAGGGCGAAGCTTGGAAGTGTCAACGTGAACCTTGACACCCGGAGGGAAGCCAACTAGAAAGCTTCACCTCGAACGTTCGGGCGAATAGCTCAGCGGAAGAGCGTCGCCCTTACAAGGCGGTGGCCGCAGGTTCGAATCCTGCTTCGCCCACAGAGTGACTGAAAACTGAACGATTCTGGAGCGGTAGTTAAGTCGGTTATAACGCCGGCCTGTCACGCCGGAGGCCGCGGGTTCGAGTCCCGTCCGCTCCGCGACTTAACCCGGGAAGTTAGAGCGTTTGCTCCGCCTTCCCGGGTTTTTCGCGTCGTCGTACCGCAGTCGTGTTGCGGAGGCGGC
>JBJXGN010000016.1:0-18801 GCA_046160585.1 Kofleriaceae bacterium
CGCCGGCAACTCGACTTCGCCGACCGTGCTCTTCATCTCGTCACAGACGCCCGACGCGATCGCGTTCTTGAACGCCGCCAGCTCTCTCGTCGGCTACGCGACCAAGAACCTCTTCCTCACCGACAGCGCGGCGAACAAGGACGTCCTCACCGGCGCCGCCTCAGCTTCTTCGGTGTTTCCGCGCATCATCGGGAGCAGGCCGGGCGTGCCGCAAGGACCGACGTTCGAGCTCTTCAAGGCTAGCTTCAACGCCGCGTTCCGCCAGGACCCGTCCACGTTCTCCTTTGTTTCTCACGCGTACGACGCGGCGTGGCTCGGGTTCTACGGGACGGCGCGCGCGCTGCGCCGCGACGTGGGCATCGGCGGCATCGCCGTCGCGCGCGGACTGCGGAAGGTCAGCGACGGAACCCCCGAGATCGCGGTCACGCCGGCGAACTGGAAGAAGGTCGCGGACGCTCTCGGCGCGGGCGGCTCGGTGAACCTCGTCGGCGCGTCGGGATCCCTCGACTTCGACACGAACACGGAAGAGACCTTCGGCCTCGTCGACATCTGGAAGGTGTCGGCGGACGCGAAGCAGATCGAGACCGTGACGACGATCGACCCGCGCTAGCGACTACCTGGTGCGCTGCTTAGCCTTCGCGATCGCAGCGCTCGTCATCTGATCGTGCTCCGCGGGATCGGCCCAGCGCCGCTGGACCGCCGTCGAGAGCTGGTGGAGCGGATCGAAGTACAGGAAGAACTGCCCGGGCTTCACGCTCGGGGCTTGGTAGACGCTGATGCCCGTCTCGCGGTCGTAGTACTCGTACGAGTGCACATCGCGCTTGCCGCCGCCGCCCGGTGCGTCGACGACGAACGTCGGCGTGTGGAATCCCGCGGTCGTTCCGCGCACGGCCTTCTCGATGTCGAGCGCGGTCTGCAGCGTGGTGCGCAGATCTTCGACGCCTTTGACGAGGTCGTGCACGTAGACATAGTAGGGCTGCACCTGGCAGTGACCGAGGCGCTTCGTGAGGAGCTGCATCGTCGCGATCCCGTCGTTGACCCCGCGCTGGAGCACGCTTTGGTTGCGCGTGATGATGCCGCGCTCGAACACACCGTCGAGAGCGCGCTTGGTGATCGCGGTGATCTCGTTCGGGTGGTTGAAGTGCGTGTGGAGGACGACCTCCTTGTGCAGCTTGCGGCCGCGCTCGACGACGGCGGCCAACGCGTCGAGCCATTCGTGGTCCGTAAGTAGCTTCATCGGCATCACGGCCGGGCCCTTGGTCGCGAAGCGAATGCGGCGGACGTTTGGAAGCTCGAGGAGCTTGTTCCCGATCAGCGTGAGCTGCCGCGCCTTGAGCTGATAGCTGTCACCGCCGGAGACGACGATGTCCTCGAGCTCGGGACGCTCGCTGATGTAGCGGAACGCGCGCTCCCAGCGTTCTTCGGTCGCCTTGAGCGACACCTTCTCGACCTCGTCGGTGTCGACGCCGACCGCGTAGCTGCGCGTGCAAAAGCGGCAGTAGACGGGGCACGTGTCGAGCGCTAGGAAGAGCGCCTTGTCGGGGTAGCGATGCGTGAGACCGGGCACCGGCGAGTCGGCTTGCTCGTGGAGCGAGTCGAGCGTGAGCTTGGGGTGGTCCGGCAACAGGCGCGACGCGACCGGAACGAACTGGCGGCGCAGCGGATCCGTGTACGCGTTCGACCAGTCGATCAGCGACAACAGATAGGGCGACACACGGATCGACATCGGTGCCTGCCGGAACCCCTGCGTGACGTCGTCGTAAAAGCTCTGAGGCACGAGGTCCTGCACGGCCTGCAGCAGCTTTTGCGGGTTGGTGATCGAGTTCTTCGCCTGCCACGCGTGATCGAGGAACGTGGCCTCGTCGACGAGCCGGTACGCCGGGATGCGCTGCCAGAACGGTCCGTCGAGGAGCTGGCGGTGGTGCAGCGTCGACGGATCGACGCCGGGTTTCAAGTGCTTGATAGGTGCCAGCTCGGGCGGTTGATTGCCGAGCAGCTTCAGCTGGGTGTCCATGGGAGCCTCGTGGTCACTAGGGAAACGGTCGAAGAGCGCTGCGTGTTTCGCTCGCTACTCGACGTCCGGCTGGTGAGGGACAGAGCCCAGGTACCACATGCTGTTCCATCGATATCACGCCAGGCCCACGAGGCCAATCACGAATCAGCGCGCGTGTGCCATCAACCAATCGAACCAGATCTGCGTGAAGTTGGGGACGAACGCGGGGACATGCGAGCCCCCTTCGATCGTCCACAGCTCGACCTTGCCTGTCGCCGGGCAGCCGTCGGCGGTCTCGGTCCGCGTCTCGGCACCGTCGACGTTGCGCTCGAGGTCGATGGCAGTGCCGGCCGTGCGCGTCTCGCCACAGCCGTTCTTCTGCGCCCACTGGCGGACGCTCGGGTCGGCGCCGGTCGTGCCCGTGAACGGAACCACGTCATCGGCGGTGCCGTGGATGTGCAACACGTTGACCGAACGCTCCGGCGTGCACGACGACGGCGCCGATGCAGCGTTGCCCGCGAGCGGTGCGATCGCCGCGATGATGTCCGAGCGTTCACACGCCATCCGGTAGGACATGTAGCCGCCGTTCGAATGACCGATGAGGAACACGCGTTCCGGATCGATCGGCCAGTCACTCGCGAGGATGTCGTCCAAGATGGCGCCGAGGTACGCGACGTCGTCGACGCCCGTATTGCCGAAGTCGCAGCACAGCGGATCCGCGTTCCAGAACTGCTTGCCGGTGCCGTCGACGGTGCCGTCGGGTGCGATCACGAACGCGGTGTTCGACGTCGCGAGCGGGTACGCACCGAAATACGCCTGCTGCACGAAGCCGGACGCGCCGTAGCCGTGCAGCACCATCACGAGCGGATAGAGTTCGCCGTCCTCGAACGACATCGGCGCCTTGAGGTCCACCGGGCGCGCTTCGGTGCCGAACATCGTCGGGCGATCGGGCGCGCCGGTCCCCCCGTCGTTGCACGCGAATAGAAAGCACACGAGCCCCGCGATTCGTCGCATGGGCGGAACCTTACGTCTCCTCGACGGCGGGCGCTAGAGTAGGGAATGTCACGGCCGGCACCGACGATCCCGACGGCAGCCACGCGCCACGTCGTCGCCGCGGCGCTGGGTCTACTCGTCGTCGGCACGGTCGGCGTCGTCCAGGCCGTCCGTGCGGGAAGCTCGTTCATGTTCGACCTCGAGCAGGTCACGCCCGCGCTCGCCCGCGCCGAGCCGATCGCCCCGGACGCGAAGACACCGCGACTCGCGCGCCGTGTGTTCCTGGTCATCGTCGACGGGCTCTCGCTCGATCACAGCTACGAGCTGCCGTTTCTCGACGACCTGCGCCGGCGCGGCGTGGACTCGGAGGCGAGCTCGCACTACCCCACGTGGTCGCGTCCGAACTACGTCTCGATCCTCACCGGCGTTCCGCCGATGGCGAGCGGCGTGCGAACGAACCATCACTACACGCCGGTCCAGTTGGACACCCTGATGGATCGCACGCACGCGGCGAAGCTCACCGTCGCGAGCGCGACCGACTACGACGTCCTCCCGAGGTTGTTCCTGCGCAAGCGTGGGGAAGCACGCGCCCCGTTGTCGCCAGAGGCGCTCGACGACATGGTCGCCGAGGCGGAGGCCGACCTCGACGAGATCGAGATCGACGAAGCGGCCGCGGGCGTCCACGCTCCCGACGCCGATCTCGTCTCGCCGTTCGACGACGCTCGGTACGCACCGTGGCCTGGCGGCTTCTCGGAAGCCGGTGCTGCGCTCGTCGAAGAACACGCCGATCTGGTCGTCATGCTCGTCGGCGCCGTCGACGCCGCGGGGCACGAGCACGGTGCGGCGAGCGAGGAGTACCGTGTCGCGACCGAGGGTGCCGATCGCGCGCTCGCGCGAGTACTCGGCAACGTCGATCTCGCGAACGACGCGATCGTCGTCGTCGCGGATCACGGTCACACCGAGCGCGGTGGCCATGGCGGCGTCGAGCCCGAGGTGCTCGCGGTCCCGCTCGTCGCCGCCGGTGCGGGCATCATCGCGGGTACGACGCCAAAGGACGCGCGGCTGATCGACGTTGCACCCACGGTGGCAGCGCTGCTCGGAATTCCTGCGCCGGGTCATGGCCTCGGTCGTACGCTGGTCGAGATCCTCGCGCTGTCTCCGGACGACGCCGCGCGCCGCTTGGCCGCCGACAACGCACGCCTCACCGCGACCACGGCGATCGTCGCCGCCGCCGAGGCACGCGCCGCGGTCGCGCGACTCGCCCATCGCGCGGCTCGCTTCGCGCTCGTCGGTGGTGGGGTCGCGCTCGCGATCGTCCTCGCGATCGTGCTGCGCAAGCGGCGTGTGCTGAGCTTCGACGTGCGCGCGTTGCTCGTCACCGTGCCTGCGTTCTTCATCGTCTACTACGCGCTGATCGGCCTGCTCGGCCAGCGCTTCTCCCCGTCGCTGTTACCCGCGCAAGGTCACCTCGCCGGCACGCTGATCCGCTTCGGCATCGCAGCGGCGATCGTGCAGCTCCTCGCGAACCTGTGGGCGCTCCACGACAAGCCGACGCTCGCCGAACGCCTCGCGAGCGCGAACGGCATCGCGTGGGTCGGGCTGTTGCTCGCGATGGTCCCCGCGGGTGTCCTGTGGGCGATCTATCCGCCTCCGTACGTCACGCTGCCCGGCCCGAGCTGGCTCGTGCTGATCCCTGCGGTGCAGGTCGCGGTCGCCGCGGCCGCCGTTACGGTCGCGCTCACGCTCCTCGTCGAGGTCATCATCTTCGCGTCGCGTGCGTGGCAACGCCGCCCCTGATCGCACATGCTCCACCGATGCGCCACGCCCTGCTCCCGCTAGCGCTTGTCTTGCTCTCTCCCGCCGCTGCGATCGCCGATCGTATGGTCGAAGCGCCACCAGCCAAGCAGTCCGCTGCGGAGCGGATCCGCGAGCTCGAACAGCGCGTCCGCGATCTCGAGCGCGACCTCGCGGACGCCAGGGCGCAGCTCGCACGAATGGCGAAGACCAACACGCCGCCGGTGCGACCACAGCGCGCGCAGCTCGACACCGCGAAGCGCTACCAAGTCCCGCTCGACGACAGCCCCGCGATGGGTCCGTCCCGTGCGCCGATCACGATCGTTGCCGCCGTGCAGTTCCCCGAGCCGTACACACACAAGGCGTGGCCGGTGCTGATGCAGATCTTGAAGGAGAACCGGGACGTCCGCATCGTCGCGAAGAGCTACATCGTGCACCCCAAACACGGTCGCTCGTCGATCGCCGCGTGCGCCGCGGGATTGCAGGGCGATCTGGAGCGCATGGAGACCGCGATCTACGACGCCGCGCAGCAGCCCGACCCCGCCGCGACGCAGCCGACGTACGGCCTGCGCGAGATCACCGAGGGAGAAGCACGCGAGATCGCGCGCGGGCTCCGGCTGAACCTCGCGCAATACGATCGAGATCTCCCGACCTGCGAGGCCGGGCAGCAGCGCGACATCGCGATGTTCAGCGCACTCGGCCAGAGCGCGGTCCCCGTGTTCTGGATCAACGGTCGCCCGCTGTCGGGTGCGCAACCGATCGAGAGCTTCAATACGGTGATCCGCGAGGAACGTGCGGCGTGGAAGAAGGCCAAGGCCGGCGGGGCGCCCCTGGACGGCTACTACGAAAAAGTCATCCTGCAGAAGCCGAACCCCTACTGACCTCGCTACTGTGTGCGCGTGAACGACGCGGAGATCGACGACGAAGAGAAGGACCTTCCCGGCCTCTTGCGCGCGTTGGGTGCATTCCGCTGGCTGATGGGTCTCCCGGTGTTCGGCTGCCTCGTCATCGGCCTGGCGTTGCTCGTGCACACCGTGGTCGAGGTCGGCGTCGACATCTACTATGTTATGCAGAAGGGCGGCACGGCGAAGGCGGGCAAGGCGTTGGCGATCGCGGCCATCGAGGTCATCGATCGGTTCCTGCTCGCCGCCGTCGCGTTCATCGTGGCGCTCGGGCTGTGCAAGCTGTTCGTCAACCGTCGCGTCCCGGTGCCCGCGTGGCTGGAGATCAACACGCTGGATCACCTCAAGGACAAGCTGATCCGCGTCATCATCGTCATCCTCGGCGTCGTCTTCCTCGGTCAGGTCGCCGCGTGGGACGGCGGCTACGAGATCCTCGCCGTCGGCGGCGCGATCGCGCTCGTCGTCGCCGCGCTGTCGTACTTCCTGTTCGCCGCGCGGAGTGGCGAGGCAGGTCACTAACCACCGCGGCATCTCGCGCATCAGCCCGCGGGCGAGCTGACAGCGCGTCGAGGACTCGTGTCCTCCCCGGTGTCTCGTTGGCACGGATCGGTGCTCGTTCGACGGTGCCTCGCGCAGTTAGCGTGCGCCTGTGCGTGGCGCGGCGCTTGGAGTGACGACGAACATGCGCGTTCGTGTAGCGGCCTTGATGACCGCGTCTCTGTTGGCCGGGTGGCTCGCGTCGGTGGCGAGTGCGGACACATCGTCGAGGGAGCTTCCCGCTCCCGGTGAGGACGAGAAGCTGTACTCGTGCAAGAAGAGCACGGGCTCGATCGAGATCACGTTCAAGCCCGAGACGGAGGTGAAGGATCTCGTCACCTGGGTCATGGGGTTCACGTGCAAGAACTTCATCTACGCGCCGCACATCGTCGCGCAGGGTCGAAAGCTGACGATCGTCGCGCCGACGAAGATGACCGCACAGGAGGCGTATCGCCTGTTCCTCGCGTCGCTCGCGACGCTGAACCTGACGGTCGTGCCGCAGGGCAACATCATGAAGATCATCGAGACGAACACCGGCAAACGCCTGCCCGTGCCGCTCTTCAAGAGCGGCACGCCCGACAACACGGACCAGCTCGTGCGTTATGTCCTGCGGCCGAACTACATGCAGGCCGACGCGCTCGCAAAGGCGATCGGCAGCGTGAAGAGTGACCCCGGCGAGATCACCGTCGCGGGATCCTTGCTGCTGATCGTCGACTACGGCAGTCACGTGCGCGACATGCTGTCGATCGCAAGACTCGTCGACGTCCCCAGCGGCAGCGAGGGCGTGTACACGCTCGCACTGAAACACGCTGACGCAGCAAAGCTACTACCGAAGCTGACGTCGATCCTCGGCATGGAAGGTGCGGCAGCCGCGGGCAAGGCGGCGCCCGCCCCGACGAACGAGATGCAGGCACAGGGCGTAGCGCCGTCGAAGATCCTCGTCGACGAACGCACGAACACGCTGATCGTCGCGGCGAGTCCAGCGGCGTACGAACGCGTGAAGGCGCTCGTCGAGCGACTCGACATCTCGCTCGAGATCGAAGGCGGCAGTTCGATCCACGTGTACCCACTCGGGAGCGCGATCGCCGAGGAGGTCGCGAAGACGCTGAATGAAGCGATCCAGAAGACGCAGGTACCGTCGGGTTCGACGACACCGGCGCGCCAGGGTTCGCCACTGCCGTCGTCTTCGACCGCCGGCCTCGGTGAAGGGCTCGATGGGCGCGCCCAGGTCGTGGCGGACAAGCCGACGAACAAGTTGATCGTCGTGTCGAGCGGCCGCGACTTCCTCGCGATCAAGGAGGTGATCAAGGAGCTCGATCAGCCGCGCCGCCAGGTCTACATCGAGGCGCTGATCCTCGAGGTCAACATGAGCAACGATCGGTCGTTCGGGTTCAGCGTGCACGGTGGCAAGACCGTCGGCTCGACGGGGAGCACGCTCGCGCTCGGCGGCGTGCAGACCGGCAGCGTCAGCTCGGTCGATCCGACGTCGCTCGTCGGCGCGACGGGTCTCGTCGGCGGACTGATCGGCAGCGCCCTCCCCGGCTCGAGCGACCTGTTCGGCCAGAGCATTCCCTCGTTCGGTGTCTTGATGCAGGCGATCGCGCATCGTTCGAACACGAACATCCTCTCGGCACCGAGCATCATCGCGCTCGACAATGAAGAGGCGAAGTACAAGGTGGGCACGAACATCCCGTATTCGAAGGGCATCATCCCGACGACGACGGTCACGCAGAACTCGCCGGTGTCGACGAACGTCGATCGCAAGGACCTCGTCCTCGAGCTCAAGATCAAGCCGCACATCTCGACGGGCGATCAGATCCTCCTCGAGATCGTCCACGAGGCGAACGACTTCGGCGAAGACCTCGCGCTCGGGCCGAGCTGGGCGACGCGCGGGTTCGAGACACGCGCCGTCGTCAAGGACCAGCAGACGTTCGTGCTCGGTGGTCTGATGCAAGAGAAGGACATCTACACGTCGGAGCAGGTCCCGATCCTCGGCGACATCCCGCTGCTCGGTCACCTCTTCAAGTTCTCGAAGAAGACGAAGAAGAAGACGAACCTGATCATCATGCTCACGCCGTACATCATCAAGGACGACCTCGAGCTCGAGGCGATCCGCGAGCGCAAGATGCGCGAGCACCAGGAGTACACGCAGTCGCAGAGGACGTTCGCGGAGCTGCGCTATCAGCCGCGCATCGACTACCGCCGCAAACGCGGGTTGTTGGAGGACATCAATCGCACCGTGGAGCAGGTCGAGAAGGATCTCGAGCAACTCGCCGATCTGAGGCGCCCGGAGCCGATGAAGTCCGGCCCGGTGCAGGTGCCGGCTCAGGTCGAGGGCGCCGAGTAGACTGACCAGCGACGGACCTTCACGGGTTCGCGCAGCGCCTTGGACGTGTACTCGAGCTCCTCGACGGTCGCGTTGGCCGCTGCGATCAGCTCCGGCACGCCGGTGGCGCGATACGTGGTCTCGCTCATCGCGATCTGATAGCCCTCGGCCAGCGCCTGCAGCTTCGCGGCCACGTTGACCGTACCGCCGAAGAAGTCTGCGTTCGCGTTGAGTCGCACCGCGATGCAGGGACCCGTGTTGAGCGAGATGCGGAGGCGGATCGGAGTGTCGGCACGGTCCGGGTGGAACGCCTGGTGAATCTTGTGCGACGCGCGGACCGCGTCGACGGGCGAGCCGAACGTGGCCATCACCGCATCGCCGATCGTCTTCACCACGGCGCCGCGACACTCGTTCACGATCGCGAACACCTCGTCGAAGTGCCTCTTGATCTCGACGAAAGCGGCCGGGTCACCACGCGACGCGTAAAACGCGGTGGAGCCGACGACGTCGGTGAACAGGAGCGTCTGCTCGCCGACACCGAGGCGTACGTCTGCGCCGATGTAGTCCGCGCTGAACAGATCGCGGAAGTCCTGGAACGAGAGCAGCTTGCCGGCGCGCAGCGCGTGATCGCTCCACTTGGCTTCCTCGATCTGGAACTGGAGCGGCGCGTCCGTCTCGTTGATCAGCTCGATCTCGACGCCGGCCTTCGCAGCCACGACCTCGCCCTCGGGCAACTTCTTCCACGGCACCCTGGTCGGGCCGTCCTCGCCGACGTCGAGGTACCAACCACCCTGCTTGTCGCGCCAGACGACATAGCGGCCTGGTGCGAAGTTCGGTGCGACCGTCACCGTCTCGCCACGGGGGACGTCGACCTGCACGCGGATGTGATCTTTGCGCGCGGGCTCCGCGCTGCAGTAGACGACATCGGGCACGTCGCGGATCGACGAATGAACGTGGAACGTGACCTCGACGGTCTCGATCTTGTCCGTCGTGAAGTCGATGTTGCACGCTTCGCAGTGCGCGTGCGAGGTCACCGACGAGAGCGAGTCGAGCTCGTCGCGCACGCCGCGACAGTGCGGGCAGACCGTGTCCCACGACAGGCGGAGGAGGCCTTGTCGCGTGGCGTGGAGCGCGACGCGCAGGAGGTCGTCCTCGGGGAGCTTCCACACCCGCGCGCGCTCGCGGATCTGGATACGATGCAGCTCCAGGTCGTCGCCGGTGCGGATCCAATCGAGCAGCGCGTCGACGCTGTCCTTTGGAAGCCCTTCGGTGAGGAGCGCGGTGCGCTGCTGCTCGAGGCGCTGGAGCGCATCCTCGGTCAGCGAAGGGGGAGGGAGCAGGAGTGATTCCGGGCGCAGGCGATCGAGCTGCTGCGCGAGCGCGGGGACAACGCGGCGATACGCGCGCTCGATCGTCGGGAAACCGAGGCGGAGCGCCGCCGAGCCGAACGCACCGCGCGGGACGGCGCCGAAGTAGAGATACAGGCGGCATCCGGTCGGCGTCGGATCGACGCGATGGATCGCGTACATCACCTTCATGAAGCCGCGGTCGTAGAGCCGCGTGCACGTGAGCCATTGGTTCGCGACCCAGTTCCACGGGACTTCGCACCACTCGTGGCGAACGCCGCCGGGCTTCGCGCTGCCCCAGCGCTTGCCGTCGCGCTCCTCGAACAACATCGCGGCGGTGCCGAGGGCGCGGTTCATACGCGACGTGTCCGCGATGTGCGGCCAGATCGCAGCGGGGGTGCACGGCAGGTCAAACGTCCACAATCGCTCGATGCGCTTCGCTTGCCCCCATTGCGCCGGATACGGATGTAACGCGAGCAGCTGCTCTACGGTGAGCGCGGGACCTGCCTCGCCGTTCCCTGCTAAGGTCGAGGTCGCCATGCCGACGACAGTGTATCGCAGCTGTCCGCTTTGCGAAGCCACGTGCGGCGTCGCCATCGAGCTCGACGGAGCCCAGGTGGTGAGCGTGCGCGGCGACGACGCCGATCCGTTCAGCAAGGGGTACATCTGCCCGAAGGGCACGGCCCTCGCCGACCTGCACCACGACCCGGATCGCCTGCGCCGCCCGATGCGACGTGAGGGTTCGACGTGGACCGAGATGGAGTGGGAGGAGGCGTTCGATCTGGTCGGCACGAAGCTGAGCGGCATCCGCCGCGCGTACGGTCGCGACGCGATCGCCGTCTATCAGGGCAACCCGACGGCGCACAATCTCGGGCTCCTCACGTACGGCCAGCTGCTGTTGCGGTCGCTCGGCACGCGCAACATCTACTCGGCGACGTCGCTCGATCAGCTCCCGCACATGCTCGCGGCGCTGCAGATGTTCGGCAACCAGATCCTGATGCCGGTGCCCGACGTCGATCGCACCGACCTCATGATCTGCCTCGGCGCAAACCCGCTCGCCTCGAACGGAAGCATCATGACTGCGCCCGACATCCGCGCGCGTCTGAAGGCGATCCGCGATCGCGGCGGCGAGGTAATCGTGCTCGATCCTCGTCGCACGGAAACGGCGGAGAAGGCCGATCGCCACCTATTCGTACGCCCGGGCACAGACGCCGTGCTTCTCCTCGCGATTGTGAACGTCTTGTTCGCCGACGGACTGCGAGCGACGCGCGTCGTGCTCGCGGGTGTCGACGAGCTGCGCGCGGCCGCAACCCCGTGGACGCCCGAGCGCGCCGCGCCCATCACCGGCGTCGCCGCCGACGACATCCGCATGCTTGCGAAGAAGCTCGCGACCACGCAACGCGCGGTGCTGTACGGGCGCTTTGGCGTGTGCACGCAAGAGTTCGGCGGTCTTGCCGCGTGGCTCTGCTACGCCGTGAACGCGTTGACCGGCCACCTCGACGAGCCGGGTGGCCTCATGTTCACGACGCCTGCGGTCGATCCCATTCCGCTCGCGAACATGATCGGATACGACGGCGGCTTCGCGCGCTGGCGCTCGCGCGTGAGCGGCAAACCAGAGTTCGGCGGGGAGCTCCCGATGACCGTGCTCGCCGAGGAGATCGAGACGCCGGGCAACGGCGAGGACAAGGTGCAGGTCCGCGCGTTGATCACGAGCGCGGGCAACCCCGTGCTGTCGGCGCCCGGCGGACCGCGCCTCGAGAAGGCGTTCGGCACGCTCGACTTCATGGTGTCGATCGATCCGTACCTGAACGAAACGACGCGGCTCGCGAACGTCATCCTCCCACCGACGAGCGTCCTCGAACGATCGCACTATGACCTCGCATTCAACGCGTTCGCGGTCCGCAATATCGCGAAGTATTCACCGCCGACGTTCGAGCGCGGGCCCGATGCGCGTCACGACTGGGAGATCGCGCTCGCGCTGTGGCGGCGCATCGGCCTCCCGAATCGTCTGGGTCCCGGTGCGAAGCTCGTCGAGAAGCTCGCGTGTGCGATGGGCCCCGAGGTCGTGCTCGACATCGGCCTGCGCACGGGACCGTATGGCTTGTTCCGCGGTGGTCTCTCGGTGGCGAAGCTGCGCGAGAATCCACATGGCGTGGACCTCGGCCCGCTCGAGCCGCGGTTGCCCGCGCGCCTCGGCACGAAGGACAAACGCGTACACGTCGCGCCGTCGATCTACCTCGCGGACCTCGCGCGCCTCGAGAACCGCATGGGGACGCGAGCGAATGGCCTCGTGGTGATCGGTCGCCGTCACCTGCGGAGCAACAACTCCTGGATGCACAACAGCGAGCGCCTCGTGAAGGGTCCGGATCGCTGCACGGTGATGATGCACCCGGACGACGCGGCCGCGCGTTCGCTCGCCGATGGCGCGCTCGCTCGCGTGTCGACGAAGATCGGCTCGATCGATGTCTCGGTCGAGGTCACCGACACGATGATGCCGGGCGTGGTGTCCATCCCCCACGGTTGGGGCCACACGCGCAAGGGCTCGCGGATTCGTGTCGCAGAGTCCGTGCCCGGCGCGTCGGTCAACGACATTCTGGACCCGTCGATGATCGACGAGCTGTCGGGCACGAGCGTCTTGACCGGCCAGCCCGTCGAGGTACGTCCCAAGGTCGGGCCATGACTGACTCGGCCCTGTTCGACAAGATCGGCGGCGACAAGCTGCGCGCGGTGATCGCGGACTTCTACGACCGCGTCTTCCGCGACGTGATGATCGGCTTCATGTTCCAGGGCAAGGACAAGCAGCACCTGATCGATCGCGAGTGGGAGTTCGCCGCGAACTTCCTCGGTGCGCGCGACGTGAAGTACACGGGCCGCCCGCTGCGCACCGCGCACGCGAACCACACGATCTTCGGCGGGCACTTCGAGCGCCGCTTGCAGATCCTGCGCGAGGCGATGCGCGATCACGGCGTCGATGCCGACGTGCAGCAGTCGTGGATCGAACACACGAACGCGTTACGCGCGCAGATCACGCGCGACAAGGGCAGCGAGTGCAAGGACACCGGCGAGACGCGGACCAAGCTCGCGATCGCGAAGCCCGACGATCCCGAGAAGCCGATCAAGCTCGGCCGGCGCTCGTAGCGGGCTGGATCAGTTCGCGTGATCGTCGCTCGCCGGCGGCCCGACGTCGGGTGGGCGCACCTTCACGAATCCCTCCGGCGTCTCGACGGTGATCGGCACGGGGGCAACGCCCCTCTCCGCGAACTGCAAGTACGGCTCGAACTCCTCTGCATCGGATCGCGCCCGCAACGTCACGAGTGCATCGCGCACGATGCGATGCCCCGCATACGGCCGGATTCGCTTCATCGCGGCGTTCGCCGGGCGCACGCCCCATACACCGCTGATCGCCCGCGCCATGGCCGATGCGAAACGCGGACAACCGAGCTCGCCGAGCCCCATCATCGCACCCATGCGTTCGTCGTCGGGCAGCGTGGCGACGGCATCGGCCATGATCGCCCCGGGGCTCACGTCGAGGAACTCGAGGAGTGGCTCGAGGTCTTCGACGTCGATCGGAGGCAGTGAGAGGTACTCCGCCTTCTTCGCGAGCTCCACGAGGCGCTCGCGCGCCACCTCACTGAACCGACCGCCCGGATCGACCGCGATACAGCGAGTCAAGATGCGCGTGCTCCACTGCACGAACGGCGCGACAACGAGGCCTCCGGCCGAGTTACCGACGGCTGCGCCAAAGCCGAGGAGCAATCCCGCATCATCGGGTTTGCGCTTGAGGCACTCGCCGTACACCAGCGCTGCGGCGAGGTACTGGCCGGCCTGAAAGAAATCCATCGCGACGCGGCGAGCGAGCTCGATCGGATCCATGTACGGAGGATACGTCAGCTCGCAAGCCTTGCGCGCTCGGCACGGTGCGTGGGTTAGGCGGCGCAGAGGAGCGCGATTGCCGGACACAGCTCGACGTCAGCTCGCGAGCACGGAGAGCCTCGCGCTGCGCACGCCCTTGCTCGCGGCGGGGAGCGACGGAAGCGACGTCGACGGAGCGGGCAGCAGCAACGGTGCGCCCTTCTGCGAGCGCCAGCCGTCGAGCTTGCTCGCGTGGTGCGCATACGCGATCGGACACTTCGACGCGCACGGCTTCGGAGAGTGGAACGCCGCCCGGATGTGAAGTGCGGTGTATTCGAGCAGCGGGACGCCGCCGCCCGATTCCATCCGCGGCTGACACAGGTGCACCTTGCCGTGTTCGTCGACGAGGAACGTGCGCGCGCCTGCGCGGCACTTCCAGTCCATCGTGCCGTTGTCGAGGAGCTTGCGCGTGTAGTCGTCGTCGAGGAACGACGGTAGGCGGCGACCGAGGCTGCGGATCTCGTCGTAGGCCGCGCGTGTCTCGGGATCGGGATCGATCAGCGCGCCCGTCTCGTCGCGCACGAGCGAGCAATTGGAGTCGAAGCCGAACGCGACGACGGTCTTCGCGACGTCGAGCGCCTCGGCGGGCGGAGAGCTTCCGAGCACCGTGTTGATGCGCACGTGAAACTTCGCGTGCATCGCGAGCAGACGCAGCTTCGGCATCAGCGGCTTGAGCGACTTCTTGCTGACGTCGTTCGGCTTCGCGTTGTCGATCGAGAGCTGTAGGCCGTAGAGGCCGGCATCGTTCAGATCCTCGATGATCTTCTTGGTGAGGAGGTAGCCGTTCGTGTTCAGGAACGGGACCATGCCCTTGTCGTTCACGTAGCGAACGAGCTCGACGGCGTCGGGGTGCAACAGCGACTCGCCGCCCGTGAGCGTCACGAAGATCGACTTCAGCTTCGCGAGGTGATCGATGCGCGCCTTCAACTCCGCGAGCGGCACCGGCTGGCTGACCTTGTCGTATTCGAAGCAGTAGCCGCACGAGAGATTGCACCGGCGCGTGATGACGAGATGTGTGACCAGCGGGCGATCCGGGTCGGCGGCGGCGGCGAGGACGTCGAAGAGGATCTTCGCGTCGCGCACCAGCTGGCGCTTGCGCTGGAGCTTGGGCTGGAGGGGCATCGTGTCGGTCATGTGGTCGGACCTCTGCCAGTCCGATGCCATTTCCTCAACTCATCGAACTTGCTGGATCCACGGCGACGAAAGTCAATTCATTCGACGTCGAACGCCTGACGGTCTGACGGATCCGCAGCGCGATCAGCGCGGGGACGATGAGGAACGCGGCCCCCAAACACGTGATTTCGCCGATGAGTGACGCGAGGCCGAAGCCGCGGATCGCGAGGTTGTCGCTGACGAGCAGCGACCCGTAGCCGATCACCGTGGTGATCGAGCAAACGAGCACGCTGCCGCCGGTCGATCGCAGGGCCGCACGCGGATCCGTGGTCGCCCGCTCCGCCACGTTGATCGCGTAGTCGACGCCGAGGCCGAGCGTGATCGGCAGCGCGACAAAGTCGAGGAAGTTGATCTTCAGACCCACGAGCGCGCACGCGGCGATCATCGCGAGCGTGCCGGCGGCGGTCGCGGCGAGAACCGCGTACGCGCGGCGCGTGCGCCCGACGACGAGAAGCACCATCACGACGAGGCCGGCGATCGCGATCGCGGTCACGAGCGGACCGTCGCGGCGGATCTGCACGAGCACGTCGGCGAACAGGACCGATGCCCCGGCGGTGGCGACCGGCTCGCCGTCGACGCGCACGGCGCGGATCGCGTTCGCGAACGCGATGAGATCGCGACCGTCGTGCTCGTCGAAGCTCGCCCCGGGCTTCACCGCGACGAGGCGTCCGATCGAGCCATCGCGCTCCGTGAGCTTCGCGCGCAACGCGGGCGGCAGATCCGCGGGCACGAGCGCACGCAGATCGTCGGCGGGCCGCAACGCGAGCAGCTCGTCTCGAGCGGTTCCTTCGAGCACCGTCGCCGCGTCGTCGATCTGCGCGCGCAGCTCCGCGAGGATCTCGAGCTTCGCCGCCTGATCCGGCGGAATGACGTCGGCGATCGAAGCGACCGCGCCGATGATCGGCTCGTCCTCGGCGATCGCGCGCAGCTCGGCGACCGCGATGGGCACGTCGGCGGCATCGTCGACGGCGACGAACGTCTGCCCCGCGATGCCCGCGAGTCCGCGGCCGAATGTCTCGTCGCTCAGCGCGAGCCAAGCGTGGATCTCCTGCGCGTCGTCGGCCTGCGAACGCAGCTGCGTCATGTCGTATTCGAACGGGTCGTTCGTCGCGTAGCGGTACGTGACGATTCCCGCACCGACGGTGAGCACGCCCGCGACCGCACACGCGACGACGGGACGGCGGAACCCGAACACACGCACGACGACCGCGCCGAACACCTCGGACGGCTCGCGGGTCTCGCGTCGCTTCGCGCGAAGGATCAGCGCGGGCAGCAGCGTGAACGACGCCGCCCAGCACACGAGCATGCCGATCCCGCCGATCCACGCGAAGTCGGCGAAGCCGCGAAAGCTCGTCGCACCGAGCGCCGCGTACGCGATCGCCGCACCCAGCGAGGCGACGAGCGTCGGCCGGAGCGTGCCGGCGATCGCGGCGGCGAGTGCGACCGGCGCCGGTGCGTGCTTGCGCTCCTGGAGGAAGCGCGCGACCAGCAGGATGCCGTAGTTGACGCCGTTCCCCGCGATGATCGCGCCGAGGAACGCCGTCGCGGCGTTGAGGTGACCGACGGTGATCGCGGCGAATCCGAACGAGACGACCGTCGCGATGACGATGTTCGCCGTCAGCATCGCCAGCATCCGGACGCTGCGCAGGTAGACGAGCAGCACGAGCGCGACGAGCACGAGCGTGATCACGCTCGAGATCGCGATGCCGCGCGTGAGCGCCGCTTGCTCGACGAGCGTGCCCGGAGGCCCGCCGGCGAAACCGATCTGCACGCCGGGAAACATCTGCTCGAGCTGCGCGGCCTGTGCCGTCAGCGGCTGCATCAAGCGCTTGTCGCGATCGATGTCGGTCGCGCGAAACGCCGTGCGGATCACCATGACCTGCACCAGCTCGTCGGCGCTGACGAACGCGGACTTCGCGAGCCTCGCCTCGCTCGCACGCTGCTTCGCGCGCAGCTCGTCGACGGCGGCGCTCGACGCGGGCGCTGCCTCCTCCAGATCGACGAACAGCGGATTCGCCTTCGCCTTCGAATCGGCGATGTGCGCCGCGAGAGCATCGCGCGCGGCGACGAGCTCGGACATCGGCGCGAGCAGGTGGCGGTTCTCGCGGATGTACGCGCGCAACTCGGCGTCGTCGAACTCGACGCTCTCGACGAGATCTGCGTCGAGCCCGCGGATCCCGTTCAGTAGTTGTCCTGCCACGACCGCGCGCACCTCGGGTGTCGGCGCGACGACAAGCGCGACCATCGCGTCCTTTGCCGGCATGCGCGCCGCGAGCGCCTTCGCATCGCGCACGCTCGGCGCATCCGCTGGCAAGAGGTGGGAAAGGTCAGCCTCGAGCGGGAGGTGAAACCGTACGAGCAACACCGACGCGACGAGGGCTGCGACGGAAGCGAGGATGATCGCTCGCGTGTTGCGAACGATCCAGGCGACGTACCGAGTAGCGCGCGACGACATAGAAGCGCGAACGACGCAACGCTCGTGCCACGCGCGACGCATGGCCCGACCACTGCCAGTTCACATGTCTACGGGCACCCGGTGGTGAACGTTCACCGTCAACGCGTTCCCGACTCGACGACTTCGCACGTTCGCGTCGTCTCGCCCGGCGTGAACACGATTGCGATCTGACACATCTCGTCCGTCGCGAGGAAGCCCCAATTCACCGGCACGGACTTCGGGTTGTCGAAGTGACACGAGAACTCGAAGCCCTGCCCCGCCGGCACCCGCATCGGAGCTGCCGTGAAGTCCTTGAGCGGCGGCGCGTGCCAGTCGTCGTTCGTGTACACGAGCTCGCCGGTCGTGGTGCCGTCGAAGCGACGGATCTCGGCGAGGCGCGCGAGCTCGTGCGTGTGCGTCGACAGGAACATCACGTCGACGTCGCTGTTCATCACGCACCTCGACCACTCCACGTGACCCGACGCGTTTGCGGGGATCGTGATGTCGGTATCGCGCACGGCGCCGCCCCAGATCGTGGTCACGAGGTCGCCCTCGTACTTGTACGCGTTGATCTTCGAGTACAGCTCGACCGGCTCGTCCGTCGGGTTCACGAAGTGGATCTCGTGCATCACGCGGAGCTTCGGCAACAGCGAGGCGGTGACCCCCTCCGGCAGCGTGATCTGTTGCTCCGCTTGTTGCGCCGCGTAGATCGTGATCCCGTCCTCCATCAGCGAGGGGTACTCCTCGTATAGCGGTGCGCAGTCGTATTCGCCGATGGCGAGGTTCGGCGCCGCGAGCGCGATCGCCATCAGATCCATATGGTGCATCGTGTCGTTTTGCACCGACTTCACGTGGTTCACCTCGAGGTAGCCCGGGTTCGGTAGATCCGTCACGTTGCACTTCCAGACCTCCTCGCCGGGCGCCGCGGTCGCGCTGAACGCGACCTGGATGCCTTCGCCCTTCGGCGGCGGGGGCAGCGGATCGACGGTCCCCGTTCCATCGGTACCACACGCTCCGAGAGCGACGACGACCAGCCAGCGACAGTCCATGACCTGACGATACCGGTATGATGCGCCTGTGGACGAGGGGAATCTGGGGCTCCCGTCTGTGATCGACGGAAGATTCGAGGTGCTCGACATCCTCGGTCGCGGGGGGATGGGCGTCGTCTATCGCGCGTTCGATCGCGAACGCGGCATCGAGGTCGCGCTCAAGACGATGCGCGGGATCGCGCCCGACGCAGTGCTGCGCTTCAAGACCGAGTTCCGAATGCTGCGCGACGTGAAACATCCAAACCTCGTGCAGCTCGGCGAGCTGTTCGAGTCGGCGGGCACCTGGTTCTTCACGATGGATCGCCTGCACGGCGACAACCTCGTCGACTGGGTGCGATCGAG
>JBJXGN010000017.1:0-4307 GCA_046160585.1 Kofleriaceae bacterium
GCGCACGCGATCAGCGGACCGCGCTTGCCGCCAGCGGCTCTCGATAGATCGCCACGCGCGGGACGCCGTCTTCTCCGATCGTTCCGCGATACATGCCTTGCGAGTTGAACGGCATCGTCACGGTTCCCTCGCGATCGAGCGCGATGACCCCGCCGTCGCCCTTCGCGCGCACGAGATCCTCCATGACGACCTGATGCGCCGCGGTCTCGAGAGAGACTCCGAGGTACTTCACCCGCGCGCAGATGTCGTACGCGACTGCGTGACGGATGAAGTGCTCGCCGTGCCCGGTCGCCGAAACCGCGCATGTCGCGTTCGCATACGTACCGGCACCGATCAGCGGCGAGTCGCCGACGCGGCCCCATCGCTTGTTCGTCATGCCGCCTGTCGACGTCCCGGCCGCGAGCGCACCGTCGCGATCGAGCGCCACCGCGCCGACGGTCCCGTTCTTGTCGTCCTGTTGCTTGTCCTGGAGCTGTTGCCAGCGCTCGTCGGTGTGGAAGTACGAGGGCTCCACGCGCTCCACGCCCGCGTGCTCCGCGAATTGATCGGCGCCGGGACCGACGAGCATCACGTGTGGTGACGTCTCCATCACGGCCCGTGCGAGCAGGATCGGGTTCTTCGCGGTGCGCACCCCAGCCACGGCACCCGCCGCGAGCGTCGATCCCGACATGATCGCGGCATCGAGCTCGTTGACGCCGTCGTGCGTGAACACCGCGCCCTTGCCAGCGTTGAAGTACGGCGAATCCTCGAGGGTGACGATCGCGCGCGTGATCGCGTCGAGGCTCGTGCCACCGGCGGCGAGGATCGCGTGACCGTCGCGCAGCGCGCGCTCGAGATCCGCACGCATGACCGCCTCGCGCTCGGGCGTCATCTTCTCCGGCGGGATGGTGCCGGCGCCGCCATGGATCGCCAGCATGATGGTAGGTCGCGCAACCGGACGCGGGCGGGCAGGGGGAGTTGTGCACGCGGCGATCGCGAGGGCGAGGATACCGACGAGGGGCCACATCGCGTGTGCGTCCATCGCGACGAGCCTATCGCAAGCGCTGGCGAAGCAACACGCGACGGACGACGCAGCGCCCACCGATCAGTACGACGTCGTGGTCTGGGACTCCTGAGGTCGATCTCGAGGTCGCGAATCGTGGTACCGCGGGGCATGCGAACGTGGATGCTGACTGCCACACGAAGCACAACCCCGAGCTTGCAGGTACGGTGATGACTCAGTTCCTGATCGCGGGGAGCGGAAAGCCCGTCGTTGGCGCGGACCACACGCGTCACTTCTCGCGACGAAGCGCGTAGCCGGAGCTCGTGTACTTCTTGTCTGTCAATCGCAGCACGCGTCCGCCCCGCACCGCTTCGTACTGCGCGGAGTAGACCGTCGTCTCAGTCTTGTCGCTTCGCTTCACCGTGATCTCCCACGGTCCGGTCACACGCCATGTTCCCTTGTACTTCACCTGATACAGGTTCTGGCTGCCAACGCGACCGACCGCCCCCTTGTGCTCGCTCAGGTACTTCCCGTCGGCATTCAGGTCGAAGCGATCGTACATCGAGGTCGCGTTCATCCCGGCGTAGCCGCCCGTCGCGACGTAATACATGTCTACGGACGCGCTATCGGAGCTCGACCACGTGCCCGTAACCTCTGCTCCCACGGCGAATCGGTTCGCATTCATGATCGCCAGCACCACGTCGCGATTGGCGAACTGCTTGTCGTACGCCTGACGCGACGACGCGATCACCTCGATCGCTCGCGCAATACCTCCGCCGATCGACAAGCGCATCATGACGAACTTGGTCGCACCGTCTCGTTCGGTCGCATCTGCGGTCGCTTCGTAGAACGGGAAGTTCAACTCCGAATACGACGGCGCGTTGTAGTTCTTGACGCTCGCGTAGCGGGGAGCGACGAGTCGGTTCCACAGCGCACTCGTGGGGTCGTGACGCGAGTTGTCGTCGAGCGCGATCCCGTAGTGCAACAGCACCGTGATGCCCGGCCGCGTGACGCGGACCCAGTTCTCTTCGATGGTCGCAGTCCAACCATCGTCGAACGTCGTGGACGTGCTCCCCGTGCCGTTCTTCTTCGAAGCTGTTGCACTTGTGGGTGGCGTGCTCGGTGCGTTGGTCGCGGGCGGCGGCTGCTGCGGCACAACCGGTGCCTTTGTCTTGGGCACGCCCATCTTCACGGACTCGAGGAACGTTTGGATGGCGCCCTGGTACTTGTCGTTGTTGAGCGCGATCACCACGTTCATCGCGCGACCATGTCCGGTCATCGTGACCAGGATGACCACGGCTTGCAGCCCGTTGGCCTCACCGGCAGCGGTACCCGCCTTCGATGTCCAGCCGTTTTCGGAATCGCCCGGCACGATGTCGGGCGTGCCCGAGATCTTGAACATCTGCGCGACGCTCGATGACCACGCGGCGTTGAAGTCGGCGTCGGCGCTGCCCTGGCTCGCGATGGTGGGCGCCATCGTGATCAGCGCGAACGTGCCGGCTCTCTCGTCGATGGTCTGCATCTGCACGCCTGCCTTCGTGCTCGTGACCTTCCAGCCTTTCGGCGCCTCGTACGTCATCACCTCGAACGTCGCCGGCGCGGCCTGGGCGACGGCGCCGAGCACCAGAACAAGGAGAACGACCGCACGATGGAACATCCGGCGAGGGTACGTCATGCCCCCAGGAGACAGCACCCGAAGAATGTCGCACTCGATCCTGCAGCCTCGATCGAGAGCCTCCCGCGCGCTAGTCGTCGAAGTAGGCCGATAGCTGCTGGCCGACGAACGTCCGGCCGGCATCGCTCGGGTGGCAGTTGTCCATCACGACGTGGGCGGGCCCCAGTGGACCGAGATTGGGGCCGCGCAACACGGTCGCGTCCGCGTCCGACGTGTTGTTGGCGATCACTTCGCCAGCGTTCGGGATCTCGTTTCCATTGGTGAGGGCGCAGTTCTCTGCTTCGTAGAAAAGTTGAGCGGCGAGATCACGATCGGAGCACTAGCATCGCGGCTGCGAATGTTGGCGATCACCGTGTCGACGAGCGGTTGCGTCAAGCCGTCCGCCGCGCGCTGACACAAGTTGAGCATAGCCCGACGCCGGTCGGAGATTGTCGTAAATCCTCCACGGACCACCGGTGGTGACGGCCCATTGGGTCATTGCCATTCCGCCTTGCGCGGTATCGATCAACCGATCTTGCGTCGACACGGCGAGGTAGCCGTCGGTCTCCTGGGTGGTATTGGAACAGCCGACCACACCGATCGCTCGACCAAGATCGACGGGCGTGCTGCCGCCGTCTTGGTTGCCGCCATCGGTGCTCGTCGAAGCGTCCGCCGAGCTCGGGTCTGCGCCATCGTCGCACGCGACCAGCACGAGAGCCGACGCAACGAGAAAGCTCTTCATTCCATCCCCTCGATCCCAACATACCGCCGGCTACGACCCGTTTGTGCAGCTTCACGATCTGTGAGCCTGTCGACCCGTTCGACGGGGACCTGCATACATACTCTCGCTGTTGCTGGAGTGAGCGACGGCCACCTCGATCTCTTCGGGGTGTTCGCGACAGTGATCGGAACGGCGAGACCCTTCGCGTCCCGCCTTTCCCGCGGATCAGCCGACGCGTCCGTCAGAACTCGACAGGGTCGAGCTGCCACCAACAGGTGTGCCGCGCGCTAGCTCGATCGCGACCTCGAGCAATGCATCGAACGTGTCATCGCACGCAGAATCATCGGTCGAGGAAGTGTCGTAGAGCGTGTCGCCGGCGACGAGAAGATCGGAGCATGTCAGCATCGCGAGCGCCGAGCCACCGAAGCGTCGGGCAACGGCGTAGACGCTTGCTGTCTCGCCGTCGACGCCGGCATGGCCCGCCGCGATCCAACGTTCGATCGTCGCCCGATCCTCGAGCAGCATTGCATCGGTCGTCACGACGCGACCTCGCGTACACGCGAGCCCTCGCTGCGCGAGCAGAGCGGCGGCGTTGGTCGCGAGCTCGCGATCGGCGCTTTGCTCCACACTCGACAATGCGTATGCGTTCGTGGCGCCATCTTCACCAGTCGCAGCATCCGCGATCAGAACGCGACCATATCCAAGCGTACGATCGAGCCCGCCGTAGTATCCGACCAGCACGATCTGCTTGGTGCCCATTGCGAAGAACTGATGAGCAACCATCGCCGCCATGGGGGCCCAACATACGTTCGTGAGGCCAAGGCGTATCCCAGCGCAGTCACCGATGACGACGTTCCATCGAGGCCGCGCGACCACGACATCGAGCAACTCTGCCAGCTCGGCCATGCGTGCCGGCGGATCCCAGTCCTCGCCCACCATGACGAGCGTGT
>JBJXGN010000018.1:0-156865 GCA_046160585.1 Kofleriaceae bacterium
CTGATCAACGATCCAGACGACGACGTGAAGACCGCCGCGGTCGCCGCGCTCGGTTCGCTCGGCGCTGTCGATGCGATCGATGCGCTGACCGAGCAGCTCAACGTCCAGAACGACGCATATCGCGCGAAGGTCGCCTACTCGCTCGGCCAGATCGCGGCGACGCCTGCCGCGGGCACGGCCGGTGAGGATGCGATGCGCACGCTCGTGATGAACCTCGCGCAGCCGCAGACGCGCAACGGATCGCGCGAAGCGCTCCGCGTCGCCGGCAAGGCGGCGGTGCCCGCGCTGGTGTCGCATCTGCAGGGCAAGATCGCGGGCGATCCACCGAGCGCGGTGTCACTGCTCGCGGAGTCCGGAGATCCTCGTGCCACCACGACGCTGTCGGCGGAGCTCGAGCGCGGTCGTGTCGCGATGCCGATGGTGCTCAAGGCGCTCGGCGCGACCAAAGATCCCGCGGCGCTCGTCCCGGTGCTCGGTGCGCTCGGCAGCAAGGACGCCGCGATCCGCGTCGCCGCGATGGAAGCGCTGCGCCCGTTGATCGGCAGCGACGCACGCGCGGGTGACGTGCTCGTCGAGCACCTCGCCGACGAGGATCTCGAGGTTCGCGTCCTCGCGGCCGAATATCTCGGCCTGTTGCGCGTCGGCGCCGCGACGCAGAAGCTTGCATCGCTCGCGGGTCCGGGGAACCCGAGCCGGCTGCGCCGCGCCGCGATCGATGCGCTCGGCGAGATCGGGCGCCCCGAGGCGACCAAGCCGCTCCTCGACGTGCTGCGCGAAGGTCCGGCCGAGCTGCATCGCTCGGCGGCGACGTCGCTCTCGTACATCGCCGACCCCGCGGCGCTCGCCGCGCTGTCGTCGCAGGCGACCACGGAGCGCGGACCGACGCGGCACGAGGTCGTGCGAGCGCTCGGCGCCACGCTACGCGGCCGTCCCGACGCGAATGCGCGCAAGCTGCTGCGCTCGCTCGCGCAGGACGCGACGGTGAAGACGAGCCTCGCCGCGATCGGTGGTCTCGCCGCGGCGAACGATCCTGCGGACGCGCCGTTCCTGCGGCAGATGGTCGAACACGCGGCGTCGGATCGCCGTCGCGCGGCCGCGTGGGCGCTCGGCGAGATGCGCGACGCCGGTTCGATCGACGCGCTCGCGGTCGCGTTGTCGGGCAAGGACGATCGTCTCGTCGGAGATGCGGCGTGGGCCCTCGGCGAGATCCTCGCCGCGCATCCCACGGACAAGCGGGCACCGGCGATCGTCGAGCGCTGGCTCTACGTCGCCAAGCACGGCGGGTGGGCCGGCGCGATCGACGCGACCGGCGGGCTCGCACGCCTTTTGTGGGCGCTGCCCGCGGAGCAGCGCACCCAGATGATCGCCGGTTCGCGGAAGCCGGCGCTGCTCGCGCTCGTGTTTCATCGCTCCCGCCTCGTGCGCATCAATACCTCGCACGCGCTCGGCAGCCTCGCCAACGACGACGAAGCCGCGAAGGCGCTCTCGCAGCTGTTGCGCGATGACCCGAGCCATAAGGTCCGCATCGCCGCGGCAACCGCGCTCGCACGCATCGGGGGCGCGCGCGCCACGTCCGCGTTGAACGTCGCCGCGGGCACAGATCCCGATCCCGCAGTGAAGGCGATCGCACGCGCCACCACGCCGCCACCGATCGTCCCGCGCACCGAGTGGCGCACGTTCTACGTCGTCGACCCGAGCAACGACGACGCTCCCGTTCGCCAGGAACAGTACTTCGTCCACACCGCCGACGGTCTCGTGTGGGCGACCTACACCGACGCGCGCGGCGAGCTCACGCTCGAGCGGGCTCCCGCCGAGGACGCCGTCGTGTGGGCCGCCAGCCGCGAAGCAGAGTATTGACGTGTTATGACCCCGCTATGGGGTTCTTCGACAAGGTCAAGGCGTTCACCGGTGGCAAGAACATGGCTACCGTCACCATCACGCGTATCGAGGGTCAGCCGTCGGAGACCGCGTCGTTCCCGGTCACCGATTCGGTGCTCAAGGGCACGATGGTCATCACCGCCGACAAAGACTGCACGCTCCTCGCGACGAAGTACGAGATCTGGCTCTACATCGCGCAGGATCCCTCCGACGAGCACGGCTCGCCGAACCTCGTCGCGACGTTCGCGGATCCCGATCCGAACACGTCCTACTCCGACGACTTCATCAAGTTTCCGCACGAGATGAAGACCGGTGAGGTGCTCACGCAGCCGTGGATGGTGATGGACCTCGATCTCGCCTCGGTGCTCAAGAAGAACGGGTTCTCCGAACCAGGCGAGGCGATCGGCGATCGCCGCGTGCGTCTCCGGGTGAAGTGCATCGCGGACGTGAAGGGCAGCCCGTTCGATCCGAGCGCGGAGATCGAGGTCGCCCTCGCTCCGCCGTCTCACTGATCAAGCAGCGGCTTGCCGCGAGGTCTAGGAGGACATCAAGCGGCGATCAAGCGGCACGCTTGATGCCGTAGTCCTTCGCCGCGAAGTCGGCGAGCTCGGTCTCGAGCACGCGGCGCGCGCGGAACAGTCGCGACATCACGGTGCCGATCGGCACGTGGAGCGCATCGGCGATGTCCTTGTACTTCTCGCCGCGCAGGTCGGCGCGCTCGACGACGTCGCGATATTCGGGTCCGAGACGATCGAGCGCGGTCTTCACCTCGTCGCACAGCTCGCCCGCCGACAGCGTGTCCTCGAGATCATCCGTGCGATCCTGGTCGCGACCGTACAGTGCGTTGAGTGCATCACCCGGGCGCTCCGTCGCGAAGCGCTGGTGCCGGCGACGCTTGCGGTAGCCGTTGATGAACGCGTTCGTGAGGATGCGGAACAGCCATGCACGCAGGTTCGAGCCCGGCTGGAACGACTCCCACGCGCACATCGCGCGGAGCAGCGTCTCCTGCACGAGGTCCTTCG
This sequence comes from Kofleriaceae bacterium, assembly GCA_046160585.1. GTDB lineage: Bacteria > Myxococcota_A > Polyangia > Haliangiales > Haliangiaceae > JABFXX01. The sequence continues at coordinate 2,901 of JBJXGN010000018.1, forward strand.
CGGTGTCGGGGTCGCGCGCGATCCGCATCGCGACGCCATACAGCTCTCCCTGGTGCGGCAAACACGCCTGCTCGAACTCCGCATGCGTGCCGGGGATGGCGACCGATGGGGACGAGCCCTCGGCGACCACGCGCAGCTGACGGGCGGGTGCATCCGTCTTGCGGAGCAGGCGCGAAGCGGCCGGAACGTTGGAGGGCGTGGTGTTGTTCTTCGAACGCGACATGCCCTCTACAAAAGCAGCTGATGTGCCACCTCTAACCGTCAGGAAGTCCAGGTGGTTTTTCTTCACGAGGTCGTGGAGACACATCGCGCGTCTCAAGGCGGACGCGAGATCACTCCCGTCGAGGTTGAGTGGGATACTATCCGACATCAGCCAACCTCCACGGGAGTGGTCTGGCTCGCGAGGGGAGCCAACCCCTCCTCGAGCGTGGGTCGCGCGGAGCTAACTCCGTCGACGGGGTCGCAAGGGCCGCCGTTGTTGATTACCTCGCGGTCCTCGGCCCGTTGGCCGGAGTACGCCGCGGCTTCGCGCGACAACGTTGTGGCGTACGTCGCCGGTAACGCGAGCTCGGGTCCCATGCAGATCGGGCGCATCGTCGGTCCGGACGGGAGCTTTGGCGCCCAGTCGCACGGGTGGATCGGCGTGGCCGGAGGTATCGACGTCGAGCTCGGTACCGTCGCCCATCGATCGGGAAGCGCTTGTCGCGTTCGTCGCGTTTGGGGCCGCAGAGGCGTTCGTCGCGTTCGCGCTCCTCGCGTTCGCGTTGGAGACGGTGGCGCTTGCGTTCGGGGACGCGTTGGCGCCGTTCGAGGACACGTTGGCGTTCGACGATACGTTGGCGTTCGAGGCGGTGACGTTGGTGGCAAGGAGCGTCTGGCGAGCGAGGAGTTGCTTGAGCGTAGGCATAGAGGTCTCCTTCGAAGTCCGCGGGGCGGATTCGTGATTCGAATGCGTTGGGAGGAAGCGCGTGATCGCGCCGGTGCTCGCGTGCGACTCGCGCGCGAGATCGATCCACGAGCGAACGGACGCACGCGTGTTCGGGACGACGAGAACGCGCGCGATGCGAGCACTCCGCCGGGAGAAGCACGCGTGGACGAACCGACGATCGATCGCGAGACCGATGCTACCGACCCGAACACGCAGGACGTGCCGAGAAACTGGGGTTTCTCGACGACGAACGGGCTCGTGGGTTGGCTCAGTTCATAGGAGACGCGAAGGATGCGTCGAAAACCACTCTACGCGCCGCGAACGATTTGTCCAGGGGCTTCTACGAATCACAAATCGGCGAGCTGCTTCGTGGCGAGTGCAAAGGCGAGCGGGAGATCCGAAGACACGGCGCCGCGACCGTGGGTGGCGAAGAGCGCTTCTCCAGCGCGCCCGTGGAGGAACGCCGCACAACATGCCGCGTCCGCGGGCGTCGTTCCTTGTGCGATCAACGCCGCGATCGCGCCGGCGAGGACGTCGCCGGAACCTGCGGTCGCGAGCCCCGGCGAGCCGGTCGGGTTGATCGCGCAGAAGTCGTCGCCGATCGTGCCGTCGCAGATCACGGTGCGCGCGCCCTTGAGCACGACGACGGCGCCCGTCATCTTCGCGAGTGTCCGCGCGGCGGACAGTCGATTCGCTTCGACGGCGGCGGTCGGAATGCCGAGCAAACGCGCGGCCTCGCCCGGGTGCGGTGTGATCACGATCGGACCTGCTGCCTTCGCGATCGCGCCCGGGTCTTGCGACACCAGATTTAGCGCGTCGGCGTCGAGCACTGCGGGGATGCCGAGTGCGAGCACCTCGCGCACGAGCGCGTCCGCCGGATCGCGCTGGCCGAGTCCGGGACCGATCACCACCGCCTGTTTCCCGACGAGCAGCACGTCGAGCTGCGTCGCACCGGAGCCTCCAAGCGAGCGCGTCATCACGGAGTCGTCGGCGACGACCTCACCCTCGCCGGCGAGCGTCACGAGCCCGGCACCGGCGCGAAGCGCCGCGTTCGCGGCGAGCCGCCCTGCCCCGCGCAGCGCCCCGCCGATCACCACGACATGCCCGCGTGTCCCCTTGTGATCGAGCAGCCCCGTCTCCGGGAGCCAACCACGCACGTCGCGCTCCTCGATCAGCCCGGCGCGCACGTTCGCGGTCGCCATCACGACTGCGGGCACGCCGATGTCGCACACCTCGATCACGCCCGCTCGTGCGAAGCCGGGCGCGCCGACGAGTGCGACCTTTGCCGCTCCCATCGTCACGGTTCGCGTCGCTTCAACACACGCTCCCACGGAGAGCCCGGTGTCGCTGTCGACGCCGCTCGGCACGTCAACGGCGAGTCGCTGCCGTGCGGCGTTGATCGCGGACACGACCTGCGCGAGGTGCCCCTCGATCGGGCGCACCGGCCCGATCCCGAAGAGCGCGTCGATCGCGATCGCCGCGCGCTCGATCGTCATGCGCTGCTCGGCGAGCCCGGCCGGCTCGTCGATCGCGAGCACGACGCCGCCGGCGCGCTCGTAGATATCGAAGTGCGTGAGCGCGTCGCCGGCGAGCTTGTCGCGCGAGACCGCGAGGTAGACGACGGCGTCGACGCCGTGATCGCGCAGGACACGCGAGGCGACGAAGCCGTCGCCGCCGTTGTTCCCGGGGCCGCAGATCACCGCGACGTGATCACCATCGCGCCCGCGCTGGCGGCGCACACCGTGCGTGCGGCCGTTCGCGAGCATACGCAGCGCGGCCTCTGCCACGCCGCGCCCGGCGGTCTCCATCAACGTCATCGCGGGGAGTCCGATGACATCGATCGTGGCGCGATCGAGCGCTCGCATCTCTTCGGCGGTCACGACCGGCTGCATTGGTAGGTCTACTTTCCCGCGTGCCCGCCGAGCTAGGCGCGACAGCTCTTTGCGAGCGCGTCGGCGACTTCCTGCGCCCAGCCCTGGATGCGCGCCTGGTCCGTGCCCTCGATCATCACGCGCACCTTACTCTCCGTGCCAGAGTACCGCACCAGGACGCGGCCGTCGTCGCCGAGTTGCTTCTCGATCGATGCGATCATCTGTTGCACGTCGGGCAGCTGGTCCAGCGGCACCTTCTTCTCCACGGCCGTATTGATCAGCACCTGCGGAGTGCGCGTCATGACACGCGCGAGCTCTGACAACGGCTTCTGCTCGCGCACCATGATCGCGAGCACCCTCAGCGCCGCGACGATGCCGTCGCCCGTCGTCGCGTGGTCGAGGAACACGAGGTGGCCCGACTGCTCGCCGCCGAGGTTGTAGCCGTTCTTGCGCATCTCCTCGACGACGTAGCGATCGCCCACCTGCGTGCGCACGAGGTGGCCGCCCGCGTCGCGCAGCGCGCGCTCGAGGCCGATGTTCGACATCACGGTCGTGACGAGCGTCTGCTTCGCGAGGCGGTTCTCCCGGATCATGCGCGTCGCGCACAACGCCATCACCGCGTCGCCGTCGACGACGTTACCGTGCTCGTCGCACACGATCAGCCGATCCGCGTCGCCGTCGAACGCGATGCCGATGTCGGCGCCGTGGTTGCGGACGGTGTCGCACATGATCTCGGGATGCAGCGCACCCGCGTTCGCATTGATGTTCTTGCCATTGGGGTTGGTGTGGATCGCGGTGACCCTCGCGCCGAGCTCCTCGAACACAGCCGGGCCGACGCGATACGCGGCGCCGTGCGCGCCGTCGACGACGATGCGCAGGCCGTCGAGCGTGAGCTCGCTCGGGAACGTCGCCTTGCAGTACACGACGTAACGTCCACGCGAGTCCTCGAGTTTGCGGTTGTAGCCGACGTCGGCAGGCGCTGCACGCTGTGCGTCCAGCTCGGGCGACTGCATGAGCGCCTCGATCTCGGCCTCGACGTGGTCGGGGAGCTTGTAGCCGTCGCGCGCGAACACCTTGATGCCGTTGTCCTGGAACGGATTGTGCGACGCACTGATCACGACCCCCGCATCACAGCGCATCGACGACGTGATGAACGCGATGCCCGGCGTCGGCAGTGGTCCGAGGAGCCAGACGTCGGCGCCCATCGCGACGATGCCCGCCGCGAGCGCGGACTCGAACATGTAGCCCGACAGGCGCGTGTCCTTTCCGATCGCGATCCGCGTGTGGCGCCCGGGCTGGCGGAGGCGCGTGGCGATGGCCATCCCGAGGCGCATGACCGTCTGACTCGTCATGGGCTCGGTGTTCGCCACCCCACGCATGCCGTCCGTTCCGAACAGGGACCGTTTGCTCACGAGTCGGTTCGTAGCATGGCCGTGCCTTCCGGCGGAACGCCGGAGGAGCGTCCGCTAGCGCACGGGCGTCAGCTTGACGCGCTCCGGTGACACGCGAACACCGAGACCCGGCGGAACACCGTCGATGGCGATGGTCGCCTCGCGCGCCACCTTGTCGGTCGGTGTGACCTTGATCGTCAGCGCGAGCGAGCTCTTCGCCTTCTCGACGGTGAGCAGCGGCCCCGTCAGCATCACCTCGACCTGCATCGGCGTGATCGACCACTTCGCGGTGTCGATGCCATCGCCGGCGAGGTGGACCGGGACATCGACGAGCTTCTTGGCGACGAGCTCCTGGTCGACCTTGACCTCGACGGTCACGACATCCGAGCCGACGATGGTGATGCCGTCCGGCGGTTCGAGGACGACCTGCATAGCGAACGACTCCGTGCGTTGGTCGAGCGGGATTTCGCGTGTGCGTACGTTGGTTAGCGCGGAAACGAGCCGCTGTGCGCCGCGGACGTTGACCGTCGCCGGCGCCGCCTTGATCTCCGTGACGTGGTAGCCGTGCTGCGGGCGACCGACGATGGCCGCCGCGACCTCGACGAGCCGCTCGCTGCGCTTGTCGAAGGTGACGCGCATCGAGCGCGGAGTGATCGACCCGACCTCGAGGCCCGCGGGCATCTTGATCATGTCCGCGGTGAACACGATCTCCCCGGACGGGGCGTTGCGCAGATCGATCGAGATCCGGTCGATCTCGCGCTCGTCGAAGTGGCGCAGGCGGCGCCACGGACCACGCAGCGTCACGCGAACCTCGTCGAGACGATCGGAGACGAGCACCTGATCCTCGGGGAGCACGTAGCCGACGCCGACGCGCACCGTGATCTCGCGGTCCTTGTCGTCATTGACGAGCAGGAACACCGTGATCGCCAACACGATCGACAGGAACTTCAGCCCGACGTTGTCGAACAGCGCGCCGTGGATCCACCGCCGTACCGCGCCCTTGTCGCCGGGCGGCGGATCGACGGGCGGCGGCAGCGCGGTCTTGGGAATCGGCTGCGACTGGCGCGCCGGGGAGCGCCCGAGCCTGCCGATGGTCTCGGAGCGTCCTCTCACGACAGCTCCGCGGGAGGGGACGACTGCGCGGGCCGCTCCTCGGTCGGGGGTGTGGGCATCGCTTCGGCGATGCTGGCGAGCGCTTTGCCGACCTCGGCCGCGGCAGCGGCTTCCTCGGCCATGGTGTTGCCGTCGTCGGTAGGACGGCCGCTCGAGAACAGACCGATCAGCGCGCGGCGCAGAACGAGCGGCTCGAGGTCGCGCGCGATCGACCCCTTGAAGCACAGCGAGATCTCGCCGCGCTCCTCGGAGACGACGACCGTGACCGCGTCGGTGTCTTCGGTGATGCCGAGCGCGGCACGGTGCCGCGTTCCGAACTCGGGGCCAAGGTCACTCGCCTTGGACAGCGGGAGCAACGCACGTGCGAGGTCGATGCGGCCGAGCTTGTTGATGACGACCGCGCCGTCGTGCAGCTCGTTGTCGCGGTTGGGGATAAACAGCGAGACGAGGAGCTGGCGCGACAGCGCAGCATCGACGCGCGTCGCGTCGTCCACGAACTCCTCGAGGGCGGCGTCGCGCTCGAACACGACCAGCGCCCCGATCTTGGAGCGCGCGAGGTGCTCCGCCGCGGCGACAACCTCGTCGACGATGTGGGTGGTCTCCTGCTTGCGGCCAAAGCCGATCACGTTCTGGCCGATGCGGCCCAGTGCGCGGCGGATGTCCTGCTGGAACACGACGATGATGAGGATAATGAAGTAGGAGATGAAGTTGTCGAGGAGCCACGAGACCGTCGATAGCTCGATGCGCTCGGCGATGAAGAACGCCGCTCCGACGAGGACGATGCCGACGACCATCTGTGCGGCGCGCGTCCCGCGGATCGTGAGCAGCAGGCGGTAGATCAGGTAATAGACGAGCGCGACGTCGATCACCGTCGTGAGGACGGTGCCGATCGTCAGTCCGTCGAAGAGGTCCCGCAGCGTGCCCATGGCTCACGAGCGGGCGCAGGGAAACTCTCCGCGCACGCTCTATATTTTGGTGTACACCGCGAGTGCCGCTCGGAGCAACGCAACGTTGTGCGAGCGAAGCACGAGAGCGCCGTACCGCACGGCACCCAGACACGCCGCGATGCTCGCGATGTCGAGTGCGACCGGATCCGCGTCGGGTCCCCCACCCAGCAAGCGTCGGAGGAAGCGCTTGCGGCTCGGACCGACGACGACTGGACGTCCGACCTCGCGGCCGATATCACCCGCGTGGCGGAGCAGCTCGAGGTTTCCTTCGGGGTCGGAGCCCTTGCCGAACCCGATGCCGGGGTCGATCCAGCTGTTCTCGCGTACGGCCGGCGGCAGCTGGCCGAGTCGATCTGCGAGCTCGGCGGCGACCCGTCGCCATCCGATCGCGCTCTCGGATGCAAACACCTCCGCGAGCGACGTCCCGCGAAGGTGGCCGGCGATGTAGGTCACGTGGTCCGTGGCCACGAGGTCGGCGATCGTTCGCCCCATGTCCGGATCGAACAGGCCGGCGCTGACGTCGTTGACGATCGTCGCGCCCGCGTTCACCGCGGCACGTGCGACGGCCGCCTTCGTCGTGTCGACCGACACCTTCGCCCCGTCCCTCGCGAGCGCGGTGATCACGGGAATGACACGCGCGAGCTCGACCTCGGTCGAGACGGGCTCGGCCTGCGGGTTGGTGGCCTCACCCCCGACATCGAGGATGTCCGCACCTTCGGCGTGGAGTCGCTGCCCATGCTCGATGGCCGCCTCGGCCGACGCGAACTGCCCGCCGTCCGAGAATGAGTCGGGCGTGACATTCACCACACCCATGATCAGCACGAGCCGACCGGAGCCTGAAGGGGTCGTGATCGCCATAAAGAAACTACCGACCGGACCTGTCGGCGGTAGCCGCGCAGGCGTGCGCTTCTGTCCTTATCGAACGGGCGCTCGCTCGGCCCTTATGCCGGCTCTGGAGACGGCGCCTTCTTGCCAAGGGGTGGCAGGATCGACGGCCGCTTCGCTCGGTCTTCGTCCTTCTCTCCGTCGGCCTTCGCCTTCTTCTTCGCGGCGGGGAGCGGGCGATCGATCTTCTCGCCACGCATCAGCGTATCGATGTCGTTACCGTCGATGGTCTCGTGCTCGAGGAGCGCTTCGGATACGACGTCCAGCTCTGCACGATGCTTCTTGAGGATCTCCATCGCGCGGGCGTGCTGCTCGGTGACCAGGCGGCGGATCTCGGCGTCGATCCGCCTCGAGGTGTCCTCCGACAACTGCGAGCTGCTCGAGAAGTCACGGCCGAGGAAGACCTCCTGCTTGCCGCTCGAGAAGTTCAACGGGCCGAACTCCTCGCTCATGCCCCACTCGGTGACCATGCTGCGCGCGAGCTCGGTCGCACGCTCGATGTCGTTGCCCGCACCCGTCGTCTTGTGACCGAAGACGATCTCCTCGGCGACGCGGCCACCCATCAGGATCGCGATCTGATTCGTCGCGAACTCGGCGGTCATGTTGAGCCGGTCCTCGGGCGGGAGCTGCTGGGTGACACCCAGTGCGCGACCGCGCGGGATGATCGTGACCTTGTGAACCGGGTCGGCCTCCGAGCCGACGAACCGCGCGACCAGCGCGTGGCCGGCCTCGTGGACCGCGGTCGTGTGCTTCTCCTTGTCGGAGATGATCATCGAGCGGCGCTCGGCGCCCATGAGGACCTTGTCCTTGGCCTCCTCGAAGTCCTCCATCTCGACCTTGTCCTTGTCACGACGAGCGGCGATCAGGGCCGCCTCGTTGACGAGGAATTCGAGGTCGGCGCCCGAGAACCCGGGCGTCGCGCGGGCGAGGATCTCGAGGTCCACGCCCTGGATGGGCACCTTGCGCGTGTGTACCGCGAGGATGCCCATGCGGCCGCGAACGTCGGGGCGCGGGACGACGATGCGTCGATCGAAGCGCCCCGGGCGCAGGAGCGCGGGGTCGAGCACGTCGGGGCGGTTGGTCGCCGCGATGATGATGACGCCGTCGTTGGACTCGAAGCCGTCCATCTCGACGAGTAGCTGGTTCAGCGTCTGCTCGCGCTCGTCGTGACCGCCGCCGAGGCCGGCGCCACGATGGCGACCGACCGCGTCGATCTCGTCGATGAAGATGATGCACGGAGCGTTCTTCTTGCCCTGCTCGAACAGGTCGCGGACGCGGCTCGCGCCGACGCCGACAAACATCTCGACGAAGTCCGAGCCGCTGATCGAGAAGAACGGCACGCCCGCCTCGCCCGCGATGGCGCGTGCGAGGAGAGTCTTGCCGGTGCCCGGGGGGCCCATCATCAGGACGCCCTTCGGGATGCGTCCGCCGAGGCGCGTGAACTTCTTCGGGTCTTTGAGGAAGGCGATGATCTCCTCGACCTCGTCCTTTGCCTCTTCCACACCAGCGACGTCCTTGAACGTCACGCGGTTCTGGTGGTCGCTGAGCAGCTTCGCCTTGGACTTGCCGAACGACATCGCCTTGCCACCGCCGCTCTGCAGCTGGCGCATGAACAAGAAGAAGATGCCCACGAGGAGCAGCATCGGGAGCCACCACACGAGCACCTGCGGCCAGATGCTCGAGTCGTCCTTGGACTTGACCGTATAGCCGATGTTGGCGTCGTAGATGTCCTTGGTGATCGTGCCCGGGAACTCCGCGTACACGACCTTTTTCGTGCTGTCGCCCTTGATGGTGACGACGTAGCGAGCGTCGTCATGGCCGCGCGGCTCGATGGCGATCTTCTCGATCTTCGCGGCTTCTTCGGGCTTGGCGAGCATCCCGCGGAATGCGGTGACGTCGATTTCCTTTTCCTTGCTCGAGGAGTCCGTGAACATCGAATAGATGCTCACGAACATGAGGATCAGGATCGCCCAGATCAGGATCGTCTTATGAGATTGACGCAACGGCAGACCCACTCTTCGTCGAAGGACTTGTCGGTAGCATGGGGCCTTTGTGCTCGGTTGCAAAGGCGAATGTTCCCGAAAAATCCCACCTATTCTGACGGGTGGGGAGCAACGTTTTCCGCTTCTCCATGCGCAAGTCCGACATGTTCTGCCCAGACGATCACGCCATCCGCGCGGACGACGACGCGCGCGTGCGACCGGAGGTCGCGCGGGACCTTCGCGTCGATGAATAGGTCCGACAGCTTGCGCGATCGGCCTCGAAGCCGTGCCGGCTTCATGCGATCCCCGGGCTGCCATCGCCGCACGACGTAGCCTGCGGGCGCGACGAAACTGCCCGTCGTTCGAGGGACGCTCGGGTCAGGATCGAGTGCCGGCGCATCGAGATCGGGCACCTCGATGACGAGCGCGTCGTACGTTCGCACCACGCGCGCAGCGGGCAAATCGATCGCCACCTGCCCAGCCGCAGGGCGCCGGACGAGCTCGTCGATCGCGTCGAGGTGCACGCTGTCGTAGCCGACACCCGCGCCTTCGAGGGCGATCGCGATGGCGCGCTTGCGGACCGCGACGGACTGCGGGGCGAGGCTCGCGCAGTCGATCGGCAACTGCCCGAACGGCGCCGCGAGGCCGTCGATAACGTCGAGCCACTCGGTGGCGCTGGTCGCCAACCGGACGAGCGCGGCGTCGAGCTGCGGGTTCTCGCGCCGGAGCGCGGGGAGAATCTGGTCGCGCACGCGCACCCGGAACAGCGCGGGGTCCGCGTTCATGGGGTCGACCCACGTGGGGAGTGCGTTCGCGGTAACGTAGGCGTCGATCGCCTCGCGGTCGACCTCGAGCAGCGGACGCACGATCCTCGGCGCATCGCTCGCCGCGTGGTCGTCATCGGCGCGCGGACGAGCGGCACGCCGGTCGTCGGCACGAGGGTCATCCGCGCGAGGGTCATCCGCGCGAGGGTCATCCGTACGAGGGTCATCGGCTCCATACGTTCCGCATCGCTGCGCGTGCGCGAGCCGGACGCGCGGGATGCCGGCGAGCCCGGCGGGCCCGGTCCCCCGCAGGATACGCATGAGGACGGTCTCGGCCTGATCGCGTGCGGTGTGCGCCACGAAGATCGTCGCGAGCGCGAGCTCGTCGGCGATGTCGGCGAGCGCCTCGTAGCGAGCGTCCCGCGCGGCAGCTTCGATCGATGCGCGGTCGCCGACGGTCACGGCGCGCACGACGGCGGTCGCGCCCTGCCCGCGCGCCCAGGTCGCGACCTCGGCGGCGACGTTGGCACTCCCCGGCGAAAGCCGGTGATCGATGTGGATCACGACGACCCGATCGGCTCCGAGCGCCCTCATCGTGGCGTGGGCGAGCGCCATGGAATCGGCGCCTCCGGAACACGCGACACCGACGTGCCCGGCGTCCCCCCACCCGATCGCGTCGTTGACCGCGGCGGTCACGGGATCCATATCGGCAGGCCGCGTGATAGTCATGACCGCCCCGACCATAGCTCGCGCGCCCTCGACGCGACCACCGTCACCGACGCCGCCGTCGCCAACGCGACTATCGGCACCGACGACACCACGCCACGCACGCCGGACGCCCTCCCCATGACCGACCGCGATCCACCCCCGACAGGCCCCCTCGCCCGACTGCGCGCGCAGCTCGCGGCGCCGCGTGGCTATCGCAAGATCGACGCGTTGCTCTCCGCGGACGACGCGAACGCCGCGGTCGCGAGCCTGTCACCCAACGAGGTCTTCGAGCTCGTCCACGAGGTAGGCTTCGAGGACGCGCAGCCGTTGCTCGAGCTCGCGACGCCCGCGCAGTTCCAGGGCTGCATCGACCTCGATGGCTGGGCCAAGGACGAGGTCGAGATCGCGCCGCTGCGTCCATGGCTCGTGGCGCTGATGGAGGTCGGCTTCGAGAAGCTCGGCGAGGTGTGGGCAACGCTCGATACGGAGCTGCGCGCGCTGATCCTCCAGAAGCAGTGCCGGATCTGGGACGTGTCGCTCGGCGAGGAGCCCGAGGAAGACAACGAGCGCGCGATCATGGCGACACCCGATCGCTTCTTCATGCTCGAGCTGCCCGAAGACGAGGAGAGCGCGCGGGTCTTGCAGCAGCTCGTCGAGGACCTCTATCGCGCCGACTTGATCATGGCGCGCCACACGATCATGGCCGCGCGGTCGGAGCCGCCTGCCGAGCTCGAAGAGATGAGCTATCGCTGGCGCGCTGGACGATTGGCGGACCTCGGGTACGTCGACTTCTACGACGCGCTGGATCTGTTCCGTCAGCTCGACGCGGACTCGGTCGTGATCGGAGAAGGCACGCAGGACAAGCTCCTCGACGAGGACTCCGCGCGTATGCCGCTCGTGATCGCCGAGGAGGTGATCGGGCGGAACTTCCTCGCTCGCGCGATCGGCGCGATCGACGATGCGACGGACAGCGAGCGGGTCGAGGCGGCGCTCGCGGTGCTCGTCAACAAGGTGCTCGCGGCCGCACGCGCCAAGCCCGGACAGAACGAGGTCATGCGGCGTGGAGCGCTGTACGCGACTGCAACGTTGTCGCTCGGCCTCGAGACCGTCGCGCGCGGCGATCTGGGTCGGGCGAAGCAGGCGTTGCTGACGGTCGGGTTGCAGCGGCTGTTTCGCGTCGGCTACACGGTGACGCTCAAGCTCGCGCGATTGGCGCAAGCGCTGGCCGCGCGTTCGCTGACCGCGGGTTCGCCGGTGCGCGAGCTCGTCGCGGGGCTGTGCTCGCCGCGGCCGCTGTTCGCGCGCATCGCGGACGATCCGCCCGGGACCGGCATGCGTCCGTTCGAGTCGCAGGGCGACGTGCGGCGCGTGGGCGAGCTGCTCACGGCGCTCACGCTACGTGTCGCGCTCGTCGAGGGCCTCGGCGTCGACGTGGTCGCCATGGGCCAAGCCCCCGAGCCGCGGCCCGCACTCGACGATCATATCCGGACGGCGCTCGCGCGCGCGGTCGTCGGCAAGCCGCTGCGCGGCGAGGCGCTCTCGCAGGCCGAGCTGACGGAGCTACGTGACAAGGGCATGACGGGCGGCACGCTGACCAAGGCCGCGCGCATCGCGGGCGACGACGCGATCCGCGCGAGGCTCGGTGCAGCGCAGTTACAGACGTCGAGCGCGCTTCTCGGCACGCTCGTCGACGCATGGCTCGACGACCTGGAGACGATCCTCGGCGGCATCACGGACGTCGCGATCGATCCGCGGTTCGTCGAGGGCGTGCTCGTCGAAGTGCGTCGCAGCTAGCTCGAGGGCGCCCCCACCGAAGCTGTTTCGCTGAGCGCCGGCCGAGATCGCGTAGCTCGTACACGATTGGCCTCGTCGATCGCAGACGTGGGGCTCGTGTGGTAACGCATTCGCACGATGTCTCCGTCGACGCCCTCCCCGACTCCGTATCGCAGCGGCATGGCGACGGGCGTGGGAGTCATGCTCGCCGCGGCGCTCGTCGTCGCGATCGTCGACGTCGTTCACACCGGCGGTGCCGCGCTCGCGGTGATGGGTCTATGGGCCCTCATCGCGCTACCCGTCGCGATCGGTGTCGGCCTCGTGCTCGGTGCCGGGAATGCGACGTGGGGCGATGGCTGGGTTCGCCGGGCGTTCCGCGAGTTGCGCGAGGACGTGCGACTCGACGACCGCTTGACGGCGCTGTTGATCGCTGCGGTCGTCCTCGCCGCACCGTTCGTCTTCGTGATCGGGGAGCTCGCGGTGAAGCTCGTCGGAGGCGTGGAGCGCAAGGCGGTCGGTGGGTTGTTGCTCGGTGTCATCGTCGTCGGGCTCGTGCCGATCGTCGCGCTCGGCGCCGTTCCGCTGTATCGCGTGACGCACCGGATCGCAGCCCTGATCCCCGCGATCGGACCGCTGGCGCGCGTGGTCGTGCTCGTCGTCGCGGGCGTCGGGCTCGGCGTCGCGGGGGGGCTCTACGTCGTGTACACGACGCTCGACCACCAGGTGCTCGGCCTGGGCTTTTTGTACGCGCTCGCCGCGCTGCCAGTGTTCGCGATCGTGATCGGCATCGTCATGTATGGACCGCTCGCGAGCGTGCGCGAGAAGATTCCGGCGCGCGGCGTCGTCGCGCTTGTCGCCGTGGTGATCGCGGCGGCGTTACCGGTGATCGGGTTGCGCACGCCGTCAGACGCGACACGCGCGGCGGTGACCGATCGGTCGTACATCGGTCCGCGCGCGATCAAGTTCCTGCGCGCGGTGATCGATCGCGATGGCGACCGCGTATCTGCGTTCTTCGGCGGTCCCGATTGCGACGACAACGACAAGGCGGTCTTCCCCGGGAACGCCGAGATTCCCGGCAACGGCAAGGACGACAACTGCGTCGGCGGCGACGGCAAGGTCACGGCCGAGGCGCCGCCTCCAGATGCTGGCGCGGGCGCACCGACGACGGTGGATGCCGGCGCGGGCGCACCAGCGACGGTGGATGCCGGCGCGGCGCCGGTCGCGACGGGCGGCATCGGCGGCAACAACGTCCTCATCATCTTCGTCGACACGCTGCGCGCCGATCGCATGGGCTATGCAGGCCATCAGCGCGACGGAAAGTCACTGACCCCGCGGCTCGACGCGCTCGCCAAGACCTCGAGCGTGTTCACGAAGGCCTACGCGCAGGCACCGAACACGCCGCGCTCGGTGCCGTCGTTTCTGTCGTCGCGATATCCGTCGCAGCTGAAGGTCGACAAGATGAAGAAGAGCTATCCGATCGTGCAAGACGAGGCGGACCTGCTCTTCGAGGTGCTGAAGGGCGCGGGCTTCGCGACCTACGGAATGAGCTCGCACTTCTACTTCTGCAATCGCGTGAAGTACCCGGACACGTGCAATGGCGTCGTGTCCTGGATGGCCTCCAACGTCACGCAGGGCGCCGACGAGTGGGACAACAAGGACGCGCTCGACATCTACTGCAAGGACTGCCCGGACTCGAACAAGGACAAGGCCGGACCGCGTACGGTGAAGAAGACGATCGCGAAGCTCGAGGAGCTCGCGAAGAAGCCGGACGGCAAGTTCGCGATGCTCGTGCACCTGTTCGAGCCGCACTCGACGTACGTCACGCACGACGGCTACCCGATCACCGAGCGCGGCACCGAGGCGCTGAAGCAGAAGTACGACTACGAGATCGCGGTAACGGACACGTACATCGGCGAGCTGATCGACGCGCTCGATAAGACCGGGCTCGCGAAGAACACCTCGATCGTCGTGCTCTCCGATCATGGCGAGGCATTCGGCGTGCACGAGTTTGCAGGGGAGCGCATGTTCTTCCACGGGCAGACGCTCTACAACGAGCTGATCCACGTGCCGTTCATCGTCCACGTGCCTGGCCAGGCGGGCCGCACGCACGCCAATGTCGTCGAGATGATCGATCTCGCACCGACCGTCGCAGCACTGTTCGGCGTCCCGCCGGCGAGGTCGTGGCGCGGGCGCAGCCTCGTGCCACTCGTGGAGGGCAAGGAGCTCGCCGCGAAGGGGGCGTTCAGCGAGCTGCTCCCCGAGCCGAAGTGGGATCACGACGCGAAGTCGATGATCTCCTCTGACGGCACGCGCCACGTGTTCTATCGGATCAGCGACTCGCGTTGGGAGATCTATGATCTCGTCAACGATCCCGAAGAGAAGAAGAACATCGCCGATTCGGATCCGAACGCGGAGAAGCTCAAGGCCGAGCTCGCCGCGTGGATCGAAGGCCCTCTCGCCGCCGGAGGTCAGTGACCATGAGCCACGAGACCGAATTCAAGAACCCGACGCCGACGGTCGACATGCTGATCGAGATCGACGACCGCCCCGGCGAGCTCGTATTCATCGAGCGCTCGCGCGAGCCAAAGGGTTTCGCGCTGCCGGGCGGCTTCGTCGACGACGGCGAGTGGATCGCCGACGCCGCTGTGCGCGAGGCCAAGGAAGAGACGGGCCTCGACGTCGAGGTGATCGAGCTGTTCCACGTGTATTCGAACCCCGCGCGCGATCCGCGCAAGCACACGGTGTCGACGGTGTTCATCGGACGCGCCAAGGGCATGCCCGTCGGAAGCGATGACGCTGCGAGCGCGATCGTGTGCCGGCCCGACGCGCTGCCGCAGCCGCTCGTGTTCGATCACGCGACGATCGTCGCCGACTACGTCGCGTACAAATCCGGCGGCGGGCGTCCACCCGCGCGTCGTTAGTACAGCTCCGTACTTTGGGATGCCATTGTTCGGTGGCTAACGCGTGCCGCGCTCAACGTGCGTGTACCGACAGAGCGCGGATCGCCGCACGTCCGCGATCGGCGTCGGCTGAGCCCGCGAGCTCGACGAGCTCCGCGACGAGCAACGCCCGCCGTGGATCGTCGGTCGCGATCGCGTCGAGCAACACGCCGCGGATCGCGACATCGCGCGGGTTCCATCGCGACGCGACCCACATACGCGCGATCGCGATCACGGTGGATCGCTGCTGGTATAGGGCGATCGCGCCGCGCGCGTCGGTCGGATCGTCATCGGCGCGCAGGGCAGCTGCTGCGTCGATTGCATCGGGCGTCGCGGCCCCGACGGCGAGGCTACTCGCGGGTAGCGGTGTCGCCAGTCTCGCGCGTCGCGCCGCGAGCGCGTCCGCCTGCGCGGCTCGGCCCATCCCACGGCTCGCTGCGATCCCCGCATCGAGCGCCGGCGCGAGTGCCTCGCGGCTCGCGAGATCGATCGCGGAGCGCGCCGCTTCGAGCGCGTGCTGGTAGTTGCCTACACCGTGCATCGACCGAGACAGCTGTGTCCACACGATCGCGGGATCGCCGTGGGCGGCCGCCGCGGCGAACCCGTGCACCATCGCTGCGTCGGGATCGCCCGCACGCGCGACCGCGTCGGCGAGGCCGCGGATGAACGCGGGCTCCGGGCTACTGTCCACGGCCGCTTGCCAGGCCGTGCGCGCGCGCGCCGGATCATCGAGCACGCTCCACAGCGCGCCGAGCGACGCGTGCGCCAGCGCGGCGTCCGGCGCCTGCGCCACGACCTCTTTCGCGCGCCGATCAGCGATCGCCGGATCGCGCCGATAACCGACGAGGATGGCACCGACCGAAGGCATCGCGAGCTCGCGACGCTCGAGGTACCGCTCGACCGCCAGCGCGTGCGCCGTGCCCGACACCGTCGGTAGCGCCGGCTCGAGTATCGCGAGCACGGCCTGCCCCTGGGGCTCGCCGGCGCGCTCTCCGAGCGTCGCCATCACCTGTGCGCGCGGCGCTCCGGCGAGCACGCGGTCCGTGGCGACGAGCATCCGTTGCCACGGCAACAGCGCCGCGAGGGCCTCGTCACCCACGCCCGCGATCGGCCTTCCCGCGAACCGGGCGAAGATCGGGCGCGCATACGCCGGGACTGTCGCGAGATCGAGCGCTTCGATCCTCACGCGCCGCGCGAGCAACGCCCCCCACGGCTCGCCTCCGAACAGCGCCACCTCGAGCGTGATCGCCGCCCACGCTGCTGCATCGGCGCCGTCCGTCGTCGGTGCGAACGGCCCGGCGTCGATCGCGGCCAGGCCGGCGTCGCGCCGCGCCGGGTTTTTCTCGTCGAGGATCGCCGCCGCACTGCACGCGACAAAGCGACATCGTTCGACACCGACGAGCTCCGCCTCGGGCGGCCGGCTGCCCTCGAGCGGTGTCCACCACGCGAGCGCGCGCAGATACGCGGCGTGCAGCTCGCTCGTCGCCGCATCGCGCTCCGCGGCCTTTGCGCGCCACGCGGCGAGCGACTCGTACGCCGCGCGTTTCGCGCCGCACCCCCACAGCCACACGCCAAACAGCCCGCGATCGCGCGGTGTCGCGTCGGTCAACGCGCCGACCCAGCTCGGATCCGCGAACGGCGCGCCGCGCAGCTCGGCGATCATCTTCTGCCCCTTCGCGCGCGTGCGCCCGTCGACGTGGCGCAGCTGATCGAGGGCGACGAACGAGCGCGCCTTCGCGAGCGTGACGTCATCGACCGTGGCGCCGTAGCTCTTCGCGCGCTGCAGATCCGCGAGCGCCGTCGCCGAAGCTCTGGCGAGTCGCGCCTTCCCACGTGCCAGCAAGAGCCGGGCGAACCGGTCGCGATCCTCGTCGTGCCACCGTGTCCCGAGCGGTCCGCCGAGTCGCAGCACGGCCTCGAGCTGCTCGAGCGCCTGGCTCGGCCGGCTGCTCTGGTCCGCAAGCCTCGCGAGCGCGAGCCGTGCTTGCACGTCGCGCGGGCTATCGAGGACGCGGACCTCGAGCTCGCCGCGGGCACCCGCTTCGCCGTGTGCCCTGACGAGCGCATTCACGTCGAGTGGCGCTGGTGCGCGCACGCACCCGCCCGCGATCGCCACGACGAGCGCGAATCGCGAGACCCTGCGAAGCACGGGGCATCTTTACACACCGGCGACGGCTCCGGGTCGCGTTCGCGATTCCGGCTTCCGTGAATGTGATCAGTGTGGATCGGCGCCGCGTGAATCGATCGCGTTCGCATGCACCGCGACATGGGCTGCGAGCGCCGCGCCTCGAAGCCCCGCTGGGATCGAGTCGGCGATCCGCTCCGCTTCAATATAGGCGGCTTGCGCGTGCGGATCGTTCCACAGCGCCCACGGAGGATGGTCGATGCCGGAAGGATCGCCGCCGGCTTCGATCGAATCGAGCACGTGCGCGATCACGAGTCGCCGGGCTCGCGCGTCGCGGGCGAGTGGTGAGCTCCATGCGGCGAAGCGAGTCTCCGCGGGAGACTCCATGACGCGCCCCACGTACGATGCTGCTGCTTCGTCGATCGCGCGTGGCCACTCGTGCGCGCGAGAGGCCGGCGCGAGCCACAACAGTGCGTGACCGAGCTCGTGCAGCACGGCGAACTGCGCGGCCGGACGATCGAGAGCGGCTGGAACCACGATGATCGCGCGCACGCCGCGCTCGACGACAAACGTGCGCGGATGCGCGGTCGACGAACGCACGACCGACAGCGTGCCGAGCGCGTCACCGCCGCGCAGCGCGTTCCAGAGCGCGAGAACCGCCTTGTCGTCGCCGCCATCGCAGCCGCTCGCGTGATTCCACCCGTCGATCGGCGCCGGGACGCCGTAGCGAGAAGCAGCGGCCTCGTCCGCTTCGGGCACGGTGAATTCGGCGGATGTCGCGCCGACGACATCGGCGAATTCGAACGCGGCGGGTGCACCCTTCGCCGTGACGACGCTGTGACTCGAATCCGCGGCCTGTGCGGCCGGTGGAACGCCGGCGAGCGCGTGAACGAGTGCGCGATGCGGCATGCCAAACCAACGCCGAGCCTGCTCGTCTCGCGCGGCGGCGAGTGCGCGCCAGTGCGCCCACGTTCGATCGCGCGCGAGCGCCCCGATAACGCGCGGCGCGCTATCGATCACGACCGGCGCGATCACGCGAAGGAGCTGCGTCGCACGAGCGTGGTGCTCCGCGAAGGTCCGTGCGACACGCACGGCCTCGACCTCGCGCGGCGTGATCGCGATCGCTGCGGGCGCCGACAAGCCCGCTGCATACGCGCTCGCCGTAGCCGCGAGGTGCACCGGGAGCTCCGCCGCGAGGCGTGCCTCGAGCCGATCGAGCGCGATCTCGGCATCGAGCGCGTTCATGCACCCCCGTCGAGCCAGGCCCCGTCGGGCGATGCCTCGTCGAGCGATGTCTCGTCGAGCGACGCCCCGTCGAGCGATACCCCGTCGGGCGAGGCCTCGTCGAGCGATGCCCGGTCGAGCGATACCCCGTCGGGCGAGGCCTCGTCGAGCGATGCCCCGTGGAGCGATGCCCGGGCGTGCGTTTCCGCGGCGTGCGTTTCCGCGGAAACGTGCACCTCGATCGCGCGGCGTTCGCGACTCACTTCGGCGTGCGCGGCGGCTGGATGCCGAGGCGCGCGAGCTCGGCCATCACGACCTGCAGGTCGGCCCACGCGTCGCGCTTGCGGGTCGGCTCGCGGAGCAAGTATGCCGGGTGGAACGTCGGCATCACCTTCGTGCCGTTGCGCAGGTGGAACTTGCCGCGCAGCGCGCTGATCGGTGCGTCGGTGCCGAGCAGCGTGTTCGCGGAGGGCCGGCCGAGCGCGACGATGATGCGCGGCGCGATGGTCGCGATCTTCGCGTTGAGGAACGGCAGGCAGGCGCTGACCTCGTCCGGCTGCGGGTTCCGATTCCCGGGCGGGCGCGACATCAAGATGTTCGTGATGTAGACGGTCTGGCGCGTCCAGCCCATCGCCTCGATCATCTTGTCGAGTAGCTCGCCCGCGGGGCCGACGAAGGGCTCGCCGCGCTTGTCCTCCTGCTCGCCGGGCGCCTCGCCCACGAACATCAGCGGCGCGTCCTCAGCACCGACGCCGAAGACGAGCTTCTTGCGTGTCGGGCCGAGCTTGCAGCGCTGGCAGTCGCCTATCTCGTCGCGGATCTGCGCGAGCGTGCGCCGGCCGACGTTGGGCACGGGAACGATCGCCGCATCGTCGAAGATGTCGGGGATCGCGTCGGCGATCGCGGGCTCGACCGTGGCGACATTCGCCGCGGCGGGCGCGACCCGAACGGTCGGGCCGCCCGGCGCGGCAAAGGTGCCAAACGTCGAATAGCGCACGAGCTGACCGCGAAGCTGGCGCGTCAGGTCGAGAAGCTCGCCTGCCAGGTCTTCATCGGTCGTGCTATCCATGTCGACGGTATGCCACTACCGCGCAGGTCGACTCAACTGCTCCGCGCTTTGGTGATCGTCTCGATCGCGATCGCGCTCTGCGCGTGCCGCCGCCGCGAGGATGGCCCCAAGGGCGACGTCCTCGCGACGCTCACGGCGAACACGCTCGACGGCACCGCGTTCGATGCGTCCACGCTGAAGGGAAAGCCGACGCTACTCATGTTTGTCAGCCCGACCTGCCCCCACTGCCTCGACGAGATCCCGATCGCGGATCGCGTGGCGAAGGCGAACGGCGCGAACGCGGTGGCCGTGTTCATCGCCGGCAAGGCGGAGAATGCAAAGGGCGTCGTCGAACACACGAAGTTCGCCGGGGCCGCGCTGATCGACGACGGCTCGTTGCGACGTCGCTATGGCGTGCGCGCGGTCCCGTACACGATCGTGCTCGGTCCGGATGGCCACGCGACCGAGGCGATTCGCGGCGCGCAGGGCGCCGACGTCCTCGAGGACGCGATCGACTCCGCGCGCTGAGACGGTCGTGAGCTAGCGCTCGACGTCGTCGGGTGCGGTCTTGGGGATGCTCGCATCGGGCGTGCCCTCGGGGAACGAAAGGTACGTGTAGTACATGCCGTCGGCTTCGGTGGCCGTACGGACGGAGCCTTCCTTGGCATCCTTCGGGTTCTTGAACGTGATGCGGACCTCGGCGCCCTTCTTCTTCTTCACAAGCTTCGCGGTGACCATCGATAGCGGGTTATCGAAGAACCGCGTGTCGATCTGGCGCCACGTGTTCTGGCCGAGCTTGGTCAGCGAAAGCGTCACGATCAGCGAGCTCCCCTCGACGCGCTGACTCACCTCGAACGGCGCGACCGACTGAAAGAACAGCTTCGCACCACCGTCTTTGGCCTCGAAGCCGATCCAGGTCAGCGTGCCCTTGGTCGGAGGCTTCTTGGGCTTCTTGCCGTCCTTTGCGTCCGGTTTGACCCCGGGGACCACCCCTCCGTAATCGCCCTCTCTATGCGGGAGGTTCGGCTCGACCCTTGGCTGTGCGATCGCGGTGCCGGCGAGCAAAAAGACCATGCAGAGGGCGCGCATGGGCAGATCGTACGGGGCCGCCACGGAGGGCGCAAATTCCACCCGACTACCCCACCGCAACCCGATGCTCCCGCCCACAAACGATCGGACTCACCCATCATTGCCCGACGAAATGAGACAAGTCCGCGGCGTGCTGTTTGTCGACTACGTCCGCATGCTCCGAGCGACGAAAGTCCCGACGCTCACACAACATCTCGGCGACGAGGAGCTCTCGTACCTGACGCGCCCGATCGAGAAGGACGCCTGGTACCCGATGCCGGTCTTCGAGAAGCTCGGCTGCGCGATCCTCGCGATCGTCGCCCGCAACGAGATGTTCCCCGTGCGTCTATGGGGCCGCTACTCGGCGACACAACTCCACAAGCAGTATCCGACGTTGCTCGCGCCGAACGAACCCGTCGAGTCGCTCAACCGCTTTCGCGTGTTGCGCGAGACGTTCTTCGACTTCCCCGCGTTGACCGTCCCGCTCCTCAACGACGAGGCGGCGCAGATCACGATCGCGTACCACATGGGCAATCCTGCCGAGGAAGCGGCGGCGTATCAGACGATGGGGTTCTTCGAGGGCCTGCTCGAGCTCGCCGGGTGCAAGGACATTCACGCGGACTTCCAATCGCGATCGTGGAAGGGCGACGCGCAGACGTTGCTCACCCTGCAGTGGCAGTCGCCGCACCCCGCGACCGCGCGCGCGCCGACGCGTCCTTAGCTACGCTTCGGCGCCGGATCGGTGGCAACGATCGGATCGGTCACCACGCCGAGCAGCAGCGCGCGGGCTTCCCCGACGAGGAACAGGGAACCGGCGACGAGGACCGGCGCGAGCAGGTCGGACGCACGCCGTAACGCGTGGACGAGATCCGGCTCGACGTGGCACGTGCGCCTGTTGTCGACGGTCGCGACGAGATCGCCTTCGTTGGTGATCTCGGACTTCGTCACGATCACGACATCGGGCGTGCCGGGAACCGGGACGACGGACGCGAGATGATCCTCGGCGGACACGGAGGCAACGATGCGCGCGAGCTCGGCTGGAGCCAGCGCACGCTCTTGTTGATAGCGCGTCGCGATCACGTCGCCGACCGCGGGCAAGAGCTCGCGTACGATCGCGGACACGTTCTTGTCCGCCGACACGCCGAGCACGAGCGTGGGCTGGATCCCGCGCGCGACGAGGGTTCGCGCGAGTTGCGCAGCTCCATGCGGGTTATGTGCACCGTCGAGGATCACCAACCCGATGCGGGACAACGAGTGCGGGCCGCTCTGGTTCGCGCGTGCGGGCTTCCCGGAGCTCGACGGCATGCGCACGTCGCGCAGGATCTCGAAGCGACCCGGATGCTGCACCGTCGAGAGCGCGAGCGTTTGCACCTTCAGATCGACGAGGCGCGCCCACTTCGGCGGTGCCGAACCTCGCTCCGTCACGTGCGCCGACAGCTCGGCGAGCGCCGCGAGCGCGCAGGCGGCATTCGCGCGCTGATGCTCGCCGACGAGCACTACAGACGGAACCTCGGAGATGCGCGTCTCGTCGACGATCACCGGTTCGACGCCCACGGCACGCGCGGCCTCGACGAGCACTGGCACGGCCGCCGCGAGCCCCGACGCTCCGATCACGATGCGCTGCTCGCGCTTGAAGATGCCCGCTTTCTCGATCGCGATCTTTTCGAGCGTGTCACCGAGGATCGCCTCGTGATCCATCGCGACGCCGGTGACGACGGCGATGTCGGCGCCGATCGCGTTCGTCGCGTCGAGGCGCCCGCCGAGGCCGACCTCGAGGATCGTCAAGTCGACGTTCGCGAACGCGATCGCGACGCATGCGATCGCCGTGACCTGCTCGAAGAACGTCAGCTCGTCGCCACCGGCGGCCGACACCTTCTCGGCCGCGGAGACAAACGCCGCGTACGCGATCGGCGCGCCGTCGATCGCGATCCGCTCGCGCAGCTCGCAGAGGTGCGGCGACGTGTACGCGGCGACGCGCAGCCCGGCCGTTCGCGCGAGGTGCGCGAGCATCGCGACCGTGGAGCCCTTCCCGTTCGTTCCAGCAACGTGGATCACGCGGCCCAAGCGCGAATCGGGGGTGCCGAGCCGATCGAGCAGTGCGCGCATGCGATCGAGCCCGAGCACGACACCGAAGCGTCGCGCGGACACGAGGCGCGCGAGGACATCGGCGTAGGTCGCCATCACTCGCGCTCAGTCGGCGGTCGCGTCGTCGTCGAGGGCGATCCCGACGAGCGCACCGGTCTGCTTGTCGGACGTACCGTTCGTGCCGTTCGCGCCCGGTCCCTGCGCGAACCAGCGGAGCGTGCGCGCGAGCGTCGACTTCATGTCCTTTCGCGACACGACGAGGTCGACCATGCCGTGCTCGAGTAGGAACTCGGAGCGCTGGAACCCAGGGGGCAGCTGTTGGCGGATCGTCTGCTCGATCACGCGTGGACCCGCGAAACCGATCAACGCGTCGGGCTCGGCGATGATGAGGTCGCCGAGCATCGCGACCGACGCGGCGACACCGCCGGTCGTCGGGTGGAGCAACACGGAGATGTACGGGACCTTCGCCTCGCGGAGCTTGCTGCGTGCGGCCGAGGTCTTCGCCATCTGCATGAGCGAGAGGACGCCCTCCTGCATGCGCGCGCCACCGGACGCGCAGAACATGACGGCGGGACGGCGATGCGCGACAGCGCGCTCGAACTGCCGCGCGATCTTCTCGCCGCAGACCGAGCCCATCGAGCCACCCATGAACTCGAACACGAAGAAGCCGACCTCGACGGGAATGCCGCCGATGGCCGCCGTGCCGGCGCGATAGGCGTCACCCATACCGACCTTCTTGGTCGTCGAGCGAATCTGATCGACGTACTTCTTGCCGTCCACCCGGAACCCGAGCGGGTCGCCGGACTCGAGGGTCCGGTCGTGCTCGACCCACGAGCCCTCGTCGATCGAGAGCTCGATCCGACCCTCCGTGGGCATCCGGAAGTGGTGGTTGCACGAGGTGCAGACCCGATCATTATGGTTGAGATCGGCCTCGTAGAGCGTGGCGTTGCAGCGCTCGCACTTCGTCCAAATCCCTTTGGGGACTGACTTTTTTGGCTCTGCAGCGAGCCCTTGCGTGCGTGACCACCAGGCCATGGGCGAGCTAGATACCTTGTTTGCAGGGACTGGTAAAGACTTCCCAAACCTAGTAAACAACTTCGGTAGTTGGGGTCGTGGTGGTGTGGCCTTGTGGTCGTCGTGTTCCCTGGCCAGCACGTGAGGTCGCGATGTCTTCTGTCCTAGTTGTCAATGAGATCAGCACGGAGCGCGAGGAGATCGCCCGCGCCCTCGAGGCTGAAGGGTTCACTGTCATCAACGCCATGTCGGCGTCGGAAGCGACGCGCGAGATCTGGGGCGGGAACTTCCTCTGCGTCATCATCTCGACGCTCCTCACCGGCATCACCCATACGGCGCTGCAGACGCAGCTCCGGCAGATGGCGCCGGAGATCGAGACGGTGATCTGGGCGAAGAACGACGAGCTCAAGGCGCTCGTTCGAAAGGTCATCGCCCTTCGCGATGGCGAAGCAGCCGCCTGACGCGCCAACCTAGGCGCCGAACCGATCCTTCAGGTTCAAGAACTCGAGGAACTCGAGGAGTCGTCCCACTTCCGGAACGATGAACCCCTCGCCTTCGATGCCCGCATCTTCGGCGAGCAGGACGAGGCGCGCGGAGCGCAGGCGATCGACGACCTCGAGCACCTCGTGCACCGGAAGGCCGACCCGGGCCGCGACGTCCTCCACGCGCTTGGGCACCATGATCGCGCTTCCGTGCGCCACGTGATGGCCCGCGAGTGCGAGCTGCTCGTCGGCCATCTGGCGCAGGCATTGGACGACGCGATGGTTCGGCGTCGGCAGGAGCAACAACTCGATGTGCTGGTTCGCGCTCTCGAGGCGCGTCGCCAGCGACTTGATGATACGCAGGGCGATCTCCGGACGTGCGCGCATCATCGCCTCGAACGTCTTGCCCTCGATCACGAGCAAGCGAGACGCGACGCGCACGACCGCGGTCGCGCTTCGAGGACGTCCGTTGAGGATCGCCATCTCGCCGAAGAACTCGCCGGGCGGTAGCACCGCGAGCACGCGCTCGGTCTCGCCGACTTGCCGTCGGATCTCCACCTCGCCCGTCTGCACGACGTACATGTAATCGCCCGGCTGTCCTTCTTCGAACAGCACGGTTCCCGCGGGAAAGTCGCGGGCGAAACGCTCGAGCGCGTCGTTCACGCGAACATCATGACATCAACGCATCGTCGCGTGACGCAGGAGATGCAGGATCCCGCGCGCGCCGACCTTCGTCTGCCGGCCCGCGTGTGCGGGTAGCACGACCTCGTCACACGACAGTCCCAGCTTCACCGCGCGCACGAGCATCTCGACATCCCAGCCCGTTCCGCGATCGCTCATACCGAGAGCGACCAGCGCAGGGAAGCGCAGTGCGCGCACGGGTCCGACGCCGGACCAGCGATGGCGATACACGGTTTCGAGCACGCGCATAGCGAGCTTCTCTCCCACGCGCTTGCGGCCCGGCTCGACGCCGAGGACGAGCTCGACGCCGCGGTCACCGATCGGCTCGACGAGCTCGGCGATGGCGGCGGCGGCCGACGGGCGATCTCCGGGAAGGAACACGACCACGTCGGGCACGCGCGGCAGCGACTGGAAGTGCGTCATCGCGCGAAGGCACGCGGCGCCGTAGCCTCCGGAGGGTTCGCGCACGACGAGGGCGCCGGCATCCCGTGCGATCTCGGCGGTACGGTCGGTCGACGCCCGATCGACGACGACGACCGAGCGGATCTTCCGGTGTGGCAGGTCGCGCAACAGCGGGGCGAGGCTGGCGGCATGATCGCGCGCCGGCACGATCACATCGACGAGCGGCCAGAGCCCCATTGCACGCAGCATACGCTATCGCGCTCGCGGCGATCCGGGGTGT
Source organism: Kofleriaceae bacterium (assembly GCA_046160585.1). Taxonomy (GTDB): domain Bacteria; phylum Myxococcota_A; class Polyangia; order Haliangiales; family Haliangiaceae; genus JABFXX01. Next base: position 28,611 of record JBJXGN010000018.1, read on the forward strand.
CGATCCTCGACGGGGAATCCGGGGTGTCGATCCTCGCCGGGGGATCCGGGGTGTCGATCCTCGCCGGGGGATCCGGGGTGTCGATCCTCGCCGGGGGATCCGGGGTGTCGATCCTCGCCGGGGGATCCGGGGTGTCCCCGGATGTGGTAAGCCCGCGGCGATGGCGATCACGTACAAGGACGCTGGCGTCGACATCGACGCGGGCAACGCGCTGGTCGATCGGATCAAGCCGCTCGCGAAGTCCACCCATCGCCCCGAGGTCCTCGGCGGGATCGGTGGCTTCGCCGCGTTGACGCGGATCCCGACCGGCTACCAGGAGCCGATCCTCGTCAGCGGGACCGACGGTGTCGGCACCAAGCTCAAGACCGCGTTCGCCGCGAATCGCCACGACACGATCGGCGTCGACCTCGTCGCGATGTGCGTCAACGACGTGCTCGTCACCGGCGCGGAGCCGCTGTTCTTCCTCGACTACTTCGCGACCGGCGCCCTCGACGTCGAGACGGCGGGTCACGTGATCGAAGGCGTCGCGAACGGCTGCCGTCAGGCGGGATGCGCGCTCGTCGGCGGCGAGACGGCAGAGCTGCCGGGCCTCTACCACGGCAAGGACTACGACCTCGCCGGGTTCTGCGTCGGCGTCGTCGAGAAGTCGGAGATCCGTCCGCGCACCGACCTCGTCGCCGGCGACGTCGTCATCGGCCTGCCGTCGGCGGGCCTGCACTCCAACGGACATTCGCTCGCGCGCAAGGTCGTGTTCGAGACGCTCGCGCTCGCCCTCGACGCGCGGCCCGCGCAGCTCGGCGGTTCGACGGTCGCCGACGAGATGCTGCGCCCCACGATCATCTACGCGCGTGTGTTCAGCGCGCTGAAGACCGACCGCATCCCGTGGAAGGCCGCCGCGCATATTACGGGCGGAGGACTCGTCGAAAACCCGCCGCGCATCTTCGCGGACGACTCGCTCGCCGTCGAGCTCGACCCGGCGACGTGGGACGTGCCCGGCATCTTCCAGCTGATCGCGAGCGCGGGGGTGGATCCCCTCGAGATGCGCCGCACGTTCAACATGGGCATCGGCATGACGATCGTCGTTCCCACCGATGTCGCCGAGCAGGCGGTGCTGCTGCTCGCACCCGAGCGCGCACGCGTGATCGGCCGGCTCGTGCCGCGCGCGGGTGGCGCGGCCTCGCGGTACGTCGGAGAGCGCTGAGCGCGATGCGTGTCGGCGTGCTGGTGTCCGGTCGGGGCACGAACCTCGGCGCGTTGATCGCCGCGCGCGATGCCGGCACGCTCGCGCCGGCCGAGCTCGCGGTCGTGGTTGCGAACGTCCCCGATGCCGGAGCGCTCGCCCGTGCGGACGCGGCCGGTATCGCGAGGACCGTCGTCGATCATCGCGGTTTGTCGCGCGAGGACTTCGAGACCAAGCTCGTCGACGTGCTCGCCGCGCACGAGGTGGAAGCCGTCGTGCTTGCCGGCTTCATGCGCATGCTGACGACGCACTTCCTCGGTCACTTCCCGCACCGCATCGTCAACACGCACCCGTCCCTGTTGCCGGCGTTTCCGGGCAAGGACGCGCCGGCGCAGGCGATCGCGCACGGCGTGAAGACCAGTGGTGTGACGATCCACTTTGTCGATGCGTCGCTCGACGGCGGACCGATCATCGCACAGGCAGCGGTGCCCGTGCTCGCCGACGACGATGCCGCGTCGCTCCACGTCCGGATCCAGCGCGAGGAGCATCGCCTCTTGCCTGAATGCGTTCGCGCCTTGGCGGCGGGTGAGCTTACGTGCAAAGGTCGCGTCGTGACGGCGTCTCCCTCCGGGGCTAAACGTGCCGAGTAACTCGTACGACCTGGTCGTGCTCGGCGACGATCTCTCGGCGCTCGTGTGCGCGGCGCTGTGTGCGCGTCGCGGGTTGCGCACGCTCGTGCTCGGTGACGATCGTCCGGCGCGTTACCAGCTCGGTCCGCACAAGCTTCCGATCGAACCGCTCGTGTGGCCAACGATGCCCGGCAACGCCTGCGAGCGCGTGCTCAAGGAGCTGCACGCCGAGCTCGCGCTGCGTCGCAAGCTGCGCGAGCCAAAGATCGCGGCGCAGCTCGTCTCGCTGCGATCGGGAGCCCGTGACACCGGGGCCGGTCTCCGGATCGATCTCGGCGTCGACCGCCTCCCCGCCGAGCTGCTGCGCGAGGTCGGGCGCGATCCGAGCGCCGCGTGGATCGCGCGCTGGGATCGCTCGGGCGAGCTCGCGCGCCAGCTCGACGCGCTCCTGTCGGGCGAGCACGCGTTGCCGGGCGTAGGTTTCTTCGAAAAGCGCGAGCTGGCGAAGCTTGCCGAGCGCGCGTCGCTCGACGCCAACGCGTGGTGGAGCGACGCGTCGCAGGATCCACACGCGGCGCTATGGAAGGCGCTCGCCTCGATCGCGCTTCGCCATCCTGCCGCGTCGCCGATCGCGATGGCGCGCGCCATCGACGCGTGGCGTGCCGGCCCGTCGGCGATGAAGGGCGATGGCGACGGTGTCCGCGAGCTGCTCGTCGAGAAGCTGACGACCGCGGGCGGCGAGATCCGTAGCGGCAAGCTTTCGGAGATCAGTGTCTCGTGGAGCAAAATCGCGAGCGTCACGCTCGCGAACGGCGACGAGCTCGGCGCGGGTCAGGTCGTCGCGTCGCGTCCACCGTCCGAGATCGCGGAGCTGCTCGGCAAGAAAGCGCCGAAGCGCCTCGCCGAGCTCGCGCAGTCGACGTCGGTCGTCGGCTATCGCTACACGCTCAACGTCGTCCTCGACGAGGCCGGCATCCCCGAGCACATGGCGCCGACGGTGGCGGTCGTGTCGTCGACGGAGAAGGATCCAGCGGGCGAGGACGCGTTTTCGATCCACCTCGGCGAGCCCGACGATACCGGCCGCGTGATCGCGACGATCGCCGCCGTGCTCGCGACGGAAGGTCCGCTCGAGCAGGAGCGCCTCGCGAGCAAGTGTATGGCGCTCCGAGCGGGCCTGTGGAGGCGTCTGGGGGACGTGATGCCGTTCTTCGAACGTCACCTCGTTCTCACGCACTCGCCGTTCGAGGGGACGGCGCCGCAGGTACCGGGCGGTCGCGGCAGCTACGACGTCCCGCGCAACCTCCCGCTCGCGATGCCGCCGCTGTGGTCGGGCGTGGCGGAGACGGCAGTCGATCGACTGACGGGCGGTGCGCTCACGTACACGACGGGCCTCAAGAACCTGACGCTCACCGGCGAACAGATGTTGCCGTCGCTCGGCATCGAGGGCGCGATGGCCGCGGGCTGGAGCGCAGCCAAGGTCGCGTGCGCGATCGCCGGCAAGAAGAAGGACTACCTGCGCGACGAGACCGTCGGCGCGGCGTGACCACGACGACGCGACCGCGCGGCCTCCCCGTGAGGATTTGGTACCCGCGAGGATCTGGTCGGATGGGTAACAGGGAGAACTCCTCTCCCTGTTTATCTTCCGAGAGAATCCCGGGCGACTAGCGTGGCGGTCCGCCCGGCTTTTCGTGGTCCCACGGGAATGCGGTCAGCGAACACCTGCCCACGTGCCGGATCTCGCCGTCGGGCGCGGTCGTCACGCTCGACTCCGCACCACGCGAGACATCGCCGTCCCACGCGAGGTTCGATCTGGTCTGCAGCGCGATGACGCACATCTCCTGGTCGCCGATGCCCCACCGCACCATCTGCGAGCGTGGGTTCTCGAAGCCGCACGTGAACCGCACGCCTCGCGCGCCGATCGCGCCGAGCTCGAGCGGCGGATCGAACGCTTGGCCGAAGTTCTCGCCGTAACCCTCGTGGCGCATGATGACCTCGCCGTCGCGCGGGCCGCCGGCGATCTCGAGCTGCGCGTACGTGCCGAGCTGGTGGTAGTGCGAGAGCGCGTAGTGGAGCTCGTACTGGAGCGGCTGCCCGAAGAACTCCTGATGCTTCTCGTCGAACAAGCACTCGGTGGTGAAGCTCGACCTCGCCATCGGGTCGAGCTTCAGGTCGTGATACTGGATCCGCGCCGGCGCCATCTTCGCCGCGACATCGTCGAGCGGGATCGTGTTGATCTCGAGCTGCATCGTGGTCCGCACGGTCTCGTCGAGGGCGTTGAGCAGGTGGCTCGATCCGATGATTCGGCTGTACGGCGGCACGCGGATCGCGCTCCCCGGCGGCAGCGACTGTGTTTCGTCGAGCGACTGCGTACTGAGAGCGAACAGGTAGCCACCGAGCAGCGCTGCGACGAGCTCGTCGAACCCGTGCTCGCTGCACTTCCAGCTGCCGTCGGGTGTGACGAACTCGTTGTCCGGAACGAAGAACCAGTTCGCGTGGTGATACGCGCCGCTGTTGTGCTGCGTGATGCTGTTGACCCAGAGCTCGGTCGGGTTGTTCAGCGTCCAACTCTGGCACGTGTCCTCGTCTTCAACGCCAGGCCCGACGTCGATCGTGCTGACGTCCTTCGCGAACGTGCACGCTTCCTTCACCGGATCACATTCGCCTGCGGAGTCCGATCCACAACCAGCCGCGAGTACGGCCCACGCCAACACGATCCTCGTCATACGGGCAAGCCTACTGCATTCAGCCCAGGCGCGGGACACCGAGCGATTCGGCGACGTCCTCATCGGTGACCACGAGGATCGCCGGGTCAGTGCCGAGCTCGAGGAGCTCGTCGGCGCCGATCCGGAACATGGGGGCCGCCCCGCGCGCGCGAGCCTCGACAAACAGCTCCCCGAGGTCGGTGTCGTCGTGCGCAGCGAGGATCGCGCCGCCGACCTGCGCGAGCCAGCGGACCGCGACGACCTTGAGCGGCGTCTCCGCACGAGCGATCACCGCGTGCGGTCCGGGCAGCGTGATCTCACCACCGACGCCGACGAGCGCGCCCGTCGTGACCGCGACCTCGTCGAGGAATCGCTGGATCGGTCCCGCGAGACGCACGCGCGACTCGACGAACGTCGCGAGCCCGCGGGATGCGAGGAGCCCTCGACCGAGCGCCTCGTCCCACGAGCCGAGCACGCGCGCGATGTGGACGGGGGCCACGCCACGCTCGCCCGCGAGGTGGGCGCCGTACAACAGGACCAGCGACGGCAGGATCGAGTCGGGAGCATCGAAGCGCGACGCGAGATCGTCGAGGGGTGACGCGATGGGCGCGCCACGCTGGACCACGCCGTCGAACACTTCGTACGTCCAGTAGACGACCTCGTCGCGCCAGGCAGGCTTCGGCGTTGGTAGCGCCGGTCCTTGGCGCAGCGTGACCTCGCGGCGTGCCGGCTTGCGCAGCGGCGCGCGCATCGGACCCGAGTCGCGCACGTGTGCCGCCTCGCGCACGTGTGCCGCCTCGCGCATGGGTGCCGCGTCGCGCACGGGTGCCGCGTCGCGCACGATCATCGGCGGCGCGAGGTCGTCGTCATCGCCGTCATCGCCTTCGCCATCGTCACCATGGTCATCGTCTGGAGCGGCGCTGTGGTTCGATGCTGTGGATGCGCTCGGTGCGCGCGTTGCTGCAGCCGGCGTAGCGTCGTTCGCCGGGGCCGTGCTCGGTTCGGGCGATGCAACCGTCGGCTTGTCAGCCATCGGCGCTTCTTCCGCCGTCGGTTTCACCTCGGCCTTCGGACGGTCGATCGCGGTGGGCACGGGGCGCGGATCGGTCAGCTTCGCCGCTGTCTTCTCGCCGCCATCCGTGTGATCGGTGACCGGACGCGCCTCGAACGCGAGCGGTGAGTCGAACTGCTCCGACGTCGGGGGCGATGGGGCACGTTCGCTGTACGGCTGTGCCTCTGCCGACAGCTCGTCGAAGACGCCCTCGAGATCGACTTCGACCCCTTCGCTCGGCGCGCGCGGATGTGGCGTCGGGGCACGTGCGAAGGCGCGCGTCGCGGGACGCGCCAGAGAGGACGCGCCCGGCGCCGGCGACTCGATCGCCGGTGCACCGGACAAGCCCGACGAATCCGACCCCGCGCTTGACGACCCTGGCCCTGGGTTCCGGGAGCGCGCGCTCGCTCCCGCGTTCTGCGAGGCGCTGCCCGCCGGCGTGGTCGAGCGTGGTCCCGGATCCCCCGGCCCCGCTTTCGTAGCCGACTGCGACGACGCGTGTGTCGACGGCACCGACGCGTGCGATCCGGTCGACGGCACCGATGCGTGCGATCCGGTCGACGGCGCGTGTGTACCGGTCAGCGCGTTCGTTCCAGCCGACGGCAGCGACGCGTGTAATCCGGTCGACGATGGCACCGACGCGTGCGCGGTCGCCGCGATCGGCGGCGGCACCGTGTTCCCCGAGCGCCCGACCGGCGGTGGCACCGTGTTCCCCGATCTCGATGACGCTGCCGCGATCGGCGGTGGCACCGTCTTCCCCGAACGCCCCGGTGGCGGAGGCGGCGGCTTCTTGCGCTCGACCGGCGCGTCGGCCGTCGGCAACGGCGCGACCACCGATGTCGACGTCGACTTCGTCACCCCGCTCGACGCATCATTGCCGCGCCCCGAGGCACCCGGCGACGTCGCCCCACTCGACGCATCCGCGTTGCGCCCCGATGCGCCCGACGAGGTCGGCCCACTCGACGTGTGTCCCGGTGCACCCGACGTCGTTCCGCTCGTCGGGTCCGCGCCCGGCGCGCTCGCGGCGGTTGACGCGGGAGCCGCGTTCGATGGCGTGGTCGCGTTCGATCGCGACGTGCCCACCGACGGCGCGAGCGGCGCCGCTGGCTCCGGCTCGGGAAACTGCCCCTCGAGCGTATGCACGACGACGGGGCGCTCCGTCTGCGCGACGAGGACACCGACGACGCGTCCGACGACGAGCCCGGCGGCCTCCACCTTGTCGATACCGTCGATGGTGAGCGTCTTCAGCTTCGAGCGTCCGTCGAGATCGACGACGTACACCTTGCCAGACTCGCCGATGCACGCGACGAGATCGCTGCGCGGATGCCCGGTCGCGAACACGATCGGCTCGGGCAGATCGTGCGCCTTGGGTTGACCGCGATCGACGAGCGCGAGCACGTCGAGGCGTGACGGCTCCTGCTGCGTCGTCATCCACACGACGCGATCGCTGCCACCGAGCGCGGTGATCGTCGCGGCGCGCGGGAGCTTGAGGCGGCGCTTGGGCATGCGCGCATTCGGATCCCACTCCTCGACGGAGTCGGCGTGCGCGACGAGGAAGTTCGTGCCCGCAACGCCCGCGTGCGCGGGCACGGCGCGCGCGGGGTATGGCACGCTGATGAGGAGGTTGTCGGCCGCGGTAACGATCAGCGCGGCCTGCGACGAGACGACGAGCGCGTGCGCGCCGCACGTGGCCGCGAGGCGCATCGGCGCCTCGAGCCGCAGATCGGCGAGTGCGCGCGGGCCGTGCGGATCGACGAGATGCACGCGCGTGTGCTCCGAGTAGCGCGAGAGAACGAGTAGCCGCGGCGGTCCGCCGACCCATGCGACCTCGTTCGAGAGTGCGGCCGGGTCAACCCCGACCTCGGCGAACGGCTCCCCACCCGGGAGCTCGAGCACGACCACGCGCGGCGACTCGACGATCGCCGCGAGGGTCCCATCGGTCGAGATCGCGGCACGCGGCCGCTCGACCGGGGAGAACCTCGGTGCCGTGGGGGCAGAGGGCGCTGCCACGGTTCGATCGTATCACCACCAGACCGACGCCGGGCGTGCCCAGGCCAGCGCGATCCTAGGTGTCGGGCTCGAGGTCCGCCTCTTCGGTGTCCTCAGGCGCGTCATCGACGGGGAACAGCGACGCCGCTTGCGCGGTGCCCCAGACCGTCAGCTCGACGAGGGCACGCCAACGCGGCGCGCCGATCTCGTCGTCGACAAGCCCGGCACCGACGCGGAACCCGAGTGTGATGTTGTCGCGCGGGTGCGTCACGAGGCCGATGCGCGCCTCGATCGGCGATGGCCCCTGCGCTCCCGCGACGTTGTCCCCGAGGACGCCCGCGATCTCCGCCGACAGCCTGACCTGCTCGCGAATGCACCACAGTGGCCGGATCGGCGGGAGCGGCATCACGATGCCCGCGGCACCGAACAGCTCGTTGCTCTGGATCCGATCGGCGACGCGCACCTCGTCGCCACGCAGGCGGATACCACCCGCGGCGGACAGCGAGATGCCGGCCGGCAGCCCGAATCGCCCGATCAGCGACCACGCGACGTTCCAGCCGGAGTCGCCCGCGAAGCTGTCCTCGTTGCCCGTCGGGAAGCCGATGTCCGCCCGCGCGAACACCGAGAAGCGCGGGCGACGAGTCACGCGGGCGCGAAGCCCGACGTGAAGATCGCCGGCGACCCACCGATCGAGCGCACCCGCTTCGCCCCCGCCGCCCGCGAGCATCAACCGATCACCCGTCTGCCGCGCGATCGGCAGCCGTACGTCGACGAGCGCGCTCGGCCCGAGTGCCACGGCGCCCCCGAGGAACAGCGTCTGCCGGCGCGCGACCGGGAACGAGGCACCCTCGTCGGTCGTGAACACGAGCGGGCGCTCGAGCCATCCGAGCTGCAGCGTCGCGGCCCACCCTCCGTCGAGCGGTGCACCACCATCGAAGCCCAGCTCGGGGCGCCCCGGCGGGGACGCGTCGCGCTCGATATCGATCGCGCTCGGACGGTCGATCGGCGTCTCGGCCCGCACAGTCGACCACGCGACCGGGCCCGCAAGTACGATCAGCCCGACGGCGCGCATCAACCCATGATCCGCGAGCCGAGCTCGTACACGCGCGCCGGCGCCATGTGCCGGTACCGAGTCACCTGCACGCGGAGCTGAGCGATCTGATCGATCACGTCGCGCCGCAACGAGCCCTTCGCGAGCATCGCGCGCGCACGCTCGACGATCGCCCCGCGCGCGGTCTTCGGGTGATAGATGAACGTGCGGCCAAACCGCACCTCGCCGCCGATGCCGACGAGGCGCAGCTCCGCGACGTCACCGACCTCCACGCCGTGCAGCGCGCGTTGTTCGTCGACATGGAACACTGCGCCGCCGAGCAGATCGAGCAGCTCGACCACCCCTGCCCCGCTCTTTTTCATCGAGCGCACCTCGAATAGCGATCGTTGCGACGTCATCAGCGCGCTCACCGCGGCGCCCTTCGGATCTTCAGGCCCGAGCTCGGCGTAGCTCGCCGCGGCGGCGGGCAACGTCTGCCCCGGCGCGACGCGCTCGACGACGAGCCACTCGACGAACGCGGCGCTCCACGCCTCCCACAGCTCGTCGTCCTGGTGAACTTTGCCGCGCCGCTCCTCGTATTCGCGACGCGCGAGCGCGGCCGTCTCGACGTCAGCGGCGTGCTTCGCGTAGAGCTCCTCCGTCACCTGTTCGAGCAGGGCGGCGGCGGACACTCAGCGTCCCTTCTTCAGATGCTCGCGGAAGCGCGCGAACAGGTAGCTCGCGTCGTGCGGGCCGGGGCTCGCCTCGGGGTGGTACTGCACGCTGAAGATCGGCTTGCCCTCGACGGCAATGCCTTCGTTCGAGTGATCGAACAGGTTCTCGTGCGTGACGTGCACGCCCGAGGGGAGCGTCGTCGGATCGACGACGAATCCGTGGTTCTGCGACGTGATCTCGACCTTGCCCGTCGTCTTGTCGAGCACCGGATGGTTGCCGCCGTGGTGACCGAACGGGAGCTTCAGCGTCTTGCCGCCGAGCGCGAGCCCGAGGATCTGGTGACCGAGGCAGGTGCCGAACACGGGCTTGCCGCTGCCGATCAGCTCCTTCGTCGCCGCGATACCGTAGTCGACGACGGCCGGGTCGCCGGGGCCGTTCGACAGGAAGAACCCGTCGGCGCCGAGCGCGAGCGCTTCTCGCGCGGGCGTTTGCGCCGGCAACACCGTCACGCGCGCGCCGATGTCGCGCAGCTGGCGCAGGATGTTCTCCTTGATGCCGAAGTCGTACGCGACAACGTGAAACGACACCGGCGGCGGCACGACCGCGCGACCGTCATCGGCGGCGCGCCACGTCGGCTCGCTCCACTCGTACCTCACGCGCGAGGTCACGCGCGGGACGAGATCGAGGCCGTCCATCTTCGGCGCCGCGCGTACGCGCTCGAGCACCCCGTCGATCGCCTCGGTGTTCGGCGTGATCGCGCCGCGCATCGCGCCTTGATCGCGCAACATCCGGGTCAGCGCGCGCGTATCGATGCCATCGATCCCCGGCACGTTGCTCCTCTCGAGCCACGCCGCCAGCGTGCCTTCCGAGCGCCAGCTCGCCGGAATCGGCGACAGCTCGCGGATCGCGAAGCCCGCACACGCAACTTGCCGCGCCGGGCCGTGTTCGAGATCTGCCGCGTTGACGCCCACGTTCCCGATCTGCGTCGCGGTCATCACGATGATCTGTCCGCAATAGGATGGATCGCTGACGATCTCCTGGTAACCGGTGATCGAGGTGTTGAACACGACCTCGCCGATCGACTCGATCTTCGCGCCGAACCCTTCGCCCCGATAGACGCTACCGTTCTCGAGCACGAGCGCGACCGGCCAGCGCGTCGTGGTCACGACATCCTCCCGTCCAGATCGAAGATCGCGCGCCCCTCGAGCAGCGTCAACACAGCGCGGCCCGCGAGCTTCTGGTTCAGGAACGGCGTGTTCTTCGACTTGCTGAGGATCGAGTCCGCGGTGATCGTGAGCGGGCGTTCGGGATCGATCACGCACAGATCCGCGACCGCGCCGACGGCGAGCGCACCGCCCGGCAACCCGAAGCAGCGCGCCGGTCCGCTCGTGAGCGCCGCGATCGCACGCACGTCGTCGAGCGATCCCATGCGCACGAAGTCGAGGATCAGCGGCAGCGCAGTCTCGAGACCGAGCATGCCCGGTGCGGCGCACTCGAACTCGACGTCCTTCTCGACGGACGAGTGCGGCGCGTGGTCGGTGGCAATCGCGTCGATCGTTCCGTCGACGAGGCCCTCGAGCAGCGCTTCCTGGTCCGCGGCCGTGCGGAGCGGCGGCATCACCTTGGTGTTCGTGTCGTAGTGGCTGCACGCCTCGTCGGTCAGCGCGAGGTGGTGCGGCGTGACCTCGCAGGTGACCGCGAGCCCGCGGCGCTTGGCCTCGCGCACGAGGGCCACGGTCCGCGCCGTGGAGACGTGCGCGACGTGGTACCGCGCGCTCGTCCACTCGACGATCTCGAGATCGCGCGCGACCATCGCGCTCTCGGCGCATGCGGGTTGGCCCTTGATGCCGATGCGCGTCGACACGGCGCCCTCGTTCATCGCGCCGCCCTCGGAGAGGTGCAGATCCTCGGCGTGCTGCACGACCGGAAGGTCGAACGTGCGCGCGTATTCGAACGCGCGGCGCATCAGGCCGGCGTTCATTACCGGGCGCCCGTCGTCGGAGATCGCGACGATTCCCGCTTCTTTCATGTCCGCGATGTCGGCGAGCGCTTTGCCCTCGAGCCCCTGCGTGATCGCGCCGATCGGGCGCACGCGAACCGCACCGAGCTCGCGCGCGCGCCGGACGATCAGCTCGGTGACCGTGCGCTGGTCGTTCACCGGCTTCGTGTTCGGCATGCAGCAGATCGTTGTGAACCCACCGGCCGCCGCCGCGCGCGTGCCCGTCTCGATGTCTTCCTTGTACTCCTGGCCGGGCTCGCGCAGATGTACGTGAAGGTCGATCAGGCCCGGAACGACCCACAGGTCCTTCACGTCGACGATGCGGCCACCGACCAGCCCGCGCCCGATCTCGACGATGCGCCCCTTGGCGATCCGCACGTCGACGGCTTGAACGCTCGGCGCTCGATCTGCGGAGGTGACGAAGACTCGTCCGCCGCGCAAGACCAAGTCGCCAGGATCCATCGCGCCGGGGTTTACCACAAACGCCGCGATCTCGACCGTCAGGCGTTCCGCTTCTTCTCGCGCAGCATGAACAGGTACAGGCCCTCGACCTTGTCGCGCGCCCACGGCGTTTTCCGTAGGAACTTCAGGCTCGATGGAACACTGGGGTTCTCGGTGAAGCACTTGATACGGACCCGCGTCCCGAGATCGGGCCAGCCGAAGTACTCGACGAGCTCGGTGACGATCCTCTCGAGCGTGATCCCGTGGAGCGGGTTCTTCGGCTGCTTCTTCGACTCGTCCATCACTTGCGCAACTTAGCCGCGAGGTCGGCGCCGAGCACTTGTTGCATCACCGAATGCAACTCGGCGTTGTCGTCGAGGAACGCGCGCAGTCCTTCGACAGGCCAGCAGAGGACGCGCAGCTGGCTCGTCGCGATCACGTCCGCTCCCGGTGGCTTGCCGGTCAGAAAGCCGAGCTCGCCCACGAACGTACCGTCACCGATCTCGATCGCCGGTGCGCCGTCGAGCACCACGCGTGCCTTGCCGCGCACCACGAGCAGCAGGTGCTCGAGCTTCTCACCGCGTGTCACGAACCGCGTGCCGTCGGGGTGATCGACGTACGCGCCGACGCCGAGCAGCCGCACGAGCTCGCGCGGCCGTAGAGTTCGGAACACGAGGCTCGAGAGGTGTTGCTCGTCAGCGGACAGCGGGATCGGACGGCGCTCCAGCAAGAGCATGTAGATGCGCGCGACGTTGATCGCGAAGAATACGAGGTTCCACGCGATCGCGGGCCACGGCGGCGGCTCGGCCTGGAAGAACGTCGCGAGCAGCGTCACCCCCGCGAGGACCGTGATCACGCGGAGCCAGAGGATGTCCTTGACCGCGTAGGAGAGCAGGAACAACGCGTTCGCGACATGAAACAAGATCACGCGCGCACCTCACAAACCCGACGACGCTGCGCGCTCGACCGCACGCGCGAGCGCGATATCGACGACGTCGGTCACGCTTGCGTTGTCGCCGAGCCGAGCGCTGTGGTGATAAAAGCCGAGCACGCCCTCGCGCGTGACGTAGAGCGTGCCGCCCTGCTGGTTCAGGTCACCCTGTGGCCGGCCGTTGCGATAGCCGCGTGCGAGGAGGCCGACGAAGTTCGCGGCCGCACGCGGTCCCGTCGTCCCTATCCACGAGCGCTCGAGGTCCGCCGCGAGGTACGCCGCGCGCGATGGATCGGTGACGAGCTCGATCGGATAGCCGTCGAGCTTCTCGCGCTCCGTGAACCCCGCGAGCTGATCGGGCGTCCCGTTCCCGACGAGCACGCAGGTCACCTCGAGCCCCGCGATCTCCTCCAGGCGCGGCCGCAGATCGGCGACGTGCGCGCTGCATCCGGCGCACGCGAAGTGGCGCACGAAGATCACGACGGCATCGCGCTCGGCCCAGCTCTCGCCGAGCGAGCGCACCTTGTTCGCCGCGGTCACGACGCGCGCCGCGCCGAGGTTCGGCGGCACGGGTTGTCCGACGACCATCGTCATGCGCGCGCCGCCACGCCCGATCGAGGCCACGCGATCCCCGAAGTCGCACGTGTGCTGCGACATGTTCGGCCCACCCTCACCGACATCGCAGGCGCTACCGCGCGGCTCCCAGCAGGCGCTTCACCTCGTCGACGAGGGAGGCGCGGGCGATCGTGGTCTCCTTCTGCGCGGCATCCATGCTGGCGCGCAGATCCTTGATCTTCACCTGGCCCGCGCTGTGCTCGTTGCCGCCCATGACCACGGCTAGTGGAATCCGCGACTTGTCGGCGAACTGGAATTGCTTGCCGAGCTTCTGCTCGCCGAAGAACACCTCGACGTTAAACCCGGCCGCGCGCAGCTCCGTCGCGATCTTCGCGTACTCCATCGACAGGTTCGCGTCGAGGTTAAGCACGATCACGTGTGTCGTGGTCGCGCTCGCGAACGACGGGCTCTCGAGCAGGTGCGAGAGCAAGCGCGTGATGCCGATCGAGATACCGACGCCCGGGAGCTTCGACTTCGTGTAGTGACCGGCGAGGTTGTCGTAGCGTCCGCCCGAGCAGATCGATCCGAGCGACGGCTGATCGTCGAGGAACGTCTCGTAGACGGTGCCGGTGTAGTAGTCGAGGCCACGCACGATGGAGAGATCGACGACGATCTGGGACGGCGGAATGCCGAGCGCGATCGCACCCTCACGTACGCGCCGGAGGTCCGCCAGGCCCGACTGAAACACATCGTTCATGTTCTGCAACGACGCGAGACGCTCGATGGGATCGGACGGGGACAGCGGCGCGAGTGCATCCATCAACACGGCGGCCTTGTCGGCAGGCATACCTACATCGGCGCCTGACAGGCGCGCCACGATCTCCTCGCGCGCCATCTTCCCGAGGCGGTCCACCTCGTGAAGAACCGACGCTTGCTTGTCGTCCTCGACGCCGAGCGACTGCAAGAGCCCGCGCAGCAGCTTGCGGTTGTTGATCTTGATCGTGAACGCGCCGAAGCCGAGCTCGGTGAAGATCGCGTGGATGATCGCAGGGCACTCCGCGTCGTATGCGAGCGGAAGCGCATCCTTACCGATCACGTCGATGTCGCACTGATAGAACTCGCGGTAGCGACCCTTCTGGTTCTTTTCGCCGCGATAAACGCGCTGGATCTGGTAGCGCTTGAACGGGAAGTTCAGCTGGTGCTCGTGCTGCGCCACGTAGCGCGCGAGCGGGACCGTGAGATCGAAGCGCAGCGCGAGCTCGGGCGCCTTGCCCTCTTTGAGCGCGCCGGTCGACTGGACGAAGTAGACCTGCTTCTCGGTCTCACCGCCGGACTTGGTCAGGAGCACGTCGGCCAGCTCGAACGCGGGCGTCTCGACCGGCAAGAACCCGAACCGCTCGAACCCTCGACGGATCGTGTCGAGCATGCGCTGGAACGCGAGCTGCTGCGGAGGCAGGAGCTCCATCACGCCGGGTGGGGTGCGAGGCTGGACTGGCATCGGCCCGAGGCTTACCACGGTGGCGGTGGGGGACGAGCCGACGGAGCTATCGCGCCGTCCCGCGTGCTCTGTCTTCGGATTGTCAACGCCACTCACGCCCGCGAATTTACCTGGTAGCGTCGCGATTGCGTGTTCGCGAGCCGCCATCTGCCCTCCCCTCCCGCCAGCCTTGTGCACGAGCTCCTGGGGCGCTACGGGGAGACACATCGCACCTACCACACCGCAAAGCACATCGCGGATGTCCTCCGCTGGTTCGACGTCGTGTGGGACGAGGTCGGGTGGAATTCCCCCGCGGACGTCTACGCCGCGGTTCTGTTTCACGACGCGATCTACGATCCGCAACGCAAGGACAACGAGGCACGCTCCGCCGACCTCGCGCGCGAGCACGGCGCGAGCGACTACGCGCTACTCCTCATCATGTTGACCTCGAAGCACGGCCAGCTCCTGCCCGGTGACGTCGATCGCGACGCAGCGAACTTCCTCGACTGTGACGCCGCGATCCTCGGGGCCGAGTCCGCGCAGTTCGACGCGTACGACGTCGCGATCCGTCGCGAATACGCGGGCATTCCGGATGCGGACTTCGCACGCGGGCGCCGCGCGTTCCTCGAGAACATGCTCGCGCGCTCACGGATCTTCCTCGGCGACCTGCTGCACGAAAAGCTCGACGCCGCCGCGCGTGAGAACCTGACACGCGCGATCGCGAAGTACACGTAGCCGCTCGACGGCTCCGCCGT
Source organism: Kofleriaceae bacterium (assembly GCA_046160585.1). GTDB lineage: Bacteria > Myxococcota_A > Polyangia > Haliangiales > Haliangiaceae > JABFXX01. Next base: position 44,025 of record JBJXGN010000018.1, read on the forward strand.
CACGACGGGATGGGTCCGCAGCGTGGCGCTGATGACCGCTGTTCGCGTTCCAGCCGAGCTACGCCGGCTGCGTCAGTGTGGGCGCCTCGCTGCGCACCACACGCGCGCCCATGCGACCGACCAGCAGTTCGAACGCCGCCGAGACCTCGACCGCCTCGCGTCCCTCGAGCGTCACGAGCACCTTGAAGTCCTTCTCGGAGAAGCGCGGATAGCTGCCGATCTTGACGCCTGCATGTGCGGCGACCGCGGCATCGAGGTCGTTCGCGATCTGCCCCTCGTCGGCGTCGATATAGATCCGCGCGATCGTCACGACCTCGGTGCGGAAGCGATCGCGAATATCGACGAACTTGCGGCGGAACAGCGCCGGCACACCCGGCAGGATGTAGACGTTCTTGTACGCGACCACCGGCCACACGTGGTCCTTGCCGTACACGAGCTCCGACCCCGCAGGGATGTCCGCGAGCCGCAGGTTCGGCTCGGCCAGCCGCTCGCCCCAGTACGCACGTACGCGCTGCTCCAGCTCGGCGTCACGAACGATGGACGTGCCGAACGCACGCGCGATCGCGACCATCGTGACGTCGTCGTGCGTCGGACCGACGCCACCCGAGGTGAACACGTGTGTGAACCGCGCGGCGAAGTCGAGCACCGTGGTCGCGATGTCGTCGGCGTCGTCGGGAATGTAGACCACGCGCCGCAGGTCCACGCCGAGCGACCGCAGCTCGCCGATCAAGAACACGGCGTTCTCTTCAACGAACTTTCCGGACAGGATCTCGTCGCCGATGACAACGATGCCGGCGGTGGCCATCACGTGGACGGGCAGCATCTCACGGTCCACGCCGGAGGATCTGTTCCCGGTGCCGCGACAGGCCGGACACCACGTCACCTGCGCGCGTCAGCGCCACGAGGTCCAGCAGACGCATCAACGACGCAGCGTCCGGACGACGACCATCGCGGTCACGAGCAAGACGCCGATCGCGCCAAACCCGAGCCACACGAGGGAGCTACTCTGGGCCGGGGCCGCAACCTTCGGTGCTGCGCTTGCGGTCGGCGCGTCGCGCCGTGCCGCCCCCGACGCGACGACCTCGGGCACCCGCCCGAGCGGCGCCCCTTCCGTCCACGTGGTCGTCTCGATCGTCGTGCCGTCCACGCGGATGGCGCTGACCTCGACGCGATTGCCGGTCATCGACACGCGCAGGTAGTGGTGCACCCGCTCGAACTTCTTCACCGCGGCGAGATCGATCGCCGACGACTTGGGGCGGCGTGGATACAGCGGCGCGCCACCGCCGCCCGAGATGAAGTAGCGGATGCCGTTGTTCTCGGCGCGCGAGTACACGTGATCGTGGCCGCTGAACACGGCGGTCACGTTGTACTTCTCGAACAATGGCGTCCATCGTTCGCGCAGATCGCGGTTGCCGCCGTGCAGCGAGATCGAGAACGGCGGGTGGTGCATCACGACGAAGACGTGACGGAACGCCGAGTTCTGGCGCGTCGCGATCAACTCGCGCTCGAGCCACGCGGTCTGATCGGTGAGTGCGAAGCTGTACTCGTTCGAGTCGAGCACGATGACCCGCGAGGTCGCGTACGAGAACGCGTAGTAGCGTTCGGTCTCACCACCGTTTTCGGGCACCGAGAAGTAGCTGCGATAGCTATCGGCGGTCCGCCCACGGCCCTGGCGATCGTGATTGCCGAGCGCCGGGAAGTAGACGTTGTCGCGTAGCAGGTCTCGCTCGATGTCGAAGAACTGCTGCCACTGCTCCTGGCGATGGCCCTCGTCGACCATGTCGCCGGTGCCGAGCACGAAGTCCGGCACCTCCTGCGACATGCGCTCGATCACGCGGCGGTGCGAGTCCGCGCTATAGCGCGTGTCACCGATCACAACGAACGAGTGCGGGACGTTCGTGCCGACCTCGGGCGCGGTCGCGAACTCGCCGTCCCACGTCTTGCCATCGACCTCGACGGTGTAGCGGTACCGGCTCGCCGGCTCGAGCGACTCGACGCGCGCCTCCGCGATGCGCTGTGCGTCGACCGCGAGCGTGCGAGTGCCGCCTGGCCCGATCACGGTGAGCTTCGCGGTCGTGGGCTTCGCGAGCTGCCACATCACGGTGATGGAACGCGGCGCCAGGTCCTGGAGGTAGGGCCCCTTCAGCATGTCCGGCTCGGCTGCCGCGGCGCTGGTGAGGACAGCCACGGCACTTGCCGCGAGTAAGGCTGACCGGACGAAGCTCACGATCCGAGGATACGGAGCTTTGGGGCTCGGTCGCAAGATCGCGAAGCGTGAGCTACCGGTAACGCATCGAGGCGAGCGAACCCACGAGATCGCGCGCCGACTCCCGCGTGTAGCCGTGTTTGGACGTGAGCGTCTCGAGTGCGGTCGCCGCGCGCCCGCGCGCCTCGACGGCGAGTGACCCTTCGTTACCCGACAGGAGCATCACGAGATCGGTAATCCCCTTCGCGATGGTCTTCTTGTGCTTCTCGAAGTAAGCGTCACGCAGCTTGCGAAGCAGATCGGCGAAGATGTCGGACATCACCGGCTTCTGACCCTTGTGGTCGAGCGACCACGCGCCGATCTTCGCGATCAGGCTCTGGCGGAAGTCGTCGGCTCGCCCCGTGATCTCGAGGGTGCGCTCGACCTCTTTCATCATGTTCTCGTCGGGTTCGTCCATGCGCCCCGTCTGCGCATTGCGAACCTTCTCCTTCTTGATCGCGTTCATCACGTGCTGGATGTAGCGATCGAAGACACGCCCGTACTCCGACTCCTCGACGAGGCCGACCGAAGCGCGCACCTCGTCGTCGATGCGATCGAAGAGGCGACCGCGCACGACATCGATCAGCTTCTTGTGATCGTGGTAACCGCCGGGCTGCACGTCCTGACGGAGAAACTCGTAGAGGCTCGCCTGCTTGCAGAGGTCGGTGATCTCGTCGAGTATGATGAGCGGCGACACGTAGTCGTAGCGGGTCGCTCCCGCCGCCGCGAGGAGCACGCCCTGCATCTCGCGGGGTGACGCACCGACGCGCCCCTCGTAGATCGGGTACGTGTCGCTCTCGTGATAGAGGTCCTTCGTGTGCGCGGCGAGCTCGCGTGCGCGGTCCGGAGGGAGATCGTCGGGTACCTGGCCCGTGGCGTAGAGCTCCGCCTTGTCGAGCGGTGTGAGCTTGCCGATGACCTCGGCGAGCGTCGACGGGAAGCGCTCGATCTGCGGCTTGCGCATGCGCGACAACACCGCCCACAGCGCCGCGACATACGCCGTGTGCGGTGCGATGTGTCGCCGGCCCGCGGCCTCGCGGAGGCGCTCCTTGTACAGAGCCTCCTCGTGCCGCACGTCGAGGATGAACGGCACGCGCACGAGCTCGATCCGGCCCTTGAAGCTCTGGAAGTCCGGAATCTCGCGGAACGCCGACAAGTGGATGTCGTTGCAGCTCCCGAGGAAGCACAGATCGAGGAACAACGTCGCGCTCGTCATCGACAGCGCGGCCCGCTCGACGGTGGTCAACAGATACTTGTAGTGCTCGAGCGGACGCTTGAGCAGATCGTCGAACTCGATGAAGCCGCGGTTCGCGCCGACGACCTCGCCGCCGTATTCGTGGAGCGAAACCGACTGCAACGACGGCGGCAGCGCGCCGAGCGTGCGATCCGCGGTCACCTGGCGCTCGGTCGCGTCGACCGACAGCTGCGGCTCGACGGTGACCCAGCCCGTGCGATAGCGATGCGAGATCTCGAACCGCTCGACGCGGATGTGGCGCAGCACCTGGAGGTACTCGCCGTGATACCCGGCAAGCAGCGCGTCGAAGATCGCGCGGTTTTTCGGCGACAACGAGCCCTGACGGAGGTAGTCGGAGATCTGGAGCGTGTTGTCGGGGACGAGGTCGGAGATCATCTTCTGGCGCTCGTCGATCGGCACCAGTAGCAACGGATGATCGCGGAGCTCGTCACCGAGGCGCGCGTCGATCTGATCGTCCGGCAGATACGCGAACGAGTCGAGCGCGTCGGACAGCGCCTTTGCATCGCCAGCGACGCCGCCGAAGCCGATGCCCCCGCGCGTCGACTTCTGCGACGGAAAGATCCACGAGAAGCGATAGAGCGCGCCCTCCTCGAGCGTGGAGTAGTGCTCGAGGCCGCGGCCGAGGCAGCGAATGAACGTCGACTTTGCGGAGCCGTTCGGTCCGTGCAGGAGGATCAGCTTGTTCGGCCGGCCGTCCTGCATGAACGAGCGCAACACGCGATACACCGAGTTCTGCACGTGCTCCTGACCGAACAGGCGATCCTCGCCACCGGCCCATGGAGCATCGAAGAGGTGGAAGTGGCGAACCTCGCCCCACGGATACTTCACCATCGACGTGCCGAAGTGATCGAACGCATCGACGATGTACTGCGTCGACGACCGCAGCTGTCGCGCCGGCTGCGCGACCACGAGCTGCAGGTACTCCGCGAACGACATCACGCGGCGATTGCGCGTGAAGTCATCACGCACCGCCGTGCCGAGCCCCGCGAGCAGTTCCTTGACCGCGGGAGGATCCGTATCCGCCATCGACGAAAAGGTACCACCAAGGGGCCGGCGCTCGCTGGCGCCGCACAAAACCAATCACTACCTCCCGCAACGTCGTCCCGGGATCGAAGTTCCTGCAGACGTGCGCCGTGACCTACAACCTTGCCGGCCGCTCTCCACGCGATTCACGCTCCCAGAAGGGAGACACGGAGAAGGTGAGCGAGGAGAGCAGAGTTGGTTTGTCGCTTCGCGACCGTTCTCTCGTCAGAACATCATACGGAAGAGTCCAACGCGATCTCGTCTGGAGGATCGAGACGGGTTCCAAAAGGTCTCTGTTCCCCTCACTCACCTTCTCCGTGTCGACTGATCTGGGAGAAGCCGAACGGGGTTGAATGGCGCGGGAGCGTCGCGGCGGGCTTCGTCGAGTAGGCGACTACTTCGCGGCGACGACGAGCTCGATCTGTTCCTTCTTCGCGAGGCAGACGTCCTTGTCGCAGACCGCGAACTTGAACGTCCCCGTGATCTTGTGATTGCCCGGCTGCGGCGTGAGCTTCACGCTGAACGCGAGCTGCTTGTCCTCGAAGGCATCGGCGTCCCCCTTGGACTCGTCGGCGCCACCTGCCTTCATCTCTGCCTTCGCGAGCGTGACGCCGGCCGGAGGCGTCAGCGTCAGCTTCGTCGGGAATTCTTTGTTGACCTTGTACTTCTCGCTCGGGATCACCAAGATTTTGGCGGTCACCTCTGCGCCGGCCTTCGCGTCGGCGGGGATCTCGATCTTCAACGTGCCCTCGTCCGGCTTGAGCCTGAACGCGTCGTCGCCGCCGGCGGTGGTCTGCACGCCGTTGCTGGGTGGCATGCCCATCCTGGGCGCACCTTCGGGCGCGCCACCACCGGGGACCGCGATGCGCTCTCCTTCACCACTGGTCTTTCCGGTGTCCTGGTTCTGCGGCCCCGCAGACTTGGAGCACGCGGCAAGAGAGACGAGGACCAGGAGGCAACGCGACATCCCGGCATGATAGCGGATCGGCTGCCGATCGGCACCCGGGTATGACATGTAGCCCTACCTCGATCTCGTCGACGCAGGCCATACTGGGGCGGCACAGTGAGAAGGGCTCAACAGCTCGGTCGTTACCACTTGCTCGATCGCATCGCGTTCGGTGGCATGGCGGAGATCTATCGAGCGAAGACGTTCGACGCGACCGGCCAGCCGCACCTCGTCGCGGTCAAGCGCGTGCTCGCGCACCTCGCCGAGGACGACGACTTCATCCAGATGCTCGTCGACGAGGCGAAGATCGCGAGCGTGCTCCGTCACGCGAGCATCGCGCGCGTCTACGAGTTCGCGCGCGCGCACGGCGAGTACTTCATCGCGATGGAGCACGTCGACGGCAAGGACATGCGCACCGTCCTCGAGCGCTGCCGGGCGAAGAAGAAGCCAATTCCGCCGGAGCACGCGGCGTACATCGCGGCCGAGGTCGGCAGCGCGTTGCACGCGGCGCACTCGGCCGTCGATTCGCGCGGGAAGCCGCTCCGCATCATCCATCGCGACGTGTCGCCGTCGAACATCATCTGCAGCTACGCCGGCGAGGTGAAGCTGTGTGACTTCGGTATCGCCAAGGCGACGCTGTCGCGCGTCACGACGAAGACTGGCGTCATCAAGGGCAAGGTCAAGTACATGAGCCCCGAGCAGGCGCTCGGTCGCAAGCTAGACCACCGCAGCGACGTGTTCTCGCTCGGCTCGTGTCTGTACGAGATGCTGACACGCATCCCGCCGTTCACCGCGACGAACGAGATGGACCTGTTGATCAAGGTCCGCGACGCGAAGTACCGCCCGATCGCCGAGCTCACACCCGGCCTCCCGCCGGAGCTCGAGCAGATCACGGACCGCTGTCTCACGCGCAGCCGCGCGAGCCGCTACCAGACCGCCGCAGAGGCGGAGGCCGACCTCCGCGCCTTCCTGCGCAAGTTCATGCCGAACTACTCGCGGTCGCACCTCGGGCGGTTCATCCGCAAGATGTTCGCGACGGAGATCGAGCGCGAGCTGCGCATGCTCGAAGAGTTCGTCATGACCGACGAGCCGAGCGACGACGTCGGCGAGAGTCTCATGGTGCGCGACGAGGACTTCGAGCCGCCCGAGGTCCCGTTCCAACCGAAGCCGACCTCGGTGTCGATCATCGCAGCGCGCGAGGCCGGGCACAGCCGGCACAGCCAGCACGCCGTCGATCAGCATCACGACGACTTCTCCGGCGACTCGAACTTCACGACGATGCCCAAGGTCGATCAACAGGTCGACATCCACGAGCAGAACACGATGATCCTCGAGAACGGCCCCCGCCGCATGCGTCCACCGACACGCCCACCCACGCGAACGCCGACCAAGCCGCCACCCCCACCTGCGCGCAGCACGGGTCGCGGACAACAGGGCGCGCAGCCGATCTACCCGGACGACGACGTGCATAGCCAGCCGACGATGATCATCGACATCGGCCGCGTGCGCGGCCGGCGCTAGCGAAACGGCCCCCTCGACGGACCGGGTCCCGGCGTGCGCGACGGCGGCGCCGGAACGACCCGCGCCACCGAGAGATCGAGAAAGCGAACCTCGCCACACGCGCGGCACGTGACCGACGCGGTCGGCTGTTGATACGCGCGAGGGTCCGACAACGTGTCGAGGCTACCGACGACCCGGTGGACGATGATCCCCGCGAGCTCGTAGTGTGCGTTGCCGCAGATCCGGCACGCGCCGAGCTTCCAGACGGCGCGCAGAAAGCTCGTCGCGCGTTCGATATCGCGAGAAGAGAGCTCGCTGTTGTGGGTGTCGATCACCGGCTCGACGTCGGTCATGTCTCCGACGGTAACGCAGACGTCACCGATACGGACCGCTCGACGCACCCTCGGTGCGCGGGGTGCGCCTGGACGGCGCTCGCTCGTACACGTTGGCGACGCTGAGGTCGAGGATGCGGATCTCCCCGCACGTGGTGCACACGAGGCCAGCGCTCTGCCGCTCGTACGCGCGCGAGTCGAGGATCACGTCGGTGCGCGGACTGAAGCGCAGCGTGATCTGCGCGAGCAGCTGATAGAACGTGCCGTCGCAGGTGCGGCACGCGCCGAGGCGCCACGTGCGCGTGAGGTGCGCGAGGATCTGCTCGATGCGAGCATCGTCGAGATCGCAGTAGGACGTGTCGACGAGGGGTTCGGTCGCCATCCCGCAACGGTAGCTCAGCGCGCGTCGATCGAGAGACCGAGGATCTCGTCGCCCGGCCGAACGGTAACGCGTGTCGCGCCGGTCGCGACGTGTTTCGTTGCCGTGACGATCACGTCGCCCGTCGGCGCGTCGCGGATCTTGAACTCGCCGAGATTGTCCGTGGTGCCTTCCACCGCCGTCCCGATGCCACTCGCGGGCACGACGCGCACCGTGGCGCCGGCGAGTCGCTGCCCGCGCGCGTCACGCACCGTGCCGCCGACGAGCGCGCCGCGCGCGAGGTCGAGGCGCACGTCATGCACCGAGGTCTGCCCCGGCGTGCGCGCCGCGGTCACGTCGATCTCGCGCGAGAACGCGAGGAACCCCGGCAGCTTCACGACCAGCTTCCATCGCCCGACCGCGAGCGGCCCCAGCTTCCAGCGTCCGTTCTTGTCCGTCGTCGCCTCCGCGGCTGCGCCACCCGGCCCCGTCGCTGCGATGACGATGCTCGTCTGCGGTGCGCCGCTCGTCGCGTCGATCACCGCGCCTTCGACCGCGCCGCCGAGTGGGATCTTCAAGCGCACGCGCTGCACCGCGCCGCTCGTCGCCTTCGTGTCGAGCTCTGCGGGTGGATAGTCCGGGTGACGCACGCGAATCCGCAGCGGCCCGGCGGGCAACATGTCGATCGAGAACGTGCCGTCCGCCGCGGCCACCGCGCGGCGCCCGTCCCCCGCGCCGCCGATCACCTCGATCTGTCCGCCCTTCACCGCGGTGCCGTTCTCGTCGTCGAGAGTGCCCGCGAGCGTCGCGTCCGCGACGACGAGCGTGAAGTCCTCGCGGTGCTCCTCGGCTACGCGGCCCTTCGCGATCGCGAGCTCGACCTTGCGGTTCGCCTCGCCGTGACCGTACGAGCTCGCACGCATGTCGAGCGTGCCGGTGAGCGGCCCGAGCCGGTACTCGCCGTTTCCGTCGGTGAACGCGTCGACGGGGTTCCCGATCTCCGGCGTCGCCGTCACCTGCGCGCCGACGACTGGCACGCGGTGCTGATCAGTCACCTTGCCGACGAGGAACGTGCCCGGCGAGAGCACGACCTCGACGCCCGTCACGACCTGCGCGCCCTCCACGCCGATCTGCTTGCTGCGTCCCTCGGCGAAGCCGGGCGCGATCGCGAGCACGGCGAGCTTTCCCTTCGACAACCCGTGAATGCGGAACCTGCCGTCCGCACCGGTCGTCCACACCGCGGGCGTCGCGAGCGTTGGCAGCGGCGCCGCCTCGTGCGCCATGTGCGCCGTCGCCGGATCGACCGTCGCCGCCCTCGCGACGGCCGCGCCCGGCGCCGGTAGCGGCGGGATCGGGCCGAGCATGACCCCGAGCTCGCCGCGTGGCAGGAACGTCGGATCGCCCGCGGTCGTACCGCTCGCCGGCGCCTGCGCGAGCAAGATGCCGCTGAACCGGCGCAGCTGATCCATCTCGACGAGCTCGCTCGTCTCGACACCCTTTTCGCCCGCACCGATCGCACGCACGGTCGCGCCCGCGATCGGCGCACCCTCGCCGTCGACGACCTTCCCTTCGACGACCGCGCCCTTCGCGAGCGCGAGCTCGGGCACGCCCCGGCCCGCCTCGAGCTCCACGCCGCCCGGGTTCAGATAGCCGGGCGAAAACGCGTCGGCGATCCACCGGCCGTTCGGCACGCCCTCGATGCGGAACACGCCGTCGTCGCCGCTGCGTGCATACCGGGGCGCTTGATCGTCGCCGCTCGGCCGCAGCTCGACGGCGCCCACGAGCCCGGTGCCTTCGTCCTTGTCGACGATCCGCCCGACGACGATCGATGCGGGCTCGAGCCGCAATTCGATCGGCGCGAACGGCCCGGTGCCGAGCCGGTTCACGCGCACCGCGCGCGCCGCGAGCGCCCCCTTGAAGGCGAACAGCTGGTAGCGCCCCTCAGGGAGATCGTCGAACACGAAGGTCCCGTCCGCGCCACTCTTGCCCTCGAGGCCGCCGCCGATCGCATCGCCGCGCAGGCCGACCGTGATGCCGCTCGCGGGCTTTCCCTCGTCGAGCACGACGCCTGCGATCGACACCTGCCGGGCGACGACGATCCGCGTCGCGTCGCTCGGTACCGGCACGAAGCGGACCTCGGCGGGCAAGAGGCCCTTGCCGCTGACGCGCAATCGATAGCGCCCGGGGGTGAGGCCGCCGATCAAGAAGCGGCCGTCCTGTCCGGTCGGTTGACCGGTGTGGACACGTGCATCGGCCGACCCTGCGCTGCCCGACGCGCTGCCCGACGCTGCGCTGCCCGACGCTGCGCTGCCCGACGATGCGCTGCCCGACGATGCGCTGCCCGACGCTGCGCTGCCTGACGCTGCGCTGCCCGAAGATGCGCTGCCGCGACTGGCGGGCAACCGCGGCAAGGGCGAGAGGGCCTTGTCGTACACGCCGGTCTCGAGCTCGGCGGTCACGTCGGCGCCGACGACGGCGTTCCCCGCGCCGTCGATGACGAAGCCGGTGAGCCGGACGCCAGTCGGATCGTCGGGAGCGAGCGTGGGTCCTTCCGGCGCACGGATCGCCGCGCCCGATCCATTCGAACCGTTCGATCCTCCCGATAGAGACGAGGTCGATGTCCCACGCCGCGCGATCACGAAGATGACGACCGAGAGCGCGATCGCGATGCTGCCGAGGATCGCGAGACGCACCGTGCGAGATCTGCGCCGCCCGCCCTTCGCATCCGACGAGCCGTCGCCCTTCGCATCCGACGAGCCGTCGCCCTTCACATCCGACGAGCCGTCGCCCTTTACATCCGACGAGCCCTCGCCCTTCGCATCCGACGAGCCGTCGTCCTTCACATCCGTCGAGCCGTCGTCCTTCACATCCGTCGAGCCCTCGCCCTTCGTCGACGAGTCGCTCGACAAGCCCGGCGCGTCGCTCGCGGCGTCGTCGTCCGTGCTCATGCGCCCAACAGTAGCGCGTTCCGCGGTACCCTTTTGTCGTGCCTTCCGCCCTGTTCGCCAACCAACGCGAGACCAACCTGGCGTCGACCCTGGCCCTCGTCGAGGATGTCCTCCGCGAGCTCGGCCATCCGCCGCCCAGCAGCCTGCTCGAGGATCCCCAGGCGCTCCATGCGTGGCGCATCCCAAAGGGCTCGGCCGTCACGCGCGTGACGCTCATCAACCGCTCCGACTTCACGTACCTGCGCGTGTGCGCGGTCGTGCTGACGATGAACGACCGGGTCGACCGCTCCGCACTCTTCGCGCACGTGCTCGGCCTCAACGCCACCCTCGCGGGCGCCGCGTTTGCGGTAGACGGCGACCAGCTCCTGCTCGTCAGCGAGCGCTCGACCCTCGACCTCGATCGCAGCGAGATCCTCGACGCGATCCAGCGAGTGACCACGATGTCCGACGATCACGACAATGTCCTCGTCGCGCGGTTCGGCGGAGCGATCGGCGAGGCGTAGGCCGCTACTTGAGATCGCGACCGCGCGGACCTTCGTCGAGCGCGATGGACGTGAGTACGTTCGGGCACAGCGTCAACTCGCCCGCCTCGCGGACGATGCGCCCGCGCGAATCGATGAGCTTGGCCTCCGAGAGCACGGCGAACTCGACGGGCCCCGAGCTCGGCTGGCACGACGCCAGGTAGCCGGTGATCCGCGCGCCCGTGTCGTACTCGATGGTGACGCGATGGCTGATGAGATCGTGCAGCTTCGAGTAGTTCGGCATTCCGCCCCGCGTATATCACGAGGCGGGTCGTTATCGGGACCACGGATCGGCGTTCGGATCTCGCGCTTCGGGCTCGTCGGGGTGGTCCTGGGTCGTATCGCCGAGCTGCTTGGCGGTGAACGCCCCTTTGCGGTCCATCGTGTACTCGATGGTCGCGCGTGACCCGTCCTTGGCCGCTACGCGGCAGAGGAAGACAGCGCCGTGGTCTTCGACCGGAGCGTCTTCGCAGCTGACGTCCGTGATGCCGTGCTTCTCGAGCTGGGTGTGGAGCTCGGCGGCCATGACGTCGCCGCGGATCACGGTCTTCTTCTGCGCCATGACGACCGCCGCGGCGCCGGTCCCGGCGATGAACGCGATGGCGACGAGGGTGCGGGGCACCGATGGATAATAGCGCTAGACGGGGCGCGAGCGCAGGAGTGACTCGATGCTGATCTCGAGGCTCGCCGCGTGACCGAGCAGGCTGTCCACCTGGGAGGTCTGCAGGCGGGCGACGAGGTGTTCGCGCGTGTGAGCGAGGATTTCCTCGCGCGCCTTGGTGAGCCAGCGCGACACGGTCGACGCGTGCACGTTGTACACGCGGCCGATGTCTTCGACGCCATGGTGCGCGACGTAATACATGCGCAGCACGGCACGGATGCGAGCGGGCTGAGCGGCGATCGCAGTGCCGAGCGCTGCGCGCAGGTCGTCGCTCGCCTCGCGCGCGAGCACCTTGATCTCGGCGTTCGGCGAGAGATCCAGGATCGCCTCGAGATCCTCCTCTGGCGAGATCTCGGGTCGCGCGCGGCGCTTCTCCGAGATGGCGACACGCAGGGCGGAAACGCGCAACCAGCCACAGAGCGGGCCGTGTCCCGAATACGACTCGAGGCGAAGCGCGCCGTCGACAGGGACGAGCAGCTTCTCGCGTACGAGCTGCAGCGTCTCGTCGATGTTGGCGGCGTTGCCGGCGATCGAGCGCAGCGCGGGCGCGATGTCGCGTAGCAGCACGCGCTCGAACGCGAGCAACGCGGCCCGCACGCCGTCGATCACCGCACACGCGAGGTACAAATCCGCGATCCAGAGCTCCGAGAGCGCCGCGCGAGGCGACGCCCCGGGATCCATCCGGCGCGCGAGGTAGCGCCCGAACCGACCGCCCTCGACCCAGCCCATCGGATGTGCGGCTTCGATCGCGGCAACCGCATCGTTGCACGCACCATCGAGGTCACCGTGCGCATCGGAGTCCGGGAGGCTCTCGAGGAGTCCTTGCTTCAGCTCGACACGCACCCAGCGCATCGTGACCCCGCGTCGGCGCGCGTGCAACAACATCGATCACCTCGCGGCGCGTGGAGCGATCACGATCAGCTGTCCTGCATGCAGATGCGCTGCGGGGCGTTGCCGGGCTTCTTGCACTCCCAGTGCGACGGACAGTCCGACCAGCTGTTGCACATCTTCGTGCAGTAGCCGAGGTTGCCGTTGCCCACGAAGCACGCGTCCGCGTCGCACTCGTGGTTCTTGCGGCACGTCTTGCCGATGTCGTCGTCCTTCTTCTTGCTGCGCGAGCGAGAGCGATTGTCGTCGTCATCGTCGCGATCACGGCCGCGCCCGCGCCCGCGATCATCGTCCTCCTCGTCGTCGGGCGAGATGGGGCGCCCGTTGACCTCCTCGGTCGTCGAGCTGGTCGACGTTGTCGTTTGCGAGGCCTGCGAGTGACCGCCGCCCGATCCGGGGAACGGCAACATGCTGCAGGCGGAGACGAGAAACAGAAACAGGACAGTCTTCATCGTGGTCAGTTCCTTGGAGGGTTCACTGGCCTGACGCGACGGCTGGAGGCGTTTTGCGTACACACCGAAGAAAACTGCGCGCGCGAGCGCAAACCCGCGATCCCTGCCGGGCACGGACGATCGATCCCGTTTGCGACCCAGGGCGGTCTACGCCGGCAACCGCGCGAGCTTTGCCTTCACGGACGCGACGTCGGCCGGCGCGGCACCGTCCAGAGCGATCGCGCGCTCCCACGTCGCCCGCGCCGCCGAACGGTCGCCGGCGGCGAGCTGTGCATCGCCGAGCCCATCGAGGATCGGCAACAACAACGCGGACGTCGGGCCGCTGACGGTCTCCTCGAGCGCGACCGCGCGCTGGAGCGGAGCGATCGCGGCATGGGGCTTCTTCGTGTCGATGAACGCGAGTCCGAGGTTCTGCAACGTCGGCCCGAGCTGTGGATGGTCGGCACCGAGCAGCGTCTCGTACACGACGAGCGCTTCCTGATAGAGCGGAATCGCCTGCGCCGGCTTGTTGCCGAGATGCAAGAACTCGGCGAGCGCCGTCGTCGCGGACGCGAGCGCGAGCGGCTCCTCGCTCGCCTTCGCGACACGGATCGCTCGTTCGAGCTCTTCGCGTGCGAGCACGGGCTTGCCGATCCGTCCGTGCAGGCGACCGAGGTCCTGCAACAGCGCCGTGAGCGACGGATGGTTCCCGTCGAGCGTCTTTTCGATGATCGACTGCGCCGCGAGGTACGCGACCTCGGCGTCCGCGTCGCGGTTCAGCGACTCGAGGATGCGCGCGCGCTGGATGTGGTTGAACACCATGTCGGGATGCGTCGCGCCCTCGATGCGCGTGCGGATCTCGCTCGAGCGATCGATCGACTCGAGTGCCGCCGCGAAGTCGCCGCGCCTTTCGAGGAGCGATGCCATCTGCGAGTACAGCGCTGCCATCGGCAACGTGTCCTCGCCGAGCGCCGCGCGCCCGATCACCATGCCGCGCTCGAAGGCGGCTTGCGCGGCGTCGAGCTTGCCGGCGCCGATCGCGAGCTGGCCCTGCGCGAACAGTGCCTCCATGATCGCCGGGTGGTCCTTGCCGAGGGCGGCCTCGCGGATCGCGAGCGCGCGCGCGATGGTCGTCTCCGCGACGTCGCGCTTCGCCGCCTTGTGCGCGACGCGTGCCGCGACGACGAGCACGTCCGCGACCTCGGGCGCATCCGCGCCGCGCGCCGAGCTCCACCCCTGCGCCGCCTCGTCGCACGCGCGTGTGGCGTCGTCGAGCTTCGCCTGCAGATCGAAGATCGCGCAGCGGTAGTACGCGAGCCGTGCGCGCAGTTCGGTCGCGGCGCCCAGGCGTGCTGCGGTCGCATCGGCGAATCCCGCGTAGCGCAACGCCTCGTCGTAGCGGCCGTTGCCGTGGCCGATCACTTTCACGAGCTCGATCCACGCCTCCGCGGCGGTGCGATCGTCCTTTCCGCGCTGCGCGAGCTGCGCCGCATCCTGGAGGTGCTGCTCCGCGACCTTCGCCTCGCCCATCTTCGCGCGGGCCTGCCCGGCCACGAGCTCCGCACGCGCGCGTGTCGGCAGGTGATCGACCCCTCGCGCGTCCGCGACGGCCGCGTCCGCGATCGCGATCGCCTGCGGGATCTTGCCCGCGCGCAGCTCGGCGCTGCTCGTCGCGAGTCGCTCGGTGATCTGCCCAACGCGAACCTGCGTCGCGATATCGGTCGGAGGGCGCACCCGCTCGGCCAGCCACGCGCGATCCGCACACACGTCGACGGGCGGCAGGCCGCGCGCGAGCGAGACGCCGTTCTGGATCTCGGCATCTCCCGCGCGCGCGAACACGTCACCAACCGCGACGAGCGCCCGCGAGCGCTCGTACAGGCACTCCTCGCGAAGATCGAGGAGCTCGGCGCTCTGTGTCCCTGCGCGCGTCGCGCGGCACGCCTCCGCGCGCTGCGCATCGATGGAGGCCGCGTACGCGTCGAGCTCCGCGAACACGCGCGTCCGGGTCGCGGCGGCGAACGGCTTCTTCGACGCTGCGAACGCGCGCTCGATGTGCCCGCGCTGCTCGGCGGTGATCGCCGCAGGCGCATAGAGGCATGTCGGTCCGGCGTCGTCCGGCGTGCGCGCGGCGAGCGCGAACGTCGTCGTGGCGATCGCGATCGTGACGGCACCCGCGCCGACCATCTTCCAACGCCTCGACGGATCCGTCGACAACGCCGCGATCAACGCGTGCATCGACGGCCACCGCTCGCCCGGCTTCGCCGCGAGAGCGCGACGGAGTGCGCGATCGAGCGCGCGCGGCAGCGGCTGCGACGGCTCGACGATGTCCTTCGCGAACCCGGCTGCGCGATCTGCCTTTTCGTCCGACGTTCCGCCTTCGCGGAGCCTCCCAGCGCCGGTCGTGCCATACGGCAGTGTCCCGGTCAGCGCTTCCCACGCGGTCGCCGCGAAGCCGAACTGGTCGCTCTGCGCGGTCGCCTCGCCGTCGAGCTGCTCGGGCGCCATATACGGCAGCGTGCCGGCGACGAGCGCGCGATCGCCGAGCGTCGCGAGGCCAAAATCCGTGACACGCGCGCGCCCGTCGTCGCCCACCAGGATGTTCGCCGACTTGATGTCGCGATGGACGATGCCGGCTTCGTGCGCGACGGCGAGACCGCGCCCTGCTTCGAGCAGGACACGCAGGATCTCGGCGCGAGAACGCCGTGCGCGCGACAGCCACCGATCGAGCGAGCCGCCCGCGACGTGCTCCATCGCGAGGTACACCTGTCCGCTCGGCAACCGGCCCGCGTCGTGGATCGCGACGATATTCGGATGGTTCAACTTCGCCGCGAGCCGCGCCTCGTCGAGCACGCCTGCGTCGGTCGTGTCGCGGAGCAACTTCAGCGCGATCGTGCGCCCCAGCACGTTGTCGTGCGCCTTGTAGACGAGCGCCTGTCCACCCGAGCCGATCAGTGCGTCGATCGTGTAGCGCTCTGCGTGCGTCGCGTATTCGTCGTCACTTGTTCGCGATCCCTTCGTGCGCGGGGTCGCGCGCACCGTGTCGGCCACGGAAGGCGTGGGCTCCGCGCGGGCGGGCGTCCCCGCCGCGAACGATGTGCGCGCGGCGTGCACCACGAGATCGCAGCACGCCGGGCACGACGCGAGGTGTACGTCGACGGCGTCGCCGGCCATGCGGCCCGCGATGAACGCGAGGACGGTCGGCTCGTCCAGGCACCCAGGCGTCGCGGCCACCACGCCGCGAGGATGTCACACCGCGGATGGGTTTCCACGCAGCGCGTCGGACTGCGCGACAAATCAAACCAGGCTCCTCTTCGTCGCCATGCACGCCACCATCGCCACGAACGCCGGTCGTTCGAAATCCATCGCCCGACACCAGCTCGAGCTGCATCGTCGAGAAACTGGCGGTCGGACCGCCGCCATAACGCGCACTTGCGACATGGAACGAGCTGGCAACCTGCCTGCACTTGTCGACGCAAACATGCCTCGCCTCCTCGCCGCCCTCGTCGTCTCCACCACGCTCGTTGTTACTACACATGCCGACAATGCCTCGGTACCCGCCGCGCCCGCGGGAGCCCCGGTCGACGGCACCAATGCCGTCAAGGTCGCGCTGCCGCAGTCTCATCGCATCGCGGTCGCGGTGAACCCGCCGTTGCGCTGGGCCGGGGAGCAGCAGGCGTTCGCCGCATCGTTTTACGTCGCGCTCGGCGGGCACCACGTCGTTCGCGGCAACTTCGCGCGCTACGCGTACGGCCACCCGCTCGCGACGGAGACCACGTACGACGGCAACACGAACGATCTCGGCGCGAGCTACATGTACTTCCCGCGCCGCGCGTTCGACGGCTTCAATCTGGAAGCGGGGTACCTTCGCCGCACCGAAGACGGCGTCGGTCACGGCCCGTTCGAGGACGACGACACCGAGAAGACCACGCTCCACGCAGCACGCGCGATGATCGGGTGGAGCTGGATGTTCGCGGAACGTGGGTTCTTCTCGGTGCAAGTCGGCGCGTCCTTCGGAAAGAACACGGGGACCATGGAGCGCTGCTACTCGAGTTGCATGGATGAGGATCCCGACGTGACGCGCATCTCCGAAACGACGACGACGTTGGAGACATCGTTCAGGTTCGGAGTCGCGCTGTGATGCGCTTCGTCTTCGCGCTCGCGCTGACCGCGTCGATCACGGCGTCGATCACCGCGTCGATCGCGCACGCCGAGACACTCGGTGGACGCATCGCGGATCCCGAGGCAGAGATCGACGCCATCGCTCGCGAACGCGCCGCTGCGCGCGAGCGAGCCTCCCGTCCTCCGCCGCGCCCTCCCGAGAAGACCAAGGTGCGCGCGGCGATCGCGGTGAACCCACCGCTCGGGTGGTTCAGGCAGGAGAAGGGTTTCGGTCTGTCGGCGTACGTCGCGCCGACGCGACGGAACGTGATCCGCGCGAACATAGCAAGCTACGGGTGGCCGCCACTACACCACGACGCCCTCGCTGACGAACAACGCAGCGGACGCACCAAGGATATCGGCATCGGCTGGATGCTGTTCTACCGACGTGCGTTCGACGGTCCATCGATCGAGGTCGGCTTCCTGCGTCGGTCCTCACACGGGATCCGTCGCAGCGCGTACGAGGAGGAGACCTTCGACCTGACGTACATCGCGTCACGCATCCTCGTCGGCTGGAACTGGACCATCCGCGATCGCGTGTTCATGTCGTTGCACCTCGGCATGTCGAACGGCTTCGAGCGCGGGACCAAGCAGTGCATCGAGGAATGCGGCGGGTCCGGCGCGATGTCCGGGGTCCGTATGATTGACAACGCCAAGGGCGACCTCGAAGCCTTCTGGCGCATCGGCGTCGCGTTCGACGTGATCTGAGAGCGACCGCGTGCGCGCGGAGTGTTCACATACGAAGTTATTCATCGGTGAAGCGCGCTTCTCGTCGAGAGAGCAGCGCTTTTGCGATTCCGCGGTTGGTAGACGACGTGCGCCGTGTCCGCGCACCCACATGTGCGTACAACCTGGCGCGGCGACTCGGGAGCGCTCGTGGCACGTCGGGTGAACTGAGGTGGATCCGAAAACCGGGGTCAACCCCCGAAGGGGTCCACCAGATGAAGTCTCTACTGCTCAAGAATATCGTGTTCGTTTCTCTCGTTTCGCTCGCCGCCTGTGGTGGAGATCGAAGCACTCCGGCACCGACCGTAAAGGACAGCGGCTCGTCGACGATGCCGCTGCCCGAGCCGATCGCCATCGAGCCCACGCCCGAGGTGATCTCGCCGATCGTGAAGGACATCAAGGAGCCGCTCGCGATCCCTGCGTCGTACGCGGCGGCGATGGAGCTCGGCAAGAAGCTCGCCGAGAAGGGCGACATGCAGGCCAAGGACATGTTCGAGGCCGCCGCGAAGCTGAACAAGAAGAGCTCGGAGCCGCACGTCGAGCTCGCGCGCTTCTTCATCAACAAGAACGAGCGTGCGAACGCCATCAAGTCGGCGAACAAGGCCGTCAAGCTGGCGCCCGAGTCGAGCCAGGCCTACAACACGCTCGGCCGCGCGGAGCTCCTGCGCCACAACTACGACGCCGCGATCCTCGCGTTCCGTCAGGCCACGGAGCTCAACGCGGACAACGTGTGGGCGTGGAACAACCTCGGCTTCGTGCAGCTCACGCTGAAGAAGTACGACGAGGCGATCGACTCGCTCCTCACCGCGACCAGCAAGAAGGGCGCGACGGGCTACATGTGGAACAACCTCGGCACGGCATACGAGCACCTCGATCAGCTCGACGAAGCGCGCGAGGCGTTCGAGAGCGGCGGCAAGCTCGGCTCGTCGGAAGCGCTCGCATCGCGCAAGCGCCTCGAGGGTGTCGACACGATCGTCGTGATCAACAAGGAGCCGACGGTCGAGGAGAAGTCGTACGAGACGCGCGAGGAGATGCCCGAGATCGTCGAAGAGGTTACCGAAGAGATCGTCGAGGAAGTCCCGGAGCCGATGGCCCCCGTCGAGGACGGTGCCACGGACGAGATGAAGCTCGACGTGAAGGTCGAGGAGGTCAAGGTGGACGACGAGACGAAGGCGGACGAGCCGAAGACCGACGAGGTCCACGACGAGGTCAAGGCCGCGGCTCCGGCCGCTCCATCGACGACCTGACCGTTTGCCCCTTGTCCGGTACTACAAGCCGGCGTGGCCCTTGATGTGAACCACAGCGTCGAGACGACCGGCGGGCACCGGCGTTCCGGCCTTCACCGTCAGCGTGCTGCCGACGATGAGATTGAACGGGGTCTTGAACGTGGACATGATGCTCACGAGCTCGGCCTTGCCGTCGCTGGTGAACATCATCATCTGCGGCGTCAGGATGGTCTGGCCGGCGGGTACCGCGGGGATGGTGCCGACGTGCCGCGCCATCGGATCGTTCGGATCCATGATGGACATCGGCGCGACATAGACCTCCATCGCGGGCGTGTCGACGTTGAGCGTGTTGAGCGTGACCTCGTAGGTGACGCTGTCGACCGTGACCTTGATGATCGGCTCGTCGTTGATCGACTGCAGCTCCGGCTTCTCGCGGAGAAGATCGATCATCTGATACAGGCCGACGTCGAGGTCGAGCTCGCACGTTTGCGAGCTACCGCAGCGCCCGGTGCAGTCCGCCGGGCATGCCTGATCGGCAGCGGATGCACACACGTTTGGCGACTGCGCGCAGCTCGTCGAGGTCAACGCTGCGGCGGCGGTCTGATCGACCTGCCATCCGCTCGCGTCGATGGTGAAGTTCTTGTCGGGGAGCGTCAGGTCGAAGTTGGTGACGTCGGACGAGATCAACCCGCAGCCTGCGCCGAGCAGCGACGCCGCGACTGCGAATGCCCCCATTCGAGAATCTAAGTTAGTCATGTGCACCCCTACGTTTACGGAAGCTCGATCTTAGCACTCACCGTCGGCAACGACGCAGTTTCTGCGTGATGAGTGACACACGGTACGGGTAGGAGCGAGTGAACTGCGCCTGCGAGGTGTGAGCTACGACGCACGCCCGTCGGCGAGCTGTTCGGCGAGCGTCCACGGGTCCGACGTTCTGGCGACGATTTGTGCCGCGATCTCGGCAAGCCCACCACGCGTCGCCAGCGCGCGCGCAGCGCGATCGGACAGGATCCCCCGCACGAGCTCCCCGAGGTGTGCTCGTGCCCGCGCGAGTGCGCGATCGCCGGCCTGCGCACCCTGCCATACCTTCACGCGATGACGTTCGATCGCGGCGCCGAGCTCTGCGATGCCCGACCCTTCCGCGGTCCCCTTCGTCGCGATGGTGCGCACGATCTCGACGTCTCCTTTGCCGTGCGCCCGCAGGCCGAGCATGTGCACGAGGTCGCGCTCGGTGCGATCGGCGCCATCGCGATCGGCCTTGTTGACCGCGAGCACGTCGGCGATCTCGAGGATCCCGCTCTTGATCGCCTGGATATCGTCACCGAGGCCGGGGACAGTCACGACGACCGTCGTATGCGCCGCCTTCATCACGTCGACCTCGTCCTGCCCGACGCCTACGGTCTCGATCAAGATGCGCGAGTAGCCCATCGCGTCGAGCACGTGTGCAACGTCGAACGTGGACCGCGACAGACCGCCGAGGTGCCCGCGCGTCGCGAGGCTGCGGATGAACACGCCGGGATCCAGCGCGTGCCGCTGCATGCGAATGCGATCGCCGAGGATCGCGCCGCCGGAAAACGGCGACGTCGGATCGACGCAGACGACACCGACCCTCTCGCCGGCCGCGCGGTAGTGCGCGATCAACGCGTCGACGACGGTGGACTTTCCGGCGCCGGGGTTGCCCGTGATGCCGACGAGGTACGCGGCGCCCGTGTGCGGGAACAATGACTTCAGCATGGCGAGTGCCGAGGGCTCGCGATCGTCGAGGTCGCGCATGAGGCGCGCGGCTGCACGGATGTCCCCGTCGAGGATCGGCCGGATGCTCGGCGCGACACCCGCGGTCATGGCGTCTTCTTCTTGAAGCGCTGCTCGGGACCGCTGGGCGTGTAGATTTGGAGCGCACGCACGGAGGTGGTCGCCTCGAACGCGTGCTTCGTGTTCGGTGGAATCTGTACGACGCTCGTCGGAGTGACGGCGAGTGCGGTTCCCTTCACCGTCATCGTGCCGGTGCCCTCGAGGACGTAAAGTGCCTCCGTCTCGTTCGCGTGAACGTGCTCGGCGACCTTCGCCCCCGCAGGGAGCGTGAGGATCGCCGCCGACGCCGGCGTGGTCGTCAGTGTCGCGGGCTCGACGTAGATCGTCGCCGGGCCAAACGTCTTCGCCTTCGCGGCGGGGAACAGCATCGCACCGACGGGCGCCGCGCGGATGCTCGTCAGCTCGCGCGTCGGCAACGCACCGGCACGCGCACTGCCTTCCTTGCCGCCGGGGACGATCGCGATCACCGCGTGCACGTCGCCGGCGGACGCGAGGATCTCGCGCGCCCCGCCCTTCGCGACGAACGCCATGTCGCCCGCCGCGACAACTCGTTTACCCTCCGCACCGACAGCGCCGATCGTCGCCGGAGCGAGGAAGTACCAGAGCTCCGGGCGATCGGCGACGCGCATGCCGGTCGTGCCGCCGCTCTGCACCGCGAGCTCGAGGAGCGAGATCGTGTCGTTGCCGCTGTTCGCATCGTCGAGCAACACGGCGATGCTGACCTTGCCCTGCCCGTTCCACGGCACGAGGGTGCGGTCGACCACGTTCTGTCCGTCGGGCGGCGCGCTCAGCGCGAACGGCAGCTGGATCGCCTGGCCGTGAAGCGGCGGAGCCCACGTGAATGCCTCGAGCAGCGTGACGACACACGCGGCGAGCCGCGGGTTCCGCACCGTGTCCTCGACGAGCGTCGCCTTCGTGCGCCCGGGCGGTGTGCCGATGTCGATCAGCGCGCGCAGGTTGCCCGCGATGTCGAAGCGCTCGGCGGCCGCCGCCGCGGCCCAACAGCTCTGCACGGCCTCGTCGAGCGAGTTCATCGCGAGCTGGATCGCCGCGAGTCGCTCCTCCTGTGTCACCTCGCGTGCGTCGGCCGGTGGCGGCGCCGGCGATCCGTTGCCACTCGTCGGTGGTG
The DNA here is from genome assembly GCA_046160585.1 of Kofleriaceae bacterium. Classification (GTDB taxonomy): domain Bacteria; phylum Myxococcota_A; class Polyangia; order Haliangiales; family Haliangiaceae; genus JABFXX01. Next base: position 66,184 of record JBJXGN010000018.1, read on the forward strand.
TTGGCGCGGGTGTCGGCGCGGGACAGCCTGCGAGCGCGAGCATCGAGAGAACGAGCGTCCCCGTCCGTGCGACCGGCCGCACCGACGTTCGCATCACGGCGACACCCTCGGCCGCAGATCGTTCTCGACCCAGTCGACGATCTCGCCAGCGCTCGCCTGCGGAGGAAAGATCTTCACGACCATGTCGCCGATGCCGCGTGCCGCGAGCGCGTCGCTCATCGCCGCCGTCGTCGTCGGTGCGCCGGCGAGACCGATGGCATCGACGGCTTCCTGCACGGCAGTCGCCGCGATCATCTCGGGCGTCTGATCGAGCCCGGCGTACACGACCTCGTAGCCACCATCGGCGAGCGCGCGCGCGAGCAGCTTCGCGCCGCGATCGTCCTCGTGGGCAGGCACGCCCGCGCCGGGTCTCGCGACGAGGATACGGAGCGTGCGAGGACCACCGGCCATGGGTGGGTTGTCCCCGATCACTGCGCTCGGAGCAAGTTGCGCGCGATCACGATGCGCTGGATCTCGCTCGTACCCTCGTAGATCCGCGTCACGCGTACATCGCGGAGCGCGCGCTCGACGGGGAAGTCGCGCACGTAGCCGTAGCCGCCGTGAACTTGAAGGGCGATATCGCAGATCTTCCACGCGTACTCCGTCGAGTACAGCTTGGCCATCGCAGCGAGCTGCGCGAACGGGCGATCGCTGTCCTTCGCATGGGCCGCGCGCAAGGTCATGAGCGTCGCCGCGTCGAGCCACGTTGCCGCGTCGGCAAGCATGTTGCCGATCGCCTGGTGCTTGATGATCGCCTGGCCGAAAGTCTGGCGGTCCTTCGCGTAGGTGATCGACGCGTCGAGTGCGAGGCGGGCGATGCCGACCGCCTGGCTCGAGATGCCGATGCGTCCGCCGTCGAGAGCCATCATCGCGAGCGCGAATCCATTTCCGGGCGCGGCGAGTACCGCGTCATCCCCGACTTCGACTCCTTCGAGCACGAGCTGTGCCGTCGACGATCCGTGCAGCCCCATCTTCTCCTCGAGGCGCGCGACGGACAGCCCTCTCGTCTGCCCGGGCACCACGAACGCGGTGATGCCCTTGTGGCCCGCGGCTGCATCGGTTACCGCCCACACGACGATCGCGCCCGCGCGATCGCCGCTCGTGATCCACTGCTTCGTACCGTCGAGGCGCCAGCCGGTAGGGGTCTTGGTCGCAGTCGTGCGCATCGCGGCCGGGTCGCTGCCGGCGTCGGGCTCGGACAGCGCGAAAGCGCCGCACACGAGCTCGCCGCTGACGAGGCGCGGCACCCACGCACGTGCGAGCTGTTCGCTGCCGTTCCTGGCGATCAACTCTGCGACCATGTTCGTCACGCTGACCGCCACGGCGACTGCGGCGTCGCCACGCGCGAGCTCCATCATCGCGAGCGAATACGCGATCGTCCCGGCCCCGGCGCCACCGAGCTCGTCGGGAACTGTCACGCCGAGGAGGCCGAGCTTGCCGAGCTGCTTCAGCTCGGCGACCGGGAACTCACCCGACATGTCGCGCGCGGCGGCCTTGGGGGCGAGCAACCGTTCGGCGGCGTCGCGTGCGGCGTGTTGAATGGCGAGCTGTTCTTCCGAAGGCGCGAAGTCCATCTACGGGGAATCTACTTCGCGAGAAAGATGTTTGCGAGGAGGTCGCGCGTCCGCTGCACATCCTCGCGACGCACCCAGACATCGATCGGCGCGAAGGGCCCGAACCACGCGAACACCGTGCGCAGGTTCGTGCCCGACAGGTGAAACGCGATGTTCTCGCGCTCGAGCGCCTGCCCGGCGAGATCTGCGTGTTGCGCACTCTGGAGCGACCAAACATACGCGAGACGCCCGCGACGCCCGCGCAGATCGTCATAGGCGTCGAGCGCGAACGCGGCGAACACGGCGCCCGGAATCACGCCGAGCATCGACTTCGTATCGAGCGCGCCGTGGAGGGCGTACCCGGCGACCACGATCCCCAGCACGCCGACGGACAATAGTGTCGCGCGGCGCCAGCTCTCCCACGACGGCGGCGAGAGCTTGGCGCGGTCGGCGTACGGCGCGAACACCCGCGGGCGCGCGAACGCCCACGACCCCAGCAGCACGAACACGGCGATCGCGACGAGCCCGACCGCGCGATGAAGCTCGAGCATCCAGATCTGTGCGTCGTACAGGGCGAAAGACACGGCCCCGAGGGAGACCGAGCCGACCGCGATGACGACGAACGACAGCAGGCCCTGCAGCTCGGCGACAGGCGCGATGCCCGAGGTGGGGATACGAAGCGGCGCCTGTCCTGCGCTCACGACGCGCCAGCGCAAGACGACGCCGACGACGATCGCGAACCCGAGCGTCGCTACGACACCGAGCACGATGTCGCCGCTCGATACGGGCGTGGCCATCCCGTCGTGCGTCGATGGCGACAGGGCGGCGTGGACCCGAACCACAAACGCGGTGACGAGCAGCGCCGCGTAGCCGTTGCCCGCGCCGTAGACGCGGATGATCCACGCGACCAGCGCGAACGCACATGTCGCCCCGACGACGCCGCCGAGGAACAGCAGGCGATCGAACCCGACCGCGCCGGCGTCGAGGCGCTCGAGATGCACCGCTGCGAACCACCCCTGGATGATCGAGAGCACGAGGGCTCCAACGATGGTCGCGACGTCGAACGGCAGCCGCGCGGTGGGGCCTGCATGGCGACGGCGACGCCACGACGGCACGACCGTCGCGGCGAGCTCGACGAGCAAGAAGCTCGTGAGCAGCGGCGTGATCCCGAGCATCCCGATGTTGACGTACGAGACATCGCCGACGACAGAGAGGATCTGTTCGACGTCGACGCCCGGCGCCGTGATCCTCGACGCGCCGATCACGGCGAGCGGCGCCAAGAGCAGCACGGCGAGCCGGGGCCAGGCGATCGATCCGGGCACGCGAACCTCGGGCGTTCGCCACACCGGCCGCGTCTTGCGCACGAGAGCCCATGCAACGAGCCCCACGAGGAGCCCCGCAGCGAGCGCCGCGAGGATGCGCGCGAGCCATTCCTGCACCACGGTTACGGACGGCGCGATGTACACCGCCTCGCGCAGCGTGCCACCCACCGGCAACTGCCCGGCCCTCAGCGCGCCGACGAGCGCATCGCGCTCGCGCTTCTGCGTCATGGCGTCGGCACCGCCCATCGTGATCGACGCGCGACCACCCCGGATCGGCCCGTTGATGATCGGCGCGGACACGACGGTCCCGCCGAGTACGGTCGCGAGCTTCTGGCCAACCATCGACGACGTCAGGTCGCCGAAGATCTGCGTACCCTCGCGATCGAAATCGAGCAGCACGATCGGGCGATTCGTGTTGGGGTCGTAGCTCGCCGTCGCGTCCGCGATGTGCTCCCCTGCGAGTGCGGCCTTCGTCTCGATCACGTAGGAGCGCCAGTAGGGTCGCTGATCCTCGTTCGACCACGGCTCGACACGTTCGTACGCGACGTGTGTGCCCTCGGGCAGGCTCCAGCCCGCGCGACGCGCTCCGTCGAGTACGGCCTCGATCGCTTCGCGGGTGTCGCCGACGAGGTAGTAGTCGGTTTGGTCGGCGCCACCATCCTCGGGCCGCCACCGATCGATCTCGAGCGCGACCTTCTGCGCGCGGCCGGGGTCGTCGATGTCGTGGAATTGGATCCCGTACCTTGTCCCGAGCTCCGGCATCGCCTCCGTGATCACCGCGCGGTGAAACGTCAGGCCTCCCGAGGACACCAGGTGCGCCGCGTATTCGACCTCCTCCGGCGGAACGCCCCCGACCTCGACGACGAACGCGTCGCCCGATCGAGACACGCGCCCGTGATGGCGCGCCAAAAATATGCGCTCGACCTGTGCGGGATCCACGTTCGCAGGGGGGACCCAAACGAGCCGCATCCCGCCCACACGGCCGAACTCGCTCGCGTCCCCGCCGACGATCGACAGCGCGCGGTCGGGCACCGGCCGCACTACAAACGTCACGAGGACGAACACCATCGCGAGAACACCCGCGCCGATGCCGACCTGTAGGGGCGAGATCGATCCCGGCGTCTCGGCGTCGGGACCGCGGGCGATCGCGCTCGGAATCGGCTCGCTCATGAGGCAGTCCTATCGCGTCCGGACGATCGTCACACTCCCAAAGTCGCGGATCAGCGCGTTACGAGTTCTGGATCGCTAGCGCGGGTACTGGATCGCGAGCTTTGCGACGACGCCGCGCGGGTCGGGGAGGCGCCAGGACATCGCAGCCTTCGCGGCACACGCCGCCCAGTTGTCGTCGATAACGGGCTTCCCGGCGAAGCCGACGGACTGCGCTTTTCCACCCGGGCCGACGTACAGCGTGATGGTGACCGGCCCCTTCGGGGCGACCGGGCGCTCCGCTTTGGGCAGCGGTCGTTTCGGAGGCTTCTTGGGGTGCACGCACTCGTCGATCGTCGACGTCTGCCCGCCGACCGCGCGCAGCGACTGATCGTCGTCCCACGTGTTGATCACGCCTTTCGCGGTGAACTCGAGCGGGATCTGGAAGTCCGCGTCGCCGCCGATCGGCTTGCCGAACTTCGCCTCGCGCGCCACGTCGAGGATGCACTTCTCGATCTCCCAGTTTCCGAGGTTGGTACCGGGCGCGGTCTCGTGGAGGCGCACGCCGGTGACCGTGCCCTCCCTGTTGATGTCCCACCACAGCATCACTTGGCCGCCGAGCCAGCGACGCCGCGCGAGGTTGTCCGTGTAACAGGCGGACAGTGCTTCCTTGTGTGGCGCGATGCCCGCCTCGACGACCGCGGGATCCATGCGACCGCGCGAGTTGATGATGGTGACGCCCTCCTCGGGCTCGCTATCGTCCTCGATGACCTGTCGCGTCACCGGCGTCGGTGACACGACCGGGGCGACCGGCTCCGGTGGCTTGCTCGAACCACCGCACGCAAACAACGCGAGAGTGAGCACGAGCCTGCGCATCACATCGCCTCGAACCCGTAGGTGTACGACGTCGGGTACGTCGTCGGGATCTCGGGGAACACGATCGTCTTCACGTGCCCGATGACACACTGCTTGAGCTTGTCGGACTCGAGCGACGAGCTAACGATCTTCACGTCCGACGAGCCGTTGGTGTTCACGACGATGTCGAGCGTGATCTTGCCGCGGGAGTTCCGCGGCAGCTCCTTCGCGTCGACGGCGTCGGCGAGGCAGCGCGACATGATGCGCTCCTTACGCTGCAAGAGATTCATGATCTGTTCGGCCTTCTCCGGCGGGATCATGTTGTCGTCATTGGTGGGCTGGTTTTCGTAGTCGCGCGTGGGGAGACCGCCCTCGGGGGTCGTGTCTCCCTTCTTGCCACCGCCACATGCACCCAACAGCAACGTCGCGATCATCAGCTGCTTCACCATCGTCATCCGCCTTTGGCCAGGTGTCCCGCGATCACGAGCCTCTGGATCTCGCTCGTGCCTTCGTAGATCTCGGTGATCTTCGCATCGCGGAAGTGGCGCTCGACCGGGTACTCGGTCACGTAGCCGTTCCCGCCGAAGATCTGGATCGCCTCGCGCGCCGCCTTGTTCGCGACGTCCGACGCGTACAGCTTTGCCATCGCTGCTTCCTTGCCGTACGGAAGCTTCTTGTCCTTCAGGTATGCCGCGCGCAACGTGAGCAGACGCGCGGCATCGATCTCCGTCGCCATGTCGGCGAGCTTGAACTGGATCGCCTGGTGCTGTGCGATCGGCTTGCCGAACGTGCGGCGCTGCTGCGCGTAGGCGAGCGAGTCCTCGAGCGCCGCGCGCGCGATACCGACCGCCTGCGCCGCGATGCCGATGCGCCCGCCATCGAGCGTGGACATCGCGACCTTGAAGCCGCCGCCGACGCCGCCGAGCAACAGCGAGTCCGGCAGCTTCACGTCGTCGAGGAAGATCTGGCTCGACTTGCTGCCGCGGATGCCGAGCTTGTCGTCGGGCGTGCCGACGCGGACGCCCTTGGTCTTCATCGGAAGGATGAATGCGGTGATGCCTTTGTGGCCCGCCGCCTTGTCGTTCATCGTGAACAGCACGCAGACGTCGGCGACCGGGCCGTTGGTGATCCAGTTCTTCGTGCCGTTGATGGTCCACGTGTCGCCCGACTTCTCCGCGGTCGTCCTCTGCGCGGCCGCGTCGCTGCCGGCCTCGGGCTCGCTGAGCGCGAAGCAGCCGAGGAGCTTTCCGCTCGCGAGCGGCACGAGCCACTCCTTCTTCTGATCCTCCGTGCCGAAGCGATAGATCGGGTCGCACGCGAGCGAGTTGTTCACGCTCATGATCACGCCGGTCGACGCGCACGCGCGCGAGATCTCCTCCATCGCGAGCGCATAGCTCACGTGATCGAAGCCCGAGCCGCCGTACTCCTCCGGCACCGCGATGCCGAGGAAGCCGAGCTCCGCCATGCGCTTCACGAGCTCCGCCGGGTGGCGATGCTCGCGATCGATCTCGGCCGCCTTCGGAAGCACCTCGCTGGTCGCGAAGTCGCGCGCCGTGGTCTGGACGGCTTTCTGCTCCTCGGTCGGATCGAACTGCATCGTTACTGCCCCTTGAACTGCGGCTTGCGGCGTGGCTTCTCGAGAAAGGCCTTCATGCCTTCGCGCTGATCGTGCGTGCCGAACAACAGGCCGAAGCTGCGCGCCTCGAGCGCGAGCGCGGCGTCGAGCGACGTCGACTGCCCCTGGTGCACGAGCTTCTTCACCTCGGCCACCGCGAGCGGGCCGTTCGCCGCGATGCGCGTCGCGAGTGCAGTCACCTTCTCGGTCAGCTCGGTCGCGGGCCACACCGCATCTACGAGGCCGATGCGGAGCGCCTCCGTCGCGTTGACCGTGTCGCCCGTCATGCACAGCTCCTTGCACTTCGCGATGCCGACGCGACGCGAGAGTCGCTGCGTTCCACCGAAGCCCGGAATCACGCCGAGCTTTACCTCCGGCTGCCCGAAGCTGGCGGTGTCCGCCGCGTGTATGAAGTCGCACGCGAGCGCGAGCTCGCAGCCGCCGCCGAACGCGAAGCCGTTGACCATCGCGATCCACGCCTTCTCGCTCGTCTCGATCGCGTTCCCGACGGCACCGCCCATCTCGGCGAACGCGCGCGCCTGGTTCGCATTCATGTCGACCATCTCCGCGATGTCGGCGCCCGCGACGAACGCCTTGGGCCCCGCCCCCGTGACGATGACGACGCGAACGTCGCTCGAGATCTCGAGCTCGCCCGCGATGTGCGCGAGCTCGGACATCACCTGTGACGAGAGCGCGTTCAGCTGCGGTTCCCGGTTGATCGTGACGGTGGCGATGGCTCCATCGATGCTGACCTTGATGGTCTCGAACGTGTCGCTGGTGAGGTCGTAGCTCATGTTCACGCTTTCTTCTGTCCCTGCGGGTCGTACTCGTAGAATCCGCGCGCGACCTTCTTGCCGAGCCAACCCGCGGCGACGTACTGGCGGAGCAGCGGACACGGGCGGTACTTGTCGTCGCCGAGCTCGCGGTGCAGCACCTCGGCGATCGCGAGGCACGTATCGAGGCCGATCAAGTCCGCGAGCTCGAGCGGGCCCATCGGATGGTTCAAGCCGAGGCGCACGCCCGTGTCGATGTCTGCCGCCGTGCCCAGGCCCTCGTAGAGGCCGTAGCAGGCCTCGTTGAGCAGCGGGATGAGCATGCGGTTGACGATGAAGCCCGGGATGTCGCGCGCGCCGATCGTCTGCTTGCCGAGCTTCTTCGCGAGCTCGGTTACGGTGTCGACGGTCGCCTGGCTCGTCGGCAGACCGCGAACGATCTCGACGAGCTTCATCAGCGGCACGGGGTTCATGAAGTGCATCCCGATGACGCGATCGGGGCGGCCGCTCGCCGCCGCGATCTTGGTGATCGAGATCGACGACGTGTTGCTCGCGAGGATCGCGTCGTCCCTGCACACCTCGCCGAGGCTCTTGAAGATGGCGAGCTTGAGCTCCTCCTTCTCCGGGGCGGCCTCGACGACGACGTCGCAGTCCGCGAAGTCCGCGTGCGTCTTGCCGGCCTTCAGATGGCCGAGCGTCGCGTCGCGTGCGGCCGCCTCCATCTTGCCCTTCTCGACGAGGCGGTCGAGCTGCTTCTTGATCTTGCCGACGCCCGCGATCGCGAAGTCCGGCGCGGCGTCGACGATCATCACGTCGAGTCCGGCCTGCGCCGCGACCTGGGCGATGCCCTGCCCCATCTGGCCCGCGCCGACCACCCCGAGCTTTGCAACGATCACTGCGGGCGCTCGACGAGGAGTGCGATGCCTTCACCGCCGCCGATGCACAGCGACGCTCCGCCGGTCGTGACGTTCTTCGCCGCCATCGCGTGGAGCAGCGTGACGAGAATGCGCGCGCCCGACGCACCGATCGGGTGACCGAGCGCGACCGCACCGCCCCATACGTTGACCTTGTTCGCATCGAGTCCGAGGTTCTGGTTGTTCACGACCGAGACGACGCTGAACGCTTCGTTGATCTCCCAGAGGTCGACCTTCTTCGCGTCCCACTTCGCCTTCGCGAGTGCGTTCTGGATCGCCGGCGTCGGCGCGGTGGTGAACCAAACTGGATCCTGCGCGTGGTAGCCGCTCGCAACGAGCTTCGCGAGCACCTTGAGCCCGCGCTTCTTCGCTTCCTCGGCGGACATCAGCACGACCGCGGCAGCGCCGTCGTTGATCGACGATGCGTTGCCGGCGGTGATCGTGCCGTCCTTCTGGAACGCGGTGCGCAGCGACGGCAGCTTCGAGATGTCGCCCTTGCCCGGCTCCTCGTCGGTGTCGACGGTGACGTCGCCCTTCTTGCCCGCGATCACCACCGGGGCGATCTCCGCTTTGAACGATCCGTTCTTCTGGGCGTCCAGTGCGCGCCGATAGGACTCGGCCGCGTGCTCGTCCTGCGCCGAGCGCGAGATATTCTTCTCCTTCGCACAGAGCTCGCCGCACATTCCCATGTGCTGGTTGTTGTACGGGTCCCACAGACCGTCGTGGACCATGGTGTCGAGGGTCTCGAGCGGGCCCATCTTCGTACCGTTGCGCGAGTTCTTGAGAGCGTGGGGTGCGTTCGACATGGACTCCATGCCCCCCGCGACCGCGATCTCGATCTCGCCTGCGGCGATCGCGCGCGCTGCGCCGATCACCGCCTCGAGGCCCGAGCCGCAGACCTTGTTCACCGTGACACACGGGACGCTCTGCGGGAGACCCGCGGCGAGCGCCGCTTGCCGCGCGGGTGCCTGACCGACCGCGCCTTGCAGCACCTCGCCCATATGGACGAGCTGGACGTCTTTCGCGTCGACACCGGCGCGCTCGAGCGCCGCCTTGATCGCGACCGAACCGAGCTTGGGCGCGGTGAGCGACGAGAGTGAACCGAGGAAAGCACCAATGGGAGTGCGGGCGGCACCCACGATCACGACATCACGCATCCTGGGGGGATACCGCCGTGCCCCGAAGGGGTCAAGGGGCGGTCCTGCCGCAGCAAGTCATGGCCCCGGTCAGGACTTCGGGCGCTCGACTGGCTCGACCACGCGGGCGGTCGGGACGTCCTCGTGCATCGACGGTGCGTAGATGCTCCGCAGGAACGCGTTGTTCGTCCGCCGGTTGTGGAGCGCGAGGCCGAGCCACACCACACCGACGCCGAGCCCGAGGATGCGCGCCGTGGTGAGACCGAGGACGATGTCCGCGGCGATCATGCCTGCGAAGCAGAGCAGCGCCGTGATCGGCGACCACATGATGCGATGCCGCAGCGGTATGGGGCCCGCCGGATCGAGGTACCAATCGGTAGCGTTCGTCGAGTACACGGCTCCGATCCGGACGGATGCGCCGGGCGATCGTCGCATCTGCGACTCGATCGCTCGAAGATCCCGGACTTCTCCCAGATCAGTCGACACGGAGAAGGAGAGTGAGGGGAGCAGAGACCTTTTCAGACCCGTCTCGATCCTCGAGACGAGATCGCGTTCGTCGGGAGCTTCGGTACTTCGATCCTGGACGATGTTGCGGGAGAGAGCGGTCGCGAAGCGACAAACGGACTCTCGCTCTCCTCACTCACCTTCTCCGTGTCGACCTTCTGGGAGATCGAACGCGTCGCCGTACTCGCGTGCGATGCGAAGCCGCGTCACTAATACATCCTCGCGCACCTCAGATTGCCGTGGAATATCGCCAAGCTCGCATACGTTGCTCGCGAATGTTGAAAGCTCTCGCGGCGACCTTCGTGATGGTTGCCCTCGCTCCCCGCCCCGCGCACGCGTGCGCGATCAAGAACAACGACGTCGCGATCGTCGTCGGTGTTGTCGGCTCCGACGTCGCGACGCTGCGGATCGCCCTCCACGAAGGTGAGCGCGACGGCGGAGACATGATGGACACCGAATGGTCGGGCGCGGCGACCCTCGTCGTCGGTGCGACGACCACCAAGCTCGGACGGATCGATCCGAAGCGCGACCCGAACGTGGAGATCGAGCGCCTCACGACGCTCGCGCGATCGCGCGAAGAAGCTCGACGGCTTCGTCGCCGCTGCACAGGTCGACGCGACCGACTGCGCCGAGACGCCGACCGATCGGTGCGGCCTCGCGAGAGTGAACAAGACGAAGCTCCGCGTCGGAACGATCGAAACGACGCTCGCCGAGGAGCAAGCCGCGATCATCGGGGTGGTTCGCTACCGCGCAGGTGACACGGAGATCGCCGTGATCAACGTGGGCCACGGAGACTCGAGGTTCTCGACGAGCGTTCGGCCATGCAACACGCAGGGCTGCCGCACGATCACGACGCTGCACCACGGCGAACAGAAGGACATCGTCGTCGTCACGCGCCGCGGCGCGTGAGCGGGACGACGTCTCGCGATCTCGCCGTGTTGCGCTGCGAAACGACCGATCTAGCGGCGCGCTCGCGCGAGGATCGCCGGCAGTGAGGCAAGAACGGCGTCGATGTCGTCCGTCGTCGTCGGTCTGCCGAGCGAGAACCGCACGGCTTCGCGCGCCTCGTCGGGCGACTGGCCGAGCGCGAGCAGCACCTTGCTCGGCTGGATCGATCCGCTGGTACAGGCCGCGCCCGTCGAGCAGGAGATCCCCGCGAGATCGAGCGCGATGACGATGGACTCGCCGCGCACGCCGGCGAACGCCGCGTTGATCGTGCCGCCGATGCGCTCGCCGCTTCCGTTGATTCGCGCACCGAGTGCGACCAGACCGGCTTCGAGGCGCGCCCCGAGCTCGACCACCCGGGGCCACGCGGCGAGATCGATCGCGCTCGCCGCCGCACCGAAGCCGACGATGCCGAGAACATTCTCTGTACCGCCGCGCCGCTCTCGCTCTTGATGACCTGCTTCGATAAGCGGCAGGCCGTCGTCGTGGGCTATCGCGAGCGCGCCCACACCCTGCGGCCCGCCGATCTTGTGTGCGCTGATCGCGATCGCGTCTGCGTCGAGGGAGAGCGCGCGTTTGCCCGCGAGCTGCACGGCGTCGACGTGGACGAGCGCGTTGGCGGCGCGAGCCGCGGTGATGTGCGAGGGGGCGAGGACCGTTCCCAGCTCGTGATTGACGGCCGACAGCACCACGAGCCCGGCCCCGGACTGTCCGGAAAGCGGACGATGTTCCCACCCCCGCGCGACGAGTGCGGCGACCGCCCCGAGCAGCGACGGGTGATCGATCGCCGCCGACGCGACGACGCGCGGGCCGCCGCGCTTCTCGACGACGCCGGCCAGCCCGAGCACGCCCAGGGTGTTAGCCTCGGTGCCGCCGCTCGTGAACACGACCTGCTCGCGCGGGCGCCCGACGAGAGCGGCGACGCGATCGCGCGCACGTTCGACGACATCGCGGGCACGCCGCCCGTCGGCGTGGACCGAGGACGGGTTCCCGAGGCCGTGGTCGAGGACGGCCCGGATCGCCTCGCGCACAGGCGATACCATCGGCATCGTAGCGTTGTAGTCCAGGTAGATCCGCGGGTTCGTTGACATCTCTCGCGCCAGGCTGGACCTTACTTCAAGTGGCGGATGACGCCGGTGCCCTATTGGTCCGGTCTGGCCTGGTCTCGACCAGCGCGCTGGACGAAGCTCGTTCGCGTGCAGACGAGCTCGGCGGCACGATCGGTGAGCATCTCGTCTGGGCGAACGTCATCACCGACGACGCGCTCACGGATTTCTACAAGCAACGCCTCCTCGTACCGCTGGTGAATCCGAACACGCTCGCACGTCTGCCGATCCGCGTCGTCGCGTCGATCCCGCAGGACATGGCGATCGAGCTGCGCGCGGTTCCCGTCGCGCTCGACAGCGACAACAACCTCACCGTCGCAATGTCGGATCCGTCGGACTCGAACGCCGTCGACGAGATCGCGTTCTTCACCGGCGCCTACGTCGTTCGCGCGGTGGCGACGCAGATGCAGATCGCGTGGTGCCTCGCGCACTACTATGGTCACGTCACTCCGCTCGGACAGCGCCTCTTGCAGTCCACGACCAATGCGGCGCCCACGCCCGTGTCTGCGCCGCGCCCGCGACAGAAGGGGCTGACCGGCAAGGTCGATGCGATGCGCCACCGTGGCATCGCGCCGATGACGGGGCCGGTCAACGTCCAGCGTCCGACCAGCGGTGAGATTCCGCTCCCCCTCGAGGTCGCGCCGATGCCCGCACCCGCCGCGCCCGTGAAGGCCGTGCTAACGCCCGAGGTCGAGCTGGACACGAACCCGACGATCATCCCGAATCGGAATGCGGGCGCGGCGATCGCGGCGCCCGTGCGATCGATGTTCGCGCGTGACGCAACGCCGGTGTCCGCAGAGGCCGCGGGGCTATCCGCATCCGTCGTGGTTCCGACGGCGCTACCTACGGCGAAGACCATCCCCGAGTTCCTGCTCGATCGAAAGCCCGCCGCATCGGTGCCGCAGCCGGTCCGCGAGGCCGACACGCCCGCGGATGGCGTCCCCGACAAACATCCGCGCCCGCGGTCGGTCTCCGGGGAGATCCGCGTGCCCAAACCGCGGGCGGAGTCGATCAAGCCCCTCGTCGAGGAGGATCCATACACCGACGAGGACGAGGGTCCCGTCATCACCATGGAGGTGGACGACGACGACGCGATGCCGACGATCCCCGACGAGGACACGAGCCCGCGAAAGGTGCCGGCACGCCGCCGCGCGGTGAAGTCCGACCCGCCGGAGCTCGCCGCGCGCGCGGGCGAGGTCGAGACGGCGGAGCGCCGGCACACCGTCGTCGACGAAGGGCCGCGCATCATCATCTCCGACGAGCTCGACGATCCGAAGCCCGACGCGGCGGGGGAGATCCAGAGGGTGCGCGCGCACCGCGACAGCGACGCCAGCGCGCCGTCGCGAACGATCGAGGTGTCCGACGACGAGAGCGAAGGTGTCGTGATCCACGAGCGCGTCGAGCCGGAGTCCACGCCGATCTTGCTCGATCGCACGAAGCCACCGTCGAACCCGCAGGCGCTGTTGCCGAAGCCGCCCGTGGTGCCCGACGACGACGACGACGACGTTGTCGAGCTCGCCGCCAAGTCGGCCACGAACAAGCTACGCCCGGTGCGCGAGGCCAAGCGCACGCAGATCGGCATGGGGGCCATCCCCGCAGTCACGCGTGCGCATCGGGACACCGACGCCGGCATTCCCGAGATTGTCGACGACTCCCCGACGCAGGTGACGGACACGTCGCCGATGGAGCACGCGATCAAGGCGGCGCTCGGCGAACACGACGACAACGATGACGATGACGACGTTGCCGAGCCGCCGCAACCCGCGACGGACCTCGGCACGCTCGCGCGCCCGATCCACACGCCGAAGTGGGCCGAGCACGAAGATCTCGACGACGGCTGGGGACCTCCCGGCAGCACGATCCCGCCGCCGCTGCTCGGTGCGATGCCGGGCACCGCCAAGGAAGACGACGACGATGCGGTGCCCGGGCGCATCCCGGTCTCGGACGTCGACTCCGCGCCACTGATCGTCGCCCCGCCCTCGCCGCCCGAGATCTCCCGCGGCGCGCCGCGCCCAGAAACCGCGTCGACGCCCGTGCGTGCGCTCGAGGATGCGACGTCGCGCATGATCGAGATGATCCGAACACTCGACTACGCGCAGTCGCGCGACGACGTGGTCGGCGTCATGGTCCAGCACCTCGCCGAAACGCATCGCCGTGCGGGCTTCTTCATGATCAAGCCGGTCACTCCGAGGGGCGCTTCCGAGCTCGGCGTATTCTCCATCGAGCCGCGCCCCGCGACGCTGCCGTTCGCGACGCTCCGTCTCGACTCGCCGTCGACGCTGCAGGACGTCGTCGGCACCCGGTTGCCATATCGCGGGCCGATGCACGACAACTCGAGCCGGCAGTTCCTCGCGAACGTACTCGGTGCGTGCCCGCCGGAGATCTTGCTCGTCCCGGTCGCCGTGCGCGATCGCGTCGTCGGTGTGCTGTTCGGCGATCATCGGTTGCGCCACACCTTCGACGACCAGCTCGCGATCGCTGCGCGCGCCGCGGGCATGGCTCTCGAACGCGTCCTGAAGTCCAAGCGCGGTGGCTAAGAACCGACGCCCGATGGACTACGTCTGGGCCTGAAACCCACGGCGGTCGAGCCAGGCGGTTCCGAGCAACCTCGATCAGCGTCTTCGCAGCTGCGCTTCGTATTCGCGCCGGCGGCGCTCCGCCGTGTCCTTCAGCTCGGCGAACAGCGCGGGGTACTGTGCGGTGATCTCGTAGAACGCCTTCGGCGCGAGCAGCAGCAGCTCCGCGTCCGTGGCCGCGATGACATGCGCGTGTGCCGCGTTGCGTGCGACGAGCGCGATCTCGCCGACGTATTCCCCCGCGGCGATCGAGCCGATCTGCAGCGTCGATCCGTCGGGACGCTCGTAGCGCACGTCGAGCCGCCCCCGCCCGACGAGCACGAGCGGATGACCGTGCTCGCCCTGGCGGATGATCGTCGTCCCTGCGGTCACGACGCGCGGGATGAAGCGACCGAGCACACGCTGTCGCTCACCATCGGGGAGTGGCGCGAAGAATGGACTCGGTCCCTTGAACGAGCCGCGATGGCTGCGCGTCCGGGCGCCGAGCAGATCGAACGGCTCGGTGTGCTCGTCTTCCTCCTCGAGCGTGTCGAGCGGGCTTTCCTCCTCCGCGACGGACGTCGCTACGTCCTCGTCGACGTCGGGCTCGGGCTGGATGAAGCGCACCGTCGTCGGCGGTGGAATCTCGCCGAGCTTGTCCTCCTCGGCTTGCGTCGGGATCCGCTGGATCTTGCGTGTCGACAGATCGGACGCGACGTCCATCTCGGCGTAGTTGTCGTCTCGCAACATGTCCCGCGAGATCCGGCGCGCCGCGGAGGCGATCCCGCTGTCGGAGCCGGGCCGCGACGGCGGCAACCGCGATGGTGCGGGTGGATCGACCGTGCCCTCCGCGAGCGTCGGGATCTCGAGAACATCGCGCGCGGACAGCTTCGCGAGGTTCGCCGTCGTCGGATCCGCGACGTGATACGGCACGGCGCGCGGCAGCGGTGTCTGGTCGCTACGCGACGAGCGGCGCTCGGGCTCGATCACGGGCGGCCTCACCTGCAGTGGCTTCTGCGCTGGCGGAACCACCTGCGGCGACGGAGTCTTCACCTGCGGTGGTGGGGTCCTCGCCTCTGGGGGCGGCGATGTCGTCGGTCCCGAGCGTGCCGACGTCGTCGGGACGGGCTCGGGCGGGGTCCCCGACGACGGCCGGCCGCCGAGCTGGGCGAGCAATGCGAGGCTGACCTCGTCGGACGGCACGAGCTCGAGGATCGAGCGGCACACCGCGATCGCCTGCTGCGTACGGCCTTGATCGCGATACGCGATCGCGACGGAGCGATACAGCTCGATCGCCTCGCTATTGCGGCCCGCTTCGCGCAGCGCACTCGCGAACATCACGCGTAGGCCCAAGTTGTTCGGTTCGTCGCGAAGCCGCTTCTCGAGATCGCGGAGCTTCTGAGCGCTCACTTGCTCGTCACGAGGGAGTGAGTGAGACCTGCGCCTTGAACGTCATCACGGGCGAGTTCTGGGGCAGCGACCACTTGCTGGCCACGGTCTTGATGCACTCGTCGAACGTACTGCCGAGCGACGGGGCGAACGAGGACGACTTGTACCCGCCCGCCTGCGAGAAGCTCGCCGACACGGTGAGCGTCACGGTGCGCGCTTGCAGGCTCGAGTCCTTCTTGAGCGCTTGCTCGTAGCACTTCTGGATCGCGCCGCGCGACTTCGCGACGACATCGATGAACTGCTTGGATGCCTCACCCGCGAGCTTGTCATCGATGGGGCGGAACTCGCCGGGCTTGCCCGGCTTGACCGTGAGCGCGGTGCCTTCGATCGAAACGACGATCTCGCCGCCGCCCGAGCCCTTCTCGCGCATGAGGCGAGCATTCTCGTCCTCGAGCGACTTGCAGAGCTGCTCCTTGGCCGCTTTTGCGGTCATGCACGCCTCGAGGTCGGCCTTGGTCTGCGGGTCCGGCTTGACCACCGTCTTCTCTTTGCATCCGGCCACGCCCGCAGTCGCGGCGGCAAGCGCGACCAAACCCAGTGCTCCGAGCTTTCTGATGGAAGTACGCATATCAGCTGTCTTTCGTTCTTCTCGATGCTACGGGGTCCAGGAGGGCAATGCCAGCGGCGGGGACGCGCTCGATAAACTCCCGAACGATCTGCCCACCCAAGACGTGCTGGGTAATCACTAGCTCGACGCGCGAAGCATCGAACCGATTATACAGAGCGGTGGTTCCCCGCGGGGCCGGCATCGTCGCAAAGCCGGTGCCCACGAGCGCTCCTGGCTGCGGGCTCACGATCTCGCGCACGAGCACGTTCGGGCCTTGCGTACAGCGGCCGAAGCAGCTCTGCCACGCGACCTCGGCGACGTCGCGAGCCGCGTTCGCCGCGATCGCATCGACGAAGACTCCATGGAGCGTCTCGGACCCTCGCTGGCCACCGCACTCGGGGCCGCGACAAATGACGATCCTGTACTTGCGAGCGGACAAGTCGTACCAGCGTGACGCCCGCCGACGAGCGTGTCAATTGACCTCCGCACGCCATTCGGCGTGCTGCGCGCCCGACGTTCGTCGGGCTTGCGATCGACGTTCGCCGGTGCCCGTCGAGGGCGGCTCAGTCGCCGCCGATCGTCTCGTTGATCAGCGTCGCCAGCGACGGAATCGTGCGCGGATCCTGCGCGACATAACGCAGCGCCTCGCGAGACGCTGAGGTCCCCTCGACGTGGAGCGCGGTCACGATCGCCTTCTGCCACGCGGCGTCGGAGCCGCGATCGTCGTCGGCGTGATAGAGCAGCAGGTGCGAGATCAGCGTAGGCTTATCCGCGCCGCCGGCATCTCCGCCGAGCGCGGCCATCGCCGCGACGACGTGCATGAGATCCGCGGTGCCGGTGCTCGGCGCCTCGAGGTGTGCGCCGAGCGCCGCGAGCGCCGTCTGGATATTCTCTGCGGGCAGCTGCGTGCCGGCGAGGCCACCGAGCGCCTTCGCGATCGCTCCAAGCGCCTGGGTCTGGGTCTTCGCGATCACGTTGTCGTGCACCGCGAGCTGCTCGACGAGCACCGAGAGCCCGGCAGGATCGCGACGCTTGATGAGGAGCTCGGCGACCGTGTCCTTGAGCTGGACCTTCGCGCGATCGTCGGCGAGGATCGCGAGCAGCTCGGCCGTGACCTCGGCGCCCGGAAGCTTCGCCAGGGCACCGACGGCGAGCTCCTTGACGCGCTCGAAGCGCGAGTCGCGATCGCGCGCGATCGACACGAGCGCCGCCACGGTCTCGATCTTCTCCGTCGGGCTCGACGGTGCCCAGCCGTCGGCGTCGAACGTGGCGCCGAGGACCTGCGCGCCGATCCCGAGGGAGCCCTTCGCACGTATCGCGCCGGTCTGCGGATCGAGCGCGACGACGTCGCCGTTCTGCCCGAGCCCGACGATCACGCTGCCCGTGTAGTCGGACGCGACCAGCTCCACGCGCGGATGGTTGTACGCCCAGCGCAGCTCGCCTGCGAGATCGAAGCCGAGCACGTAGCGGAAGTAGTGGATCGCGTAGCCGTCGCCCGACAACTTCATGGGGCCACTCGTCGACGGATCCGAGCCCCACAGGACGCGCGAGCGATCCGCGGCGGTGTACGACTGCTGGACGATGTCGTACGCATCGCGGCTATACGTGGTGCGCTCGAGCTGCGGCGGGATTTCGACCTTGCCGTACGTCGCCTGCGTTCGCTTGCCGCTCGCGCTGCGCTCGTCGAGGCGGAACATCCCCTTGCTCGATCCGTAGTACGCGACGGTGCTCGTCACGCGCAGCGTCGAGATCTGCTCGTCGAGTCCGCGCACGCGCGTGAGCTGATCGCCGTTCGATCCGTCGACGATCGACAACCATTGGCTGAGGAACGGGACGAACACGACGCCGCCATGTGCGCCTGGCGCGCCGAGCTGGCCGGCGGCAGCCGATTGCCACAGCTGCGAGCCACTGCCGCCCGCGTACCCGGTGAGCAGGTAGTCCGACTCGTCCTTCGTCACGACATACACGCGATCGCGATCCGCGGCGACACCGACGAACGACCCGTCGAGGCTCGCCTTCCAGCGCGGAGCGCCGCGCGCCTGATCGCGAGCGACGAGCTGACCACCCTCGAGCGCGACGATGAAGTCGCCGCCGACAGCGATCCGTGACTGCACGTCTGCATCGGTCTTCCACGCGACCTGCTGCGTGGACAGATCGAACGCGACGATCGTCTTCGCCGAGGCGGAGCTCGACCCGGCAGCGAGTACGTACGCGCGCGGTCCGGCGGCGCTCACCGGCGTCGGCTGCGCGGGGAGTCGGCGCTTGCCGAGCGCTTCGTTCAGCGCAAACGGGTTGTTCTCGTCGGAGGACAACTTGAATACGGCCTTCGGGCCACACGCCGCGAGTGCGGCGACGAGCGTGACGCCGACGAGCATCGAGCGGATCACTTGCCACCTCCGGTCCGCGCATCGACGATCATCTGGGCCTCCGTGCGCGACGTCGTCGACTTCTTCGGCGTGTTGGCTAGGTAGTCCTGCAGCGCGGTCACCGCGGCCTTATCTTCGATCTTTCCGATCGCGCGGACCACCTCGACGCGCGCAGTGTCGGGACCGAAGTCGGGGCGAAGCAGGATGGTGCCGAGGCACAGCGCCAGCGTCTCCGACGGCACCTTGCCGAGCTGATCCGCGATGCGTGCTGCGAGGTCGACATCGGCCATGGCCGCGAGCGCGCGTGCTGCGGACTCCTCGCCGCGCGAGAGCAGGACGAGCATCGGATCGATCGCTTTTTTGATCTTCCCCTTCGCGGCGGCTGCGGCCGCGGCTGCGCGAACGACCGCGACCTGATCACCGAGGCGCTCGACGACGACCTTGTGCGCCGCTGGATCTGGATACTGTGCGAGAGCGGCGATCGCGGCGTTGCGCACGGTCGGGTTGATGTGGTTCGCGTAGCGGACGAGCGCGGGCACGTCGGGCGGCGCGGGGTGCTTCGCGAGGCCGACGATCGCGGGCACCGCGACGCTCACCGGCAAGCCCATCGCGAGCGCGTTGAGCAGCGCCTCGTGCGCGGCGGGCGCGGTGCTGTCACCGAGCGTCTCGGCCACCTGCGCCGCCGCCTCGACCTGCGCTCCATGTAGCGCGGCGATGTCTGCGGCGCTCGGAGCCTTCGCGGCGCCCTTCTTCACGGGCGCCTTTCCTTGCGCGGAGGCGACGCCGGGCATCGCGAGTGCGAACACGACTGCGACGACGGTGGCCTTGAACATTGTTCGCGTCGTACCCAAAACCCGGTCGACATTCAACAAACGCCGCGGTGCATTCGCTACAACCTTCACCACCGTGGATCCCGCCGTCTTGTCGATGCTCCAGTGTCCGCGGTGCCGCACAGGAAAACCCTTCCGCGAGCTCCGCAACGCGCGCTGCATACAGTGTGGCCTCGAGCCTGCTCCCGCCCCCGCCGGCGTGATCGATCTCATCGACGGCTCCGTCGGCGAGCCGGTCACCGTCTCGACCGAGCAGCGGCTGATGGAGAGCGATCTCGTCGCGCGCATGTACGATCGCTTCTGGCGGCCGACGTTCGTGCGCCTCCTCGCCGGCAAGGGCGCCGGCGCGTCGGTCGGCGGGCTCGCGGGCGAGCTATTCATCCACAAGCACAGCCTGTCTCTCGACGATCGCCCGGGCCCGTGGCTCGATCTGTCGTGCGGCCCGGGTGCATTCTCTCGCGCGCTCGCGGCCGCGGCGCCCGGCGCGCTGATCGTCGGTCTCGATATCTCGCGGGCGATGCTCGAAGTGGCGGCGCAGCGCACGGGCGGCTACACCAACGTCGTGCTCGTCCGCGCGGATGCGCACGCGCTGCCATTCGTCGACGGCGCGTTCAACGGCGTGAACAACGCGGGCGCGCTTCACGCGTACGACGATCCCGAGCTCGTGTTCCGGGAGATCCGCCGCGTGCTCCGTCCCGGCGGCCTCTACGTAGGATCGACGTTCGCGGAGGCGCCGTCGCTGCTCGGTCGGATCGCGGCGCGCGCCGCGGGCATCCGGCGCTTCGAGCCGAGCGAGCTCCGCGCGTGGCTGCAGCGCATCGGCTTCGCGGACTACGAGGACGTGCGCCTCGGTGGCGCGCTCGTGTTTCGCGTGCGCCGCCCCTGACCGCCACGACGCCGGGGCCGCCACGACGTCATTTCGGGGCTACCCGCCGATGCGGAAACCGAGCGGCGTCTGGGGGGGCAACTCGACGTGGCGTCGTAGCAGCCAAGCGCCGCTTACAGGAACACCCAGCTGATCCCGACGAGCGTGAGCTTGCCAGCCTCGAGAGGGATCGAGTGATCGCCTTGCAGATCGCCCTCGATCGCGCCCGTCGGGCTCGCCGCGTTGACGTTCGGGAACAGCACGTATCTCGACGAGTTCGCACCGACGACCCCCGACGTCCACGCGATCGCGTCGGTGGTCGTGTTGTACATGCCAAGCTGCGGCAGGTCGTGCGCGCGATCGAGGGAGATGTTGGATATGTCGCCCGCGAGGTAGACGAGGACGTGCGCCTTCGTGTTGTCGAACACGAGCGACCGCTCCGTGTAGAAGCTCGCGGCGCGTGCGGAGGTGAGGCCGCGAAAGCGGACGTACCCGTCGGTCCGTGCAGAGTCGACGATCGTCTCGAGATCGAAGTACGCGATCGCGTCGAGGTAGGTCGCGCTCGCGACATCGACGTCGAACACGTAGCTCGTCGTGGTCGCGACGCACATCTCGACGCGGCCGTTGGGTGGTGTCGTCGCCGTGGCGGCGCCGCCGCGCTGCGTGAACGTCGCGCTGTTCACGCCCATAAACGCTGGCGCGGGCGAGTCCCAGTCGAGGAGCTCTGCGCCAATGAAGCGGCTCGTGCCGCACGGACCGTCATCGGCGGGAGCCATGTCGATCGCCTGATCGGCGGGGGCGCCGTCGACGGGGCCTTTCAGGTTGTCACCGCAGGCGGCGAGGAACGCGAGTAACACGAGCGAGTGCTTCACCACGATCCTCCTACCAGCGGCACGTGTGCGCCCGGTTGGGGCGCGAGCAACGGAGAGAGCGGGTGCACGCCGAGCGTGCCGAGCGCCCAGTGTCCGTCGGCGTGGCGATGGAACAGGCCGAGCTCGTCGGCGTCCTTCTTGCGCGTGCCATCGTGGGTGTCGGTGCCGTTGGCCATACCGCGCGTCAGGCGGAAGCCCACGTAGGCGCCGAGCACGAGGCCCGTCGTCGACAGGAATCCGACCGCGCGCTCGTCGGAGTCAGACGTATCGTCGTAGATCGCCGCGTAGAGAAGGAAGGGGACGCTGCCGCCGAGCGCCGACGCGAACATGACACGCGACATGCGCTTGGGTGTGGTGTCGGTCAGCGGGCCCGCGATGAAGCCGGTGACCCAGCCCGCAGTCGCGCCGACGATCGCGTTGACGGAATACGCCTCGCCTTCCGCGGGCTGCATCAACATGCCAAGCGTCAGGCCGCCGAGCGCGCCGATGCCCGCGAACGTGTCGACGAGCGCGACATCACCGCGCGTGAAGCGCTTCTGCGATGCGACCCCTACGCCGGCGAGGCCGCCGATCGTCGAACCGATGCTCGCACCGACGAGGACGTGGCGTGCCTTCGTGCCGCTCTTCTTGACCGCGTCGCCAAAGAACCCGCCGACGACGCCGCCCCACGCCGTGCCGCTGCCGACGGTGCGCATCTGCGCCTCGGTCCAGCCGAGCCTGTCCTCGATGACGGGCGCGACCAGCGCACCGCCGATCGCGGCGCCGAGGCCGACGGGGATCGCGCCGTTCTCGGGGTTGTCCTTACTGATGAACGAGCCGATCGTGGTTCCGAGGAGACCGAAGTACAGCGCGGCGTGCACGCGCGACGCGACCTGCCAGTCGGGGCGCTCCGGCTGCGGCGGTAAAGGA
Organism: Kofleriaceae bacterium; assembly: GCA_046160585.1. Lineage (GTDB taxonomy): Bacteria > Myxococcota_A > Polyangia > Haliangiales > Haliangiaceae > JABFXX01. The sequence continues at coordinate 88,485 of JBJXGN010000018.1, forward strand.
ACGTCCTCGATCTTGACCTTGTCGTCTTCCTCGACGGCGGCGTCGATCTTGATCGTATCGCCGGGCAGCGGTTGATCGGGAAGCCCGAGCTGCTTGTTCGCGAGGCGCACGAGGTACCGGGCGTGCTCGCCCGCGGCGCCGTTGGCGCTCTGCTGTAGCGCCTCGAGCGCGAGCTGCTTCGCGTCGACGAACACGCGCGCGTCGTAGAGCTCCTGTGCGCGCGCGACGAGTGACTGCGCGATCTGTTCGGCGAGGACCGAGTCATCGAGTCCGGGCGGTGCGCTCGGCGGCATCGGCGGCTTGGGAGCGGGCACGTCGGGCGTGTACGGATCGAGCGTTGTCGAGTTGTCGATCGGCCCGGGCGCCTTGTTCTTGGCCCCCGGATACGGGTTCGGCTTGGGCGGTCCATAGGGATCCGCAGGCGCCGCGGGCGCGGGCGCATACGGATCGGCCGGCTGGGCCGACGTGGGTGCGCTCGCAAGGACAACGGCGGCAACCAGCGCGCAACGCATCGTGGACGAAGTATCGACCCGACGACAAACGGCCGCAACAGCGGTGACTGCAACCTCGACGAAAGTCGAGTGCGCAGCGGTGCGGAAGTTGATCGATGTCACGAGCGTGTCGGGGCGGAGTCGCCGCTCGGGGGCGATGGTGGCGCAGTGGGAAGCGGGCCGGTCTGTCCCTGCCCCAGATCCTTCTTCCAGGTCTTCCGGTAGAAGAACATGAACAGCACCTGGATCGCCGAGAGGATCGGAACGGCGAGCAGCGCGCCGACGAGGCCGAAGCTGTGCTCGCCGAGGAACAGCGAGAAGATCACGAGCACGGGGTGAATCTTTGCGGCGGTGCCGATGATCTTCGGGTTGAGGACGTTCGCCTCGATGAAGTGGATGCCGATGATCCACAGTCCGATCGCGAGGCCGCGTACGACGTCGATGCCCTCGTTGCCGGACACGAGCGCGACGAGCACGATCGGTATCGACGACAGGATCGATCCGAAGATCGGGATCAGCGTGAGCAGCGCCGCCACCACCGCGAGGATCAAGCTGTACTTGACGCCGAAGATCAGGAGCCCGACGTACGTCAGGATGCCGTTGACGACGCAGATGACGAGCTGACCGCGGATCACGCCCGAGAGGCCACGATCGATGCCCGCGATGATGACGTCGTAGTCCTCGCGCGTATTGACCGGGAATAGGCCACGCAAGAAGCCGTGGACCTTCTCCATGTCGATCAGGATGAACGCCCCGATCATCAGCGTGAAGAAGAACATGAAGATGCCCTTGATGAACGCGGCGAGGAACGACTGGCCGAAACGCACGACGTCCTGCAGCTTGCTCTGCAGCGACGTCATGCCTTTCTTGGCGAACGCACGCAGCTTGTCCTCGAGGTTCGCGGGCTCGGGCGGTGTCTCGTTGGTGTGCAGGCTGAACCCGCCGTCGGGGTGTGGCTTGATGTCGAGGCCGTTTGGCGACAGCTGCACGGCGAAGCGCCCGTCGGGGAGCGGCGTCATCGTGAACGCGGTGCCGGGCGGCAACGGAACGTCGGGCACGATCGCCGGCTCGTCGTCCGCCTCGCGCGGCGCTGCGAGCGATGGAAACCGCTGCTCGAGCCAGCGCGCGAGCTCGGGCACGTACTGGTCGTTCGCTTTCTTGTAGAGCACCGGCGCTTCCTTGCCGATGCGCGCGACGTCGCGCGAGAGCCGCGGCACGAGCAGGAACATGAACCCCACCACGCCCGCGATGAACACGATGTAGCAGAAGACGATCGCGAGTCCGCGCGGCATTCGGCGCGAGCCGTCCTTGCGCTCGGTCAGCCAGCGCACCACGGGCGCGAGGATGTACGCGATGAGGAACGCGAACACGAACGGCAGTAGCACCTGCCGTCCGAGCACGATGACGAACAGGACGAACATCGGGAAGCCCCACCGCTTGAAGAAGCGGCCCACCGGATGTTCGATGCTGAACAACGTACCCGTCTTCGTACGCGTGGTGGCCGGCCCGCTCGGCGTGCTGCCGGGAAGCGGACTCGTCGGGACGCCTCCGGACGGAGGATCACCGGGCGGATCGGCCGGACTCACAGCGCCGGTATATCAGACGCGCCGTCACCCGCGTGTCCGGCCGCAGGACAAACGCTTTCGGACAGCGCTCGGTGGCATGCCTTGCCGCCCGATCACCCCGCGAAGGGCGCTTTCCCTTTACCCCGGTACGGGAGAGACCGCGATATTGCTGGGCCGCGCAACCCGGTACGGGAGAGAGCCGCGATATTGCTGGGCCGCGCAACCACACCGGCTCGGCGCGCGTGGCGACTCGGGTTGCCAAACATGACAATCAGCTGACAGGGCCCCGACCGCTCGATCCGCCGCCGATCCGCCGCCGATCAGCCGTCGATCAGCCGTCGATCAGCCTGCTGATCAGCCGCCGGCCGCACCGACAAGCCGGCCACCAACGGCTCCTCGCATTCAACTCGCGCGGCCGCCACGGCGCCACGCGCCCGAGACCCAGCCACCAACTCGTCCGAGCAGCGAGCGACGTGTGCCCGCCCGTGCGAGGTCCTCTTCGGACAGGCCGGGATCGAGGGTCGCCGCCGGGAGCGACTCGTCTGGTGCGGCTCCGAGCAGGCCTTCCGTCCGCTGCGCGCGCGGTGCGGCGCGACGTTCGCGCGGCGGCACCGGCGGCGGCTCGACCCCCGTCTCCATCCGCAGGGTCGCCCAGCGCCGGCATGAACCGCAGCGCCACGAAAATGTCGCCGGTCGCGTCCCGCAGTGCGAGCACTGCCATCGCCCGCGCAGCGCCCACGCGAGCGCGCCCTTCTCGGCGACGAGGACCTCGAGCGCGCTCTTCACGTCAGCATCGTTGCCCTGGGAGAGTGCGAGTCGCGCGGCTTGTACCCGCGCCGCGAGCGCCTCGGGGAAACGCGTCGCGAGATCCGCCGCGAGTGCTGCCTGCGCACCCGGGTCCGCGGGCGGCACGAGCTGCGCGCGAATCAAGGCGAGCTCGAGGCGCGGGCCGGTGTGTGCCTCCACGTCCGCGAGCGTGGACAGCACGCGCGTCGTCGTCGAGTCCGAGGGCTTGTCCGTCGGAACGAGCGAGACGCCTTGCCTGACGAGCGCCGTCGGGCTGTCCGGATCGGGCGTCGCGAGATCGTCGGGCGTCGCGTTCGCGGCGTCGTTCACACGCTCGGAGTCGACCGCGAGCTCGCCCGCCGCTGCCGACTCGGCGGCGATGAGACCCGGCAATAGGTGTGGTGCGAGCGCCGGCTCGAGGACGAGCGCTTGCTTGAGCCGCTCGATCGCGCCGCGAGGATTGCCGCGTGCTGCTGCAAGCTCTGCCGCCGCCGCGAAGAAGTGGCCTGACTCCTGGTGCTTCTGCGCTGCCTTGAGCAGCTGCTTCGCGCTGTCCGCATCGTCGCGCGCGAGCGCCGCCTGCGCCGCTGCGACGAGCAGGTGGTGCTCGCGCACCGACGTGTCCTCGTTGCGACGGCGACCGAGTCGCTGCCACAGGTTGGCCGCTTCGTTGAAGCGCGCTTGCTCCTCGTAGAGCGCCGCGAGCGCGCGTAGAGCGCCCTCGTGCGCCGGATCCTCGACGAGCACTTCTTCCATCGCGCGTGTCGCACGGCGCGGCATTCCCGCGGCGCGGAAGTCGAGGCCGAGCTCGTACATCGCGCGCTGCCGCAGCTTGCGCTTGTCGCGCTCGCGGACCGCGAGGGCCTGATGTACGCGGATCGCACGCTCGTGTTCCCCACGGCTGCGGAACATCGCGCCGAGCGCGAAGTACGGCTCGACATCGTCGACGTTCTCCTCGACGACCGTGCGTAGCTCGCTGACCGCCGTTTCGTGATCCCGGGCGATCAAGTGCGACAGGGCACGCATGTATGCACGGCTGTGTCGCGCCGTGCGTCGCAACTGTCGATCATCGGGGACGTAGTAGCGCCCGATGAGCACGCCGGCGGCCATCGCACCGAGGCCGACCAGCAGCAAGACCAGCGCCGCTCCCATGAGCTCGACACTACCAAGCCTTTGGGGGGCGCGAGGTGTATCGTGGTCTGGATGCGATGGGAGGTGTTCGTCATGTCACTGGCCGCGTGCGGTCGGATCGGGATCGACGAGCGCCCGATCACTGATTCGGGCGACGATACGGCCCTCGATGCGTCGATCGACATGGCGCCGCTCGCCTGCCCGGCGGACATGACTCGTGCCTTGGCTCGACGGCAAGGCGTTGTGTGGGAACGTGGGCCGTCGCTACTGCACCGACGATGAGTGGCTCGAGGGTTGCGCCAACGCCGTAGGGGTCGTCGACATGACGGGTGCATGGGAGTGGGTTGCGGAGGAGGTCGCCGGTGAGGCCCAGAAGCGCGGCAGCTCCACCTGCGACAGCGCTTCCTCGCACTCCATCGTCGATCCGTACGAGGTCCGTTGCTGCGGGCCGATGATCTGATCGCACGTCAGCGCGCGTCAACGCTGTCTTCGTCGAGCGCGTTCATCACGCGTGCGGCGGCGACGCTGGGAGTCTCCGGCAGATCCTCGAGCGGCGCGGGCTCCGTGAACGGCAGGTTGCGCAGCTTCGCGAGCTCCTTCTCGAGCCGGTTGATCAGCGACTCGTACTGCCGGCGTCGCCACACGTAATACATGCTCCACAGCACGATCCCCGCGAGGAGGAGCGCGGTCGCGAGCCATCCCGCGATCAGTGCCGGAAGCCACACCTCGTGCGGCTTCGAACCGAACAGCCCCTGCAGCCACGGCGGAATCTCGACGGGGATCCATCCTGCGTTCGCGACGAGGAACAGACCCGCGATCACGCCGAGCCCGATCATCGACAGGATCACCGTCGCGGTCGCGATGAGGCGTAGCCAGCGGATCACGGATCCACTCTACACGCGAATCGATCGCACCATCACTCGTTGCAGCACTCGTCCACGAAGCCGTCGCGCCGGCGCACCTGCGAACCCATGTCTACCGAGTAGCCAAGCACGAGACCGAAGAACTTCGCGCCTTCCATCTCGCGATACGTCGCGCCGAGAAAGTAGCCGTTGCCCGACGCGAGCCGGAACCTCTCGTACCGCGGTCCGAGCCGGATGCCCACCATCGCATCGAGCTCGTCCGCCCACGTCACCGTCGGTGATCCGTTCTGCCGAGCATCCGATGCGCCGAGGAACGACACGCGACCGCGCGCGAGGAAGCGCAGTGGCCCTGCGGTTGTCTCGGCGGTGAGCTCGAACGGCCACGCGACGGCGTCGTCCAGCGTGCCGACCGCCCCCGTGCCCGCGATGCCCGTCGCGAATGCGATCACGCTGCGCTCGCTCGGCCGCAGCGCGATGCCGAGCGGCAAGAGGCCCACCTCCCACATGAAGCCGCTCTTACCGATCGTCGAGCCGAAGGCGAAGTCGAACGACGCCGCATACGCGAGGCGCCGCTTGCCGATGAAGCCGCCGACGCGCGCCCCCGCGAGCACGAAATCCTCGGACGAGGTCATCGACTCGTCGATCGCGTGCAGCCCCTGGAGCTCGTAGTGCATCCACGAGCCGAACGAGTTCGGCATCTGCGCGCGTGCGGTGCCGCTCGTCGCGAGCACGCCCGCGAACACGAGGATCGCCACCGCCCTCATCGGTCCGCAAATCCGATCCGGCCCGGCCCGAGCGGGACGATGATCGCCGGCGGCCAGAAGTCGACGCCGAACGACAGGTGGAGAATGTGCACCTCGATGCCCTCCTTGAGGCCGATCTTGAACCCGAAGATCGGCGTCTCGACCTGCACGCCGGTCCGCTCACTCGTGATGCCCGCGCCGATGATCCCGCGCCAATCCTTGCCCACCGACGTCGACGGGAGGCTCGCGCTGAGCTTGCACGCGCGCAGCACCACGTCGCCAAACGTGTTCGAGTTCGGCCCCGGGAAGAAGTAGTTGGCTTCGATGTGGTCCTTCGCCTTGGGCCCCTCCACCTCGATGCACGTGCGTGCGCGCTCGCCTTCGTCGCCGACCCATAGCCCGTGGAGGATCGGCTTGACGTACACGCCGACCTTCGACGGATCGCCGTCGTGCACGCCGCCGCCGCCGACCTGATACACGCGCCAATCGGTCTCGCCTGCCTTGCGCACTGCGAACCACGGGTGCCGCGCGATGTCTTCCATCGGCTCTCCAAGTCCACCGCTGAACAGCGCAACCACGGTCTGCTGGTTGTCGGGCATCTCGAGCGAACGCTTCGCGATGATGCAACTCGGCGCCGACAGGGCGAGCCCGACGAGTGCGAGCGACACGAGCAACCTCATGCCGGTAAGACGCACGAGCCCTGCTGAGTGGGCACGTTAGTTTACGAGTCGATGCTGGCGTCGCGGGCGGCGGCTGGAGCCGGCGGTGCAACCACGGCATTGCCCTGGGAATCGAGACCGCAATCGCACGGATGTGGGTCTAGCGCATGCAGCCGACGCGGGTCGTCGCGACGACCATCTGATCGAAGCGCAGCGTTCCCATGATCGACTCGGTGATGTAGTTCTGCGGCCAGAACGCGTTGACTCCAAACGCGGTCGTGTTGCGGAACTGCAGCGACAAGATCTCGTCGGGTTGCGCCGGATAGTCCGTGCATTCCTGGCCATCGCTGTTCGACGCGCACCACTTGCCGCGGAGCCAGTAGCCCATCGGACCGGCATCGTCGAGCCTGGTGACGAGCGCGTCGTTCTTCCACACCTCCAATACCGCGCCAGCCGCCGTCGTCGCGCTGGGATTGAGGCGAACATGAACCTCGAGGCACACCCACTGGTTCTCGTCTATGGTGAAGCTGTTCCGGTGAACGAGCGAGTTGCCGTAGTACGCGGTGCCGTTGTCGTTTACCGGCGGCAACATCCACGACTGCATTCCCATCCAGTAATTGTAGAAATCGAAGCGCGCCGAAGCGGTGCCCGATCCCCACACTGGCTCGAGGGCAATCGAGAACCGATCGTTGCCTACGGGACGCCTGCCCGCCATCGGGCTCGGGAACGTCATGCCCGGGTTGTAGCCGCCGATCCACATGCCGCTGTGGTGCCATCGGATGTTCGCGTCGTACTTCGCGTACCAGCGAACGAACACATCGTCGTGATCTGGCAGCCGCTTGTATAGATCGACGGCCGACACGGCGCCTCCGGATGTCATCGCGAGCGCGTTGCCCTTCGGCGCGTCGGACGTCAGCGCCATCCGGGCTACACCCTGCGCCTGATCGTAACGACCCGTGATGGCGGCGACAGACGCCGCCTCGAAGTCCTCGAACCAGATCACGGCAGGATCGCCTGCGATCCCATTGTCACCGGGGTACTGCTCGGAGAGCCCGACCCCTTGTTGTTGGCCATCGTCTTGGGTGGGTGCATCCACCTGCTGACCAGCGTCGCCGCCACCACCGCCGCCGCTACACGCCGCAAAGGCGAAGACCGCAAGGGTTCGCATACACGAGATCATAACCCTATCGATCTCGTTTGACGGTGAAGAGCGATCTGGCGGCGGTCAGGGACAGTCCGCCGGCATTCCCATGCTCCAGATCACGGGCTGGTTCTGCCCGGATTGCCAGAGCGTGAACGCGTCGAACATCGTGCGGGCGACCGTGTTGACCGTGACGGAGACCCCGAAGGCGTTCGCGTTGTCCGACAAGGTCTCGTGCTTCGTGCACGGGGGCGCAAACACACCAGGCACTCTCGTGATCGAGCCACCCTCCTCCGCGGTGGCGGGGAGGTTCGCGAGCAAGGCGAGCTCCGCACGCACGAGCTCCTCGAACAACGCCTCCGTCATGAGGCCTCTCCCCGGCACCGTCACCATCGACTCCACCGCGTTCGGCATGATCAGGCGATCGCGAAGGCCTTGCCGCACGAAGAATGGCGTCGCGATGTGGTGGCGGAGGATGTGGTCGAGGTCCTGGCACATCCACTCGGTGCCGGGTCGCGACGCGTGATAGGCGTGGCACGAGGCGTCCGTGTCTCGCACGTGCATTTGACTGAAGTACGTCATGATCGCGCCGAACGTGCACAGGTCCTGCCCCGTGCACATCGTCGACGTGCTCCAGTCGAGTGCCTGGTCGGAGGGACCGAACGTCGAGTCGATGAGGGCAGCGAATCGCAGCGCGGCTGCGTTGCCGTTGTTCGCGCGAAGAACCTCACCGACATGATCAGCCGTCGAGATCACGCCGCCCGCCCCCGCCGACGCGCCGGCGAGCACGACGTCTGTAGCGTCGTCGAGATCCGGCATCCCCGGGATCGAGGCGCCGTCGTGGCGTAGCGTAGACAGCACGGCATCGAGGATCTCGCGTCCGTGAAACTCGATGCGAAAGCGGAGCGGCTCCATCGTGATGGGGTGGTGCGCGTCGACGTCGATGGGATCGGTGCGACCCCCGTGGTTGTCACTCGAGCAGTAGCGCACGAACACGTGGTTCGCGTCGGCGTAGGGGTTACGCGAATCCCGCGTAAGGATGCCCTGCCCCCCGATCGCGTCGGGTGCGTTTCGCGAGGTCATGTGCTCCATGCCCATGTTGGTGTCGACGGAGCACCACCGCCGCGCGCACGACTCGGGGTCGTGACACCCACCGCCGCCTTGCAGCTGCAGCATCCACCGGCCACGCCCGGCGACCGTCGCCGCTGGGCGCACGTAAAACACCGACTGCGTGCCATCGTTGCAGCGGGCCTTCGGGAACAGCGTCGGATCGAGCTCGACCTTGACGAGGTCCATCCCCTGCGGCAACCCACCAGCGCTGCCGACGGTGCCACAGTCGAGCACATCCGCAATCGACGGAGCCGCGGGTGCCGCATCCGGCATGGGGTCGACGCCTCCATCCGGCGTCGTGTTCGTGTTCGAGGAATCGTCAGCGCAGCCGGCGGCCACCACGAGGAGCAGGACGAGGGGTCGGTGCATGATCGGACAGCACGCAACCTGCGCGCCGACCGAAGTGCTGGGAATCTCAGCCGGACGCGAGCCGGTGTGAGGGACGGTGTTGGGTCGGCCCATCGCCTCCGAACTAGTTGGGACCGGGCCTCGCACATCCGGTGACGACGGCTTCTTGATCGGGCCGCGTCGAGCATCTCGTGTTGTTGACGTAGATGATGCCCGTGCCGGTTACCGGCGTTTCGGTGTGAGAACAGATCCGGCTCCTGGTTTCGTTGACGAGGTTCTTCCACCCATCACACGCGATGCTGACCGGTGGCGCGTTGTCTCTGTTCTCTCTGTCGATCTGCGTCTCGTCTTCGAGCGCGACAACCCGGATGCACGTCGGACGCTCTGGGTCCCAGGAGTCGAGGGCGACCCCGCTCACCGCGAGCTGAAGGTTGAGCTGCGGAACCGTCACCGCCGTCCCACCACTCACGATGCATCGCTCGTCGATGACATCGAGTGAGGTACACGTACTCGTATCTTCCGTGACGCAGCACTTCCCGTTGGAGGGTCGGTACGTGGTGATGACGAAGAAGTTCATCAACTGGCCCGGGGCTCCCATGTTTCGCTGGGGACAATACGGGTCCTCGCCCGGGGTGCTCGGGTCGTCGCGTAGCTCGTTCCTGACGATAAGGCCGATCTCGATCGTCTCGACACATCCGGCGAATAGAGCAGCCGACACCGCGACGAGCAGGAGCCGTTCAGAATGACGGACGAACCACATACTCGTTCTCCTTGAAGTAGTACACAGCGCCTCCACTCGCGAGCGCACCGACCACGGCGACGCCGGCCCAGAACTTCCAGCTCTTGTACCAACGCGGGGTGGTCTTATCGCGCCACGCGCGCAGCGCCTCGAGCGAGACGCTGGGCGCCAGGTCGGCACCGTTTTGACTCGCCGACGCGACCCTCGTTCGACGCGCGACCACGCGCTTTAAGGGCTGGTCGTAGACCATCGCGCTCGCATCCTTGGCCCGCACGTCGACGAGCAGCACGACCTTCGTTGCCAGGCTGCGCGAGGCGGCCTCGCCGATCGCGTCGAGCGACGGCGCAGTGCCACCGATGCCAGGTGGGGTCGCGACCGCGACCCGCGAGGACGCGCACGCACTGTACGGAGACTTCTCCCGCTGTTGGACCGCCGCCGCGATCTGGCGCTCGGTCTCGCGGTCGACGCTGAACATCGCGAAGTCGCCGACCCGCCCCGCCTCGAGCGTGCCCACGTATCGCGCGTAGCCAAACCGTTCGGCCGTGATAACGACGGTGTCTCCCTCCGTCGCTCGAAACCGACACGGGCTGTTCTCGCACTTGATCGAGCCGTTGATCGCGACGCTCGCGCCCTTCGGCGTCACCGACACCGAGGTCCACACGCGCTTCGGCGGGACCTTCGCGTGGAGGGCCTGGACGAAGTCACGAAACGCGGGATCGAGGATGTCCGAGCGCTCGAGCTCCCCGATCGCGTCGAGCTCGTCCTTCGCGAGGATGAAGCGTAGCTGCGCCGCCGCAAACGGCTCGAACTCGGGCCCGAGCTTCCACGCGCAGGCAGAGCCGTAGAGGGCGACGCGCACTGCCTCGATCGGCTTGCCGATGCCGAGCAGCCGCGCGGGCGCGAGGTCGGCCCTCAAGTTCGCTGCGTGGCACGCGGGAAAGTTGGGGGCGAGGTAGTTTGCCCGCATCGTTGCCACGGTCGCCTCGATCTCGGACGAAGGCGCGGCGGCACTCGTGAAGCGATGGACGTTCCAGCGGAACCCGCCGTCACCGGCGACCGCTTTCTGGATAGGTGCGGGATCCACACACGCGGCGACCTCTGCCTTCGGGGTCGCCACCGTTCCGTCGACGACCACCAGTGATGCGACGCGGGTCGGCTTCGGTGTGGCACACCCCACCATCACGACGACGGTGAGGACCAGTAGCAAGTAGCGAGATGTCATTCGATGGCCTTCGGTGTGGTGGTTGCAACCCACATACTCGCAAGGACCACACCATCACGGCGCCATGATGTTCGCGAGCATAGGCTGGCGTCCACCATCCCCGTGTTGGCTCGTCCCAACACATGCGAGTTGCGATCCGTCATACTGCACGTAGCGACTTGATGGAGGCAGAGCGATATAGCCTCGTCCGTACAATCGCGACCGGCGGGATGGGCCAGGTCTACGAGGCGGTCGCCCGCGGGCACGGCGGTTTCACGCGACGCGTCGCGATCAAGCGAGTGCTGCCCGAGCTGTTGGGCGACGCGAGCGCGAAGCAGCTCTTTCGCGACGAGGCAAGGATCGCGAGCTATCTGCACCACAGCAACGTCGTACAGGTGCTCGACTACGGTGTTGTCGATGGCACCGAGTTCCTCGTGCTCGAGTATGTCGATGGTGTCGATGCCCATCGGCTGGTGCGTAACCAGGGCCCGCTGCCCGGAGCGCTCGCGTTGTACATCGTCGCCGAGATCGCGGAGGCCCTCGCGTACGCGCACAGTCGCACCGACGAGCACGGGCACCCACTGGGGATCGTGCACCGCGACGTCAGCGCGCAGAACGTGCTCCTTAGCTGGGAAGGGGACGTCAAGCTGTCCGACTTCGGAATCGCGCTCGCCGACACGCGAGACACGCGAACGAAGACCGGCATGGTCAAAGGCAAGGTTGGCTATCTCGCCCCCGAGCAGCTGGTCGGCCGCCGCGCGACTCCTGCCGCCGACGTGTACGCGCTCGGGATCACCTTGCAAGTTCTCGTCACGGGCCTTCCGCCCGGCGACGCCACGAACCATGATCTGTCGGCACTACCGGAGGAGATTCGCGAGTTGATCACGAGCTGCACGTACGATCTGCCGAGCCGCAGACTGTCTGCAGCACAGTTCGCGCGAGACGCCCATCATCTCTGCGAGGGCACCGGCCGCAGCGCATTGAGGACGTTCCTCGCTTTCGGGCGCGACGCCACGCAAACGCCGCGCAGCGCTCTCGACGATCTCATGGGGCTCGCGCTCGTCCCTGCGGGCCCCGGTCAGTTCACGATCAGCAAGCAGATCGAGGTGAGCACGCCGCCCGCGTCACCGGAGTCAGTGACGTCTGCGCCCGCACAGACACCTTCCGATCTCGCGCGATCGCCCGACCCTGCGCGCCACCCGCCCGCCCCCATGGCGCGGCGGCGCTGGCCCTATCTCGTGGCCGCTCTACTGTTGGTCGCCGGCGGCTACGCGGTGGTGGAGCTCGACGTGCTCGCGCTGCAGAACACGCCGAACGCGACGGCCGCTCCTCAGGTCGCATCCCTCGATCGCGTGGTTCCCTCTGCGGCGGTGCCCGCTTCTCCCACGTCTCCTCCATCCGTGGTGGACGCTTCCTCGACGCTGCCCACCGAGACCTCGACGCCGCCCTCGGAACCGCTCGATGCCACTAGTTCGGGCCTGGACGAGCCCGCAACGACGAAGAAGCGCACGGCCGAAGACCGTACCAAGAAACGTCGGACGCGCCCGCCCACGAATCCGACGTCGAAGCCCACGACGACCACGAAGCCCACGACGACCACGAATCCGACGCCCACGAATCCGACGCCCACGAATCCGACGAATTCGACAACCTCGAATCCGACAACCTCGAACCCGACGAATTCGACAACCTCGAATCCGACAACCTCGAACCCGACAACCTCGAATCCGACAACCTCGAACCCGACAACCTCGAACCCGACAACCTCGAACCCGACAACCTCGAACCCGACAACCTCGAACCCGACAACCTCGAATCCGACCTCGAACCCGACAACCTCGAACCCGACACTCGGCTGCCTTGCCGTTTCGGGCGCTCTCCCGCGCCGGAACGGCGCGACGATCCGCATCCAAGGAAAGCAACGTGGGACCGCACCCGCGTTGGTGAAGCTTGCGCCCGGTACGTATCGGGTCGAGCTGAACGACATCTCCGGAGCGCCCTTGGCGGACGAAGAAGTCACGATCCGCCCCGGCACGACCTGCACGAAAATCTGATCGGGCGTCAGCGCAAGCTGTGCTTCTTGAGCAGAGACAGCAGGTACGGGCGATCCATCGCCGCGCGCCGCGCCGCCTCCGATGCGTTGTTCGTGCTGAGCGACATGAGCCGCGTCAGGTAGGTCTTCTCGAACTCGGACAGCGCACTCGCCCGTGCGTCCTTGTACGACGGCAGCGGCCCTTCGTTCACCGCGTGCTGTGCGGTATCGAGCTGGAGTTGCCCGAGCGCCAGCGCGCGCTCGACCACGTTGCGCAGCTCGCGGACGTTGCCGCTCCACGGATGCTGGCGCATCGCGTCCAACGACGCGGGCCCGAAGTAGCGCGAGACATCGCTCTGACCGGTTGCCTGCTCGACGAAGTGCGCGACCAACGGCTCGATGTCCTCGCGTCGCTGACGCAGCGCGGGGATCACCACGCGCGCCACCGCGAGACGGAAATACAGATCCGGACGGAACGTTCCGCGGTTCGCCTCGGAGCGCAGATCGCGGTGGGTTGCCGCGATCACGCGAACGTCGACGGCGATCTCCTTCTGGCCACCGACACGGCGAAACCGCCGCCGCTCGAGCGCGCCGAGCAACGACGGCTGGACCGCGAGCGGGAGCTCGCCGATCTCGTCGAGAAACAGCGTGCCGCCGTCGGCTTGCTCGAACGCACCCACGTGGCGCTGATCGGCGCCTGTAAACGCGCCTCGCTCGTGACCGAACAGCTCGGAGGCGATCAACGTCGCGGGCATCGATCCGCAGTCCACGACGACGAACGGCTTGTCCCTGCGCGACCCCAGCTCGTGGATCGCGCGCGCGATGACCTCCTTGCCGGTGCCGGTCTCTCCATGGATCAGCGTCGACACGGCCGTCTTGGCGAGCTGCGCCACGTCGGAGGCGACCTCGCGGATCGCCGAGGACCGGCCGATGATGCTCGGCACCTCGGTCATCGTCGCCGGCTTGGTGTCCGTGCCCGCGTCGTTGACGATCAGCGTGGTCGAGCCGGCGACGAGCTTGGTGCCTGGTTGGAGGATCGCCTCGACGATGCGGGTGTTCGCGAGGTGGGTCCCGTTGAGGCTGCCGAGGTCCTTGACGAGGATCCCGTGCTCGCCCGCCACGAGCTCGAGGTGATACCGACTCACCTCGGGATCGCGAAGCACTAGCTCGTTATCGCTCGCCGAGCCGATCGCGCACCGCTCGACCGCGGGCGACTCGAGGTTCGCGTCCACCCCGGACGTCACGGTGACGGAGAGCTTCCGTACGCGGCGACCCGCGGGCTCCCGTCTGAGGGTCTTGCCATCCTCCGTCACCCACCAAGCATAGCGAAACCCTTCCTCCGGCACACGCCACCCCCTCACCCAGAAGAAGCGAGAATAGGAGCGAGGCCTGCGATCCCTTGGCGCCTGCGCATAGGTTCGTCAGACGCCCGCAAGTCGCGGCGACAGCGCGAACGATACGCACAGGTTCGTGCCGACGCCGCAAGTCGCGGCGACAGCCCGAACGATACGCACAGGTTCGTGCCGACGCCGCAAGTCGCGGCGACAGCGCGAGCCTCAGTGTTCGCTCTGTCTCGTCAGTCCGCGAAGTGACCGAAGAGATCCATGGCCGCGCCCACCGCATCGGCTGTCCAATTCCGTTCGCGGTCGCCGCCTAACAAAGCACCTTCTCTCTTGCCGCCGACGACCCCGCCGGTCCCCAAGCGAGCGAGACTGCGCAGCGGATCCTCCGTGGTGAAGTCGTACGTGAAGTCGCCGAGATCCACCCCGAAGCCGAGCTCTCTCAGATCGTCCCCGTCTTCATCGCCCCAATGGGCGCGTACCCCAGCGCCGGGCCCGATCGGAGAGACGCCGAACCGTGTCATCTCGTCGCTTGCGGATCCGGACTCCTTATTAATGTAGGCAGCCTGCGGGCCATCACCCTGGAGGCCAAGCTCAGCACCCTTGCTCGACACCTTTGCGCGAGCGTTGGCGCTGGCAACGCCCACCTCGACTTGCTCGCCTTGGTGCTCCCAGAGGCCCGCGTCGAGGTTGAAGCCATACGCGTCCGTTCCGTCGCGTTCCTTGTACCTTCCCAGATCGAGCCCTGCGTCGACGAGCCTGAGTGAGCTGTTGTTTGTGAGTCCCGGACCATCCCAGGCGCCCATGCCGAACGACAATCCTTCCAGATCGCCGTCGTTCGACATACGCGCGGTGGCGTCGAGGTGCGACCGGTTCGAACTAGCGGGGGTGTTGAATGCACCGTACTGCGTTGTCTTCAGTGGCTCCGCCTTACCGTTGATGACGTCCCAAGCCGTTTGCAGCTGCGGGAAGAGACTCTTGAACGACATGCACGGTGGAGACACGAGAGGCCCAATGTCTCGAAGAAAGGACGCCACCACGAAGCGGTGACTGACACGAACAGGCGACCCGAAGGGACAAGTGTTGGATATCGCCAGCGATCGTGCCTCACGCGCCAGCTCGATCCACCACCTAGGCACAATCGACGACGATTCTCGTGAGACTTCGTGCGCGCGCCGTCTCCCGGGAAACATGCGCACCACGCCCATCTTGATCGCACTCACCCTGGTCTCCCCCGCCTGCATCGAGCTCGACGATGCCGAGCTGTCCGAGACCGACCTGTCCGACACCGAGCAGTCGGTGCAGCTGCCGGGCTATTCGATCGTTGAAACAACGGGCACGTCCACCGGCGCGGACAAGCTCGTACGCGCGAACTGCTCCGACAAAACTGTGGTGCTTGGCTCCTCGTGGCGTGCCACTGATCTCGCGGGCACGACGATCGACACGGTGGTCGCATCCGCCTCGGCCGTGTCCGCGACATCGCCGGGCGGGATGCCCGGGAATGCCTGGCTGTTCCTCGCTCACAGCACCACGAACACGCCGTACAACGTGCACGTTCGCTTGGTGTGTGCGACGGCTCCTGCGGGCTTCCAGCTCGTCACGTCCAGCACACCTCCGACGAACAGCTCGACCGCACTCGCCGTCGCGACCTGTCCAACGGGCAAGCAAGTGACCGGAGGCGGATACACGATCAGTGACAGCTCGAATCAAGGGATCGCGGGCGAGCCCACGGCGTTCTTCCCGACGTTGAACGGTGCGAGCTGGGTCGTCGGGGCGACCCCTCCACGCGGCACACCCAACTGGACGCTCACCGCCTACGCGTTGTGCGCCGACGCGGCCGCGCTCCCTGGATATCAGATCATCTCCGCGCAGACGCCGGTCTCGGTCGGCGACAAGCAGCTCGTCACGAGCTGCCCCAAATCGATCGCAATGACGAGCGCCGGTTGGGCTGCCCGTCACGGCAGCAACAATGCACTCGTCGTGGGCCGCGCGACCCTGCACGACATCGATCCCACGGGTGGCACGGTGCAGACGAACGCGCAGAACCGGAGTGGGCTCTCGCCGAAGTGGAGCCTCGAGCAGCGCGCGGTGTGTCTGAACTGAGTCTCCGACGGAAACGATCGCCTCGCTCTCGATCTGGATGTCGACAAGGCCGAGTGCGGAAGTTGTCGACAACACCCCACGCCGATCTGTAGGGTCGATCCAACAGGTCGAGCCACACCTCGTTCTGGCGACGAAACATCTCGTGCAGTTGGGTCGGTTCGTGGCGTGCGAGAGCTCCTCCGATGCGTTTGCGTTCGCTCTGTCTCGTTGCCATTGCAAGCACGGCCTCCAGCTGTTCCGGGCCAAACCCACCTGCGTCCGACGGAGCGGTCGGCGACGCTGTGTCAGACGCTGCGTCAGGCGACACTTACGTCCAGAACTGCCGGTCGTTCATGGCGGCGCGACTCGTAGAGCTGCAGCGAGAGCAGCAAGCCTCGTTCGCGCTCGACTGCGATCTCCCGTTGATCACCAATGTCGGACGGCGCTCCGCGTCGGCGCCTCTGTGTCAGGCCGGCGTGAGCGCGAACCAGTGCGCCGATGCGCTGTTCTTCGATCCACCCGCGATCAGTACGCTCGAGCCCGGCAACTGCGCGTCTTGCATGCGCGGCAAATGGCTTCCTCGCTGCCGCGACGGCAGCGAGGCGTGCGCGCCCGCCGACGAAGCACGCTGCGTCGACGGAACGCGCGGTCAGATCTACGTTCGCCCCGGAGCGCCGAGCTCGCGCAATTGGGTCATCTACTTGACGCCGGGTGGGTCGACCTTCGCCGGCGCTGCGGCGTGGGTCGCGTACCGCTACTTCCCGGAGTTGGATCAGGCGGACACCGCCAAGACGCTATCCAACCTCCATCCCGATGCACCCACTGCGGCGTCTGTCTCCGCTACCGGCATCTTGCGTGATGGAGCTCCGCTCGGTGACTTCCATCGCGTGATGGTGAACCGCTGCAGCGAGCTGTCCTCCGACACGATCGAGCGCGCTCCGGTGACCGATGGGGTGCCCGCAGAGAACCTCGCTGCCATGGCGGCCGACGCACCACCGGATCTGCTGGCCAGGCTCCCGACGGAGACTCGGCGCAGCACCGTCGACGCGTTTCATCGGGGGCGCAACCTTTGGGACGCGATGTTCCACCAGCTCACGACCGAGGAGGGGCGCGACGTCGATGGCGATGGCGACGCCGATATCGCGCAGTCGTTCGCCGATGCGGACGTGGTCTGGATCATCGGCGGATCCGATGCCGCCCACTGGGTCCTCCTCGGCGCCGACCTCATGGCTGACATGATCCATCAGGTTGCGCCGCAGGCGCGGGTGCGCGTCGGCCTCGACTCGTTCCTCCACGGTGGGCTCGACAACGAAGGGCGCTACGTCGCCGGGACGGCCTCGGACTTCAATGTCTACGACAACCCGTTCAGCGAGACCCAGGCGTGTGGGCCGCTCACGCTGTTCGATCCGTACACCCAGACGGATGCGACCAACGTGGTGTGCTCGGCTGCGAACTACTCCGCAGGCAACGCCCCGTCGCCGTTCCGGGACCAGTTCCAGCGCGCGACGATGGAGCTTCGTGGCTTCCTCGTCGACGAGAGCTGCGCGGCGTATCACCAGGCCGATGTCTCGCCCTGCTACGACGGAGCCCACGTCTTGTTGCACCACCTGTCGACGCCACATCTGCTGATCGGCGACCGCTTCGATCCAAAGAACAGGTCGGGCTCTGTCGTGTACGCCTCCGATGGGAGACTCGCGTGGCGCGGGAGCTCGACAGACTACGGGGTCCGCGTTCTCGATCTGATGCGCGACATCGAGGCACACGTCCAGAGCGGACGAGGAACGCGCGAGGAAGGAGCGTTGCCGCAGGGCTCGACGTCGATCGTCCTCCGCAACGGCGGAACCCAGGCAGCGCACGTCTTCACGGGAAGTGATCGGATCGACCTGCGGATGACCTCGTGCACCGGGACTACCGCCGGTTCGTCGGTCAGCATCGGCGATGCGTTCGCGCGGTTTGGAATGCTCGCGGACCCGTTCATGATCGAAGATCCGAACGACCCGTCCGGCAGCTATTGGGACACTGGCAACGGCTGCCAGGGTTCGCCGCAGTAGCGAGCTCTCCGACGATCGGCGAGGCAAGGGCGAATCCTCGGAACCCGGATCGATCGATACTCGCGGGATGTCGAAGAAAAAGGCGGAGCTGGCCCGCGAGGCGAAGTGGGCCAAAGACGCCGCGAAGACCGCTGCAAACCCTCCTTCGATCTGGTTCGTACTCGGCGAGCCGGCGGATCCCTCGCCGGCGGGAACAACTGTCGAGGCCTACGACGTCCACGTCACCGTTCGTCACATGCTCACGCCGTCAAATACGCGCTACCTGGACGTCGATCGGGTGTGGCCCGTCCGTGCTTCCGACCGTGCGACGCTGGCACACGACGCTACGTTGGCGACGTGGACCCTATCGCACGCGCACGTCGACCCTCCCCTGATGCTCGCTGAGGTTGCGACGTGGCAGCGTTTCCTCGACGTCGGCTTGCGAGTCAAGCCCAAGACCAAGCGCGAACGCAGCGTGCTGTATTGGCCGATCGCACTCGGTCACACCGCAATCGTCGCGCTGCTTCTCTCCCGATTCCGCGCCGAGAACGCCGACGTGAATCACGGCGAGCCCCTCGTGAATGCGGCGTCCGCGGGGCATGAAGCGATCGCTCGCTTGCTTGCCGAGCACGGTGCCGACGTCGAGGCGAGCCTGAACGCGATGCGAAGGTTCAACGACGACCGAGCCATGGCGATCCTCGCCGCGCTCCGCAGATAACCGAGAGGTTCGCATGATCGTTTCGTGAAGGTGCATAGGCAGTTGGCAATTGCGCAATGGACGTTGATCGCGGCAGCTGACAATGCTCCGGCCCCATGTCGCACGCCGAATCACTGTTCCTCGGCTCCATGGTACGTGTTTCGTTACGATGTCCCCCCGACTCGACTCTGATCACGCATGGGCTCGCGTTCGATCAAGCCAGCGTCGTGATGGTTGTCGAGATCGGATCGTTCGCAACGATCGCCCGCCATCCGCTTGATTGCTCCTCTCCATCCGGCCTGTTGAACATTCCGGCCCCGTACGGGGTCGAGCTCGCGGCCATTCATCGCAGCGGCACGCGCGCGACCCTGTTCATGCCCAAAGGAGTGAACGGCTACATCGGCATTCACGAGGTAACGACTAACGGAATCAACAACCAACACTCGAGCGCACCGTTTGTGTATTCGCTCGAGCTCGGGTCATCCGCCCGGTTCAGCGATGGTACCGCGACGCTCATCGTCGAACCCACGCTGCACGGCATCGTCGATCCCCCGCGCAAGGTCCTGCTTGCCCCCGCTGCGAACATCGGTCGCCTGCGGTACCCGGCGATCACCGGTGATGGCGTGTACAGCGTCATCGAGCAAGACGGTCACCGCCTGCTCCTCTATCGCAACACCACGGGCATCCAATCCGACCAGCTGGTGCTTCTCGAGGACGTCGCCAAGACGGCACTTCTCGATGCTATCGGACACGTTGCTGGCAGCGACCGTTTCCCGGTCTGGAGATCTGCTCGCGTATGTCGGCTCGATGCTGGTCGGGCACGTGGCCACGCTGATTGGTGCGTTGGGGATCGAGTTCTTGGACGACAACAGGCTACTGGTCCGAAGCGAGGCCGCTCTCGAAGTGTTCGCGCCGCCGCTGATCATCAACTGTTGCAGCGGATCACTCCGGGATTCGACACGCCGTCCCCGTCACCCAGAACGGAGCGGTCAGGCTGCTGCGGCCGTCCTCGACCACGAAGCGATCGGTGAGCGTGTCGTCGAGCCAACTCACGATGGTCTGCGCGGTCGTGTGCCGGATGACGGGCTGGTTGAGTTGACACTTCGTCATCGACCACTCGAGCACGCGCTCGTCATGTGCGAGGTGCGTGTGTGAGGCCATCGACACCGGCTGGCTGTTGCGCCGTTGCTTGCGGAGCACGAACACCAGATTCGTCTCCGGGGCGGTCTCTTCGCGCATGGACCAGTTCGCCGCGAGATCGTGCGCCTGCGCGAGCACGCGCGTTCGATAGTCCGCGATCTGGGGCCAGTGATAGGAGCCGACGTCAGCCATCGCCGTCTTGTCACTGACCACGGCGTCCTCCTGATCGGCGAGAACGAGCACCGGCGTCTGCACGTGGTTCGCGATCACGTGAAAGTCGTTGAAGCACGGTGCGCCCCCGGCATGGCGAACGTTGCAGCTCGTATCGACATGGCTGCCGCGCGCGGTGAACGAGTCGAACCAGGTCTTTCGTCCATCGGCGCCTGGGCCGGGCATCCACATGCGATCCGAGCAGGTCTCGTTCGCGATCTCGTCCTGGTTGTCGGGTAGAGGGCCGCAGGTGCGGGTCGTGTGGTACGGGCTCGTGTACACAGAGAAGCTGGGCGACGCATCGGGCGCGTAGCGGCCCTCGCTGTCGAGCGACGGATCGAACTTGCCATCGGCGATCAGCCGCACGTCGACGCTCGGTGCGATGGTGCGCGCGATCTCAGCGAGCTCGTCCACCGCCATGACGTAGTACGACGACGCGTCGGAGCTCCCCGCAAACGCGATCTGCGTCGCCTGCGCGAGCGACGGGATGTCGAGAGTGCCGTTGCCGTCGAGATCACGGAGCGTCGGCGACGCGAGTGCGTGGAGCAATGCGCTGTGAATCGGGAACCCCCGGTGCCAGACCGGCACCATCGAGCGGCGCGTCTCGACAGGAACCATCGGGTACTTGGTCGCCCACTCGGTGGACACGCCGTCGCCCACCGGCACCATCTCCTTGCCGTCGCTCGCGGCCTCGGTGCATCGCTTGATCTCCACGCGATTGAACGCCGCGAGCGGTGACGTTGCCGTTCCGTTCATGATGCCCGCTCCGACTCGACCTCCGATCGGCTGGTAGTCCGGATGTGACGACGACATCGTCTGCTCGTGCGACTGATCGCCGATGGTGCGTGCGAACCGATACATTGCCCAGCACGCGGTGCCGTCGCACGGGCCACCCTCACCGGTCGTGTAGATCAGCCACCGATTCGACGGAGGATTGGCGGCCTCGACGAGCGCCAGCGGACGCGTACCGTCGGGACAGATCGCCTGCGGCTCCTCGCAGGTGTCGGTTCCATCGGCGCACCGCGGCAGCCACATGCCACGCAGGCAATTCGCTCCCGTGCACGACCGAAGCGTGCGCGGCGCGGGCGGAGTCTCGTACATCCGCTGTCGACACGCGTTGGCCGTTTCGCCCTTGTTGCACATCACGCCTGCGGTCAACCCGAGCGAGCCGACATCCGCTCGGAGCGGTTGCTCGCAGTCGAGATGAAACGTCGGGTCCAGCTCCGCGTGCTTCTCCACGATGCGCGCGGAGAACAGCGAATCGCAGTTCTGGACATAGCCGTCGGACGAGCTCACGTCGGCGTCCGGCGTGGGATCTGGCGGGGCGTCATCTCCGGTCGTCGCGTGGCAGGCAACAAGCGCGAGCAATGCGAGGGCTGTGATCCGCATGCACGGTCCGAGGTGCAACGGGTGCGCCCGTGCATGTACGCGTCCCACCTCGGGTGCGGACCCGCGTGTGACTCGAGGTGTTGGGAGGGGCCAACACCGAAAACGAAAACGCCGCTCGCCAGCGATGGCAGAGCGGCGGAGCTACGAGAGCGAGAGGACTACGCGTCCTTCGTGCCGCTCTTGAGCTTGTCGAGCTTGCCGCGGAACTTGTCTCCGAGCGTGGCGCCACCAGCGTTCGGCGAGGCAAAGCCCTGCGCGTCCGCCATGTCCTTCGCACGAGACGCCGCCTTGATCGACAGACCGATCTTGCGCTCCGCACCATCGGCGTGGAGTACGAGAACCTTGACCTCCTGGCCCGGGTTCAGAACGGTGCGCGGATCCTCGACGTGCTCTTCGCTGATCTCGCTCACGTGAACGAGACCCTCGACGCCCTTCTCGAGCTCGACGAATGCGCCGAAGTCGAGAACCTTGAGGACCTTGCCGTCGACGACCTTCCCCTGCGGGTAGTCGTACGGGATGCGATCCCACGGATCCGGAACCAGCTGCTTGATGCCGAGCGAGATCTTCGGCTTGTCGCCGTCGCCGGTATCGATGTTGAGGAGGACCGCCTCGACTTCCTCGCCCTTCTGGAAGAGCTCGGACGGGTGCTTCACGCGCTGGGTCCAGCTCATGTCGCTGATGTGAACCAAACCGTCGATGCCTTCCTCGATCTCCACGAAGATTCCGAAGTCGGCGATGTTGCGAACGTGGCCCTTCACGACCGTACCCGGCGGGTACTTCTCGGTGAGCTGCTCGTACGGGTTCGGCTCGAGCTGCTTCATGCCGAGCGAGATGCGGTTCTGCTTCACGTCGACGTCGAGCACGACCGCCTCGACCATGTCGCCCACGGCGACCATCTTCGACGGGTGCTTCACGCGACGAGTCCACGACATCTCCGAGATGTGCACGAGGCCTTCGATGCCCTCCTGCAGCTCGATGAACGCGCCGTAGTCCTTGAGCGAGACGACCTTGCCGCGCACGACCGTGCCCGGCACGTACTTCTCGGCGGCCGAGCTCCACGGATCTTCCGTGATCTGCTTGAGGCCGAGCGAGACGCGCTCCGTGTCGGCGTTGAACTTCAACACCTTCACACGAACGTGGTCACCGACCTGGAACAGCTCGGACGGGTGGTTGACCCGGCCCCAGCTCATGTCGGTGATGTGGAGGAGTCCGTCGATACCGCCGAGGTCGATGAACGCGCCGTACTCGGTGAGGTTCTTGACGATACCCTCGACGATCTGGCCTTCCTTGAGGCGCTCGAGCGTCGACTCCTTCAATGCAGCGCGCTCCTTCTCGAGGAGCACGCGGCGCGACAGAACGATGTTGCCGCGCTTCTTGTTGAACTTGATGACCTTGAACTTGAAGTTCTGGTTGAGGAACGCGTCGAGGTTGCGGACCGGTCGCAGGTCGACCTGCGAGCCCGGAAGGAACGCCTTCACGCCGCCGCGGATCGTGACCGACAGGCCACCCTTCACGCGCGCGGTGATGACGCCTTCGATCAGCTCGTCGCGTTCGCACGCGGCGCTGATCTCGTCCCAGACCTTGAAGCGATCGGCCTTCTCTTTCGAGAGGACGATCATCCCCATGTCGTTCTCGCGTGACTCGAGGAGGACGTCGACGACGTCTCCGGGCTTCACGCCGATCGAGCCGTCAGCCTGACGGAACTCGTCGAGAGGGACCTGGCCCTCGCTCTTGTAGCCGACATCGACGATCGCAAAATCTTTTCCAACTGCGATCACGGTGCCGCGGAGGATTTCACCCTCCTTGACGCTGTCCTGGCCGAAGCTCTCGGCGAGCAGCGCGGCAAAGTCTTCTTCGCCTGTGTCTTGAGTAACCATATGCAAGCAGATCTCCACGAAACGCTGAGGTTGGATTTACCGCTGGAGCGGCTCCGCAGCGCAGGGGCGAGTTGGTACCGTTCGCACCCCGAAATGTCAATCGCAGGAGTGAGATCCACCCGATCGTGGCCGTCGCGACCGGGGCGCCGACCCTAGGCGCTTCTAGCTCTCGTTCGTCGTGGTCCGCGCTGCCACCGTCGATGCGAGAGAATCCACAACCTGTTCGAGGGTTTGCGTCGAACTGTCCACGAGGACGGCATCCACAGCTGGGACCATCGGCGCCACGTCACGCGAGGCGTCGCGATGATCGCGCTCCCGGATCTCTCGGAGGGTGACTTCGTAGTCGACCTTCGTCCCGGCGGCCTCGAGCTCCTTCACGCGTCGCGAGGCCCGCTCCTCGTCCGTGGCCGTCAGGAAGAACTTCGCCTCCGCCTGCGGGAACACCACGGTGCCCGTGTCGCGTCCCTCGACGACCACGCCACCACCCGCGCCGAGCCGGCGCTGCAGATCGAGGAGCGCGGCGCGGACCTCGGGATG
The DNA here is from genome assembly GCA_046160585.1 of Kofleriaceae bacterium. Lineage (GTDB taxonomy): Bacteria > Myxococcota_A > Polyangia > Haliangiales > Haliangiaceae > JABFXX01. Next base: position 112,596 of record JBJXGN010000018.1, read on the forward strand.
TGCGCTGACCTGCGACGCGCCCTGCGAGACGTCCGGCGTGCGGATCTCGCTCGTGACGTCCGTGCCCGCAAGGAACACGTGGTTCTTGTCGCCGACGAAGTCGTACGTGATATCGAGGTCACGTGCGATTTGCGCGCACGCCGCGGCATCGCGCCACGTGATGCCGCGCTGCTTCGCGATCAACGCGACCGAGCGATAGATGGCGCCCGTGTCGAGTAAGCGATAGCCGAGCCGCCGCGCGAGATGCTTCGCGACGCTGGATTTCCCAGCGCCGGCGGGACCGTCGATCGTGACCACGATGCGTCGCATGCGGCCTTATACACTCACCGCGGACACGCGGGATCGCAGACCGCTCCGTCGGCGGTCATGATCGTGCGCGCCGGTGCGACGTCACGCCCACATCGCGTGCAGCGGATCGCGGGGAGCGGCGCGGGGGGCGATGGCTGCGCGGGCGGTGGACGCCACGTGCGGCGCGCTTCGAGCTCTGCATCGACGCGGTGCTGGATCACTTTCGGATCGACCTGCCCCGCTTCGGCGAGCATCTTCACGAGTACGGCCACCGTCGCCGACAGCTCGAACAGCATTGGACGCAGCTGCCCCAGCTGGTGTTGCAGCATTTCGACGCCGTACGCTGCAGCACCTGCCTGCCCTGCGAGATCGTTGATGTCGTCGCGCTGCTTCCACTCATTGTCGAACCAATAGTCGAAGATTCCCGGCATGCCGACATGATGCCTCGGTGACGGGCACCGAGGGCATCTGCGTTGTACATTCGTGGACGGTGGAGGCAGTCGAGAAACCGCAGCCGGAGATGGAGCGCGCGAGCGACCGCTCGCGACGCGGCGACGAACGCCGCTGGAAGACGTTCGCGGATGTCGTCGCCTTCACGCTCGGGATCAACGTCTGGATCTCCATCGTGATCCTACCGGCGATCTTCGTGAACGCCCTCGACTCCACCGGGCGCATCTTTGCCGCTGCGCTGCCGCTTGGCATGTTGCTCCTCGGTCTCGCGCGCCGCTCCGAGGGCATCTTGCTCGGGCTGTTCCCCGCCGCCTTGCTCGTCCCGATCGCGATCGTCCCGGCGATGGCGAGCTCGCATGTCTACGGTCCGATCCGCTACGGGCTCGTCGCCGTCGGTGTCGTCGCTTATCTATTTAGCGTCTCGTTCTTCACGACCTTCCACGAGCCGCCCCAACCGCGCAGCGTGCGCGAGCTCTCGTCAGCGGCTGTCGGGCCCGCGGAGCGCTGGCAGCGCCGCGAGCGCGTCTACTGGATGCTCACGATCATGTCGCTGATCATCCCCACCGTCCTCATCGCGTGGGTGAACTTCGACGACTCGATCGCGGAGTTCCTCGGCGAGATGTACCCGGGTCGTGTCGCGCTGATGACCACGGCGCTCACCGTTGGCGCGATCGCGCTGTGGCTCGGCATCTTTCACTATGCGTTCCTCGGTGTCCTGCGGCCGCATCGTACGGGCGATCGCGACCTCGTCGTCACGCTCGCGCAGGCGCGCGCCGACGCGAAGACGGGCAAGCCGCGCTCGCGCTTCTACCTCTCCGTCGCGGTCGCGCTCGGTGCGATGGCAGCGTTGATCCTGATCCGGCACGCGAAAGGCTAACCATGCGTCGTTTCTTCTTCGAGATCCTCGCGACGTCGCTGATCGCCGGCAGCTTGTTCTTCTTCAAGGAGACGCTCGACTACCTTGCGCGGCGCGACTACGTCGCCGCACTGCTCGTCATGATTATCGGCGTCGCGGTGATCTCCGTCGGCAAAGAGATGGCCCGCCTCGCCTTGGTGCAACGCGATTGATGCGCGGCTCTCTCACCCTCGCGTGTCTGAGCGCCCTCGTGGGTGGCGCCGCCGCGTGCGGTGGTGCGCCCGAGTCCGCGCCCGCGTCGAACACGCGCGCGGCCTCGCCAATCGCGACCAAGAGCGGCCCCACCGACGAGGTCGTGGCGCAGGTCAACGGCCGCCCGGTGTGGGCCTCGTGCGTCGCCGCGCAGGCCGCGATGAACGTGCGGACGCGCGCCGCGGGGGACTCGAGCGCGGAGGTCGCACGTACTCGTGCGCTCGACGAGTGCATCGCGTTCGAGCTGCTCGCGCAGGAAGCCGACAAGCGCGGGCTCGCCGACGACGCCGAGGTCATCGACGCCACGCGCACGGCGCTCGTGAACCGCGTCGTCGAGGTCGGCTTCGAGCAGCGCTACGCGAAGGCCGAAGACCTCGGCGAGCGCTTCGACAAGTGGTTCCGCGACAACGCGTTCCGCATGAGCCGGCCCGAGCTGCGCGGCTCCGCGTACCTGCGCGTGGCCGGCCCCGACGACACGGCAAGGCCCGCCGCGCAGGCGATCTACAATCAGCTCGCGAACCGGACGGGCCTGTTCGCGTTCGATCTGCGCCCGCTATCGAAGGCAAAGAAAGGCGCACCGCCCATCGAATACACGGTCGTCCCCGACAAGGCCGCGAGCGAGCTCGAGCCGACCTACCGTGCGGCGCTGTTCGCGATCCCCGAGGTCGGTCGTGTCGCGCCGCCGGTGAAGACGCCGTGGGGGTGGGACGTGATCCTGTGGACCGGTGGCCTGCCGCCGAAGGAGACGTCGCGCGAGGACCTCGTCGCCGAGGCGTTCCCCGAGCTGCGTCGATCGATGTTCCCGGTGTGGGTCGCGCAGGTCACGCGCGAGCTCGGCCTCAAGCCCGAGGTCGTGCCAGCGGGCGTGAAGCGCCTCGACGAGGTCGGCCCGTGATCCGCGCGATCCAGTGCGCGGTCGGGCGTGAAGCGCCTCGACAGCCCGTGATCCGCGCGATCGCGCGCGAGGTCGTCACGACACATCGCAAGGTGCTCGCGTGAAAGAGGTGATGCCGACCCAGCTCACGCCGTTCGCCGACATCATGCGGCGCGCGGTCGAGGCCACGCCCGGTGCGATCGGCGGCGCGTTCGCAGACGCGGAGGGCGAGATGGTCGATGGCTACACGACGATCGATCGCGAGGAGTGGGCGATCCTCACGGCGCACTACGGGGTCGTGCTCGTGCAGCTGCACGGCGCGTTCGGCACATGGCACTACGGCGGGCCCGAGTATTTCATCGCGCAGCACCAGCGGCTCGACGTCGTCGTGCACTCTGTCGCGCACGGCTACTACGCGCTCCTCGCGATGACCGAGCGCGATGGCACCGCGCCGCTCGCGACTGCGCTGTCCAGCCTCCGCGCCGCGGCCGCCGAGCTGAAGAGAGAGATCGCATGAGCGCGCACGATGCCCGCGCGACGAGCGCGCACGATGTTCGCGCGACGAGCGCGCACGATCCCCGCGCGACGAGCGACCCGCGTCCCTCGCGCGTGCGGCGATTCCTCCTCGGCGGCACGGCCATCCTCGCGCTGTGCGCGATGCCCGCGGGCGCACAGACATCGGACCCCCCGAACCCCGCGTTCGAATACGACCCGTACAGCCAGGCGTGGAACGGCATGGCAAGCTTCGTCGGTCTCGCCGAGGGCATGGGCTTCGCCGTCTCGCCAAAGGTCTCGCTCCAGTGGGACGAGATCTCGAGCGAGGACATCCTGTTCCTCGTGTTCCCGCTCCAGCGGGTCGATCCCGCGAAGCTCGGCGCGTTCGTGAACGCCGGCGGCAACGTGGTAATCGCCGACGACTTCGGCGACTCGCGCGACGCGATGCAGGCGCTCGGCCTGTTGCGCGCCACCGTCGAGCAGGTGCGTGCCACGCGGTTCTACGAGGGGCTCACGTATGCACCCATCGCGAACGGTCGCGGCGGACACGAGCTCGCGCGCGACGTCGGCGACGTGATCACGAACCACCCGGCCGTGCTGACGAGCGTCGAGGGCGCAGACACCGTCGTGGCGCTCGAGCAAGGCGCGATCGTCGCCGCGGGCGAGCGCGGCAGCGGACGGTTCGTCGCGGTCAGCGACCCCAGCATCTTCATCAACCGGATGCTGCAGTTCCCCGGAAACTTGCAGGTCACGGTGAACATCTTGAACTGGCTCGATCGCGGCAATCGCCGAGCGCGCCACATCATCCTCTTGCGCGGCGACGCGCCGATGTTCGGCGAGCCGCGCCCGTATATCGACGACCCGCGCGCCGGCGAGATCGGTCGCTCGATCGCCGACTTCAACTTCTGGTTGTCCGAGGCGCGGGCATGGCTACTCACGCCGGCGGCGATGAAGGCGCTGGCGGCGTCGCTCGCGGCGATCTTGCTTCTACTCGCGCTCGTCGCCCTGCCCGTGCGGCGCGGTCCGAAGATCGATGGCGCGTGGCTGCGGTTCGGGCGGCCCGCGCGCAAGGACGAACCGCACGGGCTCGTCACGGCCGCGGACACCAACGGCGGATCGAACATGGTGCTCGCGTGCATCCTGCGTGATCAGGTGCAGCGCATCGTGGCGGACCTGACCGGAAAGAGCGAGCCGCTTTACACCGTGCCGGAGGCGCAGCTCGTCGCCGAGCTCTCGAAGCAGAAGGGCACGGGCGCCGGCGTCGCGCTCACCCGCGTGTACCGCCGCCTCCGCGCGCTGCCGAGCCGCGGGCAAGCATCCGCGCCATGGGCGGCCGGGCACCTGCCACGGCGTGAATTCGACGCGCTGTACAAAGATGTCGCCGAGCTGTGTCGTACTCTCGGCACCGACCTCGAGGCTCCCGCCACGAACGTTCAACGACAAGCCGGATAAATGCCCGCCGTAAGTCCCGACAAGCTCGCTCGCGTCAACCAGCTCGCCACCGCGATCGCCAACGAGGTCGGTCGCGCTTTCATCGGCGCGCCGGCAATCACCGAGGCGCTGCTGGTGGCGCTGCTCGCACGTGGCCACGTGCTCATCGAGGGCTACCCGGGCGTCGCGAAGACGACGCTCGTGAAGGCGTTCTCGGGGACGCTCGGCTGCCACTTCCGCCGCGTGCAGTTCACGCCGGATCTCTTGCCGTCGGACATCACGGGCACGTACATCCTCGACATGCGCACGAACACCTTCGTGCTGCGCGAGGGCCCGGTGTTCACCAACGTCCTCCTCGGCGACGAGATCAACCGTGCGCCTGCCAAGACGCAGTCCGCGCTGCTCGAGGCGATGCAGGAGCACCAGGTCACGATCGAAGGCGAGACGCGCTCGTTGTCGGAGCCGTTCATCGTGCTCGCGACGCAGAACCCGATCGAACAAGAGGGCCCCTACCCGCTCCCCGAAGCGCAGGTCGACCGGTTCCTCATCAAGCTCCGCATGGGTTATCCGGCGGCCGCTGACGAGAAGCGCATGCTCGGCACGTACGACAAGCCGCCGCCGCCGGTGCGCCCCGTCGTCGGTACGTCGGAAGTGCTCGAGATGCAGGCGCTCGCGCAGGAGGTGTTCGTCGCCGAGGAGTTGCTCGACTACGTGCTCGGCCTCGTCGCGTTCACGCGCAGCCACGCGAAGGTCTATCTCGGCGCGTCGCCGCGCGCCGGCCTCGCGCTCGTCCACGCGGCGAAGGCGCTCGCGCTGCTCAAGGGTCGTGACTTCATCCTCCCCGACGACGTGCGCAACCTCGCTCCGCTTGTCCTCGGCCACCGCATCCTGATGACGCCCGAGGCAGAGCTCGAGGGCGGTTTGGGGACCCAGGTGGTCGCGGAAGCTGTCGACAAGGTCGGCTACAAGGTGCCCAAGCGCTGATACCGATGACGACGACGGAGTGATGACTTGATCCCACGCCTCGCAACGCGCGGAAAGCTGATCCTCGGAACGGCCCTGCTGTTCCTGCTGGTCGGCGCGTTGCACGGCGCGCCCCCGCTCGTCGGCCTCGCGGGCGCGGTCCTGACGCTCTTACTCGCGATGTACCTCGCGTTCTATCCGACGGCGATCCTGCTGCGCCGCAAGAAGATCGAGCTCTCGTGGTGGGTGCCGCCCGGCGATCAACCCGGTGGCGCGCTCGGCGCCGATCGCCCGTTCCAGCTCCATCTCGCGTTCCGAAACCACGGCTCGCGGAAGTTGCGCATCCTCTCGACCAATATCCTCGCCGGTTCCGGTCTCCAGCTCGACGAAAAACCGAGCGCCACCGTCAGACGTGGCCAGCAGGTCGAGGTCACCACCACCGTCAAGCCACTTGCCGCGGGCTATCAGGTCCTCCACGGCGCCGCGCTCACGTTCGGCGACGCGCTCGGGTTGTTCGACATCGAGGCGTTCTTCCCGAACCCGATCGCGGTCAAGGTGTTCCCGAAGACCGTCGCGCTGCGCGGCCAGCCGGTGCGCGCGGTCGGTGGCGCGTTGCACGAGCAGGTCGGCCTCCACCACGTGCGCCGCCGCGGCCTCTCCGGCGAGCTCCGCGAGATCCGGGATCACTCGCACGGCGATCCATTCAAGTTCATCGCATGGAAGGCGACCGCGCGCCGCGGCCGGCTCATGGTGCGCGACCTCGAAAACGAGATCGTGACGACGCACATGGTCCTCCTCGACGTCGGCTGCGGCATGCGCACGGGCCAGCTCGGCAAGACGCCGCTCGACTGGGCCTCCGACTCCGCCGCCGCACTCGCGAAGGCCTCCGTCGCGAATAGCGATCGCGTCGGCCTCGTCGCGTTCGACACGCGCCCGATCGCCGAGCTCCCGCCCGACACCGGCCACCATCACTATCTCCAGCTCGTCGATCGTTTGCTCGACAGTCGCTCGATCGTCGACGAGGACCTTACGGACGTGACCGCGGGCGAGCTCGTCGCGCTCGTCGCACGTTACCTCGCACACCAGGAAGCGATCGACGTGCGCGTCAAGGTCGCCCCTCCGCTCGACGATGGTCGCTGGAGCTCGATCCAGGCCGGCCCCGACGGCCAGCTCTACGACGTCGCCGCCACGGGCCGACTGTGCCGCCGGTTGATCGATCTCATGCTCGGCGAGAAGAAGGACAAGCCGCGCGCGAAGCTCGCCCCCGTGGTCGAGCTGGATCCCCAGCTCGCGCCGCTCCGCCAGTTCTGCCGCCTGCGCGGCATCGAGCTCCCCTATCGCAACTCGTGGGAGCACGGTCGTCGCGCCGCCGGGCTCGCACGTGCCGTCGAGCGCGCGGTGACCCACGGACGCCCGGACGTCGTCGTGCTGATCTCGGACCTCGCAGGCTTCGCCGAAGACGAGGCGCGCTGCATCCGCGCGGTCGCGCGACTCCGCAAGGTCGCCGGCAGCGTGATCACGCTCGTACCGTCACCTTCCGCGTTCCTCCCGCCGGCCACCACGCCGCACGGCCAGCGCATCCGCGACCTGATGATTCGCGATCAACGTGCCGCGATGGAGCCCGGAAGGAAACTCCTCGTGCGCCACGGCATCTCGGTCGTCGAGGGCTCGCCGACCGACAGCCTCGATCGGCTCATCGGCGGCGGCTCTCGCTTTCGCCGCGCCGGGTAGACCTCTTCCGAGGAACCACGTTCCGCAACGGATCGCAGTGTCCGAGTTTCGGACGTCTGAGTTTTGGACTCTCTAGGGACTAGTTACTGACCCTGAACCTCGGGAACGTCGAACACGACAGTCACCTGACCATGTGGCACTCCGACGGTTCCCGCGGCCTTGGACGTCACCGATCCGATCGACAACGCGGTGAGCAGCACCGCGGCGCCGATGAACAGCGCGTCCTTCCAACGGTCTCGACCATGACGCTGCGCGATTTCTTTTAGCGTGCTCATGTGATCCTCCAAGTCGACGAAACGCCCACGTTAAAATTACCGGTTTGTGAGTGGGCTGTCACGAAAAACACCTGTATCTCGCGCGGGAGCGAGATCGAACACGACGATTTCTCGTCGGAAGGACGACGTGTGTGCCGGGTGGGCCTACATCGCCCACCGCGACATGATGCGACGAGTCGTGTCGCACCGTGCGCGCCCCGAACGCCTCGTGTGTCCATGCCTCCAAGACACGCGACCCCGTGGCTTGGTTTACAGCGACGCGAAAAAATGACTCTCGATCGGTGATCGCTCAAGAGCGCACGTCGTTCCACGCGCCGCGGTCACGCGACCGGTGGGCTCGCGACTGGCTTGTTCGACGCGCCGAATCCCGCGAAGGCACCTGCATAGAGCGCGGGGTATGCGATGAACACCGCGCAGTCCCACAGCTCGGGGTTCGTCGCGAGGCCGGTCGTCGGCGTGAACAACAGAACGAGGAGGCCGATCCACCAGCCGATCATGGCGAGGAAGCCGGCGTCGAACCACATGCGTGGTCGCGGCCCGAACGTCGTGGCGAGGACCATCGCGACACCCACGGTGAATGCGGGCAAGAGGACGAAGAGGAACAGCAAGAACACGAGGACGTCTTCCGAGTTGAACGCGCACAGCGCCAGCGAGGTCGCCACCCACGTCGCCAGCGCGCTGATCGCGATGTTGATCGCCGCTCGGCGGCGCACCATCACGAGCATGAGAGGGAGCACGAGCGCGAACAAGAGCTGCATCATCGTCGTGATGGTGTCACAGGAGCCGGGGTGGTGGCGCGAACAGCAGCGCTCGACGCACGGTGACTCGGATCAGTTGCTCTCCGACCGTGTGCTCTCCGAGCGCGTGCTCTCCGACCCCGTGCTCTCCGACCCCGTGCTCTCCGAGCGCGTACTCTCCGACCGCGTACCGTCTTCGACGAGTCGCTCTTCGGCCTCGAGACGCTCGGACAAGCTGTCGATGTCTCCGCGCAGCGCCGCGCCGCAATGCCGGCACTTCGTCGCATCGCGCAAAACGACGGTCGCGCATGCCGAGCACCGCGGAGTGACGACCTTGCGCCCTGCAAGGTGACCGACGAGCGATCCGCCGAACACGATCGCGAGCCATACGTTTGCTGTCGCCATCGCCCCCATCGCCACTGCGATCCCGAGCGCTGTTCCCACGACCAGCCCGACGCCGCCGCGGTGCGTGCGCCAGCGGAACGCTGTCTTGCGGGGCGGCGGTGCGTCTTCGTCGACATCGATGTCGTCGAATGGCACCGGCACTTCGCGCACGTCCGGCTCCGCTGCGGGCGCGATACCGAGATTCTCGCGCAGCGCCTCTCGCTTCGGGGCGAGCTCCGTCATCCACGCGCTCACCTCATCTTTCTGCGGACCCTTGAGGCCGTTCGGGATCCCGGCGCCGCGGATCGTCGCCTGTACCGCGACGAGGAACGCGATGTCCGAGAGCGAGATGTAGCCGGCGCGAAGAACGTCGTGCTCGTTCTCGTAGTAGACGCCGTTGAACTTGCCCGGCCGGTTGTACTCCTGGAAGGCCGCGTTCGCGACGAGCGCGCCGAGCCCGAGGTACACGGCCGCGACCGAGCCGCGCTCGTGATCGCGGTCGGCGTCCACGTCGATCCGCGGCGCATCGGCCTCGCGATACGGATCCGCAGCCGGCCGATGGATCGCGGCGTGCGCCACGCCGAGCTCGTGCGCCAGCGTGCCCGCAATGTCGTCCTCGCCGAGGAACTCGATGCGAAACTGCAGCGACTTCGCCTCGACGGCTTGCAGCCCGACCCGCGTCTCGGGCCGGCGATCCGTCGGCGGGGCACCGAGCCGCCCGTCGTCGACCACGATCGCCCGCGGGTTCTTCACGTGCCACGCGAGCCGCCGGAGAACGCCGACCGTCGCGCCGCGCGTCCGCTTCCACGGCTCCGGGAACGCCGCGTTTCCAGGCTCGATCGGATCCGCGAGGAACGGGCCCGGCCCACCGCGCGCGACCAGATCACCGAGGATCGCGATCAGCTGGTCGCGTCGCTCCGCGTTCGGCTTCGGAGGCGCCATCGCCGATCATGATATCCGTTGTCTTCGTACCCGCGGGTACGCACGTCGCGTCTTGTTCGGGCAAGGGAGACCGAACATGAAGATCCTGACGTTCACCGCCGTCCTCGACGGCGAGTCGCGAGCGATGCGACTACAAGGCGGTTAGTTGTACCGTCGGGGAGCCGTAGTACCCGAGGTTCGTGGAGTCGTTGCCTCCGAGGACATTGGCGCCGTATCGATCCGATTGGGCGAGTGCTCGCCCGCTGGAGTCGACCAGCTTCAGCTGGATCTCGTAGTACGCGAGAGACATCGGTGACGTGTACACGAGGCTCTGCGCCTCGGCACACGTCCAGGTGTCGCTCACAGTCATGTCCGGCGTGACGCTCGGGATCGTGTCTCGCACCGAGTACTCGAGCTTCAGGTTCATCGCAGCAGGGAAGTCGGCGCACGTCTTCGTCGCGCCGTTCGCATCCTCGAGTGCGATGTTGAACTGCCAGAACCCCTTGTTGAGGGTCAGAACGGTATCGATGGCGAGGTCGCGGTCGACATCGATGGTACGCACCGGCGTCGAATCGACGACAACACCGCGGAAGCTGACGTACTCGACCCAGAACTCGTGCGTGCCCTCTTCCAACCCCGAGAGACTGATCTCGTCATCGTCGGGTGAAAACGTGTCCGAGACAACGGTGCCCGAGCCGCTCAGCCGCGCATACACCTTCACCTCGTCGCCCGGCTGATCGACGAAGTTCGTGAAGCCGCTCCTCACGTCGAACGTCGAGCTGACCCGGAAACTACCGCCACCGCCGCCTCCTCCACCACCACCCTCGTCCACCAACACGCAGCCCGTTGCGTGCCCGAGCGCAAGTAGCCATCCGATCGCGATCACACGGTTCGTAGGTTGGTTCCTCATCGCCCACACGCTCGTGCAACGTCGGCGCCAGTGTCGATTGGCGCCTGATCTCGCACGCTTGGCGTGGATGTGGCGTCTTGCTGTGGACTGCCATGCATCAGTCCGAGCGCGGCACCCGATCCGGTTGGTGTCGCCAGGCGACACCTGCGCCGCTCGCCACCTCGATCCCTGCAGCACTTTGCTGCAACCGTGGCCGCGTGGTTGACGCGTCCGTTCCCACCGACGCGGTACCATCCTCGGCGAATGCGGGTGGTCGAGGGGCTGAACGTCTACTTCCCTAGACGTGGCGAGCTGGAGGTGCATTTCCAGCTTCGCGATGACGTCCCGAGATCACAGGTTTGTCCAACTCCGTTGTCGGACGAGCTTCGCTCGAGAACGATGTGGGCGCAGCTCCAGAAGCAACGCCACGGATCGACAGAGTGGGAGCGCTATGGTCGCGAGCTCGCGACATGGCTCTTCGGATCGGTCGGTCTTCCGATGCTCGAAGAATGCCGTCGCGACTTTCTGGTCGACCGCGTGCCTCGGCGGATTGCACTCGTATTTCGCGACCGCGACTACGCCGACTGGCCGTGGGAAGCGGCATATCCCCAAGCGATGCAACCGATCGGGCTCGACGATTCGTTTGTCGTCGTCCGCAGATTCGCGTCGTTCACGAAGACACTAGTGACGTCCAACGCTTCGTCGGCGCGCCGGAGCGTGATCCTGAGTGGCACGACGGTCGTGAACGCGAATGTCCCCAAGCTCGAGACCGGGCGAGAGATCGATGCGATTCGGTCGGTGCTCGCCGGATTCCACTCGCGCGATGTAAACGTGGACACCGTCCCCGACGGAGACTGGGAGGCCCTCGAAAGCCTCGTCGGCAACCTGCCGCCCACCGTGTTTCACTTCGCTGGGCACGGGATCGGAGACGGCGCGTCGCTGCTCTTCAGCGAGAAGAAGCAGTCGCGCTCGATCGATGCGCAACGACTCTCGCTCCTGCTGACGAGAAGCGCGCAACCCTCGCGACTTGTCGTGCTCAACGCGTGCAAGTCGGCCGCCGGACCGGACGTCAGGTTCGACCCCATGGGCGGCGTCGCGCAACGACTCCTGGAGAACAACGTGGAGGTCGTCATCGGTCACCAGGCACCGATCGGCGATGGGTCGGCAAAGCAATTCGCGAGCGAGCTGTACAAACAGCTCGTCGATGGAGCCCCGTCGGATCTGGCTGCACAAGCTGCGCGTCGGCAGATGCGACTCCTCGGTGAGACCGCGACGTGCGAATGGGCGTTTGTCGTGCTCTTGGCTCGCGGGAACCCGACACCGATCTTCGACCAGGTCACGACGCGTAAGATTGCGGACCCTGATCTCCTCTACTTCGAGGTCGCCTTCGCGGGCCAACGCTCCGATCTTCGCAGTGCGATCGCCGCCGGAGGATCGTTTGTCGGGGTGGTCCATGGTCCGATGGGCGCCGGCCACCACTACGTGCTCGAGCGTGCCCGCAAAGACGTCACGACGTCCGATCGCTTGCTGATGTGGCAACCGATCGCATCGATGCGGTGGGAGGTCGGCGGTGACGAGACGTTGAACAAGCAAGCGCTCCTCGGGACGCTCGCGGGCGCCGCGAAGATCTCATCGGATGGCACCGAGGAGGAGCTCATGAACGCGATCGCGGAGTGGATCCATCGTCGCTCGCACGACCGAACTCTCGTGCTCGAGATGGAGAACGTGTGCACCGCGTCGAGCAAAGAAGAGGCCGAAGCCATCGTCGCGCTCGTCAAGCCCGTATGGCGAGGGCTCGTCGAACGGTCACGCTCGACGAATGCGATCCTGCTCCTGCCCATCGGCTACCCGCAAGGGTTCTGGCAGTGGCTGCGGCGCCGGAGAACACAGGCCACGATCAAACGCCTGCGCTCGCTGGATCGTACGGACTCGCTCCGACTCGTGGTCACGAACGAGCTCGAACCGATTCCGCCGAGCTCGATCCGGAAGACGCTCGAGCACATCTCGGTCGACGACACGCGAATCGACTCGTTTCTCGAACGCTACAAGGGTTCGCCGAACCAATTCATCCTCGAAGATCTTCGCTCCGAGATCAGAAAGCGCAGCCAGTGACCGCACTCCCCTCCTTCGAGATCTATCTCGGCGATGGCTCCACGCGCGATGGCGGTGTACCGGACCCGCTCCCTCCGATCGCGCGCGAGACCGGTCGGTACCTCGCCGATCCCGAGCTCAAAGATGCCGTGAACATCGCGATCGCGGTCGGGCAACCGCTGCTCGTCACCGGCGAGCCCGGCACCGGGAAGACGCAGCTCGCGTTCAGCGTCGCGGAGGAGCTGTGGAACACAAAGCCGCTCGTGTTTCACACGCGCTCAACGTCGACCGCACGCGACCTGCTCTACCGCTACGACGCGGTTCTTCGCTTCAACGATATCCAGGCCAACACGACGTCGACAACCGGCGCTCGCAAGGCCGACGACGCGAGCGGGTACATCGACTACGAAGCGCTCGGTCAGGCCATTCTCGATGGAAAACAGGGCGTGCGTCGGGTCGTGCTGATCGACGAGATCGACAAGGCCCCGCGTGACTTCCCGAACGACCTTCTGTTCGAGCTCGAAGAGCTGAAGTTTCGGGTGCCCGAGATTGGCCCCGAGGTTCACGCTGCCGAGAAGAACTGCAACCCGATCGTGATCATCACGAGCAACAGCGAACGGCAGCTGCCACTTCCGTTCCTCCGGCGCTGTATCTTTCATCACATCGAGTTCCCGGACGCGACTCGTCTTCGCGCGATCGTCGAACAACGGTTGGGACCCTTGAACCTCGACGGCGATCTGATCTCCGTCGCGGTCGAACGTTTCCTCGAGATGCGCGATGTACCGAACCTCGACAAGAAGCCGGCGACGAGCGAGCTACTCACATGGTTGCAGGCGCTGGCGATCGGCGCCGTCAACGCCACGACGTTGAAGGCCGCTTCGTTAGGCCGACTCCCCTTCCGCCAGTCGCTGATCAAATCGGTCCGAGACCTCCGCATGTTGTCACCCGTAACATGACCCACGGGCGCGCGCTCTCCGATCTGCTGCAGCTCCTGTATACCAACGGCTTTGCCGTCGGCCCCGAGGATGCAGCGAAGCTCGCGAGAGTCATCGTGCTCACGCGGGAATGGAACGAGGCGCGCCGGCTACACGCGATCGAGCTCGTCGTCGCGAAGACCGCGCAGGAGCGCGCACGCTTCGATGCGTTGTTTCGTTCGACCAAGGCACCGACAGTAGCTCCACCGAGCACGCCCACACGGACGACCACACTCACGGCACCGCAGGTACCTCCGGTCGATGCGTTCGTGTTCCCTCCGTGGCTGTCGGCGAGCATGGCCGTCCTGATCGTCCTCGGTGTCTCCCTCGCAGGAGGAGCGCTCTATCGGCACTGGATCGCCTTACCGGAGCAGCGGCCGGCTCCTGCGCCCCCGCCAGAGGTCGTCGAATGGCCGGAGCGACACGTGGAACGAGAGCCCGGTCTGCGCGAACCGGACGTGGCCCCTCCCCCTCGACCAACGGTCAAGGTGGTCGTGCCGACCCCGTACCTCGAGACCACCCCGTCGAAGACCCCGCGTCGGCTCGCGGTGGCCGGCTGGGTCGCGACGGGGCTCCTCCTCGTCGCGTCGGCGGCGTTCCTCCGCTCGCGTCACCGACGCCGACGCCGCGAGCGCGCGGTGGCGCGTCTGGTCTCCTCCTCGGGATCGAGAACGGCGCAGATCTCGACGCCGCCAATCGACGTCGCCCCGATCGATCGGCAGACCATCACGACACTCGCGCACTTGCTCGCGGCCCCCATGGTCTCGATAGATCGTGCGACCGAGCTCGACGCCGAGGCGACGGCGCACGCCACCGCGCTCGCCGCGGGGTGCCTGTCGCTGCACTACAAGCAGCGCCTCTCTCGACCCTCGATCATCGTCGTCGAGGACGTGTCGGAGGGAATGGAGTGCTGGCCGTTCCACGCGTCGCAGCTCGTGCGCGCTCTTCGTACGCAAGGGCAACACGCAGATCACGCGTTCATGTTCGGTGACCCGCGCCGGCTGTGGCCGCGGCGCTCGCTCGACGGCTCGGTGCAGCAGCTCGACGACCTCGGCACGCACCACCGTGTCGTCTACGTGTCCAATGGCGCATGGTGTGACAACGCCTCGATCCGCGCAGACGATCTCGCGCGTTCGTTGGCAGGGACGATCTGGCTCAACCCGCGTCCCGCCGACTTGTGGGGTCGCGGTGCCTCGTGGATCGCGAGCAAGACCGCGATGCTGCCGATGGACACGATCCCCACGTCGCTCGACCTGAGTCCGCCACCCGCCATCCCGTGGATCCCGCCACGACCACGTGTCGAGTCGAAGCAAACGATCTTCGCGTGGCGTGCGGCGCTCGGCGACGAAGCGTTCTATGCGCTCGCGTCCAGCGCACTCCTGGACCTCGCGCAGGCGTGGACGACGTCGATCGTTTGGATGCTGCTGGCCGACGGCACGCTCTCCGCGTCGCCCACGCTGTTCGATCGCGTGTGGAGTCTCCCCGGGCTTCACATCCGATCGGGCGGGCGGATCGTCGTCGATACCGGGCTCCGCGACGAGCTCGTCGCGATCGCACGCGAACACCGACCGGCCGAGCTCCAGCGCGTAGCCTCGTGGTTGACCGGCAAGCTCGAGGGAGTCCTCGCGAGCACCAAGGAAGCATCGCTCGGACAGGTGCGTGCAACGGTCAACCTCGATCGTGTCGCGCGAGCCGCGGGCATTGACACCCGAGGGCAGCGCGCACAGAAGTTGGCGGAGGCCGGCCTCGCGAGCGTGGTCGCGGCGCAGCTCGAGCCCGACGAGCGAGCAGCGTGGAGGATCCGCGATCCGAGGGGCTTGTTGAGCATGCGCCTCGTGCCGATCCTCCTGCTGGGTCTAGCGGTCGCGGCCCCGACGCTGCTCGTTGCCAGTAGGATCACTCCGGCGAAAGAGGTACGCGTGCTCGTAGCGCTCGACGTGCGCGACGTTCCGATCACCGCGGACCCCATCGTGACTCCGTCGCTCGCGAGCACCCTTGACGGCGTATGGACCTTGCCGGACGGTTCGCTGCGGTACGTTCGACACGATGGCGAACGCATTGCCGTGTCGGGTCCTGCTGTCGTCAACGGCGCGCCCGAGTTCCTCCTTCGCTACTACGACGTAGTCCCGACGACGACCGGCGTATTGTTTGCGGCAACCGAGGACATCGTCGACCCGCGCTCCGAGCACCCGAGCTGCTCGATCCCATCCAGAATCGAGTATCAGTACGACCCGACGACCGATCAGCTAACGGTCCGCCGCGAGCAACTCGAGATAGCCCTGGTCGACGGCGCGTGTGCCGTCATTTCGAGGAGGATGACCGCGCCCGAACAGCTCGTGCGCGCGACGGGACCAGAGCCGACCGCGCCGGTCCTCACCGGCGTGACCCCCACGGCCGTGAAGGCTGGTGCCACGGTCGCGATCGCCGGTCGCAACCTCCGCGGGCTGGATGTCACGGCGATTCGATTCGGGTCGCTGGCGGGCTCCGAGGTCACCATCGTCGGCGACTCGCAGATCAGCGTGGTGACACCGCCGGAGGCTCCCGCCGGCCCGTCCGTCATCTCTGTGACGCTCGCATCCGGCATCGAGCTCGATGTGCCCGGTACGTTCTCCTTCACCGCGGAACCGATTCCCCCGCCGACGATTTCGCGTGTGCGGGGTCTGGCGAACGACCCGAACAAGGTGGTCGGTGGAGGTACGGCAACGATCGCCGGCGCCAACTTCACGACCGAGGGGCGCCGGATCGTCGGGGTGTGGTTCGACACGCCTGTGACCGATCGCGCGCGTGCAGAGGTCCGTTCGTCAACCGACCGGACGATTGTTGTCGATGTGCCTGCGTCGGGTGCGATGAACGGACAGTTGACAACGGTCACCGTCGAGTTCGCGCCGGGAGGTGCGGTGAAGGCGCCCAATCGCCTCACCTACGCGCGCGCTATCGAGACGGACTTCACGCCACCTGCGCGCCTCGAGGTCGTGATTCCCGGACGTGGCCCACCGGGCAGCATCGTCACGATCGGCGGTGCGAACTTCCAGCTCAACGGACGCGAGGTCACATCGGTGCAGATCGGAAAGACCGCGATCTTCACCGTCGTCGACGACAAGACGATCAGGGCGACCGTTCCATCGATGCCGCGGGCCGGCCCTCTCGATGTCGTGGTGGAGTTCGCCCCGGGTGGTGTGGTGACCCTTCCCGCCGCGTTCACACTCGAGCCGCCGACGCAGCCGCTGCCGAAGAAGCCTACGGTGACAGCGATCGTTCCCACGTTCGCGAGCATCGGTGACACGGTGACCGTGGTCGGAAGCGGCTTCTCCACCGAGAAGAGCCCGCGAATCGTGTTCTCGATGGTGTCGGTCGCCGCAGCCATCAAGAGCGACACCGAGATGACGTTCACCGTCCCATCTGGTCTCTCGGGAAGCGTGAAGTTTGACGTCCTCCTCCCCAATAGCAATACGGTCGTCTCGTTCTCGCTCGTCGTTCAGCCACGGGTGACCACGACGGCGGTTGTTCTCGATGACCGGACCGTGTTCGAGAAAGACACCCGGCTCGCACCTCCCGCACTGACCCTACGTGCTGGCACCTATCGCGTACGCAACGGAGCGCACCTCGACATCGATGTTGGAACGTTAACCATGGAGCGAACGGTGATCATCGACGGACGTGGAGAGCCAGGAGCACCCGGCGCGACGTTGCCCCCGCTCGAGTGGTCGACATCCAATATGGACGACTACTACAAGGCCGTGAGCGCCTGCACCGCGAACGCGCAGCCCGGCCTACCCGGAGGTGCCGGCGGCAAGGGTGCAAGGGTGACGATCCAGGCGAAGACGATCGTCGGAGGAGCGCCGAAAGTGATCGTCGACGGCGGCCCCGGCGGCCCCGGCGGCCCCGGACAAGTCCGGCGCCTCGTCCTGCGCCGAGCCGCCGCACCGAATCGGGCGGGCCCACCCGATGCGGCGGTCGACAACGCCCAGATTCCACCGAGGGACATCGCTCAGACGCATGAATGCGCCGGGCCTACCGGACCTACGGGCGCACCCGGCCCCGACGGCAGTAGCAGCATTCGACGCTTGTAAGGTGCGATCCGCCTCGTCAGCGCCACCGCAGCATCGTGACGGGAGACCCGAGGTCGAGGCGCATCGCTCGCGCGTGGATCGCATCCAGCCTGCTACGCGCGGTCGCTGACTGATCGGACGTGCTGCGCGCGAGCCGGCGAAGGGTCGTGAGTAGCAACGAATACGCATCCGACCAGAGAGGCCATGCGCGCGTCGATGCTTCGAGCAGCAGCCCGATGCCGCGCGATCGCTCGACATCGTCGTCACCCGCGATCAGCACGGTTCCGCGCAGGATCTGGAGATCGAGCAGCCATGGTGCTGCATCGTGGAGGTCGCCGAGGCGATCCGGGTCGATCGCGCCGCCGAATCGCAACAGCGCGAGCGCCGCATACGCCGACGTGATGGGATCGTCCGAGGCAGCGAAGACGTGACCGGCGAGCGAGAGCGCTTCGCCGACGTTCCCTCGCTCGACGATATTCACGAGCGCGTGGAGCTCGGGCGTACGAACCGACCAGTCGACATCGATCGCGATCGTCTGACCGTCCACGTGTCGCGCGCTCACGACGAGCCCGCACGTTCGATCCGCCTCTCGCGTCCCACCGATCGGCAAGGCGACACACGCGACCTCGTTGCCGCGTGCGAATGCGAGCCATGGTGTCGACCCGATGTCGCCGTCGACCTGCACGCCGACCTGGCCTTCGACGGTCGCGTCGCAACGCAAGCCGGCGGGTGACGCGAACAGGAAGATGTCGTCGACCACAGCATGGTCGCCGGTCCAGTCTCGCGCGAGCCGGTCCATCTGATCGACAAGCTCGTCGAGGGTCACGAGATTGCGCGCCGCGATCGGGCTCGGGACGGAGAGCAGGTCGCGCTGGATCGGCGGGGACGTGAACACGACCGGCGGGTTCTCGTTCTTGTCGAGGCTGACGACGACGGTGCGGCTGTCTGTAGTCCCGTCCTCCCGCAACGCGGTGACCGAATACACCCCGGGCGAGAGCTCGAGGGTCTCGCTGCCTTCGAACCGCGCGACCTCGCGAAAGCCCGCGTCGCGCACCTCGACCGTCCAGTGCGATGAGAGCGTCGCCGACTCGAGCTCGCTCTTCACGACGAGCGTGCCCGTCGTCTTCTCGAGTTCTGCCGCCGCCGGGCTCACCGCGAGTCCTTTTCCAACGCGACTGCGAGAACAACCGAGGGTGGATTCACTGCGATCGGCTGAACGCGCTCACGATAGGTCGAGCGCGACGTGACGCGCAGGATATACAGCCCCTGCTCCACCCTCGTCTTGGCGGGCCACGGACCTTCGAGCACCACCGCGCGCTTGGCTTCGCCGTTCAACGCAAGCTCGCCCCGACTCGTCGCCGCCGCCTCTTCTGGATCGATCGCGATGGTCACCTCGACCTCCGGCGTGCCGTCGATCTGGTGGAAGACCACGTTCTGCATGCCGCTGGTCAACGGGAACACGTTCTGGATGGCGCGCTTCTCCGCTGCCAGGGTACGCACTCGATCCTGGAGCGCAGCCCCGAGCGTCTGCGACGACACGTGCCACGACGAACATCCGGGCCCGGGGCCGACGAGCGCTGTTCGCAACGATTCCAGCAATGCCTCGCAAAAGAGCGTTCGTCCCTTCGGGCGCGCGAACGCCTGCTGTCCGGTCGACGCTGCGAGGAAGCAGTGAGAGGACTGCGCGAACGGTGTCTTCGGCGCGTCGATCTCGAGCGCGCCCGCCATGTACTCGAACTGCTTCTGGTACGACGCCTCCTCCCGACACGCGTCGATGAACCAGAACTGCGTGTTCGCGCTCGCCGCGCGGTTCATGCCGTTGCGACAGGCCATCGCATCGATCGCACCACGCAGCGCAGCGATCTCGTTCCCGTCCCCCGCGTCCTCGAGCAAGACGACGGCGCCGTCGCGCGTCATCTGAACACCGTGACCGGCGATGTACACGATCGCGACGCTGTCGGGGTTCGACTTGCACGCGGCGAAGAGCTCGTCGAGCGCGGTCTCCACGTTCGCGCGCGTCGCCGTGTTGTTCGCGACATGCGGCGCGATCAGTGGGTCCAACGTGTCGTCTGGCCGAGGAGATACCAGCACCCGCAGCGAGCCGAGCGGTGCTCGCTTGTTGCGATAGTCCGTCGCGAGCCACGCGGCCACCGCCGTCGCCGATCCCGCGGCCGCCGTGAGTTGGCGCATGCCCCACTGCTGGCCCGTCGGGGTGGGATCCGCGCCACCGTCGAAGTGGCGATAGTGACTGACACCGATGACGAGTGCGTGGGTCGCGGCCGCTCCCGCTATCGCGCGTCGATCGACGATCTCGATCAGGTCGAAGGCCACCTAGCCCACTCCGTCCATTCGGGGCGACTGTATCGAGAACGCAAGTCGTCTTCCATGCTGCAGAATGCGGGGGCTTCCATGCCGCAGAACGCGGCAGGTTCCCACGTGAACGTCAGGCCGACGCGGTCGCGCTCGTCATCTGCGCGTTGCTCGCTTTGGCGCTGAGCTTCGACAGATTGACGGACACGAGCTTCGAGACACCCGGCTCCTGCATGGTCACGCCGTACAGGTTGTCGGCGGACTCCATCGTGCGCTTGTTGTGCGTGATCACGATGAACTGCGAGCGGTCCGTCATCTCGCGGACGAGCTCGTTGTAGCGATCGACGTTCGCCTCGTCGAGCGGCGCGTCGACCTCGTCGAGGATGCAGAACGGCGACGGCTTGATCAGGAAGATCGAGAACACGAGAGCCACCGCGGTGAGCGCCTTCTCGCCGCCCGAGA
Source organism: Kofleriaceae bacterium (assembly GCA_046160585.1). Lineage (GTDB taxonomy): Bacteria > Myxococcota_A > Polyangia > Haliangiales > Haliangiaceae > JABFXX01. The sequence continues at coordinate 133,028 of JBJXGN010000018.1, forward strand.
GCTGATCGACGGTGACGTTCTTCTTGCCCGGGGGCTGCGCGAAGATCTCGACGCCCGCCTCGAGCATGTCGACGTCCTCGCCGCCCGCGAGAGACAGGTGCGCCTGCCCGCCGCGGAAGAGGCGTGGGAACACCTCCTTGAACGTGGCGTTGACGGCGGCGAACGTGTCCTTGAACAGCTTGCGCGAGGTCTTGTTGATCTTGTCGATCGCGCGCTGGAGCTGGTCGACGGCGCGCTCGAGATCGGTCTTCTGCGCCGAGAGGAACTCGAAGCGCGTGTTGACCTCGGCGAACTCCTCGATCGCGGTGAGGTTAATGTCCGTCCCCATTCGATCGATCAGCTCGCGCAGCTCGGTGAGCCGGGACTCCTGGTCTTCGGTGACGCTCGGGCGCTGGTGGTAGTCGTGGAGGATGTCCGCGACGTCGATCTGGTAGCGCTCGTCGAGGTGCTGCACGACGACGTTGCGGGTCATCGTGATCTGGCCGTTGCGCAGCTCGAGCTGGTTGACCTCTTGCGCGAGCTTGTCGGCCTGGGTCCGCAGCGCCCGCGAGACGAGCTCGATCTCCGTCAGCGCCGAGAGTCGCGCCTCGTAGGCGCGGCGACCTTCCTCGAGGAGCACGAGGTCGCCGTCGCGCTGCACGCGGAGCGCTTCGAGCTCGGTGGCGAGCGTCTCGCACCCTTCGCGGAGCGCGAGCACGCGGCGCTCGGCGTCGCCGATCTCGGACGTCAGACGCTCGGAGCGAAGGGCGAGCTCCGCGTCCGTGCGCGCGAGACGCAGCGTCGCGGCCTCGGCCGCAGCGCGCTTCTCGCCGAGCTGGGCGGCGCGGACACGCGCCTCCGTGAGGATCTGCGCCATCTCGTCGAGGCGATCGCGGTGCGCGGTCACCTCGGCGACGAGATCGAGCTGCACGCGCTCGAGCTCCGCGATGCGATCCACCGCGGCGATGTGGCGCTCGTGCGTGGCAGTCTCGTCCGTGGCGATCACCTGCAGGCGGTCCTCGAGCTCGAGCTGCTCGGCGTTGAGCTGCGTGAGGCGATCGCGGTGGCGATCGAGATCGGAGCGCACGCGCGACTCGTCCTTCTCGTGACCCATGATCGCGAGGTCGCCCTCGTGAACCTGCGTGCGTAGCCCTTCGAGCGCCTTGAGGACTTGCTTGAGCTCCGTCTTGGCGGTTACGAGGCGCGTCATCGCCTCCGATAGATCGTGTTCGAGGCGACCGACGATCTCCTCGAGGTCCCGGATCTCGCGCTTCTGCGCCAGCACGCCCGAGCCCTGCGCGTCGCGAGAGCCGCCGGCGACCACGCCGTCCTCGTCGACGACGTCGCCATCGAGCGTGACGAGTCGATCGGTCACGCCGTTGTCGTGGAGGCGGAGCGCGACGTCGAGGTCCTGCACGACGACCGTGCGGCCGAGCAGACGCTTGCCGACATCGGAGTAACCGTCCGCGAAGTCGACGAGGTCCGCCATGCGACCGAGCACACCCTCCGCGGGGGCGCCGGACGCGATCAGCGCCGCGTGAGCGGCAACGAGCTGCGTGCGATCCTCGACGATGATCCCGCCCCCGTTCGGCGTGCGCATCGTGTCGCGCTCGGACAACGGCGCATCGCCCAGGTCGCGCACGACCGACGGCGTATCGCCAGCGTCGCGCTCGAGCGGCGTCTCGCCAGCATCCAGCTCGGCGGTGTCAGCACCTGTGTCGGTGTTTGCGGTGCCGGTGTCGCTTGCACCGGCGACCACGTCGCCCTCGAGTGCGACGTCATCGAGCTCGACGCGCGTGAACGCACCGCTCGAGTTTCCCTCGCCTTCGAACGAGGCTGGAGCGGCGACGGGCGCCGCGGCCGCCAGCGGGGCAACCACCGCGTGCGACGAGCTGGTGTCCACACCAGCAACGCTCGAGTCCACACGAGCGACGCTCGAGTCCGCGTGAGCGACGCTCGAGTCCACACGAGCAACGCTCGAGTCCACACGAGCAACGCTCGATGCGCGCATCGACACGGCGAGCGGCACGAACGCGCTGCGCCCGCCGCCGCCCGACTTCAAATAGCCGATGGCCGCGAGGCCAACCTGCGGCTCGCTGACAAGCACGCCGCCGAGGCGATCACCGAGCGCCGCCTCGACCGCGACCTCGAGCGTCTCCGGCGCGCGCACTACGTCGGCGACGACGCCCTTGATCTCTCCCTCGAATCCCTTTGCCATCCCCGCGAGCAAGATGTCGTCGGCGCCCTGCATGACCGCGCGCGTTCCACGGGCGAAGCCCTCGTAGCGCTCCTGGATCTCCTGCAACGATGTCAGGCGCGAGCTGCGGCGCTGCAGCTCGTTGCGCAGCGTCTCGACCTCGGCCTCACCGCGCTGGGTCTCCTCGGTCAGCGTGTCGCGGCGCGCTTCGAAGCCCTGGTTCTGGCTCCCCAGATCGAGCCGCGTCTGGCGCAGCTGCACGAGCGCGCTGTCGACGCGACGGCTCTCGCGATCCAGATCCTTCATGCGCTCCTCGTGCTGCGCGGTCTCGCCGAGCACGCGCTCGAGGCGACGCTGCGCTTCGTCGCGCCGGCGCGTCAGGGCCTCGAGCTGCGCCTGCGCCATCCCGATCTGCGTGCGGCGGGTTCCGATCTCCGTGCGCGCTTCGTCGAGGCGGCCCTGTGCGTTTGCGAGCATCTGCCGGCCCTCACCCGCCGCCGCCTCGCGCGTCGCGACCTCCGCTGCCTCGCGCGCGACGTCGGCCTCGAGTGCGTCGAGCTCCGCCTGGCGCTGCGCGAGCTCCTCGGCGCCGCGCGTGCGCTCCGCGACGATCTGCTCGATCTCCATCCGTGCGCCTGCGTTGCGATGCTCGAGCTCCTCGGCCTCGCGACGCTCGAAGCCGATCTTGCTCTCGCCGAGCCGGATGCGGTTGTCGAGCTCGTACACGACCTCCTGCACCCCGACGAGCCGGCGCTCCTCGAGCGATAGCTCTGCGCGCTCGGCGACCACATGCGCGTCCTTGGTCGTCCACTCGGTCCGCGTCTCCTCGAGCTCGAGGCGCGCCTCTTCGAGACGATTCCCGACGAGCCGGCCCTCCGCCGATAGCTCGAGCCAGCGGTGCGAGCCCTTCCACAGCTCGATGTCCTTCATCTCCGCGCGGTACTTGCGATAGCGCTCCGCCTTCTGCGCCTGCCGGCGCAGTGTGCCCATGCGCTTGTCGAGCTCGGTGACGATGTCCGAGACGCGCATCAGATTCTGGCGCGTCTGATCGAGCTTCTTCTCCGCCGCCTTCTTCTTCACCTTGAACTTGGTGATGCCGGCGGCCTCTTCGATGATCATGCGCCGGTCCTGCGGGCGCGAGCTCACGATCTGTCCGATGCGGCCCTGCTCGATGATCGCGTAGGCCTTGGTGCCGACGCCGGTGCCGAGGAAGAAGTCCGTGATGTCGCGGAGGCGGCACGGCGTCTTGTTGATGAAGTAGCTCGACGTGCCGTCGCGATAGAGGCGGCGCGTGATCGTGACCTCGGTGTAGCGCGCGAAGTCGAACTCCGGCGGCTTCTCCGCGAGCATCTGCGCGACCTCTTCCGTCGCGGAGAGTGTCGGGTTGCCTTCCTTGTCGAGGAACACGGCCTTCGGTGCGGCACCGTCGGCCGCCGTCGCGTCGGGGCCCGCGTCTTGGGTTCCGTCGGCGACCGCTTCGATCCTCTCGACTGCGTCTGCGACGGCATCGACCGCGGGCTCCACACCGGTCGTATCGATGGCGTCGAGTGCGCGCTCCGTCTCCGCTTCGTCGGAGTGGCGCGCGAGCTCGAGCGTCTCGTGCGAGAACCCGACGTCGTCGAACGTCAGCGACACCTCGGCCATCGGCGCGGGGCCACGCGTTTCGCTGCCCGCGAAGATCACGTCCTCCATGGCCTTGCCGCGCAGGTGCTTCGCGCTCTGCTCGCCCATGCACCACCGGATCGCGTCGACGATGTTCGACTTACCGCAACCGTTCGGGCCGACCACGCCCGTGATCTGCTCGCTGATGCTGACGACGGCCCGGTCGCAGAACGACTTGAAACCGATGATCTCGACGCGCTTGATACGCATTGTGCGGACGCAGAGTTGATCGACCCTATGACATCGAGATCTCTCTGTCGCGTGCTATCACTTCTAGCGTGCGGTTTTGGGTACTTGCGGTCGCGCTGATCGTGGTCGGGGCGAGCGCGCCCGCACGATCCGCGCCAACGATCGACATCCGCGCACAAACCCAGCTCCAACTCGAGTCGGTCAAGCTACGTGATGAAGGGCTCGCGGAAGTTGCGGGACAGCTCTTGGACCGCCTCACGGGTGATGGGCTGGGTGGTCAGAGCGTGTCGATCACCATCGATGGCCAGATCACGACGACCACCACCCAACCGGACGGAAGGTTCCGCGCGATCGTCGGCGTCCCGATCGGCCAGACCAAGGTCGAGCTCGGCTTTCGCGGCAGCGCGCTGCTCGATCCGTCGAAGCTCGAGGTCACGACCGATCCGTCTCGCGAGCAGGTGCAGCTGTCGATCCTCGTCGATCCCGACGAGGTCACAGAGGGTCAGGGCGACGCCCGGCGCATTGTCGGCGTCCGCCTCACGGTCGATCGCGTTTCTGGCGCGCTCGACCGAGCGAAGCTCCCTGTTCAGATCGAGGTCGGTAACGCGGCCGACCTCGCACTTCACAAGCTGCGCGTCGTCGAGACCGGCACCCCGTTCACGCTGACCCGCAAGGACGCGAAGGGGCCCGGCACCAAGCGCGTGCGCGCGACGTTCGCCGGCGACGCCACGCGGCAGCTCGCGACCACCGAGGTGACGGTCGAGATCAAAGGTGAGACACACACGAGCATGAAGGTCTCGTCGACGGAGCTCGCGTACGAGGACGAGCTCGTCGTCACGGGCAAGGTCACCGACGACGATGGCGCCGCGATGTCGCGCGTCGCGGTGACGCTCGTGTCCGGCGATCGCCGTCTCGCGCAGGGTGCCACCGACGACAAGGGCACGTATCGCTTCGAGGTCGAGGGCGAGATCATCGGCCAGGGCCAGTTCGGGATCCAGGTGCAGTCGGACATCGGCGTCGCGTATTTGAAGCCGTCGCGCTCCGAGCCAGCGATCATTCGTGTCGCGGCGCCGCAGCCCGTGCCCGTGAGCTACACGATCGCCGCGTTCCTCGCGACCGGCCTCGCCGCGGGAGGATTCTTCCTCGCGCGCAGCAAGCCCTGGAAGAAGCTCCGTCGCGCGAAGCAGGCCGCCGAGATCCCCGCGAACGAAGGCCCCGCCGAAATCCTCGACGGCGGACTCGTCACCAACAAGCCGAGCGTCATCTCGACGCTGCGCAGGCCGCAGGACGACGGCTTCTCCGGCGTCGTCCGCGACACCGTGCGCAGCCGCCCCGTGCCCGAGGCGGTGGTCATCCTCGTGCTCGGCGACGTCGAGCGGAGCGTCCGCACCGCCGACGATGGCAGCTTCACGATCGAGAAGCTCGCGGTGGGCGAATGGAGGGCCGAGGTCGCTGCGCCCGGCCATGTTACCGAGCGCTTCAACGTGTCCATCCCGCACCGGGGCGAGCTGCGCGGCGTGCGCGTCGATCTGGTGCCCGTGCGCGAGCGCGTGTTCCAGCTCTACCGTCGTGCGGCCGAGCCGGTGCTGCCGGAGGCGCGGCTGTGGGGCATCTGGTCCCCGCGCCAGATCGTCGACCACGTGAAGTCCAAGAAGCGCAGCCCCGCGATGAGCGACCTCACCGACTTCGTCGAGGAGGTGTATTTCTCGCCGCGGCTCGCCGCCGAGACCTTGCTCTCGGGGGCCAAGGAGCGCGTCGACCGGGCGATCCAGGAGCGCGCCGTCAAGCCGCCCGCAGCCGACCAAGGGCGCCCAGGTTAGTGACAACGCTGGCCCTCGGCCTTAGGGTACGCGCATGCAACCCGACGAGCTGATCAAGCTCGGCATCGCGGTCGTCGCGATCGCACTCGTTCTCTTCGTGCTCCGCCGCGCGTCAGCGAAGAGCAAAGCGAAGGGGGCGGTCACCGCGCGCGAGCGTCTCGGCGTCGAGACCGCCGAAGTCCGCCCGAAGCGAGTCCGCAAGAAGCCACGTCCCGGCCAGCCCGACAAGCCCCCCGAACCCGAAGCCTCCGAGCCCGAGCCCGAGCAGCGCGAGGTCCCCGAGACGGCCGTCTCCGACGACGAAGCCGCCGCCTACAAGGCGGGGCTCGCGAAGACGAAGAAGGGCTTCGTCGCCAAGCTCGGCAAGCTGTTCGGTCGCAAGAAGATCGACGCGGCGACCCTCGACGAGCTCGAAGAGACGCTGTTCACCGCCGACATCGGTCCGCGCGCCGCCGAGCGCATCTTCTCGTCGGTGAAGTCGGGTCTTTCGAAGACAGACCTCGAGGACTCCGAGAAGATCTGGGCGCAGATCAAGAAGACCTCGCGCCAGATCCTCGCGGTCGACGCCCCGACCCTCGACCTCGCCAAGCACAGCCCGTTCGTCCTGCTCGTGCTCGGCGTCAACGGCGTCGGCAAGACCACCACGATCGGAAAGCTCGCGAAGAAGTTCAAGGACGAGGGCAAGAAGGTTCTTCTGGCGGCGGGGGACACGTTCCGCGCTGCCGCGACCGAGCAGCTCGAGGAGTGGGGCAATCGGGCGAGTGTCCCGGTGGTGAAGGGCAAGCCCCAGGGCGATCCCTCGAGCGTGATTTTCGAAGCGATCAAACGCGGCGTGGACGAGAAGTTCGACATCGTCATCTGCGATACCGCCGGGCGCCTGCACTCGAACGCGGGTCTCATGGACGAGCTGAAGAAGATCCGCCGTGTCGCGGACAAGGCGATGTCCGGCGCTCCGCACGAGACCTGGATGGTCCTCGACGCGACCACGGGTCAGAACGCGATCTCCCAGGCCAAGACCTTCAAAGCCGAGATGGAGATCAGTGGAATCGTGCTCACGAAGCTCGATGGCTCCTCGAAGGGCGGTGTGATCTTGGGGATCTGCGACGAGCTGAAGGTCCCCGTCCGCTTCGTCGGTCTCGGCGAGAAGATCGGCGATCTGCGCCCCTTCGACCCGAACGCGTTCGTGACCGAGCTGTACGCGGCCGGCGAGACCAGCGAAGCGGCCTGAGCCGCCTGAGCCGCCTGAGCCGCCTGACCCGTCGAGCCCGTCGAGCCGTCGCGCCCGTCGAGCATCGAGCCCATCGAGCCCGTCCAGCCCGTCGAGCCCGTCGAGCCGAGCCCTCCAGCCCTCGATCGAAGGGCTCGTCGAGGCAGAAGCCTCGTCGACGGTGCGTTCAGCACCTGTTAGCGGACGGCTTCCGCAACCTCGGGGCACCAACGCCTGTCATCCAAACCTGCGCCAACTTGTTGAGCGCGGGCAAAGGCGAGTGTTATGAAGCCTCTACGAATGCGGGCAATCCTTCGATCCGTCCTCGTCCTCGCATCCATCGCGACTCTCGCAGGTCCTGCGTTCGCGCAGGCCAAGAAGGGTGACAAGGCGCCTGCTCCCGCAGGGGAGCCCGAGCCCGAGATCGAAATGGATCCCAACGCCCCACCCGACAAGCCGGCGGACCCAGATCCCGAGATCGATATGGGCGAGCCCCCGCCCGGCGACCTCGCTGCCGACATGGCAGCGTCCGACGCTGCTGCGGCAGCCGCGGTCAAGGCCGGGCCGCTCCAGCGCACGAAGTTGTCGTGGAAGGACATTCTCGTCGTCGTGCGCAAGCCGTTCTTGAAGGCGCGGCGCACCGAGCTGTTCCCGATCGTCGGCACGACGATGAACGACAACATGATCCGCCACTACACCGTTGGCGGCATGCTCTCGTACTACCTCACCGACGTCCTCGCGATCGGCGTCGAGGGGCACTACTACCAGCCGTCGTTCCGCGAGCCCTTCGATCTCGTCGCCCGCCAGGCGCGTCGCCTGCCGACGGTGAACACGTACACGTGGAGCGCCGCGCTCGACTTCCACTACGTGCCGGTCTACGGAAAGTTCGCCGTGTTCGACAAGAAGCTGATCACGTGGGAGGTGTTCTTCACCGCCGGTATCGGCGCGGGTCAGAGCAAGGTCGAGCCGCGCGACACCAAGTTCCCCGGCTTCACCAACCTCCTGATCCAGCCGAACGTCGGTGCATCGATGCGCTTCTTCCTCGCGAAGTGGCTCACCGTCAGCCTCGGAATTCGCGACTACATCTTCTACGACAAGTTCGAGCCGACGGACCGTTCGCCGACGATGAACGCCACCGCGGAGCAGGCCAAGGAGAACTCCGACGGCGCCCTGATCAACAACGTCATGTTCCAGATCGGCGTCAGCTTCTGGCTGCCGACGAGCTTCGAATACACGACCTTCCGCTGAGCCAGAGGAATACACCCAGATGAAGACCATCCTCAGCGCACCGTTCCTCCTCGCGTTCGCCGCCATCGCTGCGCCGATCGCGGTGGACGTCGTCGAAGCTCACGCGGAACGCCGCACGAACAACCTCGCGAACGACGTGGCCGTGCGGCATCGCCGCCTGCTCGTGAAGGGCCGCTTCGAGTTCGCTCCACTGTTCGAGTCGACGATCAACGCCGACTTCCGCCACATCGTCGGCGCCGGCGCGAAGCTCGAGTACCACCTCGGTGACATGCTTTCGATCGGCGTCATCGGCGTCGGATCGACGGCGCTGGATACGGGCCTCGTGAAGAAGATCGAGCCGACGCTCGAGACCACCGTCGATCCCGACACGCGCGAGCCGAGCCGCGACGAGTTCATGACTCGTCTCAACTCGATGCCGATCCGCGGCGCCGCGTACATCAGCATCACGCCGTGGTACGGCAAGCTGGCCGCGTTCAGCACGGCGTTCGTCGCCTTCGACTTCTACTTCCAGGCTGGTGTCTCGTTCGCACAGCTCAAGAGCGACTGCCCGACGAACATCTGCAATGACCCAGCGCCCGGCATGCCGACCAACAACGGCATGACGCCCGCCGACAACAACCCGAACAACGATCCGCCGCTCAATAGCGGTTTTCGTGCGGGCCTCTACCTCGGCGGCGGCATCCACGTCTTCCTGAACGACTTCATCGCGCTCGATCTGACGATTCGCGACTACGCGTTCAGCGACAACCCGTCCGGCGCGGATTTCAATGCGGACCTCGCAGTGACCAACGACGACAACCGCTTCATCCACCACCTGTTCTTCGGCGCGGGTGTATCGATCATGTTCCCGATGACCGTGAAGCGCACGCGCTGAGCCCTGCGCCTGTCTCGGGACAATCGAGGCCACCATCGGTGACGCCCTGCCAACGAAATTGGCAGGGCGTTTCTGTATCTATTTGGAATCCTGTACCCTAAAAGAAGGGCTTGATGGATCGGGCCTTGCTCAGGCACTAACTGTCGCGGTCCGAGATCGCGTCCTCCCCATGCGTCGTCTCTTCCTCATCCTCGGTCTCGCCCTGGCGGTGCAGAGCTGCATCACGCCGTCGATCCCGATCCCGCCCCCCGACCCATCTCAGATGGCGTTCCAGCTCCAAGGCGACGTGGGGAACACCGTCGCATCGTTCTCGTATCCGGCGAACGTGAACTACGAAGAGTCGGTCGTGTTCGTGTTCAACCGGACCAAGGGCATCGGCGTGATCGAGACCGCGCGTGGCGACGGCAGCGTCGGTCCGACGGCACCCGTTCGCGCAGACCTCGCCGACGAGATGGTCGTCTCGTTCCAGCGCGAGGACCAGACCGTGTCGACGTGCATCAAGCTGCGCGAGGGTGCCCAGAGCGGTAGTCCGCCCTGCGGGTCGTAGCACCTGCGCGGCTTCGCAGAGCGGTAGTCCGCCCTGCGGGTCGTAGCACGTGCGCGGTTGCGTTCGCGCATCCATCCGGCTTTGTAGCTCGTCGCATGTCCTCGCGCCTTCGCATCGGGCGGTTCGCGCGCGATTCACGCGTCACGCACGAACCCGAAGCAGCGACGTGCGTCATGGCCGGCCACTCGGTTTGCTTCGAGTGAACGTCGTCGCACCCCGAGCGTCGCACAGCGCCGGAAAACGTGCCCGCGAGTGCGGCGGCTAGTACGAGATCGACGGCCACGCGATGAGCGTGGGGCGCATCGTGCGCTGCTCTCCGTGACGCTCGATGAGGAGCGTGGGGCGCGCGCCGGGATGCGAGCCGTAGATCTTGTCCTTGAGCTCGTCCGCGGAGTCGACTCGATCGCCGTTGATGGCGAGCACCTTGTCACCCGGCTGGAGCTGGATCGCCTCGGCCGGCGTGGCGGCGAGGACGCTATCGATCTCGGCGACGCCATTGTGGAAGACGTAGCGGATGCCGAGGAACCCACCGTGATGGGGTCGGACATCGACGCTCGTCGTGACCTCGGCCTGGTATGGGCAGCCGCGCGTCGACATCGAATCGGCGACCTGCATCGCCATCAGCGTCGTCGCGAGTGCCAATCCCGAGGCCACACCTGCCATCGTGCAAACGACGGCTACGGTCCCCAACCCACGGCTGCGTTCATTGGGAAGCAGCGCCTCTCTACGAAGAACAAGTTCACTGGGGGTTTCAGGGACTCTCGGAAGCTCATCGGACATCTACGTTGCCTCGCTTTCGGTCCTACTCCCCACTCTACGCGCCGACCTGCATGAAGGCCACGGAGAAATGACTCCTTCTGCCGAAGCGTCGGGTGATGTGAATGACCTCACGCAGCGATCGTCGACGACGACAGCGATGGTGGTACGTTCGGCTCGGGTGAGCGCCCCTCGTCGACGACTTCGCCGATGGCTCCTGGTCATCGGTCTGGTGGTGGTGCTCTTGCTCGGCACCGCGTTTGCGGTTCTGCGTGTGAAGTTCGAGGGGGAAGATCTCGGCGACAACATCGCGTCGATCCTCAACAAGCGCATGCGCGGGAAGGTCGCCATCGGGGCCATCGAGTGGGAGCCGAAGGCCCTCAAGACCTTGGTCACTGGTGGGTGGGTCCCCGTGACAGTCCGCGACATCAAGGTGTGGGACGACTGCGCACTCAGCGCGGTCGGGACGGTCGATGCGGACGAGCTCCGAACGAACGACCCCAACGAAGACTGTACTCCCGATGACCGCCCCGATCCGGACCCCAAAAGTGCTCGCAAGCCTCGCAAGCAGCTCCTGCGAGCTCCTCTGATCACGGCCGAGCTCGACATCCACGCGCTCCTGTTCGGCAACCACGACTTCGTGTTCCGCCATCTGACGATCCATCCGGGCGCCGAGGCGCTGATCGAGGAGACCCGCGAGCCGTATCCACTCCACGCCTACGACCGCGTGATCGTCAGCATCGTGACCGCGTTCTACCCGCGCCTCACGGCGGGGTTTCGCGCGGGCATCACGGCCGAGGCACCGCCACCGGTCTTCGACCTGCGCGACATCCACATCCGCGATCTGAACCTCAGCATTCACATGAAGCCCTACTCGGTCGAGGGCGACAACCGGATCGGCTACGCGTTCGCCGCGCGCCTCGAGGGCGTGAACATCGATGCGAACAACCTCGGCGCAGCCGCGCCCGGCGGTCGTGGCCTCCAGAGCTACCTGTACATGGATCCGACCGATCCGCTGATCGCGAAGTTCTACGTGCGGCTCGCCGTCGGCGCGCGCAAGGGATCGATCCGGATCCTCGACGAGGGGCTGCGGACGGCGTTCCGCATGCCGTTCGCCGGACCGGCGATGACGCCCGAGGCGTATCCACCCGCGGGACGCGTCGCGGACTACTCGCTCGACCTCGTCGACGTGAAGCTCAACCGGCTCGCGCAGGTCCCGACCGAGTGGCCGAAGCGAGACTTCGTCGCGAACACGCTCGAGCTCGACCTCGAAGCGACTGCGCTGCCGTGCGCGACCCCCGAGTCCGGCACGCCGAACCCGAAGGACGCCGCGAAGCTGCACCTGACCGGCGAGCTGCACAACTACTGGGACCGCCCGTACGACGGCTCGTGGAACCTGAGGCTCGATGGAAAGAACCTCGGGCAGGTCGTGCGCACGTGCATCAAGAGCACGGCCGGCGGCGAGAACCTCGACGGGACGATCACGCTGACCGGTCCGTTCGTCGCGTCGCCAAAGGTCGGGCTCGACCTCAAGAACCTCGATGTCGACATCTCGCTCGGGGCCACGGAGGAGCCGCTGCGCCTCACGCTCGCCGAGGTTCACGGCGCGATCGATCTCGTCAACGAGCAAGGCTTCATCGACAAGACAAAGGCACTGATCAAGGGCGGCAAGGAGCCCGGCGAGGTCGAGGTCAGCGCGACGTTTGGGCTCAAGCCGATGAACGCGAACGCGCAGATCGAGATCGCGAAGGCGATCGACGTCGGGCGCTTCTTGCCCGGACGCATCGCGACCAACGTCGGCAGGTTCCTCAAGGGGCGGCTACGCGCGCGCGGCGACGTGGCGGAGGGCTTCGCACTCGAGGACTTCGACCTTTCGCTCGGGCCCACCGCGACGAGCACGGCGATTCGCCTGCACAAGGGCCGCCTCTTCACCGACGACGACTTCGACACGATTCACATCGAGAAGGTCTACGTGAACGCGGGCAAGTCGAACGCGATATTCGACGGCAGCGTCGACATCCTGCACCAGGATCTCGATCTTCGTGTCGAGGGGACGTTCCCCGACCTCGACGTGTGGCTCGCGAAGTTCGAGCTCCCCGCGTTCGTGCAAAGCGCGGGCGGCGGCAGCGTCATCATCATCAAGGGACCGATCAACAAGCCGAGGATCAACATCACGACGTCCCTCGCCGGCATCCCGTGCATCGACACGCTGCGGCTCGTCGACACGCAGATCGCCGACGGCATCCTCGACATCCGACGCATGACGTCGGCGGGCCTCGGCGGCGAGCTGTCCGGCTCGGGACGCATCCGCATCGACGGTCCAACGCCATACATCGAGCGCTTGACGCTGTCGGGCCGCCGCATCGAAGCGAGCAAGTTGTGCGGCATCGGAAAGACCATCAAGGGCACGCTCGACACCGTCGAGCTGGAGCTCGCGAAGGCGACCGTCGACAAGAACCGCGCGCCGATCGACTGGCTCGACTACGCGAAGGTCTACGCGAAGGCACCGAAGCTCGCGATCAAAGGAGACGTGTACACCGACATCTCGATCTGCGTGAACCGACCCGACGACACGCAGTGCCGCCCGCGTTCGATGTACGTCGCGCCCGACGACCTCGAGAAGTGCGCCACCGCGAAGAAGACCGGCGGCGCGTGCATCGTCACGACCGCGAAGCGCGACGCCGGCGGCGTCTTCGACGCGACGATCGCGAAGGACGCCGCGTCGGCGAGGCCGGTCAAGGGCGCCGCGAAGCAGAACACGCTCGGCGGCGCGCTGAGCGTCGACCTCCCGCTCGCGATCGTCGACCAGTTCGTCGGTAAGCGCCTGATCGGCGGCGACAGCCGCATGACGCTTCGGCTCGGCGGCACGCCGGCGGCACCCGTCGCGGAGGGCCAGGTGACGCTGCTGCGCACGTGGCTCGCAAACGCGTTCATCGGCGACGCGCAGCTGCGCGTCCAGCCCATCACGTTACCGAGCGGCAAGCCCGGCGTCTGGATCAGCGGCAAGGCGATGGCGGATCGCCTGCTGATCGAAGGCTCGATGGGCGTGACCGCGCCCTACCCCGTCGAGCTGTCGATCAGCGGACGACGCGTCGAGGTCGACGCCGCGATGGACCTATCGAAGCTGATCGGCATGGCACTGCCCGTGCAAGTCTGGGTCAGCGGCAAGATCACCGTGAAGACCGAGCTGCTCCCCACACGCCCGATCGAGCCCGAGGCGTGGATCGAGCTCGACGAGGTCGTGGGCATCGTCAACCACCGCAGCACCGATGGCCGGATGGTGCCGCTGCGCCTGAGCGTGATCGATCAGCAGCCCGGCGCGCGCCCCGCCGTCTCGATCCGCGCGACGCCGAGCTCGATCGAGCTCGCGTGCAAGAACGCGTCGGCCCCGGGCGGTCGCGAGCCGTGCACGACGAAGGTCGCGACGCCCGCCGGCGTGATCACGATCCGCGGCCACGCCGCGCCGACGTCGGTCGCGATCGAGGCGGACGGCACGCTCGATCTCGCGCTGATCGCCCCCCTGCTCGACACGCGCTTCGACGAGGCGTCCGGCACCGTGCACCTCGCAGCGTCCGCGAGCGGCACGTTCGCGAAGCCCTCATACGAAGCGGCGATCGATCTCGATCCGAACGGCATCTGGAAGAGCGATCCGAAAGCGGCCAACCCGGTACGCCTGCGCCCCGTCGGTGGCGAGACCGTGCTCGAAGCGCCGACGGGCCTCATCAAGCTCGCGAACGGATCGCTCGGCTTCACCGACGTGCTGATGCAGGTCCGCGACCAGCACCTCGACGAAAAGGGCGAGCTCCACGTGAAGGGCAGCATCCGCCTCGACGGATTCACACCCGCCGAGTGGGGACTCCTCGTCAGCGGCAAGATCGCCGGCAAGATGTTGCTCGTGGCGGTGCCGGGCTTCGTGTCGCAGGCCGGTGGCCTCGCATCGATCGATGGCGACCTGATCCTCTCCGGCAAGGGCACATTGCCCCTCGTCAGCGGATCACTCTCGTTCGAGCCGCCGAGCAGACCCGAGGAAGGCCCGACACCTACCAAAGAGCCCAAGCTGCGTCCGATCTCGCTCATCCCGCGCGGCGTCCGGCGCGAGGTTTCGTTCACGCAGGGATCGATCGACATCGAGACCACGGTCGCGAGCGACCTGCGCCGGAGCTACTCGCTCTCGATCAACGACGTGCGCGCCTCGATCGATGGTGAAGGCTCGCTGTCGAACATCTCCGGCGAGATCGAGATGCGCGACGGCGTGGTCACCTCGCTCGACTTGTCGCTCGACGCGGACAACATCCCGTTCCGCCTGCCCGGCTCGCTCGATCTCGTGATCAGCGCGCGCGCCGTGCGGCTCGCGAAGTCGCAGTTCAGCGAGCTCGCCGTGCGCGGCAACGTCTCGATCATCGACGGCACGTACCTGCGCAACTTCGAGCTCACCGACCAGATCCGCTCGATCGGCACGACGACGGCGCCGAGCAAGCCGTTCTGGGAGGAGTACCCCACGCTCGGCAACGCGGACCTGCGCCTCACGCTCGACGTCCGCCGCTTCGCCGTGCGCAACAACATCGCGCAGATCGAGCTTGTCGGTCCGCTCATCGAGATCACGAACACGCCGCGCGAACCGCACCTCAGCGGCTCGATCCGCATCGAGCGCGGCGAGTTCCGCATCCCCGGCACGCGCGCGCGGTTCACGCGCACGAGCGGCTCCGTCGACTTCGCGGAGAACCGCAAGGCCGGCGATCCCACGTTGCAGGTGACGAGCGAAGCGCCGGACTTCCGCGATCAGTCGGGACAGGAGCACCTGATCACGCTATCGATCGAGGGCGCGCTGTCGAACCCGCAGTGGGACCTGAAGACGTCGACGGGCTACAACAAGAGCCAGACGCTGTCGCTGCTCGTCCTCGGCCGAAACCAGGAGTCGCTGCGCCGCTCGCTCGGCGACCAATCGCTCGGCGCCGATCCACAGAACATCGATCCGACGACGAACCCGTCGCAGGGCTTCGCAGATCAGATCGTGAAGGACCTCGCCGGCGACTGGGTCAGCGGCCTCCTCGGTGACTCGCTCGGCAAGATCACGAACGTCGACGTGCTGCGCATCGAGATCGGGTTCGGCTCGATCGGCCTGCGCCTCGAGAAGCGCATCCTCGACAACGTGCGCATCATCGGCGACGCGGAGCAAACGCTACGCGGCGCGACCTACTCCGCACGGATCGAGCTCCGGTCCGCACTTCGCTTCCGCCGAGGTGGACGCGTGAGCGCGCAGATCGGATACCTCAACAAGAACTTCGCCGATCCCGCCGAGCTCGATATTGCCGACCTGAGCGCCAAGCTCGTGCTGCCTCTGTTCATTCCGTGATGTCGATCCTGATCCGCCTCGTCGTTCTTCTCGTCGCTGTCTTCGGCGCCGGTGGACGTGCGTCGGCGCAGGCGCTGATCGAGGACACGCTGACCAAACAGAAGTTCGATCCCGCGACCTGCATCCAGGTCCCCGCGCCATCCCCTGCGACCCCCGGTGGGCTCGCGCCTCCGCCCGTGACGTGGACCGACTTCGAGCTCGTCGGCAACCTGACCGAGAAGGCGGCGACCGTGCGCGCGTTGTTCGAGCCGACGCTGCGACGCCATCGTGCCCTCACGGACGACGCACGCAACGACATCCGCCGCATCGCGTCCGCATTCGGTTACCACCTCGTCGGACTGACGACGCGCGAGTCGGAGCAGGGGACGATCGCCGTCGTCCACGTCGCGCCGCTGCCGCTGGTCCGCCGCATCGACGTGAGGGTCAAGGTATCGATCCTCGACACGCTGCTCGACGAGGAGATCCGCCGCCGCATGCGCGTCCGTGCGGGCAGCTACTTGCCGTGGCGGCCCAAAGATCGCGCGTGCGACCTCTACGACGAGACGCGCCGCATCGAGGAGTTCTTGCGCGACGAGGGCTTCATCGACGCGCGCGTGCGCATCGGTCAGACGCTCGACAAGACCGCCGATGCCGGCCTGCGGCTCGACATCGTCGTCGATCCGGGACCGGAGTACACGACGGGCCGAATCTCCATCATCGGCGGCGAACCGTCGGAGATCGACGAGAACAAGATCCGCGCGGTGTTCCGGCACGATCGGTTCTGCGCCCCGTTCATTCCGTTGTGCTTTGGCGAGGCGCGGTTCCGCCGCGAGCAGCACCAGAAGGACGTGCAGACGGTGGTCGACATGTACCGGCGCCCCGGCGGCTACCCGTCGGTCCGCGTGCGCACCGACTTCGATCCGCAGACGTCGTTCGATCGGCGGTCGAAGCGCGTGAACTTCACGATCACGATCGACCAGCGCCGCAAAGTAGAGACCGTATTCGAGGGCCATAGCGAGGCGATCAAGTTCGACGACCTGCGAGCGCAGCTCACGTTCGATCAGGCCCAGAGCGCCGACGACGTCGAGGTCGCCGAATCGGCGCGTGCGCTCACCGCCTTCATGCAGAGCAAGGGCTACTTCGACGCGCGCGTGACGTGGACGCGCGAGCGCTTCGAGCGCTTCGACCGCGTGATCTTCCGCATCGAGCAAGGCGAGATCCGGCCCGTACGCATCGTGACGTTCGTCGGCAATCGCGCGCTTTCCGACGACGTCCTCCGCGAGGCGATCGGCACGAGCGCTGCGAGGCTATCGACGAGCCTGCTGGGTCGCACGACGTTCGCGACGTCGACGCAGCTCTTCGCGGACGTCGACGGGCTCGTCGATGTCTATCGCCGCTCCGGGTATCGCGAGGCACGCGTGACGGTGTCGGCGGCGACGGACCCCGCCGCGCTCGGGGATGCCGCGATGACCGCCGCCCTCGCCCTCGCCGATCGCGGCAACGGTCTCTACGTACGCTTCACGATCAACGAAGGGCTTCCGACGCTACTCACGCAGGTCGAGGTCGCGATCGGCAAGGACGGCGCGGGGCTCGTCACCGACGATCAGAAGCAGCTGTGCGCGAGCACGCTCGCCGACCTCGCGCGGTTCTACAACGAGCCACAGCTCGCCAAATCCGCCGCCCCGAACCGCTGCATCGCACTCGCCGCGAATCTCAAGTACCGCGAGGCGGACGCGTTCGAAACGCGCGAGCAGCTCAAGGACCGACTGTTCAGCGCGGGCCGCCCGCGCGCGAAGGTCGCGTTCGAGGTCAAAGAAGCTGGATCGCGCCGCATGACCGCGCACTACACGCTGACCGACATCCAGCAGCTGCGCGTCGGCAAGGTCGTCGTCCGCGGCAACTTCCACACGCACGACTTCATCCTCGAGGACGAGCTCCAGTTCACGCAGGGCGACCTGCTCACCAAGGACCGCCTCGCGGAAGGGGCGCGGCGCCTTCGCAACACCGGCCTGTTCGACGCCGTGAACATCGCGATGCCGGATCTCGACGGCACGAGCGAAGGCGAGGTCCATGCAGTCATCGAGGTCACCGAGCGCTACGACCGCCGCTTCGGCCTCGATCTCGAAGGCGGCTACTCGAGCTACAGCGGCGCCTTCTTGAAGCTCGTGCCGACGGTGAAGAACATCCTCGGCTACGGCATCTCGTTCGACGTGCCGGGTACGATCGGTGTCGACGTCGTCGACGCCTTCGCCGGCGAGTTCACGATCAAGCAGCTGTCGATCGAGCCGACGCTGCGCATCCCGCCGTTCCTCTCGAAGTACTACCTGTTCGGGATCCCGGAGGTCGCGACCGAGCTCTCGGGGTTTCATCGCCAGCAGGACACCGAGCGGTTCGGCGAGATCAAGACGACGGGCGCGACGCTGTCGTTCTCGCGCCAGTTCGCGCGGCCGCGCACCGACGAGGAGACCGGGCGCGCGATCACGATCGGCGTCCAGTACGACTTCCGCCTCCGCGAGCGCCCGGTCGACGTGTTGCGCCCCGCCGGCGCCTACGACGATCAGACGCAGGTCCCGATCTCCACGCGCCTGTCGTCGGTCGGCGTCTCGCTCGAATACGAGAACCGCACCGATCGCAACGGCACGCTGTCGCCGCTCGCGCCGGAGCGCGGGCAACGCGCGGAGCTTCGCGCCGCGTTCTACGAGCCGTCGCTCCTCGGCCAGGACATGTTCGTGAAGGTGTCCGCCGCGGCGTCGAAATTCCACCTCGTCGGTGATAGCCTGCTCCTGCGCGCCGACGCGCGCTACGACCAGGGCATCCCGCTCGGCGGTGCAGTGCTCCTGCCCGAGGTCGAGCGCTACTTCGCGGGCGGCGACTCCACCGTGCGCGGCTACGAAGACGAGCGCCTCGCGACCGAGATCATTCAGGTCCCGGTGCCGCCGTTCGACAACGTCACGCAGATCCGCGTGCTGCCCGCCGGCGGCAACATCCGGTTGCTAGGCAGCCTCGACGCCCAGCTCCGTATCTACAAGGTCCTCGCGACGGCGGTGTTTGTCGACGCGGGGATGATCGCGAACACGTGGTCCTCCGTCGAGCGGTCGGACTTCCACCCGTCGATCGGCATCGCCGTCGCACGCATCGTCACCCCGTTCGGGATCGGGGCCCTCGAGCGCGCTGTCCCGCTGAACCCCAACCTCGGCGACAACCCCCGGGGGCGGTGGCATTTCTCGTTCGCCGCCCGCGCACAGTTCTGATGGGTTTGCGAGGCGTTCGCCGAGCACGAATGTGATATACGGCCCGCCATGGGTCGCAACGACAACCGCCGTACGAAGAAGATGCGCCAGAAGCGCAGCCAAGCGAAGTTCAAGGCACGCGCGAAGCGCAAGATCGAAGCAGGCAAGGCCGCGAAGAAGCCTGCCGCTCCTGCCAAGAAGAAGTGAGTTGCCCGAGCTTGCGAGGTACGAGTTACCCGAGCTCGCGAGGGTACAACCGACCTCCGAGTAGGCTCGGGGCATGACGCCCGAGCAAACACGCTGCGTGATGACGCAGATCGTGATGCCGATGCACACCAACGGTGTCGCCGGCGTCATGTTCGGCGGGATCATGATGCAGTGGATCGACGTCTGCGCGGGCGTCGCGGCGATGCGCCACGCCTCCGGCGCGGTACTCACCGCATCGATCGACCGGCTCGACTTCCTGTCGCCCGTCCACGTCGGCGAGGTGGTCCTCCTGCAAGCGCAGGTGAACTACGTCTCGCGTACGTCCATGGAGGTCGGCTGTCGTGTCGACACCGAGGACATGACGACGGGCGTGCACCGCTACGTCACCAAGTCGTACCTGACGTTCGTCGCCATCGGTGAGGACGGCCGCCCTCGCCCACTGCCCGCATTGACGCTACAAACGGAGAACGACCGCCGCCGACACGCCGAGGCCGAGACCCGGCGCACGGCGCGTCTCCAGGCGGCGGGCAGGAAGTCATGACAAGCACTGTCGTCATCGATCGTACGAACTGGGGCCGCCTCCGCGTGGCCGGCAGCGATGCCACG
Organism: Kofleriaceae bacterium; assembly: GCA_046160585.1. Classification (GTDB taxonomy): domain Bacteria; phylum Myxococcota_A; class Polyangia; order Haliangiales; family Haliangiaceae; genus JABFXX01. The sequence continues at coordinate 152,882 of JBJXGN010000018.1, forward strand.
CGCTTCCTCCAGGGCCTCACCACCGTCAACGTCGAGTCGCTCGCCGACGGCGCACACGGCTGGGGCGCCATTCTCTCGCCCAAGGGCCGCGTGCTCTCGGTCATCGATATTACGAAGCTCGGCGACGGCTACCTCGTCGCGTGCGAGACCGCGATTGCCGAGCCCACACGCGCGATCCTCGAGAAGTACGCCGTGATGGACGACGTGACGTTCGAGCCGATCACCGGCCCCGCGCACCAGATTTGGGACACGGTCACGGCCGTGTGGACCGCGCCGATCGTCGACGGCGCCAACGACGCCTCGTGCGACGAGAACGAGCCGGCCGTCGAGCGCCTCCGCATCCGCGCGGGCTTCCCCCGCTACGGCGTCGACGTCGACGATGATCACTTCCCGTTCGAGACGCCGCTCGCGCAGTTCCTCGACTACAAGAAGGGCTGCTACGTCGGTCAGGAGCCGGTGTTCCGCGTGCACGCGCAGGGCAACGCCGCGCGCACGCTGCGCGGCCTACGCGTCGACGGCTCCGATCCGCTCGCGCAGGGCGCCCCGATCAAGCACCCCGCGAAGGACAACGCGGGCGTCGTGACGTCGTCCGTTGTCGACGGCCCGCTGACGCTCGCGCTCGGCTACCTCCATCGCACGGCGTGGGACATCGGCGCGATCGTCGATATCGGCGGGCGCAAAGCGACCGTGCACGAGCTGCCATGGCCCTAGGCCTCGCCCGCTCCGCGGTTGTCGCGAGTTTGCTCCTCGGCGCCGGTTGCACCCTGATCACGGACAGCTTCGCCACGAACGAATTTTCGGGCGACGAATACCCGATCTTCGTCGATACCTCGAGCGGCGCGTTGCGCCTCGGCGTGCGGCAGGCCGGCGTCCCCGATCGCTCCGCGGTGCTCGACGTTCTCTCTCCCGTGACGCTCGTCGATCCGGGCCCGTCCGCCGCGCCCTCGATCGAAACGGCGACGTTCACGCTGCTCGGACAGCGCACGCCCGCGGACCCCGCCGACCAACCGCGCGCCGTCCTCGTCGACAAGCAGGTCATCTCGATCCACCCGTGTGAAGAGACGGTCGCGCCGTGCGTGATCGGCCCCACCACCGCCCCCGTCGACTACGGCGCGATCATCGGCGCCGACTCGCTCGCCGGTGACGCCGTTCGCCTCCGCCTCGGTGACGATCAGATCTTCGTACTGCCGGACATCGGCGGCGAGGAGGTCTTCCGCACCCGCGCGTGCGACGGTGTCTTTCCGTCGCCCTATCGCGGCGGCGGCACGCTGCTCATCGGCGGCACCGAGGTGTCGTTCTGCGGTCGTCGCATCGCGGTCGCCACGTGCCTCGGTGATCTGCCCACGCCGCGTTGGTCGCAGGGCTACCGCGGCGCCGACGCACTGTTCGTGATGTCGACGAGCATCGGTCCGTCGCTGATCGGCGAGTCCGCCTATCGCCGCTACGTCGACGCGCATCCTCCGTGCGTGCCTCCCACGCTGCCCGACGTGGATCCCGAGTGCCCGCCGATTCCGCCCGCGCTCGAGTCCTTACCCGAGGGCACGATCAACCTGCCGTCGGGGCCCGTCGATGGACGCTTCGGCACGATCCCCAACCTCGCGCTGGTCGCGGCGTCGTCGGCGACACCGCGCGCTGCGTGCCGGCAGGTCTACACGAGTCACTTCATGCTGCAGCGCAACTGCAACAACATGGACGACTGCCCGTGCGAGAACCCGGAAGCATCGTTCTGCGGCGCGCCCGCGATCCTTCACGTCGCGCCGCCCGCGGGCATTCCGATCTTTGTTGTCGCGGACGCCAACGTGACGCTGCAGGCGCTGCGCGCCGAGCTGCGGCCGAACCAGGCCGAGGTCGACGGTATCCTCGGGACCAGCGCGATGAAGACGGCCGAGATCGACGTCGACTATCCGCACAACCGGCTTCTCGTGCGCTGCTCCGGCGAAGGCTGCATCACGCGGCCGCAGATCACCGAGTCGAGCGATCGCGCGCAGGCACGCGGCTGCTTGAAGAACACGCCGCCCGGCCCGGTGTTCTAAGGCTACATACTATCGACGCTCCCGATGCCCCTTGGGTCGATGGCGAGACGCAAGTCGTACTCCGTCTGTTCTTGAGCTCCCCCTATGTGAATGGCGGCAGAAGCACATCCGTCATGTTCTGCCCACATCATAGAGAATTCTAGGCCAGCCCGGACGTCGACGCCTCTGAAACAGAACTTGCCTCGTTCATCCGTCGAAGTCTCGTAGTATCCGCATTCGAGTTTCGCTTCCAACCTAGACATCTCTGGAGTCACGACTTTCCGTCTAATATATACCTTGGCCCCAGTAACCGTCCGACCTTGTTTGGTGACTGTTCCGCGAATGTCGCGTCCAGGCGAAAGCGCCACCACACCGACATCCAACGTGCCCTCGCGAACAACTTTAAGATGTCGAGCACGGTGTACAATGGAATCTTCCGCGGCAATAAACAGGTACGCGTTCACGGGGCGCACTACCGCGCGGCGATCAGGGACGGCGTCTTGCGATCGTGTAACGCGGCTTGAATGGCGGAGTTGAGATAGGTGAGGACATCTCGGTGCTGCTTGCGGCAGGTGTGAATCACCGACGTGAGATTCGCGGCGAACTGGTTGCCGCGCTCGCTCTGCGAGCCGCCGCTGCACCGACGCCAGCAGACGAGGCCACGGAGTTCGCGCTCGGCGTGGTTGTTGGTCGGTTCGACGTTGGAGTCGTGGACGAAGCGCCAGAGTGCGTCGCGGTGTTCGAGGATGTTGCGACACGCGCCCTGAAAGCCCTTGGTGGGCAGAGCTGCGCCCTCTTCGAGTAGTCGTTCCACGATCGCTCGGACGTTGGTTGCCACCGATCGAAGGTCGGCGCGCGTCCCGGTGCCATCGCGGACGCGATGCCACGAGTGCAGCAGCACCCGCGACCACAGCAGCAGGTCGGCGCCGATCTCGCCGGGCCGACCGCGCCGCTCGCTGAAGCTCGCAAACTTGCGGATGAGATGTGCCCAACAGATTTGCCGCCGTTCCAGTGCCCAGAAGTCGAACTGCGCGCCGCGATCGGTGACGAGTACGCCGCGGATCCGATCGATCCAGGTCATCAGCGCGGCGCGGGTCCCGTCGCCGAGAATCGTGAACACGGTGACCGTCGCGGTCGCCAATGTCCACAAGCTCCGGTACGTGCCGCTCTCCCGCCACGACGTGGCGTCGAGATGCTTCACCTTCTCGGTGAGCGCATGCACACGAGCCTCGTCGACAGCCGGCGCCACGGCGTCGCTGACGATCTGCTCCGATTCGCTCAGCGTGCCGAGCGAGACGTCGAGCCCGAAGACGGCCGACAGCAGGCTCTGCACCTTACGTCGACTCATGTGGCCGTCGGAGGTCAGCACTGCGATCAGCGCCAGCACTTGAGCGCCGAGCATTCCGGCCGGGACGCCGGCCGGAAGCACGCCGCACGTCGTCTCGCCGCACGAGCACGTCACGCGGTGCAGCCAGTAGTCGTTCGCGACCGGCTCGATTGTCGGGATGTCGATCACCTGATGCCGGATCGGATCCGGATCGCGCCGCTTGGGCAGTCCCTCGCCGCACCGGCGGCATTGCGGCGGAAAGCACTGCGTCGTCGACTGAACCTGCGAGCTCGGAAGAAACGTTCGCTTGTGCCCCTTGTGGCCGGGCTGGCCGCCGCGTGCCTTGCCACTCGGTGCGTCCTTGGGCCGAGCTGCGCGATCCGCGGGCGAATCGCTCGACGGTGGCTTGCTCGAGTTCGAGGAATTTTCGCCCAGTCGGCGACGAAGCTCGGCGTTCTCCGACTCGAGCACCGCGATCCGAGCTGCCTGCGCCTCGATCGTCACCTGCTGGGCCTCGACGAGGCGCTCCAGCTTGGCGAGCCGATCTTCGAGGCTGGTCACGCATCGGTTAGATCATGCGGATCGTCCGGAGTCGATCCCCATCACGCCGCGAGGAGATCCGGACTCCACCCCGTGAACGCGTAC